>NZ_JADOVB010000011.1:0-1048 GCF_015752305.1 Salinibacterium sp. CAN_S4 | reverse complement strand
TGAAGCGCCCCAGGTTTGATGCCGCATCCTTTTGAGTTGGAAGGATGTATGTCATGCCTAAGAAGATCGATCCCGCGCTGCGTGAGCGCGCTGTCCGGCTGGTGCGTGAGCACCGGTCGGAGTATCCGTCGTTGACGGCCGCGTCAGCGGCCGTTGCCCGCCAGATCGGTGTCGGGCACGAGTCCGTGCGCCGGTGGGTGCTGCAAGCCGATATTGATGACGGCACCCGTGACGGGGTGACCAGTGTTGAGCACGCGGAGATCAAGCGGCTGAAGGCGGAGAACACACGCCTGCGTGAGGATGTTGCGATCCTGCGGGCGGCGGCGAGTTTCTTCGTGGGGGAACTCGACCCCCGCAACCGTTCATGATGGGTTTCATCGACACGATGAGATCCGAGGGGCACGCGGTCGAGTCGATCTGTCGGGTTCTGCGTGAGCAGGGCTGCCAGATCGCCGCGCGCACCTACCGAGCCTGGAAGCGAGGTGGGGTCGCGACCCGGACGGTCACTGACGCGCTGGTGGCCAACGCAGTCCGCGAGGCCGCGTGGACCACCGTCGACGTCGCCGGGCGCCAACTACGAAAACTCACCCCTGAAGGTCTCTATGGTCGGCGCAAGATGACCGCGCTGATCCGGCGCACCACGATCCCCGGCGCATCCCGCGGAGCGATCGACAGGGCTATGCGGGCGCTCGGACTGCAGGGCATCCGCCGGGACAAGGGCATCCGCACCACGATCCCAGCCAAAGACGGGATCCGTGCCGGAGATCTGTTGAATCGGGACTTCACCGCGCCGCGCCCGGATCACACCTGGGTGATGGACTTTACGTATTGCCGAACCTGGGCCGGGTGGGTTTATGTTGCGTTCATCGTCGATGTGTTCTCACAACGCATCGTCGCCTGGCACGCGCAAACCACTAAGCACGTCGAGCTGGTGATGATCCCGCTGCGGATGAGTCTTTGGGAACGCAGCCGCCAGGGCCGCCCGATTCAACCTCAGCAACTGCGCGCACATTCGGACGCCGGATCTCAATATACCGCCGTAACTTAC
>NZ_JADOVB010000010.1:0-1297 GCF_015752305.1 Salinibacterium sp. CAN_S4 | reverse complement strand
TGGGCTGCTGCGGGGATTTCGGACAGCGGAATTAGTGGATTCGTCTACGCTGCCAGGGCTGGCTGCTGATAACCATAGTGGACTTCGTTGGGCCGTCGGTAACCGAGCGCTGAGTGCCGGCGACGGCTGTTGTAAAACCCCTCGATGTAGCGGATGATGTCGCTGCGAGCTTGCGTCTTGGTCGCGTAAACGGTCCGATACACGCGCTCGTTCTTGAGCATCGAGAAGAAACTTTCCGCCATGCTGTTGTCCCAACAGACCCCGGTGCGGCCCATGGATGAGCGCATGCCCAGACTGGTCACGAGGGTCCTGAAAGCGGCTGAGGTGTAGACGCTTCCGCGATCGGAGTGCCAGATTGCGTTCGGCAGGATCAGGGTAGTTGCAGCGGCATTCTTGAGAGCGTCCTCGACAAGCTCGGTGCGCATGTGATCGGCGATGGACCACCCCACGACCTTCTTTGAGAAGCAGTCGATGACCGTGGCGAGGTAGACGAACCCCTGCCACGTGTGGATGTAGGTAATATCTCCGATGAACTTCACCCCCGGACGGTCGGCGGTGAAGTCGCGTTTGACGAGGTCGGGCATGTTCGCCGCGGCCAGCGCATCGGCCTCCGTCGTGACGCGGAAGGGTCGTGGCTGGCAGGCTACGAGGCCCTCCTGGCGCATGAGCTGCCGGACGAGTTCGGGGGAACACTCCGTCTGCTCGGCGACAAGGTCTGCATGGATTCGGCGATACCCGTAGGTTCCCTCGGTCTGCTCGAAGTGGTACTTGATCCGCTCCACGAGGACCTCTCGGCGGGCCGACGTCGCCGATTGCGGGCGCGTCCGCCAGTGGTAAAAACCAGACGTTGACACGTCCAACCAGCGGCACATGTTCACGACTGGATTCCGGTTTTTGGGCTCAGCTTTTTGGGAGTCGATGAATCCGTACTTGCTCACTATCGCTGCTCCCGCGCGAAGTAAGCGGCCGCTTTTTTCAAGAATTGCGCCTCAGCTTTGAGCTCCTGAACTTCCCGCTCGAGCTCCTTCAGACGGGCTCGCTCCGGGAGCGTCAGCTCCGTCTCGGTGCCGCCGTTCGCTTCGCGATGTTTGTTCAGCCAGTTGCGCAGCGTCTCGGGACCGACCCCGTAGGCCTCGGCCACATCCTTGATCGGCTTGGACGTGTTGATCACCTCGCGGCACAACTCGTCTTTGAACTCTTGAGTAAATTTCCGGCGTGGTGCGGTCATGCGGTTCTCTACTTTCAGTGAACCCTCATTTTAAGAGGGCCCACTGTCCGAGATATCCGCAGCAGCCCA
>NZ_JADOVB010000009.1:0-5542 GCF_015752305.1 Salinibacterium sp. CAN_S4 | reverse complement strand
CGTTCTCATTCACCATCGGAGGAGTGTTTTTCAACACACGCTCCGGTGAGGTGGGGTGTTATCAATTTATCGGCTTATTAGTACCGGTCAGCTCCGTGGGTCTTTAGTCCCCACTTCCACATCCGGCCTATCAACGCAGTAGTCTAGCTGCGAGCCTCTCGACTAAAAGTCATGGAAATCTTATCTTGAAGCCGGCTTCCCGCTTAGATGCTTTCAGCGGTTATCCGTTCCGAACGTAGCTAATCAGCGGTGCTCCTGGCGGAACAACTGACACACCAGAGGTTCGTCCATCCCGGTCCTCTCGTACTAGGGATAGCTCTTCTCAAATTTCCTGCGCGCGCAGAGGATAGGGACCGAACTGTCTCACGACGTTCTAAACCCAGCTCGCGTACCGCTTTAATGGGCGAACAGCCCAACCCTTGGGACCTACTCCAGCCCCAGGATGCGACGAGCCGACATCGAGGTGCCAAACCATGCCGTCGATATGGACTCTTGGGCAAGATCAGCCTGTTATCCCCGAGGTACCTTTTATCCGTTGAGCGACAGCGCTTCCACAAGCCACTGCCGGATCACTAGTCCCGACTTTCGTCCCTGCTCGACTTGTCAGTCTCACAGTCAAGCTCCCTTGTGCACTTACACTCGACACCTGATTACCAACCAGGTTGAGGGAACCTTTGGGCGCCTCCGTTACTTTTTGGGAGGCAACCGCCCCAGTTAAACTACCCACCATGCACTGTCCCTGAACCGGATTACGGTCCGAAGTTAGATATCCAGAGTGACCAGAGTGGTATTTCAACAATGACTCCACCTGAACTAGCGTCCAAGCTTCACAGTCTCCCACCTATCCTACACAAGCCACACCGAACACCAATACAAAGCTATAGTAAAGGTCACGGGGTCTTTCCGTCCTTCTGCGCGTAACGAGCATCTTTACTCGTAGTGCAATTTCGCCGAGTTCGCGGTTGAGACAGCTGGGAAGTCGTTACGCCATTCGTGCAGGTCGGAACTTACCCGACAAGGAATTTCGCTACCTTAGGATGGTTATAGTTACCACCGCCGTTTACTGGGGCTTAAATTCTCAGCTTCGCCTTGCGGCTAACCGTTCCTCTTAACCTTCCAGCACCGGGCAGGCGTCAGTCCGTATACATCGTCTTGCGACTTAGCACGGACCTGTGTTTTTAGTAAACAGTCGCTTCCCACTGGTCTCTGCGGCCTTCAAACGCTCCAGGAGTAAATCCCTTCACGCCTCAGGCCCCCCTTCTCCCGAAGTTACGGGGGCATTTTGCCGAGTTCCTTAACCACGATTCTCTCGATCTCCTTGGTATTCTCTACCTGACCACCTGAGTCGGTTTGGGGTACGGGTAACTTGAACCTCGCGTCGATGCTTTTCTTGGCAGCATAGGATCACTGATTTCGTCCGTGAGGACTACCCATCGGGTCTCAGGCTATATGAACGACGGATTTGCCTATCGTTCGCCCTACATCCTTAGACCGGGACAACCATCGCCCGGCTCAGCTACCTTCCTGCGTCACACCTGTTAATACGCTAACCGCACCAGCATAGGGTCGTGTGCTAGGCCCAACGCTTCACCCCGAAGGGATCCGTCACAGGGATTCAGACACTTAGCATCACTGGATTAGCTTGGGCGGTTCTTCGTCAGTACGGGAATATCAACCCGTTGTCCATCGACTACGCCTGTCGGCCTCGCCTTAGGTCCCGACTTACCCAGGGCGGATTAGCCTGGCCCTGGAACCCTTGGTCTTTCGGAGGACGGGTTTCTCACCCGTCTTTCGCTACTCATGCCTGCATTCTCACTCGTGTGGCCTCCACGGCTGGTTTACACCGCCGCTTCACTGGCCACACGACGCTCTCCTACCACTCCATGCGCCTGGACACCAAAGTGCCGGGCTAATACATGAAATCTACAACTTCGGTGGTGTGCTTGAGCCCCGTTACATTGTCGGCGCGGAATCACTTGACCAGTGAGCTATTACGCACTCTTTCAAGGGTGGCTGCTTCTAAGCCAACCTCCTGGTTGTCTGTGCAACTCCACATCCTTTCCCACTTAGCACACGCTTGGGGACCTTAGTTGGTAGTCTGGGTTGTTTCCCTCTCGACGATGAAGCTTATCCCCCACCGTCTCACTGCTGCGCTCTCACTTACCGGCATTCGGAGTTTGGCTAACGTCAGTAACCTTTTGGGGCCCATCAGCTATCCAGTAGCTCTACCTCCGGCAAGAAACACGCAACGCTGCACCTAAATGCATTTCGGAGAGAACCAGCTATCACGAAGTTTGATTGGCCTTTCACCCCTATCCACAGCTCATCCCCTCCATTTTCAACTGAAGTGGGTTCGGTCCTCCACGACGTCTTACCGTCGCTTCAACCTGGCCATGGATAGATCACTTCGCTTCGGGTCTAGACCCAGCGACTAAAACGCCCTATTAAGACTCGCTTTCGCTACGGCTGCCCCACTCGGGTTAACCTCGCCACTGAGCACTAACTCGCAGGCTCATTCTTCAAAAGGCACGCTCTCACCCCTACTAAGGAGGCTCGAACGGTTTGTAAGCAGACGGTTTCAGGTACTATTTCACTCCCCTCCCGGGGTACTTTTCACCTTTCCCTCACGGTACTTGTCCGCTATCGGTCATCTGGGAGTATTTAGGCTTACCAGGTGGTCCTGGCTGATTCACACGGGATTTCTCGGGCCCCGTGCTACTTGGGATACTCTTCGAACCATTGCAACATTTCGACTACCGGGCTGGCACCGTCTATGGCTGGGCTTTCAATCCCATTCGTCTATATTGCGTTGTAATTCTTGCTGTACGGCAGTAACAGCTGAAAAGTCCCACTACCCCGACCATGCAACGCCTGCCGGCTATCACACATGATCGGTTTGGCCTCTTCCGGTTTCGCTCGCCACTACTAACGGAATCACGGTTGTTTTCTCTTCCTGTGGGTACTGAGATGTTTCACTTCCCCACGTTCCCTCTACCCGCCCTATATATTCAGGCGGGAGTCACTGGGTCGTCTTGCAACGCCCAGCGGGGTTTCCCCATTCGGAAATCCTCGGATCACAGCTCTATTATCAGCTCCCCGAGGCTTATCGCAGATTTATACGTCCTTCTTCGGCTCCAGATGCCAAGGCATCCACCGTCTGCTCTTAGAAAATTGATATCACATGAGTTTGAATCGATCGCAGGGCCGAAGCCCTGAGATAGACCAATGATTACCTGAATACGGTTCCGAAGAAACGCAGTCAGGAGTCATCGTTTATGTGATCCGACCCTTTCAGGTCGAATCTAAGATGCTCGCGTCCACTGTGTAGTTCTCAAAATACGGGCGGTATCCCCCGCGCCTGGCCAAAGCCAGTCACAACAGGATCCGAAGACCGTTGCACCTTTCGGTGCGATGGTCCAGAGGTCCGATCGACACCACCACCCGAAGATGACAGCGCCGGCCCGGTCCCTCAGGACCCAACAGCGTGCAAAAGACCAGACTCGAGAAGAGCATCCGTTCCGACCAACCGTGTTGTAAACAACACGACTGATGTACTCAGAGGCAAGACTCTTACCTGGCCACAATGTCAATGTTCCACCCATGAGCGCTGCCTGACCCGAACAGGCCAGTGCAGCTTGGCTGTCTTTACGTCCCTGTATACAGAGGACGACAGCACATGCTCCTTAGAAAGGAGGTGATCCAGCCGCACCTTCCGGTACGGCTACCTTGTTACGACTTAGTCCTAATCACCGATCCCACCTTCGACAGCTCCCTCCTTGCGGTTGGGCCACTGGCTTCGGGTGTTACCGACTTTCATGACTTGACGGGCGGTGTGTACAAGGCCCGGGAACGTATTCACCGCAGCGTTGCTGATCTGCGATTACTAGCGACTCCGACTTCATGAGGTCGAGTTGCAGACCTCAATCCGAACTGAGACCGGCTTTTTGGGATTCGCTCCACCTTGCGGTATTGCAGCCCTTTGTACCGGCCATTGTAGCATGCGTGAAGCCCAAGACATAAGGGGCATGATGATTTGACGTCATCCCCACCTTCCTCCGAGTTGACCCCGGCAGTCTCCTTTGAGTTCCCACCATGACGTGCTGGCAACAAAGAACGAGGGTTGCGCTCGTTGCGGGACTTAACCCAACATCTCACGACACGAGCTGACGACAACCATGCACCACCTGTTTACGAGTGTCCAAAGAGTTGACTATTTCTAGCCCGTTCTCGTATATGTCAAGCCTTGGTAAGGTTCTTCGCGTTGCATCGAATTAATCCGCATGCTCCGCCGCTTGTGCGGGCCCCCGTCAATTCCTTTGAGTTTTAGCCTTGCGGCCGTACTCCCCAGGCGGGGAACTTAATGCGTTAGCTGCGACACAGAAGCCGTGGAATGGCCCCTACATCTAGTTCCCAACGTTTACGGCATGGACTACCAGGGTATCTAATCCTGTTCGCTCCCCATGCTTTCGCTCCTCAGCGTCAGTTACGGCCCAGAGATCTGCCTTCGCCATCGGTGTTCCTCCTGATATCTGCGCATTCCACCGCTACACCAGGAATTCCAATCTCCCCTACCGCACTCTAGTCTGCCCGTACCCACTGCAGGCTGGAGGTTGAGCCTCCAGTTTTCACAGCAGACGCGACAAACCGCCTACGAGCTCTTTACGCCCAATAATTCCGGATAACGCTTGCACCCTACGTATTACCGCGGCTGCTGGCACGTAGTTAGCCGGTGCTTTTTCTGCAGGTACCGTCACTTTCGCTTCTTCCCTACTAAAAGAGGTTTACAACCCGAAGGCCGTCGTCCCTCACGCGGCGTTGCTGCATCAGGCTTGCGCCCATTGTGCAATATTCCCCACTGCTGCCTCCCGTAGGAGTCTGGGCCGTGTCTCAGTCCCAGTGTGGCCGGTCACCCTCTCAGGCCGGCTACCCGTCGTCGCCTTGGTGAGCCATTACCTCACCAACTAGCTGATAGGCCGCGAGTCCATCCCAGACCGAAATTCTTTCCAACTCCTAGCCATGCGGCTGAAGCTCGTATCCGGTATTAGACACCGTTTCCAGTGCTTATCCCAGAGTCTGGGGCAGGTTACTCACGTGTTACTCACCCGTTCGCCACTGATCCAAAGAAGCAAGCTTCTCCTTCACCGTTCGACTTGCATGTGTTAAGCACGCCGCCAGCGTTCATCCTGAGCCAGGATCAAACTCTCCATAAATGTTTGACTGCACAAGCCACAAGTGACCCGGCACATCTAGCGCACCGATCTGCCGGAATAGGCATCACGATGCAAGTTTGAAACTGACAGAACAAACCAAACCGATTCCAAAGAACCAGACTGGACTTGCTTTGTTGTTTAATCTATTTCCAAAGGAATCCGTCAGAGAAAGACACCAACCCCGAAATAGGATCAGCACCAAACCCCGAACGGGTTTTTGGCATTTGACATTGTGCACGCTGTTGAGTTCTCAAGGATCGGACGCTCCTGACCTCCACCGCAACACGGCTTCACCCAGAGCAACACCTTCATCAGCCACCCCCGCAGAGCGA
>NZ_JADOVB010000008.1:0-27940 GCF_015752305.1 Salinibacterium sp. CAN_S4 | reverse complement strand
GACAGCGCGCTCACGCAGCGCGGGATCGATCTTCTTAGGCATGACATACATCCTTCCAACTCAAAAGGATGCGGCATCAAACCTGGGGCGCTTCAGTTAGATCTTCGGGATCCACCGGAAGTCCAACGTCGAGGGGCGTTCGCAAGGCAATTACGAAGTCGCGGGGGGATAGCGGGTTTTGATCCTCCTGCAAGAGATTGGCCTGGGGCGTGGCCGTGTATCCGACGTAGGTAGTGAACAGGTTCGCTGGCGCCGCCGCCGATCGTGGTTCCCAAAGGTCTGCGATAGCGCGGGGGATCTGCTTCAGGCTGGGCGAAAGCGGGTCTTGACCCGCTTCGATCGCGGCGTCCAGAACAGATCCATCGTCGGACTCATCGTCAAGTACGAGCATGTGAACTGGGTCACCAAGATCTTGGATGGCGTCGAAAACACTGCGGCGCAGTGCGCTTCCCAGTGCATAAAGATGATCGGTCTGTTTCATGGCCACGATAATCAACGGTCGCCCTTCGCGGAGCTTGCGTCGTACTTGAGCGGAGGAAAGGCGGTACGTGTCTTGAAGCGAGTTCGATGCGCCAGAGAGTGCCCCACCGGGAGCCGGGCACAACAACCGTCGCGTAGCTTTTGCTACCCCCTCGTCTCCTGCGTCCAGTTGTTCGGCCAGTCGCTCGTACGTTTGGCGCCAGAGCGAGGTGCGCGTACCCGCGAGAATGATGACCACATTGACGCCGCGGTCGAGTGCCATCGCGGTTACGCCGAACATTGATGCTGTCTTGCCGGACTGAACCGAACCCATAACAAGACCGGTGCGAACTCGGCCCGCGGGCCAGGTGGTTGCAGTTGGATCACCTGCCCCAAAAATGCCTCGGTCGAGGATGTAAGTGCTGTCCGTTGCTAGAGCAAAACGAGCCGTCGAAGTCATCCGAGTCATCTGGGCGAGATAGCGATCCCACCATTGATCACTCGAAGGCGAAAGGGTGTCTAGGTACACCCGCTCGGTTTGATTTTCGGGCATGCTGCGCTCGTCACTCAGACTTCGGGGGAAGCATAGAGCCGCGGAGTGACTCAACTCCGGACGAGCCGAAGCGCGTGCGAATGATGTCAGAGGCCGCTGAGACATCGACGCCTAGCTTTTCGACGACCCCCATGGCAATCTTCGCTATGAAGTCCCACTGTGTGCGTGTTTGCGTCTTCTCTGGGCGCTTCCATTCGTCTTGGGCGGCTGCGCGTATCGAATCGGCGGACGACACAATCCGCTCCTCGATGTCATTCGGCGACGCTGCGGTTGCAATCGCGATACCGACAAGGGAACCAACCAGTCGAAGGTCTTGCCACTTGCTGCTTTTGCCGTCGCCGCGAAATTTATCAGGCCAGAGCTCATCGTGGGCTGAATGTAGGCTTGCGGCCCGTCCAATAAGCCCGAATAGATCGCCAATCCGAGCTGGCTGGCGCAGCGGGTGCGCCTCGTTTTCCTGAACTTTGTCCAGCAGCAGATCGGTATGGCGCGCTGTCGAAGGCAATAGCTTTCCCTGCGAATCGTTAACGAGGGTCGCAACAATCCAGCCGAGCACTTTTGTGCGGCGATAGCGCGCCTCGCCGAAACCGTAGTCGGCAAGTGTCCTTCCGAGGTTGTCCACGTCTGGAATACCGACGATGGACGGGGCGGCATCGGCGATGCTGCTACGTGCGCTCGCGTCATCGGCCGCGAACAAAATTGCGCGGGTGAGTTCCACGTCGTGATAGACGGCGTTGCGAATCTCTTCCGCGTTCAGATGCATACCCTGCTTGTTGTAGAGCTTGAATACCTCGTGAATCTGCCGCGGATCCGCCTTCGTGTACTCGAGCACCGGTACCTGGTGCGCCACAACGGCACCAAATAGATCCCCAATTGTTACTTCCTCGTCAGCGACCCTAATAATGTTCTTTTCGATCTCCGTGAAGTACTTTCCGCGGAGGGGCTCCAAGTCGGCACCGACAAGACCACCCTTGGCATCGCTACGCAGTTTGAATGGGAAGTAAAACTCATCCTCGAGCCGGGCGCTCAGAGGCTCACCCATATAGCGCTTCCATGCGCTGCGGAATTTCGGATAGTTCGTCTCGAATAGTGTCTGCAGGCCCACCTCCGGATGAAGCTTGTCGGCATTGGCGACCGTCGCAACCGCGGTGGGGTGTTTCCCCACGAATCGCAGGATGGCAGTCAAGCGCTGCTTCCCGTCGACAACATCGTGCGGTGTATTAGCTCCTGTACGAAGCAGAATCACGGACGGAAGAGGAATGCCTCGGAGAACCGATTCAATCAACGCCTGTCGATCGCCCAAACGCCACACATCGCCTCGTTGGTACGAAGGGGTGAGATTGAGTTTCCTGCCGGTGAGTTGTGAGATTGGCCACACTGCAGCTCGTGCCGTCACCGGCGTTGGCGGCACGTCGTTAGATGACGCATCCTCTTCGGCAGTCCAGGCCTCCGCCCATGAAGCAGTGGCGGATGCCTTACTTCCCCCATCGGACTCGATCTCGGCGAGAAACGACTAATGCACTCGGGCGGCGTATTCGGCGCGCTCACTCAATCGTTCGAGTGCGGTCTCCGTCAGCTGAAATACGTTGCTTACTGTTTCAGTGCCAGTCGCACCAGGTTCGAACCTGAGCGCGGCCGCGAGGCTCGTTATAAACGAAGCCGCATCCGTCGTCGATAGGTCGTATTCAAGCTTCAGCCAGCCTTGAACGTCCCCTAGGCGCGACATCCACTCTTCGGACGCGAAACTGACTTCGACGGCCGTGAACGGGGCGCAGGTTTGAACGCCGACTGGAGCATCACTTGCCTCGGAAAGTTCCGCCAGCGATTCCGCTACTCTCTCCTGAAGTTGCGTACGCGAGTCTTCCTCGGTGATCTCATCCACATTTGTCATGTCTGTCATCATGAAGCTCCTTGTTCTGCGCGCTTGAAACATTTCTGACTTGCGGCTCGCTCGACGCTATGCGACCGCCAAGAGTGGCTCGCGGCCGTCGCCAGTGATGAGGTCTGCCAGGAGAGGCTCTGCAATGGCCTGCACTACGCGCGCATTTACGGCGTTACCGAGGGCCTTGTACGCGGCAAGGTCGCTTTTTGGGAGGGCTATGCCGTCTAGGCTCTGGAGCTTCGCGCACTCATTAGGAGTCATGTAGCGGCGGTGACCAGCGAGATCCGCGCCGAGGATCGGAACCTGCGTATGTGTCATGGCGATCAGACTCGGTGCCGTCTTCGTCCTTTTGACACGGATTCCGGAGGCGCGCACCTGCAAGACGTACGCATCAATTCGCCGCTCACCGCCCTGTGCGTTCCACTCAAACTTCTGAAGGCTCGAGGGAAGGTCCCAAGGTCGCCATTTCGCAAGCCAAGGATCGATCCAGGCCATATTGGATTGGTAAAATTCCCGGTTCTGTTTGATGAAGGTCTGCTTCCATCGAGGAAAGACGTAGTCCCCAGCCCGGCGAGCGTGGCTTGGAATTCTCTCGTGTTGCTGCTCCATGGTTAGTTGGTCCAGACGAACCCCGAACGAACCGCGAACCGACGCAAGCCCGATGGGTCCAAGCTCCTTCCAAAGCGCTGGGGGCGTCTCATCCTGATACGGATAAGTGGCTAAGAACTCCATGGACCAGATCGGGAAAGAAGGCAGTTTCACGCCAGCGGGTGATCGCTTGAGGAAGTCATCCCACATATCAATTGCGTGATCGGTCTGCTTCGGGATACCGCGCACTTCAGTAGCTTTGGCGTCAATTACTGCCCTGATGTCGGTTGGGTCGTCCGACTCCTTCGGCCACTGAAAATCGTCTAGCCCGTCGAGTGAGCCAACAAAATAAGCGCGTTCGCGCACCTGGGGGATGCCAAAGTCATGGGGCGAGTAGCGGTGTATCTTGACGGCATACCCGATGCCTTCAAGCTTTGCGATCATCGTCCGCAGCGTCTTGCCGTCTCGGTGCCTAAGAATATTCGGAACATTCTCCAAGATGAAGTGCCGAGGCTTTTTCACCTTGAGAATATTGAAAACCTTGAAGAACAATTGACCTTGTAGGGTGTGCTCGAACCCAAGCTGCTCGCCGGCTTTCGAAAACGGTTGGCAAGGAAATCCAGCAGTCAGCACGTCGTGGTCCGGTACAACACGAGAGATAACGGCTGCGTTTTTGAGGTCACTGACGTCTTTCCAGACATCTTCCAGTTCGAAATTCTTGGTGTAGAGCGTATTCAGCGCCGGTTCCCATTCCGCCGCGAACACATCATGCCCGCCGAGTTCCTTTAGCGCGACATGAAACCCGCCAAGCCCCGCGAAAAGGTCGACGAATCGGAAGCGGGGACGTGATGCTGAATTTGTCAATGGTCTCTCCTCTCAGGCTGCGCTAACACTATCGAGGGCGTCCGACCTCGGTCATGGCGGCGCGCGGCTGGCAGTCCCAGACGCGTGAAGTTTCCCAAATGTGCATCATCGTTGCTTTCAGGGGCGTCACAACGCGAGGGGGCACCGGCAGCGCCGGGCGCCTGAGACTACACCACGTCCCGGCCCCCTGTATTGCGACCTCGTCGCGTCCATGTTGATGCCGGGGGGCGAACTCGCATCCGGTGTCAGGGTTGATGAATGTATACAGTGTTCGCATTAACGGGCATATAAGAGTAGCGATGGATATCGACGACAAGACCTTGGCGGCAGCGTCGACAGGCGCCGTGAACGCCGCGCTGGCATTCGTGGCTAACGGAACTAAGCGGGTGGCCGCCGCGCTCGACGCCGGCCGTGGGCTCCGAGGTGGGGCTATATATCGACGAAGCCGACGTGATGAACGCCCCGCGTTGCGAGTCGAACGCAAGCGCTCGGCGCATCAGCGGCGCGCAATGGAGCAACGGCTCGAGGGTGCCTGTGCGCACGGGCGGGGCGGCGCCGAACGGGCGTGCTCGAAGCCCGCTACCGCAGCGCGAGCGCGAACGGCAGCACCCCGCCAGCGCCCGCGCGCAGCGGCTCGCGGGAGGCGATGGCGAGCGTCCAGCGGCTGTCGGCGAGGTCATCCACCAGCAGGATCGGCCCGTCAGGAAGCGGGAACGGCACCGTGAACGCGCCGTGCACCTGCGCCAGGCGGAAGGCACTGTTGCCGCCAGGCCCACCCTGCGGGGGATTCGCGTAGGCAAGCACGCCCAGATAGTCCAGACGACCGGCCGCCGCCAAGCCTCGCGCAACAGAATCAATGAGCAGTGGATGACCGCGCGACGGCATCGCGACCACACCGACCGGACGCTCGGCCCACCCCCACCCCGCCAGCACCCGCACGCACGCGGCGAGCATCGCGGGGGAGGCCGGGGCATCCACCGCTCCCGCAGCGAACAGGGCTCGCAGCGCTCCACCCCAGCCGAGGTCGGTGAGACGCACCCAGACCCGGCCCCCCAGCATCCGCTCGGCGGCGGGGATGTTGCCGCGGCCGACGGCCGAACCGGTCTGCCACTCCGCGCGCGGGTCGATCGGCACCCCGACACGGTCGAGCGATGTCGCAGCCTACGCCGCGGCATCCGAGCCAGATCGGCAGATCCAAGCCGCGCGGCCCGCACCGCGTCACCCCACCCTCCCAACTACGCTGACACCATGACCACGCCCGCGCCGCTCGTGCCCGCGCGCAGGTAGTCCGTGCTCGCCGTCATCCCGTTCGCCGTCGTCGGCGTGTGCGCGCTGCCGTGGGTGATGCTTGCGACCCGACGCTTCGGGCACCTGTTCGGCGTGCCAGCGGTCGGTGTCGTCACCGTGCTCGTCCTGCTCGCGACCATGGTGCTCGGGCGATTCACCGGGGCCGGCATCCTGATCTCCACCGGAACTGTCGCCATCGCCGGGGGAGTCGTCGGCGCCCTGCTCGCCACCCGCGCCGGCGCGTGGCGGCTGCCGGGGCGGCATGCGCTCGCCGTGTGGGTGCCGGCGCTACTGGGCGGCGCGGCCTGGGTCATCACGCTCGCGATCGCGAAAGTGCTTCCTGGTGCGGCGCCGCTGAGCTGGCCGCTCAACGGCGACTCCAACAACAACCTCTACTTCGCCGGCCTCGTCATCGAGAGGAACGGAGTCGCCCTCGGAGGGGCCGAGAACCCTGTGCCCCTGACCGCCGCGCTGCTCGCGCTCGGCATCGCACCGGGTCGCCCGACCGGGGACCCCGCCGCACTGCTCGCCCACGACTTCGCCGGGTTCGGGGCGGTGTGGGTGCTGCTGCTCGCGGCCACCGCGCTCGGGATGGGGGCGGTCGCGGCATCCATCGTCCAGCGCTCGCGGATCGGGCTGGTCGCCGTCGCCAGCGCAGCCGGATCGCTGCTGCCGCTCACCTGGTTCGTCGCCGGCCTGCCCATCGAATACGGCTACCTCAACGCCCACCTGGTGCTGCCGATCGCGCTCGCCGCGTGGCTCATCTACCTCGCGTCGCCCGGCCGGATCGTCGCCGCGCTCGCCCTACAGTTCTGCATCGCCACTCTGCTGCTGGCCACGTGGAGCCCCTGGGTGGTGCTGCCCGCCGGGTTCATCATCGCGCTCACCGTGCGCCACTGGTCGACCCTCAGGACCATGGATGCCCGCACCGCCCTCCCCGTGATCGCCTCCGTCGTCCCCGCCATCGTGTGGCTCGCTGTGGCCTCCGCCCCCGCGCTGTCCACCGAAGGATCCGCGTTCGAAATCCCCGGCCACGGACTGCCCTCTGTGGTCCCCGTGGTCGCCGTCGCGCTCGTGCTGGTGGTCGCGGGCTCCGCGCTGCTCCGCTCTCAGCAGCCGCTGCTCTCCGGAGGGATCGTCGTTGTCGCTGCCACCGTGACCGGCATCGGGGCGCTCACCTTTCTCGCGCGCGATTCCGGCGGACTCACCGGCTACTACCCCGCCAAGTTCCTTTGGCAGACCGCCATCGTCGTGGGGGTCATCGCCCTGTCGCTCGCGTTCGGGCTCCTGTCGCGCACGCGGCGTCCCCTGCTCGGCATGGTCGCAGTGGCCGTGCTCGTGGTCATCGCCGCCAGCCTCGGCCCGCCGCTCAAGCGCGCCGACGTGGTGCGTCCGCCGCTCGACCGCATCCTGAGCGGAGCGGTCTGGGCATCGGGGGATCGGTCGGTCGACCTCATCCTCGCCAACTCCGACCCCGCAAACCCCGGGATCCTCTGGGATTCGGGCGAACCCGACGAAGCCTTCGCCGACTTCTGGATCGCGCTCAAGCTCGGCGGCGAGCTCGGCAACGGCACTGGCACGGGAGACCCGGTGCTGCGGGCCTTCGCCTTCACCGCGTACCAGCAGTACCGCGACACGGGAGCCTGGGCAGTCCCACCCGTCGAGCAACTCTGCGAGGTCGTGGCGGCCATCGGCGGCCCGGTTCGGGTCATCACCGCGGACGCCGGGCTCGAGGCATCCCTCCAGCAGGCATGCCCTGACGTGGATGCCCGGGTCGAGGTCGACCGCGGGTAGCAGCGACTAGCTGAATTCCTTCTATTGAGCTTGATGTATATGAGGTTTACGATCGTGTATATGAAAACTGTTATCGATCTGGACGATGAGGCTCTCGCTGCCGCATCGGTCGAGCTCGGAACATCCACTAAAAAAGACACGGTGAACGCGGCGTTGGTCTTCGTAGCGGGCCGGCGAGAACGCGTCGCCGCGGCGCTCGATGCCAGCCACGGTTATGGCGTCGGGGCCGACATCGGCGATAGCGACGTGATGAGTGCAGCGCGCCGATGACCTTTGCGGCGAGGGCCGGGCATCTCTACCTGGTCGACACGTCGGCATTCGCGAGAGTTCGGGTCGCTGCGGTGGGGGAGGCGCTCACTGCTCTCATTGCGGATGGACTGGCGGCTACCTGCGTCACCGTCGATCTCGAAGCGGGATACTCCGGACGCTCAGCTGATGACGTGCGGGACATCATGGATGCGCGCAGCAGGTTGTACGTCAACCTGCCCATCACCGAAGGGATCGCGGACCGTGCGCGCCAGACCCAGCTCAGGATGGCGACACGGGGCCAGCATCGAGCCGCCGGAATCATTGACCTGATGACCGCTGCGATCGCTGAGCATCACGGCGCGGTCATTCTGCACTATGACGCCGACTTCGAACACATCGCCTCTGTGACCGGGCAGCCGCACCTGTGGATCGCGCCGCGCGGCAGCCTGGACTGAATCCCGCTACCGCAGCGCGAGCGAGAACGGCAGCACGCCGCCAGCGCCCGCGCGCAGCAGCTCGCGGGAGGCGATGGTGAGCGTCCAGCGGCTGTCGGCGAGGTCATCCACGAGCAGGATCGGCCCGTCAGGAAGCGGGAACGGCACCGAGAAAGCGTCGTGCACCTGCGCCAGGCGGAACGCGCTGTTGCCGCCCGGCCCACCCTGCGGAGGATTCGCGTAGTCGAGTGCCCCCAGGTACGGGAGCTTGCCAGCGGCGGCCAACCCTCGCGCCACCGAATCAATGAGCAGTGGATGACCGCGCGACGGCATCGCGACCACACCGACCGGGCGCTCGGCCCACCCCCACCCCGCCAGCACCCGCACGCACGCGGCGAGCATCGCGGGGGAGGCCGGGGCGTCCACCGCTCCCGCAGCGAACAGGGCTCGCAGCGCTCCACCCCAGCCGAGGTCGGTGAGGCGGGCCAGGGCTCGGCCCTCCAGCATCCGCTCGGCGGCGGGAATGTTGCCGCGGGCGACGGCGGAACCGGTCGGCCATTGCGCGCGCGGGTCGATCGGCACCCCGACACGGTCGAGCGACGTCGCGGCCTGCGCCGTGGCATCCTGAGCCAAATCGGCAGAGAACCACGCCCCGGCACAGTTGTCGCAGCGCCCGCACGGGGTCGCGGTGTCGTCGTCGAGCGACCGCTGCAGAAACTGCATGCGGCACCCGGATTCCCCGGCCAGCAGCGCCTCGTAGTCGAGCATGTGCTGCTGCTCGGCCTTGCGCTCCGCGGCGATGTGCTCGTAGCGCTCGCGGTCGTACTGCCACGCGCGCCCCGTCGACACCCACCCGCCCCGCACCTTCTGCACCGCGCCGTCGACGTCGAGCACCTTCAGCAGCAACTCGAGCGGCGTGCGCTTGATGTTGACCCTCGCCTCGAGCGCGGGGGTGCTGAGCGGCTGGTCGCTGAGCTCGGCGAGCACGGCCTCGGCCCTCTCCTGGCTGGGCATGGATGCCGTCGCAAAGAATTCCCAGATCGCCTCGTCTTCCGGGCCGGGCAACAGCAAGACGTCAGCGTTCTCTGTCGCGCGGCCGGCACGGCCCACCTGCTGGTAGTACGCGACGGGAGAGGATGGAGCGCCCAGATGCAGCACGAACCCGAGGTCGGGCTTGTCGAAGCCCATGCCCAGGGCGCTCGTGGCGACCAGCGCCTTGACCTCGTTGCGCTTGAGCGCCTCCTCCGCATCCTGCCGCTCGGCCGTGTCGGTCTGGCCGGTGTACGCCCGCACGTCGTGGCCCGCATCGCGCAGCAGCCGCGCAGTGTCCTCGGCGGCGCTGACCGTGAGCGTGTAGATGATGCCGCTGCCGGGAAGCTCGCCGAGGTGGGTGAGGAGCCAGGCGAGCCGCGCGGCGGCATCCGGGAGCCGGAGCACCCCGAGGCGGAGGGAGCGACGGGCGAGGGGACCGCGGATGGTTATAACTGAACCGACCTCGCTGGCTCGGTCGGCGCTGGGGTCGCGCAATCGCTGGCGCGATTGCCCAAGCTCCACCGCGCCAGTTAACTGCTCGGCGACGTCGGCCACCACGCGCGAGTTCGCGGTCGCCGTCGTGGCGAGCACCGGAACTCCGGCGGGCAGCTCCGCGATCAGGTCGCGTAGTCGCCGATAGTCAGGGCGGAAGTCGTGGCCCCAGTCGCTGATGCAGTGCGCTTCGTCCACCACGAGCAGTCCTGTGCGCGCGACGAGGTCAGGCAACTGCGTCTCGCGGAACGACGGGTTGTTGAGCCGCTCCGGGCTCACGAGCAGCACATCGACCGAGTCATCCTGAAGCCGGGCCTGAATCTCGGCCCACTCGTGCGGATTCGTCGAGTTGATCGCCACCGCGCGCACGCCCGCGCGGGATGCCGCGGTGATCTGGTCGCGCATGAGCGCCAGCAGCGGCGACACCAGGATGGTCGGACCGGCGCCCCGCTGGCGCAGCAGCAGTGTCGCGACGAAGTACACCGCCGACTTGCCCCACCCGGTGCGCTGCACGACGAGAGCCCGGCTCGCGTCATCGACGAGTGCAGTGATCGCCTCGAACTGCCCGTCGTGGAAGTGGGCGTCGTCCCGGCCGACCAGGGTGCGGAGGATGGCCAGGGCTGCGCTTCGCGTATCTGTCACGCCTCCCAGTGTCGCAGCAGCGACTGTCAGCAGGCGCCCCACATGCCGGCTCCGGCATCGACGGCAGAGCGCTCAGTCGCTTCGATCTCGGACTGGAACAACAGATTCGGCCGATACATTTCGACCTCGGCGGCGCCCTGCCTGAGCATCTCGAGATTGACGTTGGTGGAGTCATCCGTATAGATGAACAGCAATGAGCGACCGTATTGGTCCAGCGGCTCGATGTCGGGGAGAACCCACACGTGAGTGCCCTCGGGGAGGAGTTGACGCAAGAGCCCGGTCGCTTCGTCGCCGTAGCATTCGAGATTGTCGCCGATTTCGGGAGTGTCGATTCCGAGCATCCTGACCTTGCGGCCGTCGGCGAGGAAGAGGGTGTCGCCGTCGTGCACGTATTCGACTGTCGCCTCGGTGGCGGCGCTCGGGATGCCGCCCGCTGCCGGTTGCGTGGTCGGGGTCACTGCGGTCGTGCCGACGCCGGCCAGCCGGCCGAGCAGCACCGCGACCACGATCGCGATGAGGGTGAGCAGCACCAGAAGCACGGGCCTGAAGCGTTGGGGCATGGCACGATTCTGACAGGTCGGCGGGAGGGTCCGCGCGCCGCCAACAGGGGGATGATGAGTCTCATGAGCACCAGCGCCTACCTCAGCCCGCCGAACCGCATGCCGTTCTACCTGCGATGGGGATTGCGGATCGCGCAGCGCCGCACGGGCACAGCGCTGCTGCCGGCGCAACTGCTGGCGTGGTATCCGAAGGCCGCCGTCGGGTCGGCCGTGCTCGAGTCGCTCATCGCGCACGACGACGGCCGGCTCACCGAACGTACGCTCAAGCTCGTGCGTATGGCCGTCTCTTTTGCGGTGTCGTGCCCCTTTTGCGTGGGCATGAACTCCGAGGGCTGGGAGAAATTGATGACTCAGGATGAGCTCGCCGCCGTCCAGGGACTGGCCCCGCTCGACACATTCGAGCCCCTCGAGCGGATGGCGATCGAGTACGCGCGCCGAGTGTCGGCGACGCCGCTGGACTTCACGCCGGAGTATGGCGCCGAACTCACCGCGATGTTCACGCCGCGAGAGCTCGTGGTGCTCGCCACGACTTCGGCGCAGGTGAACTATTGGGCGAGAGTGATTCAGGGGCTGGGGTGCCCTCCCGAGTGACGTTCTGCTCAGGATGCCGCGGCCGGGGTTCATCGTCGGCCACCCGGTCCCCACCTCCCGATCCCGGGTTACTCCACCGCACCACCACCGCGTTCTTGCCCTCCACAGCCCCGGCTTTCTCCGCCGCAACACCACCGCGTTCCGCTCCTCCGAATCCCGGGTTTCTCCGTTGCACCACCACCGCGCTTCCCGCCTCCAGATACCGGGTTTCTCCTTCGCACCACCACTGCGTTTCCCGCCTCCAGATACCGGGTTTCTCTGTCGCAACACCACCGCGTTCCTGTCCTCCACAGCCCCGGCTCGAATGACTTATCCCAAGATGTGTCGGAACCTATTGTCGAACATGTGTTCGAGGTCAAGAATTGTCGTATGACCTTCATCAGCACCCAGACAGCAGCGCCGGTGGCGTCTGCGCTGAGTGCGCTGAGTGCTCTGATGTCATCCGCGGTTGACGCTCTCACACTCGTTTCGACTGCGGCGATCGACTATCGCGATCTCGATGATGGGACCCTGCTGGAGCTCCATCGCCTGGCGGCACGCGAACGCCAACTGGTCGAAGCTCATGCGGCCGTCATCGCTGGAGAGATCGCCCATCGGTCAGCTCCGTCCCTGGGCCATTCCGGGCTCGCGCAGCGCAACGGCTACCGCACTCCGGAGGAGCTTGTCCGCGTCTCCGCGCGGTCCACCGCTCGGGAGGCCAGCGCTGCTGTGCGCGTGGGGCTCCAGTCCAGGGACTCCCAGCTCGCGAGCACTCCGCAGAGGCCGTGGCTCGTCGCAGTAAGCGGCGCGCTCGTGGCGGGATCCCTTCCCGTCGCTTCGGCTGACGCCATCCAGTCAGGGCTGGGTGAGCCTGCTCTCACCGTCTCGATCCCCATGCTGGCGTCGACTGCGGAGCAACTCGTCGCCGAGGCTGCCACTCTCGATCCCGACCGACTCTTCCGCCGCGCGCGCCAACTCCGCGATGAACTCGACGAACTGGGTGTCGCAGACAGGGAGCGTGAACGACGCGAGCGTCGATCCCTCCGATTCACCAGGCAGCCGGATGGGATGGGGCGGCTGACGTGGCTCCTCGATCCCGAGTCCGCCGCTGTCGCCGCCGAACTCTACGACCGGGCGACATCCCCGCGCCGCGGTGGTCCGCGCTTTCGCGGGGAACTCGAGACGACGGCCGAGCGCATCCTCGCCGATCCGCGCACCACCGAGCAGCTCGCATCTGACGTGTTCCTCGAACTGTTGCGCCACGGCGCCGCAGCCGACGACTCTGCGCTGCTGGGATCTGGCGCTCCGTCGGTTCGTGTGCTGGTGACGGCCACAGCTCTGGCGTCAGGGATCGGGTGCGGGCGACTCGAGGGCCAGCCGGATCCCATCTCGATTCAGACCGTCCAACGGCTCGCCTGCGCGGGAGCGGTTATGCCGATCCTCTTCGATCAGGGCCAGCCACTCGATGTCGGCAGGGATCAGCGTCTCTTCACGCACCGTCAGCGGATTGCGCTCGCGGCACGGGATGGCGGATGCCGGTTCCCCGGCTGCGAGCGGCCGCCGTCATGGACCGAAGCCCACCACGTGAAGCAATGGGTTCGGGACGGTGGAAGCACAAACGTCGCAGATGGAATCCTGCTGTGCCGGCACCATCATCTGTTGATTCACAACAACGGGTGGGAGATCACTCGAAAGGGATCTCAGTATTGGCTCGTGCCACCGCCGGACATAGATCCGGGTCAAGCGCCGATCCTGATGCCGTCGAAGAGCTCTGCCATGCGAGACCTTGCGCGCGAGAGTGCCTGACGGCCGGTGACCGATGGCGCGCGAGTGCCTTGCGGCTGGTGACCGATGGAGCAAGAGTGACTGGCAACTGGGGACCGGCGACCGGCGATCAATGGAGCAAGAGTGACTGGCAACTGGGGACTGGCGACCGGGGACCGGCGACCGGCGACCGGCGACCGACGGTGCGCGAGTGCCTGATGACTGGCGACCGGTGACCGAAGGCGCGCGAGCGCCTGATGACCCGCAACTGAGCGCGCGAGAGCGCATGGCGCCGCTACGCCGGCCCACGCTGGTCGCCGTGGGTAGTTGGCCCGCCCACGAGCCGAGCCCCGGCCAGTGCAAGGATTGAAGCATGACCCAGCCCCAGAGCGCACCGCATCCGAAACTCGACGAATTGATTGCGGTGCTCGAACGGTTGCGCGCCCCGGGTGGCTGCGCTTGGGACAGGGAGCAAACCCACGAATCGCTCGTGCAGTACCTCATCGAGGAGACGTGGGAACTCGTCGACGCCATCGAGACGGGGGACAAAGACGAGCTCATCGAAGAACTCGGCGATGTGCTGTACCAGGTGGTGTTCCATGCCGACATCGCGGCCGAAGCTGGCCAGTTCACCCTCGAGGATGTGGCCGCGCACATGACGGCGAAGATGATCGGGCGACATCCACATGTGTTCGGTGATGCTGTGGCCGAAACGGCCGACGACGTCATGGCCGTCTGGGACGACCTCAAAAAGACCGAGAAACCGCACCGCACGAGTGTGCTCGACGGGATTCCACAGCGGATGCCCGCGCTCGCGCTCGCCGACAAACTCCTCGGCCGCGCACACAAGGTCGGCCTGCTCGATGCCACGCTGCCCGGAGCCGTCAACGTCACCGACGAAGACGAGCTCGGTCCGCTGCTGCTGGCGATCGTGGCATCCGCTAAGGCGAACGGGCTCGATTCCGAGCGTGCGCTGCGGTCGGCGCTTCGGGGCCTGCAGCAGGAGATCCGCGATTTCGAGATCGAGGCCGCATCCGATGCCGGGGTGATCGGCACGTCCGACTAACGGGTCGCGAGCGGGTCGCTGGCGGGTCGCGGGAGGGTTTCCGGCGGGTCACAGGCGAGCTGTGGGGATGGTGCCCTCTCCAACCCGAATGGAGAGGGCACCGAGGCACGAAATTCAACCTCGACGAAAACATCGTGGGAATAAGCGCACCCCAGAACCGGCAGGATTACCCGACCTACCGGTTCGTCATATGGATATGTTTTATCAACACTTTCCAAGCGCTGGCAGCTGGTTTTCGGACATACGTCAACGTCACGACCGCCCACTCAGTGTACCCCGAATTGGGGATACCGGGGTGACGAGTGGGTGAGCGTGGCTCAGGTGCGGGCTGGCCAATCGCGACAAGTGCGACAGAATCGAACCATGGCATCATCGGTCACCCCTTCCCGCGGCATGCGCGATTTCCTGCCGGCAGACAAGGCGCAGCGCGAACGCGTGCTCGGCGTCATCCGGAACACGTTCCGCTCACATGGTTTCGACGAGATCGAGACGCCCGTCATGGAGGACAGTGACAGGCTGCACGCCGGCCTGGGCGGAGACAACGAGAAGCTCGCTTTCGCGGTGATGAAGCGCGCGCTCACCACCGACGACCTCCGCGCCGCCGACCAGCCGCTCGACCTCGCAGACCTCGGGCTGCGGTTCGACCTCACGGTTCCGCTCGCCCGTTTCTACGCCAGCCACCGCGGAGAGCTCCCGACGGTCTTCCGATCCATCCAGATCGGCCCGGTCTGGCGAGCGGAACGACCCCAGAAGGGTCGCTATCGCCAGTTCGTGCAGTGCGACATCGACATCATCGGCGAGGCCGGCCCGATCGCCGAGGTCGAACTCATCACAGCCACGGTCGCGACGATCGACGCTCTCGGGCTCGACGGGTGCAGCATCCGCATCAACGACCGCCGACTGCTCACGAGCGCGCTCGAGCTGCTGGGGTTCCCGCCGAAGGAACATGAGCCGGTGCTCGTCACCATCGACAAGCTCGACAAAATCGGCCACGACGGCGTCATCACCGAGCTGAGGGACCGTGGATTTCCCGCGGGACCGGTCGACGCCCTGAACGAGTTTTTCACGCGCCCCGTCGCCACAGAGCTGCTGCCGTTCGGTGAGGCCGCGATCCGCAAGGCGCTGCCCGAGGGGGTCGACCCCGTGGCGGTCGCCGAACTCGCCGCGATCGGTGAGGCTGCGACCGAGGTCGTCGGCCGCGATGTCGTGGAGTTCGATCCCTGGCTGGTGCGGGGGATGGGCTATTACACGGGCACGATCTTCGAGGTCGCACACCCGTCGGTGAACTATTCGCTCGGTGGCGGTGGACGTTACGACGGCATGATCGGCCGTTTCCTCGGCAGCGACGTTCCGGCTGTGGGCTTCTCGCTCGGGTTCGAGCGGATCGTCGAGCTGGTCGAACTCGAGAGCTCCGAGGTGGCGGATGCCGTCGCCCTCATCCACGACCCCACGATGTCGCCCGCCGCCCTCCTCGGCCTGAAAGCTGCCCTCGTCGCGGACGGTCGCCGGGTCAGGGTGGAACGTCGGCCGAAGAATGTCAAACCGCTGCTCGACCAGCTCGTCGCTGCCGGTTTCGGCTCCTATGCATTCGTCGACGCCACCACGGTGACACCGGAGTTCAAGCAGCTAGGTTGACGCGAACCCCCTCTTATTGTTAACTACTTAACAATATGAACGACGACATCACCTCCAGCACGGCCTTCAAGCTGCACCGGGCGACCGCGCTCATTGACCGCGTCGCCGACGCGTACCTGAGCCGCGAGCACGGCATCCGCTACGCCCTGTTCCTCGTGCTGCTGATGGTGCGCGTCATGGGGGAGCCGAGCCAGCGGGCGGTGGCGACCGCGCTCGACGTGTCACGGGCATCCATCACCCAACGGGTGTCCGCGCTCGTGGAGGCAGGACTGCTCCGCGTTGCGCCAGACCCCGCTGACTCCCGCGCCAACATCGTGAGCCTCTCGAGGAAGGGCGCCGGGCTCGTCACCGTGGCATGGGCCGGGCTCGAGCAGCACCAGGATGGCCTCGACCACGGTGTCGACGAGCCCGCGCTCGCCGCAGCGCTCGACCGCATCATCGCCAACGGTGAGCGGATCCTCGGATCATGACGGTCGGGCCGATGAAAGTCCGTGAACTGGGCGATCCGCAGGGCGAGACGCTGCTCATGCTGCACGGCGGTACGGTCGCGGGATGGATGTGGGGGCCGCAGGTTCCCGCCTTCGGCGACTACCGCATTCTCGTGCCCGACCTGCCCGGGTTCGGTGACAGCAATGAGCTCCCGTGGCGGTCGACGGCCGAGGCGGCGGATGCCCTGGCCGCCGTGCTCGGAGAGGTGCCGGCGCACGTGGTCGGGTTGTCGCTCGGCTCCACCGTCGCGGTGCACCTCGCGTCGCGGCATCCACGACTCGTCTCCAGCCTCTTTCTCGCGAGTGCCCAGGTTGCCCCGCCTCGCCGCCGCGACGTGCTGCTCGGCAGGCTCTCACTGGTGGCGTGGAACCAGCGCGCGTTCTGGGCGGCGACCGCGAAGGCCTACGGACTCAGCGGGGATGACGCCGAACAGCTCATCGACACGGGCCTCGGCATCGATGTGCGGACGGCCCGTGCGATCCTCGAGGAGGTGCGACTGGGCATCCCCAGCGACGTGCTCGCGACGGTGACGGCGCCGACCCTGGCCGTCGCGGGATCTCTGGACTCGGCCACGATCACCGGCGGATCGCTCGATGCCGTGCGGGACGGCATCCCCGGTAGCCTCGTTGCGACGGCGAGGGGACTCCACCACCAGTGGAATGTCGAGAGCCCCGATCTCTTCAACGCGGCACTGCGGTGTTGGCTCGATAATGGGACAGTGTTCTCCGGCCTGTTTCCCGACCGGGACTAGGATTTGTTCGGGACACCACCACTGACGTCCCGGCTTTTTCACTATAAGGAGATACCCCTGTGGCTTTGATCGAAGCAGTTGGCGCTCGCGAAATCCTCGACTCCCGGGGAAACCCGACCATCGAGGTTGAGGTCTTGCTCGAAGACGGAATCGTGACGCGTGCGGCAGTGCCGTCCGGCGCATCCACCGGTGCGTTCGAGGCGTACGAGCTGCGCGATGGCGACCCCAAGC
Organism: Salinibacterium sp. CAN_S4; assembly: GCF_015752305.1. Taxonomy (NCBI): domain Bacteria; kingdom Bacillati; phylum Actinomycetota; class Actinomycetes; order Micrococcales; family Microbacteriaceae; genus Salinibacterium; species Salinibacterium sp. CAN_S4. The sequence goes on along the minus strand of NZ_JADOVB010000008.1, from coordinate 10,598 downwards.
GCTACGGCGGCAAGGGTGTTCTGAAGGCCGTCGACTCGGTTCTCGACGTGCTCGGCCCCGCCATCGAGGGCTTCGACGCCGCAGACCAGCGCCTGATCGATGCCGAGATGATCGCGCTCGACGGCACAGACAACAAGCAGAAGCTCGGTGCCAACGCACTGCTCGGTGTGTCCCTCGCGGTCGCGAAGGCCGCCGCCGACTCGGCCGACCTTCCGCTGTTCCGCTACCTCGGCGGCCCCAACGCCCACACGCTGCCCGTCCCGATGATGAACATCATCAACGGCGGCGCGCACGCCGACACCGCCCTGGACATCCAGGAGTTCATGGTGCTGCCGATCGGCGCCGACAGCTTCTCGGAGGCCCTCCGTTGGGGCACCGAGGTCTACCACGCCCTCAAGGCCGAGCTGAAGAAGGCCGGCCAGAACACCGCCCTGGGAGACGAGGGTGGATTCGCGCCCGACCTTCCCGGTGCCCGCGCAGCCCTCGACTTCATCGTCAACGCGATCTCGTCCGCCGGTTTCACGCCGGGCGTCGACTTCGCTCTGGGCCTGGATGTCGCGGCGACCGAGTTCTACAAGGACGGCGTGTACTCGTTCGAGAACCAGCAGCTCTCGGGTGAGCAGCTCACCGAATTCTGGGTGGGCCTCGTCAACGATTACCCGCTGGCCACCATCGAAGACCCGCTGGACGAGGACGACTGGGCCGGTTACACCCACCTCACGTCAGTGCTCGGTGACAAGGTGCAGCTCGTCGGCGACGACCTGTTCGTCACCAACCCGACCCGACTCAAGCGCGGCATCGACGAGAAGGCGGCCAACTCCATCCTCGTCAAGGTCAACCAGATCGGCACCCTGACCGAGACGCTCGACGCGGTGGCCATGGCACAGCGCGCCGGATACACGACGATCATCTCGCACCGTTCCGGCGAGACCGAAGACACCACCATCGCGGACCTCGCGGTGGCGACCGACTCCGGACAGATCAAGACCGGCGCGCCGGCCCGGTCCGATCGCGTCGCGAAGTACAACCAGCTGCTGCGCATCGAGGAGGAGCTCGGCGACGCCGCGGTCTACGCCGGCCGCAGCGCTTTCCCGAGGTTCGGCAAGTAACACGCTTTACACGAACGGGCGTCGCGACCATCGGTTGCGGCGCCCGTTCCGGTGAGCGGCCCCGTCGCGGCGGGGTTTATGACTCGCGTCGTTTAAGCTCTAACCCATGGCCAGGCGAATGACGACTCGAGTGCCGGTGTCGCTTCCGCAGGAGAGCGCGCCGGAACACTGGTTGCGCACCATCCGACTCTCGGGGTTCACCTTCCTCATGCTGTCGCTGCTGATCCTGGCGGTCATCGTGCTGGCTCCGAATCTTCGCGTGTTCATCGAACAACGCCAGCAACTCACCGCCCTGCAGCAGGACGTGGATAACGCGCAGCAGGCTGTCGACGACCTCAACGACAACGTCGCCCGGTGGAGTGATCCCGCCTACGTCAAGTCACAGGCCAGGGAGCGTTTGTTCTACGTGTTCCCCGGCGAGGTGAGCTACCTCGTGCTCGGTGGCGGTGACCCCGTGGTCACCCAGAACGGCCTGCCGATCAGCGACCAGATCCAGACCACCCAGGTCGATTGGACCAGTACCCTGCTTTCCTCGATCTTCACCGCCGGACTGACGGATGCCCCACCCGTCGAACTCGAGGTGCCGGCGTTCGGCGTTCCGGATGCGGTGACCCCGTGAGGCCGCCGTTCGACGCTCCGACCGCAGAGGATGTGCGGATCGTCTCCCTCCAGCTCGGCCGACCCGCGCGAGACGTGGTCGGGATTTCGGCGCGGTGCGTGTGCGGCGCCCCGACCGTCGTGTCGACGAAACCGCGACTCACCGACGGCACTCCGTTCCCCACGTTCTACTACCTGACCCACCCGGCGGCGACGGCCGCGGTATCGACTCTCGAAGCCAACAGCGTGATGCCGGAACTGGCCGGACTGTTGGCCGACGACGGCATCCACGACGCATACCGCGACGCGCATATGTCGTACATCTCCGATCGTGAGAGCTTCGACGTCGTCGAGGAGATCAACGGCATTTCGGCCGGCGGCATGCCCGACCGGGTGAAATGCCTGCACGCCCTCGTGGGCCACAGCCTCGCGGCCGGGCCCGGCGTGAATCCGATCGGTGACGTCGCACTCGAGCGCTCGGGGTGGAGCCCGAGCGTCTGCCAGTGCGCGGACTACTCAGCTGCGGACACCCCGTGAGCAGGCGCTGGGGGGCTGCGGCAGTCGTGACGGCGGTTGCGGCATCCGTTCTCTTCGGCGGATCGGCGGCCTCTGCCGATGCCGTGCGAGACGACCAGTACTGGCTCGACAGCTACGGCATCCGCGCGGCATGGGCGACGACCCAGGGTGCCGGCGTCACTATCGCCGTCATCGACACCGGGGTGGATGGCAGCGTGCCGGAGCTCGCGGGCGCCGTTGTCGGTGGCACGGATTTCTCGGGGCTCGGTTCTCCCAACGGGCAGAAGCCCGTGGGCACCGACGGGCCCGAACACGGCACCATGGTCGCGTCGCTCGCCGCGGGCAGGGGCACGAGCGCGACCGACGGCGTGATCGGGGCGGCTCCGGCGGCATCCATCCTCTCCATCTCGATCGGCTTCGGCGAGGGCGCTAGCACCTCGGACGACCAGATTGCCGGAGCTGTGCGGTACGCCGTCGACAAGGGCGCCGACGTCATCAACATGTCGCTCACGCGCAACACTCTCGACTGGCCGGAAAGCTGGGACGACGCGTTCCTCTACGCGATGGAGAACGATGTCGTCGTGGTGGCAGCTGCGGGCAACCGGGGCAGCGGAACGACCGAGGTGGGAGCCCCGGCGACGATGCCGGGCGTGCTGACCGTCGCGGGGGTCGACACGAACGGCAAGGCGAGCTTCGACGCATCCTCCCAGGGCATCACGATCGCGGTCTCCGCTCCCAGCGAGCAGCTCGTGGGGGTCATCCCCGGCGGGCAGCACGTCAAGTGGAGCGGAACGAGCGGCGCGACCCCGATCGTCGCGGGGGTGGTCGCGCTGGTGCGGGCCGCGCATCCGGGCCTCGACGCTAACGACGTCATCAACCGCGTTGTCTCGACGGCGAAGGATGCCGGCGCACCCGGTGCAGACGCCATCTACGGGTTCGGGCTCATCGACGCGAAGGCTGCGGTGCAGGCATCGGTGCCCCGCGTCTCAGAGAATCCCATGGGCAGCCTGGCCGAATGGATCACGGTTCACCGCAGGGCGCCGAGCACCGCGGTACCCGCGCCGGCTCCCGTGCCCAGCTCCCCGCCGACGAGCACGGCGGCCCCGGTCGCGCCCGACTCCGCGGGGCCGCAGTCTCCGCTCGGCACCATCCTGCCCACAGTCTCGCTGTTGCGGAACGTCGGTATACCGCTCGCGGTCGTTCTGTTCTTTCTCGCCGCGTTCGTGGCTGTAGTGGTGCTGGGAATCCAGCGGGTCAGAGCGGCTCGCGAGACGGAGTAGATTAGGTGGCGAACTTTGACCCCAGAACTTTTCCTTCAGGAGACCACCACTCGTGCCTAAAATTCTGATCGTCGGCGGCGGCTATGCCGGCTTCTACACTGCTCGCAAACTCGAAAAGTGGCTGCGCCGCGGTGAAGCAGAGGTCACCATGGTCGATCCGCTCCCGTACATGACCTACCAGCCGTTCCTGCCGGAGGTGGCCGCTGGCACCATCGAGCCGCGCCACGCGGTCGTTCCTCACCGCAAGCACCTCAAGAAGACGAATGTCATCACCGCAAAGGTGACCGCGATCGACCACGCCGCCAAGACCGCCACGATCACGCCGGAGGTGGGCGAGCCGTGGGATGTCGACTACGACGTCATCGTCGTCACCGCGGGTTCCGTGTCCCGCACGTTCCCGATTCCCGGTGTGGCCGACGAGGCCATCGGCATGAAGAACATCGAAGAGGCGATGGCGGTTCGTGACCGGCTCCTGACCAACTTCGACAAGGCATCCAACCTCCCGGCCGGCCCCGAGCGCGACCGCCTGCTGACGTTTGTGGTCGTCGGTGGCGGGTTTGCCGGAATCGAGACCTTCGCCGAGATGCGCAGCCTCGCCTCATCGCTGCTGCCGCTCTACCCGACCCTCAGCTTCGACGATGTGCACTTCCACCTCATCGAGGCGATGGGACGCATCATGCCCGAGGTGTCGCTGAAGACGAGCCTCTGGGTCATCAAGGATCTCGCCGAGCGCGGCGGCAAGATCCACCTCGACACGCAGTTGTCGTCGGCTGTCGGCGGGCACATCGAGCTGTCGACCGGCGAGAGCTTCGACTCGGACACGATCGTCTGGACGGCCGGCGTCATGGCCAACCCCGTGCTGCGCGGCACCGACCTGCCGCTCGAGGAGCGCGGTCGCCTGCGCGTGCAGGCCGACATGCGTGTCATCAACGATGACGGTGTCGTCGATGGTGCCTGGGGTGCCGGCGACGTCAGTGCCGTCCCCGACCTGACCGGTGGAGGCGTCGGCGGTTTCTGCGTGCCGAACGCCCAGCACGCTGTCCGCCAGGGCAAGCTCCTGGCTCAGAACATTGTGGCCGTGCTGCGCGATGAGGCTCCCAAGGACTACTTCCACAAGAACGCGGGAGCGGTTGCTGGCCTCGGCGTCGGCAACGGCGTCTTCCAGTCCGGCAACATCGCGATCAAGGGACTGCCGGCGTGGTTCATGCACCGTGGATACCACGGACTCGCGATCCCGATGTGGGAGCGCAAGATCCGCGTCTTCGGCAACTGGATCTTCAACTTCGTCCTCGGTCGCGACCAGGTCGAGCTCGGAGCGCGCGCCACTCCTCGCGCTGTGTTCGAGGAGTTCGCGTCACGCCCGAAGCCCGCTGCGGATGCGCCCGCCGCCGCCAAGGACGACGCGAAGAAGTCAGCGCCGATCATCGCCAAGAGGTAGCTCGCGGTCGGTGGCCGCGGCTGGCCCGCCCCGGTAGCCCAATTGGCAGAGGCAGACGACTTAAAATCGTCCCAGTCAGGGTTCGAGTCCCTGCCGGGGCACGGCGTGGTAGGAGTCAACTTCCCCTTGTTTAGGCGGAAGTTGGATTATATTTAGGTGGTCCACGGAGGCGTTTGCCCACATTTTGCCCACATCTTAAATGGGTTCGTGGTCAGCGAGGACAGACGTGCGTCGTTTCGGTGGGCGGATAGGGCTGTCGCTGGAGCACGCTTGGTCCGGCTCGATTGCCATCCCATCGCGTCTAGGCGGTGCTGGAAGCACGTGGGTCATAAACCATCCAAGCCGGTTGCGAGCTCGACTGGTTCATTCGACTCTGCAGTTGGGCTCGCAAGGTTGAGTCTCCTGATCGCGGGAAGCAGCAAAGAGGGCTTCAACGGCCACTCAACGAAGACTGAATTGTTCCAACCGATCCACCACGCGCGCGGCGCCAGGGCGCGAACCCGAAGGAGTGTAAGCGCACCAGGCTCGGGCTCTTCTGGGCCGCGGTGGACGGCGATGGATCGAGTCACTGGTCCGAGTTGCAGCGTTTCTCCTCGCCGAGTGTCGCGTGCTGCTACAAGCTCCGCCCTGAGCGCCACTGTTCGGGGTGTATTCGGAATCTCTCCGAGGAATGCGCACGCTGACAGATAGGCGGACTTCACTACGCTGACCTGGATCTTGTCCGGATTGCGTGGTTGCGGAGCGATACGAGCCCTGCCCAATTCAAGGAGAGCCTGCACGTCGGCGTGAAAATCGTTGGTCGGGATGAGCAGCATCGAACCATCCGACGCTTCGCGCACGAGCGCCTCTCCGATGTTGCGATGGCCCTGCAGCCCCTCGCCGCGAACTCGGATGTTCACGGATTCTCGGTACCAGTTGAGCAGTTGGGATTCGAGTGTGCCGAACTTGTGATTGCAGTCGGCGCAGGTGTACGTCAGGACCTGGCCACCTATTGAATGCGGCGGAACGTGCTCGCGGACGTCCGCGGGCACTTCCCCACAGATCGGACACCTGTCGAATCTTTCGGGGCCAGTGATCGAGTAGTAGGCCTGACCGCGAACTGGAATGTGGCCCGCGGGCTGGGGCATGCGTGCGGAGATAACCTGCCCGTCAGAGGTGTCCACTGTCATGGAGAAGACCTCCGGGACCGCCCGACCCAAGGCCCGCCCACGCACTTCACTGATCACGCCTTGACCCGCCAGCCCCGCCGGCCGAACTGGTATGGGATCGTCAACTGACATACTCACATGATTGCGGCTGCCGCCGGCTGAGAACACGGCGCCGCGCCACGCGCTATTTAACCTTTTTGTGCGACCTGCCCGAATAGCGGACAATCCCCAAAGATGTCGAGGGTTAGTTCTATGCTCGGCACGTTGGAGCACGGACAACCCGAGAGGTGCCCCCGATGAACACAATTCCTAGAAACACTCGTTCAGTATTCGTCGTGCACGGGCGAAATGACGCTCTTCGCAAATCGATGTTTGATTTCCTTAGGAGCATCAATCTTTCTCCAATGGAGTGGACGACGGCAGTCGAGCTGACAGGTGAAGGTTCTCCCTACATCGGTCAGGTATTGGACGCTGCTTTCGAGCACGCCACGGCGATTGTCGTTCTTATGACTCCCGATGAAGTCGCGTACCTTCAGCCTCGGTATGCCCACGGAGAGACGGACACCGAAATGTTGCCTGCACCACAGGCGCGACCCAATGTGCTTTTCGAGGCTGGAATGGCGCTTGGACGGGACGCGAAGCGTACCGTTCTTGTCGAGGTGGGTGAGGTACGCCCGTTCAGCGACGTCGCGGGTCGCCATGCCATTCGCCTGAACAATTCGACGGCTAGCCGCCAAGCGCTCGCAAGTCGTCTTAGGACGGCGGGTTGCGAGATCGACATCTCGGGAACTGATTGGCACACAACGGGGGACTTCACCGCGCCCCCTCCGCCCGGAGACGGATTGGCGCTAGGAAGGAGGCTCCCCAGCAGCGCGCCGACACGAAAGTCGCTGGAATTCGATCTCAAGTACATCAATAAGGGCGGTAACCGCATCGACAAACTCCAGGTGATAAACCGAGGAGTCGAAACAGCCTACGAAGTCGCGCTGACCGTGCCTGAGAATGCCGCGCTCGACATGCGTACCAATGGCGACGCCGTGATCCCGAAGATCCCGGGTGGGGGACGGTCCGTAACAATCGACGTGCTCAGCTACCGCAGGTTCATGGGCAACGGCGGGAAAGACGACGCGTTCGACGTCACGATCACCGCGCGCACTGAAGGCGGCGAGCAAGTCCAGCAGGATGTCTTTCTCGACTTGAACGGATAAATGATGGACGAAGAGATTCGAGTTCCCGTGTCCTTGCCCCTCGACAGTGACGGCTTTCTTCGCCGTGAATGCCCCACTTGCGAACAGGAATTCAAGTGGTTCAGCCACGTCGAGGGTGACCATGACGCCGAGCCTGCAAGCCAATACTTCTGCCCGCTCTGCGGAGCACCGTCAGGTCTGGACGCGTGGTGGACACCGGCGCAACTTGAATACGGATACGGCAGCGCCGGGCCAGCGATTGATCAGGTGGTTTCGGATGCCATGGCGGACATGTTCAAGGGCATGAAGGGCTTCACTTTCAAACCGAACGCTTCGTTCAGCTTCGACATCCCGACGCCGGAGGCCCTGCACGAGCCTGACGACATGGTAATTGTAGAACCGCCGTGCCATCCGAACGAGCCGATTAAAGTGCCTGAGCAGTCGACCGAGCGAGTCCACTGTCTGGTTTGCGGGATGGTCTTTGCGACTTGAAAGGACATCACTGGCGCGTGGCAAGCGCATTGTTTTTCCAGCATCGAGATCACAATGGCGACGTAGTTCGCATGCTCTTGGCATGTCGATCTCTATTTGCAGAGTTCCGCGGTGTGGGCACGTCGGAATCGACGGCCGACCGATTCCGAGCTGCGTCGAGTGCCGAGGCCAAAGTGTCGAGGTCGTCGTCGAAGAGGTCTGCGTAGACGTCGAGTGTCATTGCCGCAGACGAGTGGCCGAGCATCCGTTGGATTGCTTTGACGTTGCCGCCCGCCGACACGGCGAGACTTGCGGCAGTGTGGCGCAGATCGTGCGGAGTGAGCCTGATGAATGTCGGGTCGAGATCCTTCGCTCGCCCGATCGCCACTTCAAACCAACCGTCGCCATGGGCCGGCTGCTTGAGGTGGTCGACGCCGTTGCCGAAGAGGAGACCGTTCTGACCCTTGCCCTCACACGCGCGAGCGAGCTCGAGCGTGAGGAAGTCTGGAAAGGGAACGACCCGAGCCGAGTGGTTCTTCGGGGTGCCGACGATGATCTTGCCGTTTACCCGCGTCGCGTTCTCACGGACGCTCAGGCGCCGGCGGAGAGTGTCGACATCGCGCACGCGTAACGCGATCGCTTCGCCCCACCGCAGACCCGTGTAAGAGAGCAGACGCACGAGCGTCGCGTGCTGCCCAGACGATCTCGCAAGGATTTCGACCTGTTCGTGGCTGAGGTAAGTGTGCGCTCGCTTACCCTTGCGGGGCAGCGAGACGCCGCGGGCAGGGTTAGCGAGGATGCGTCGGTCGCGGACGGCAGTGTCCAAAATCGCTGCGAGCACTCCGTAGCAACGAAGCACGACCGTCGCCGAACGCGGACCGACCTTCGTGTGCCTCGTCACTGCGGTGCCCTGTGTGAGCTGAGACACCCATGTCTGAACATCAGAAAAGCGGATGTCCGAAAGCGGGGTCGTGCCCCAGCGAGGTTCGACGTAAAGGCGCCAGGCGATCTCTAGCGGCTCGAACGACGAAGGTTTGAGATGCGTCTGTGACGGTAGCCACACCTTGCCAAGTTCAGCGACGGGAACCTTGGAAGATGAGCTATCTACAAACTCGCCGCGAGCCTTCGATACCTCGGTTGCAGCTAAAAAGAGCTCCGCTTCGCGCTTGGTCTTGAACCCACGTTTGTCGGTCTGGCTGTGATCAGGTTTGCGGTACCTGACCCGGTAGCGCTTCCCATCAGATGTGGCGTAAGCCGTTACTGATCCCACTGTCCCTCCTCACAAATTGTGTCTACGAAGCGTTCGCTTCGAGTTCGTCGTCGTCCACGTCTACGGGGAGGTCCCAGCCGCCGGCGTTGAGTAGTGGCCCGAGGCGGCTGATTGAGCGTTGTGCGTCCTGGAGTCGTTCGCGGGTGCGGCCGTCATATGGGGGTGGCAGTGCTTCTTCTTCGAGTTGGAGCATGACGTGAAGGCGACGGATTTCGGCGTTGAGGGTGTGCCATTCGCGTAGCGCGTTGAGTTCGACCAGTGAGTTTCGTCCGGGGAGTGTTCTGGACATGTATGCCGCGGCGTCGATGCTGGCCAGCCATGCGTCGAATTCGATGGCGGTCATCCCGTCGAAGGCGCTGCTGAGTCCCGGTAGGTCCAGTTCCGCGGATGGATCGTTCATGGGGGCGAGGATGTAGCTGGGCGGCACTTGTAATGCCATGGCGATGTTCAGGAGCTGGCTGACATCGAGGTTGGCTTTTCGCCCCAACTCGATGTTTTCGATGATCGAGACGGTCATGGTGCCGCCGATTGCGTCGGCGAGGTCTTTCGAGGTGCGCATGCCTCGGGCGCGGCGCAGCGCCTGGATCCTGCTGCCGATCGCTTTCGCCGATCCTGAGTTCGTCATTTTTGCACCTTATCGCGTTTCTGGTTGTCAAACCAGCGAGACGATCCTATCGTCACTATAACAACCAAAGCGCCTCAAGGTCGCTATATCAACAGGAGCAATTATGGACGACGATTTCATTCACGCAGCCGCGGTCGGCGAGCTCACGGGCCTCTCAGCCGGAGCGCTCGCACAGCTGAGGTACCGGGGGATTGGGCCGCGGTTCTACAAACCCACCCCGCGCAAGGTGCTCTACAAGCGCTCCGAGGTCATCGCCTGGGTGGAGGCCAGCGCCAAGGAGCGCACTTCACCCGCCTACGCGTGACAGCAGAGATGGGATTGTTTGCTGCCAAGAATGCCGTGCTCGTCGCAGCCCAACTCGGGCTCGGCGGGCCGGCAACCAGGCTGTTGCTGCACATGGCATTGGAGTGTTTCGACCAGGACCGCGACGACCAGCTGCAGCGCCGCTACTTCGCGGGTCGTGAATCGTCCGCGATCGCCCTGGGATACCTCGCACCCAACAACGGGAGTGAAGCTGCCCATCACGCGGTCAAGCGAGCTTTGCGCGAACTCGTCCACGCCGGTGCGATACGCCGGGTGCGGATGGGCGGCCGTGGAACGACCTCCGAGTATGAACTCAATCTCGACAGCTCACGGCCACCGACGTTGTCCCGGGAGGTGAACGAGCCCCTCCCGTTCCCGATCCGAGGGGTCAACTAAATGGTCCCCATAGAGGGCCCACAGCAGCAACCCTTAGGGGGCCGAACCGGTGCACCGGAGGGGGCCAGCTAGTGGCCCCGTTAACAGGAAGACCAGAAATGACCAGAACCAGAGCAGTACGCGCGCGAGACACGCGACCGGCACGAGAGGATCAGATTCAGGTCTGGGCTGCTGCGGATATCTCGGACAGTGGGCCCTCTTAAAATGAGGGTTCACTGAAAGTAGAGAACCGCATGACCGCACCACGCCGGAAATTTA
>NZ_JADOVB010000007.1:0-89825 GCF_015752305.1 Salinibacterium sp. CAN_S4 | reverse complement strand
ACACCGCCGGACTCCTTTGTATAAGTGGCCACCCCGCCTGTTGAAAAACAGCCCGGGGTGGCCACTTTGCGTTAACCCACCAAAACCCTGCCAGAAGGGCGACCGGTGGGATTCCTGTGGCGTTTAGCGGTTCCCTCACAGGCCAGATCTGGGGTCAAACTCCGCGGATTCGCTCGGCTCGTACCCGGGTGGGCTCCAACGCCGCAACCATGGCCTCATGACCAGACCCCACTACGACGACATCCGCACGATTCCCCTCCCGACGGATCGCGAGCTTATCCCTCACCTCCAGGTCATGCTCGAGTCGGCACTTCGTCGACAGATCTGGATCATGGTGCTCGACGAGCACTCCTGTCCGCTGCCGATCCTGATGCCGCTCGACGTCGAGACCGAACCGTACGCTGATGATGTGTCGGCCTTCGCCGACACTCTCCGCTGTCTGGCGATGGACTTCACCGACTCCACCCTCGTCCTGACCCTCGAACGACCAGGGCCGGCCGAAGTCATGGGGCGCGACAAGCGGTGGCTCAGGTCCATCAGGGAATCGTGTGTGGAGTCTGGCGCCTCCTTCCGCGGACCGTACCTCCTGCTCGGTGACACCGTGAGGCAAATGGCGCCCGATGACTACGTCAGCACGCCGTGGTTCTACTTCGACGATGATTACGACGATCACGGTTCGTTCTGACCTGCGGGCAGTCGACCACGGCCCGCCCGCCGCACCTAAGTGCAGCGGACGAGCCCCGTCGATCAGTCGCCCTTCACGTTCACGAGCTGCCTCAGCGTATGCCGGACCGTGACGAGGGATGCGGCATCCGCCATCACCTGGTCGATCGGCTTGTACGCCGCAGGAATCTCGTCGATGAACGCGTCGGTATCGCGGTACTCGATGCCCTCCATCGCCGTGCGGAGGTCGGAAGCAGTGAAGGCCTTCCGGGCCGCCGACCGCGAGTACTCACGACCGGCACCGTGCGGGGACGAGTGCAGGGCCACCGGATTCCCGAGCCCCTCCACCACGTACGACGCCGTACCCATCGATCCTGGGATCAGTCCGAGCTCACCGACGCGGGCCGAGATTGCTCCCTTCCGGGACAGCCACACGCTCTTGCCGAAGTGGTCCTCCTTCTGCGTGAAGTTGTGGTGACAGTTGATGCGCTCCTGCTCGATCACCGGTGCACCCACCCACTCACTCATCTGCCGCACGACCCGATCCATCATCTCCTCACGGTTGAGCAAAGCGAAGTGCTGAGCCCACCGCAACTCGGCGATGTACCGCTCGAACTCCGGAGTCCCCTCCACGAGGTAGGCGAGGTCGGGGTCGGGCAGCGTGATCCACCACTTCAGCATCTGGGCCTTCGCGACGCTGATGTGGTGCTGCGCGATCTTGTTACCGACCCCTCGCGATCCCGAGTGCAGGAAGAGCCAAACGGCATCCGACTCATCCACCGAGATTTCGATGAAGTGGTTGCCGGAACCAAGAGTCCCGAGCTGCAGCGCCCAGTTCCCCTTGTAGTGCGCGGGGTCGAAACCGTTTTTCGCGGCCAGCTCCGTGAGCTCCCGGATGCGGGGCTCAGCCGTTGCGACGAGCTTGCGGTTGTACGCGCCGGCCGACGTCGGGACGGCACGCTCGATCTGCTCGCGCACCTCCCTGCGATCATCCGGAAGCTGGTCGCGGGTGAACTGGGTCTTCACCGCGATCATGCCGCAGCCGATATCCACCCCGACGGCCGCCGGAATGACAGCACGCAGGGTGGGGATGACCGACCCGACGGTCGCGCCGAGCCCGAGGTGGGCATCCGGCATGAGCGCAAGGTGCGGGTAGATGAACGGCATAGTCGCAGTGGTGAGCGCCTGGGCCTCGGCATTGCTGTCCAGGATGGACGCCCAGCTGAACAGCCGGTCGTTGATCTTCTTCATGATCCTTATCTCTGTTGGTGTGGGATTCGGTCGAGCCCGAGAATCCACAACTCTGCAGAGTCGTTGAAAGGATGTCCCGAGCCTCAGGCGGCGCGGGACTGAAGTCCGTTGCTACCTGAGCTGCTGGAGGGTACGCGAAAAAGGCGCATTGATCAGATGCGCCTGCGCGTAGGTGCGTTCGAAAGCGAACACAGCAACCTCCAGTGACGGGATGTGCCGGGTGGCACAGGGTTGGCAGCTTATGGGATGGCTCCCGGTCAGGGCAAGCTTTTGGCGGAAAGACGGTCGGTCAGGTCTTGTTGCCGGTCAGCGCCAGTGCGCCACCGAGACCGATCATCATGACGCCTCCGCCCGCGCTGATGTGAGACAAACGCTGGGGCTTTCGCGCGAACCAGGCTCGTGCGGTGCCCGCGGAGAGAGCCCACATGCTGTCGACAACGAGGGCCATGGCAAAAAAGATGAGGCCCAGGGTCGCCATCTGCAGCGGGATAGCTCCGGTGCGGTAGCTGACGAACTGAGGCAGGATCGCCACGAAGAACACGATCGTCTTCGGGTTAGACACCCCTACGAAGAATCCCTCGCGCAGCAGCCTCAGAACCGACGGTCGCGTCAAGACGGTGTCGGCCGGCTTCGTGTGACCGTGGCGGTGGCGGATCGCCTGCACGCCGAGGTAGATCAGGTAGGCGGCTCCGACGAACTTGATGACCGTGAACACCACCACGGATTCGGCAACGATCGCCCCGACTCCCAGTGACACCGCGGTGATCGCCGGCAGCATGCCGAGCGCGTTGCCGACGACACTCAGCACCCCGCCCTTTCGCCCCAGCGACAGTGACCTTCCGATCACGAACAGCACGCTCGGCCCCGGCAAAAGGATCAGCGCGAGCGCCGCCACCGAAAAAGCCCAGGCATTGGATGCAGGCAGCACGGGAGCTCCGATCAGTGGCAGGGTGTTTCTTGAATGTAGCGCAATACCTAGTCGTAGTTACTTTCGATTGCTGACCAAAATAATAGACTACAGTATTGTCTTTACCTTCTAGTTCTGATATTCTTAACCATGGCCAAGAAGCCCACTCCCGATGACACGGTGATCGTGTTGCCGTCGGTGGGCGGGGTGGGGTCGTGTGCCGACGAAGAGTTGTTCGCGTTGCAGGGCGAGTTGGGCCTGGCGCGTCGGCGGGTGGATGCCAGGGCCGCTGTTGTTGCGGCGGAGATCGCCCGGCGTTCCGATCGTGCCCTGGGCCAGCAGGGGCTCGCGGCGCGTGCAGGTGAAGCGTCGGCGGAGAAGCTGATCCAGAAACTCACCGGCGCCACAGCCTCTGAAGCGCGTGCCCTGACGGGCGCCGGTCGAGCTCTCGAGTCGGTGCAGGGTGGTGGGGCGGCGTGGTTGTCGACGGTCGCCGGTGCGGTGACCTCCGGGGAGCTGTCGGTGGCCAGCGCGGCCGCGATCGCTAGCGGTCTCGGGGAACCATCTGCTGCGGTATCCAGCGGCGACCTGCTCGAGGTTGCCGCGGTGCTGGTCTCCCGCGCTGGCAGCGCGACTCCGGAAGACATCGCCAAAGCTGCTCGTCTCGCCCGCGCACGCCTGGATACCGACTCGGTGGCAGACCTCGAGGAGCACCGCCGCTCGCGCCGCACGCTGGCCTGGTTCGAGACCGGGGACGGGATGACCCGGCTGCAGGCGCTGCTGGATCCGGAATCCGCCGCGATCATCGTCGGCGCGTTGACGACGGCCCTGTCCCCGCGTCGTGGTGGGCCGCGGTTTGTGGATCCGGCCGAGGTGCAGCGCGCCCAGGACATGCGCGACGACCCCCGCAGCAACGAGCAACTCGCCGTCGACACCCTCGTGGAGATCGTCCACCTCGCGACCCGCGCGGCCGGCTCCACCGCAGTGTTCGGCCAGAGATCCCCGGCCGTGCGCGTGCACGTGCAGGCCGAAGCGCTGGAGACCGGCCGCGGGTTCGCCCACGTCGAAGGGCAGTCCGCGGTGATCAGTATCCAGACTGCCGAGCGACACATCTGCGTGAGCGGGATGCTGCCGATCCTGTTCGACGGGAACACTCCCATCGATGCGGGACGAACCCAGAGGCTCCACAGCCCACGGCAGCGGGCGGCGATCGCCGCCCAATGGAACGGCTGCGCCTGGACCGACTGCCACCGGCCACCCCAGTTCGCCGAAGTGCACCACCTCGACGCCTACAACGGCAGCAACACGACACTCGCCAACGGCATCAGCCTGTGCCGGTTCCACCACATGCAACTGCACGCCAACGGGTGGGCCGTAAAGAAACGAGACGACAACAGCTACTGGCTCACACCACCACCCGGGCAACCCGGGCTGCCCGGACTATCCGGACTGCACGGCGAACCCATCGAACTGCACTCGAAAAGCCCACTCCAACACACCGGATAACCCTGCCCCAATACGGAGGATGGTGTGCCGGCGGGGGAGGCGCGAGGCGGCATGCCACCTACTGCCTAAGCGACCAAGCCGCCAAAGCATCAGACAGTGCAGGGGAACTACAGACCCGGCGCATCACGCAGGCGAGCTACAGCTCAGGCGCGACCCAGTCACCGGTGGCCAGGTACTGCATCTTCTTCGCGATCGAGACAGCATGGTCAGCGAAACGTTCGTGGTACCGCGACGCGAGAGTTGCATCCACGGTGTCGACTGCGCCACCCTTCCAGGTCTCACCGAGCACCTTGTCGAACACACTCAGGTGCAGGGCATCGATCTTGTCATCATCGTTGCGGATCTCTTCAGCGATTCGAACGTCACCGCTGGTGAGGAGTTCGACGAGCTTGCGAGCGATAGCGACATCCAGCGAACCGAGCTCAGCGAACGTGGAACGCAACGACTTCGGGACGACCTTGTCCGGGAAGCGGTACCGCGCGAGCTGGGCGATGTGCTCAGACATGTCACCCATCCGCTCGAGCGAAGCACTGACCCGCAGGGCACTGACGACGATACGGAGGTCACGAGCGACGGGCTGCTGGCGAGCGAGGATGTTGATCGCGAGCTCATCCAGTTCCAGGGCAGCTTCGTCGATGCGGTTGTCCTCGGCGATGACGGCCTCGGCCAGCGACACATCGGACTCGTTGAATGCACGAGTGGCGTTCTCGATCGACACGGCCACAAGGGTCGAAATTTCGACGAGGCGATCCTGCACCTCTCGCAGTTCCTGCTGGAATACTTCGCGCACGTTTACTCTCGTCCCTTCATCACGGGTCACACCCGCACGGTTCAGACTGTATCCGGGGTTACCCGCAAAATCCGTGCAATTCAGCCCACACCCGCACGGATCAGCTCAACACTGGTCGCGCCAGATGAACAGCCGGTGTTGCGGATCTGAACATCACCTGAAGTGGAGCGGTCTTCGAAGCCACTGACACTACGCCGGGCCGGATGTAACTAATCTAGTCGATATGGACTCCCAGACGCTGGTGCTAGTCGCACTGGCTTTCGGTGTCATTCTCGGCGTCGGCATCTTCGCGATCGTGCTCGCCGCTGCCCGCAGGGGGCAGACCGCGATGGAGGTCACGAGCACCGCTGTTCCGGATGGCGTCGACCAGGTGATCGAAGCGCTCGAGTCAGCTGCCGCCGTCATCGACCCCTCGAACAGCGTCGTGAAAGCATCCCCCGGTGCGTTCTCGTTCGGCATCGTCTCGAACGGCCAGCTGGTGCATCCGCAACTCTCCGACATCGTCGACAAGGTGCGCCGTGACGGCGAACCGATCACCCAGGAACTGCACCTCAGCCGCGGACCCTTCGGCGACGCCAGCCTCTTCCTGTTCGTGCGAGTCGCCCGCCTCGGGGCGCGATACGTGCTGCTGCTCGCCGAAGACCGCACGGAATCGTTCCGCCTCGACGAGATGCGTCGCGACTTCATCGCCAACATCAGCCACGAACTGAAGACACCGATCGGTGCCGTCGGCCTGCTCGCCGAAGCCCTGGTGAGCGCGTCCAGCGAGCCGGAGCAGGTCAAGCGATTCGCCAAGCGACTCACCAAGGAGTCTGAACGGCTCGCCCGGATCACGCAGGAGATCATCGAATTGTCGAGACTGCAGGCGACGGATGCCCTCTCCCGGCCCGAACTCGTCGACATCGACTACGTAGTGAGCATGGCCATCGACCAGAACCGGGTCGCCGCCGAATCCCACGAAGTGCTTCTCGTCACGAAGGCGAAAAGCGGCGCGCAGGTCTACGGCGACGAGACCCTGCTGGTCACGGCGCTGCACAACCTCATCGCCAATGCGATCCAGTACTCCCCGGCGCGTTCCCGCGTGGGAGTGGGAGTGATCCGGCGCGACGACGTCATCGAGATCGCGGTCACCGACCAGGGCGCCGGTATCCCTCCCGAGGAACTCGACAGGGTGTTCGAGCGGTTCTTCCGCGGCGACCCCGCCCGCAGCCGCAACACCGGCGGCTCAGGACTCGGACTCAGCATCGTCAAACATGTCGCCCAGAATCACAGTGGCGACGTCCGAGTCTGGTCGCAGCTCGGAAAGGGCTCGACCTTCACCATCCGCCTTCCCGAGGCAATCACCGCAATCCCCATCCCGCAGGGAGCACAGAAATGACCCGAATCCTCATTGTCGAAGACGAATCTTCGCTCAGCGAGCCCCTCGCCTACCTTCTCGAGCGAGAGGGATATGAGACCCAGATCGCGGATGACGGCCTCGCCGCCGTCGCCGAATTCGATCGCGCCGGCGCCGACCTGGTGCTTCTCGACCTCATGCTTCCCGGTCTGCCGGGCACAGAGGTCTGCCGCGAATTGAGGTCACGCTCGAGCGTGCCGATCATCATGCTGACCGCCAAAGACAGCGAGGTCGACATCGTCGTGGGGCTCGAGCTCGGCGCCGACGACTACGTCACGAAGCCGTACTCCACCCGCGAGCTGCTGGCGCGCATCCGGGCCGTACTCAGACGCCGTGTCGAAACCGACGACAACAGCGAGGCGGTGCTGGAAGCAGGCATCGTCCGCATGGACATCGAGCGACACACGGTCGCGGTGGATGGCGTCACGACCCCGATGCCGCTCAAGGAGTTCGAGCTGCTCGAACTGCTGTTGCGCAACTCCGGTCGCGTGCTGACGCGTGGCCAGCTGATCGACCGCGTGTGGGGCGCAGACTATTTCGGAGACACCAAGACCCTGGACGTGCACATCAAGCGCATCAGGTCCAAGATCGAGAAGGTGCCGTCAGAGCCCACCATGCTCGTCACGGTACGAGGTCTCGGGTACCGCTTCGAGAGCTAGTGCCCGACGCGGTCGAGAAGGGCTAGTTGGAGCCGCTTTCGGCGCCGAGTCCCTCATAGATTCCGTCGGCCGCGAGCACAGGAACCATCAGCTGCACGCCCTCGTTGTCGCCGTACTGCGCGTAAACCGGCATGAGTGCGCCAAGCTCCACACCCGGATTCGGGACCACGATCTGGTCTTCGCCCTCATTGCCGAAAGCGAGAGCTTCGCCAGCCTTGACCGCCTTGAGGTCGTTGCGGGTCTGCCCATCCGACTCGAACTGGAGCTGGACAGTCGCGTCATCGGTGCCGGAGTTGATGAGGGTGATGAGCAGGTTCACTGTCTCACCGTCGTCGTCGCTGATCGCCACGACATTGCGCAGCTCGACGGAACCGACCTTGCCTGCGACACCGTTGCCGGGGTTGTACTCGATGAGGGTGGCCTGGGGGGTGACGAAGGTGCATCCCGCGGTGCCGGCAAGCAGGGCAGCGGCGATGACGACGGATGCCGCAGCGCGGGCGAGAGGGTTGCGAGTTTTCACCCGGCCAGCTTATCTTCTGGGGCGCTAGGTAGAGGAGTAAGGCCACCCTAACTTAGTGTCCCCTGTGATAAAGTCGTACCCCGTCGAAAGGACCTTCCCATGCAGTTCGAGGTCGGTGAAACCGTCGTATATCCCCATCACGGCGCCGCGATCATCACCGAGGTGAAAACGCGGATCATCAAGGGCGAAGAGAAGCTCTATCTGAAACTCAACGTCACCCAGGGCGACCTGGTGATCGAGGTTCCCGCCGAGAATGTGGATCTCGTCGGCGTCAGGGACGTGATCGGCCGCGAGGGCGTGGATAAAGTCTTCGAGGTGCTTCGGGCGCCCTTCGTCGAGGAGCCCACCAACTGGTCACGCCGGTACAAGGCCAATCTCGAGAAGCTCGCATCCGGTGACGTCATGAAGGTGTCAGAGGTTGTGCGTGACCTCTGGCGTCGCGACCAGGATCGCGGACTGTCGGCCGGAGAGAAGAGCATGCTGGCCAAGGCCCGCCAGATTCTGGTCTCCGAACTGGCACTTGCCGAAAAGACCGATGAAGTGAAGGCATCGCTCGTGCTCGACGAGGTTCTGGCATCCTGACTACATGATCGGGATCGTCGTCGTCGCTGCAGGCAGCGGAACCAGGCTCGGGGCAGATGCGCCCAAGGCGTTCGTCGAACTGGGCGGGATCGCGATTCTCGAGCGTGCCCTCGGCGGCGTGTTCCAGTCCGCTGAGCAGGCACAGGTCGTCGTGGTGGCGCCGCGGTCGCACGTCGAGGCAGCGCGGGCCATCGCCAGGCGAGCCGCCGGCGCGGCATCCGACGCCATCTCTGTCGTCGTGGGAGACGACCACCGCCAGGCTTCGGTCGCCGCGGGGCTCGCGGCCCTCGGTGACGACGTCGACGTCGTGCTCGTGCACGATGCGGCGAGGGCGCTGACTCCGGGAAGCGCGTTCGACCGGGTCGTCAGGGCCGTACGCGCGAGCAACAACGGGGTCATCCCGAGTCTGCCCGTCAGCGACACGATCAAACGGGTGGATGGGCCGATCGTGCTCGACACCGTGGACCGCAGCGAACTCGTGCACGTGCAGACCCCCCAGGGCTTTCCGCGCGCGGCGCTCGATGCTGCCTACGCGGCCGCCGCTGCCGATCGCCTCATCGAGTACACCGACGACGCCGCGATCTACTCGGCCGCCGGCCACACGGTCGAGACCGTCGAGGGCGACGCGCAGGCGTTCAAGATCACCACTCCGTGGGACCTGCAACGCGCGCAGCACATGCTCGGCGTAGGGACACGGATACGCACGGGTGTCGGAATGGATGTCCACGCCTACGACCCCGCCCAGCCGCTGTGGCTCGGCGGGCTGTACTGGCCCGACGTGGTGGGGCTCGCCGGGCACTCCGACGGTGACGCCCTCTGCCACGCCATCTGCGATGCGCTGCTGTCGGCCGCGGGGCTCGGCGATATCGGTGGACGCTTCGGCACGAGTGATCCTCGGTTCGCTGGCGCTCACGGTGACGTGTTCATCACCGAGACTGTGGCGCTGGTGGCCGGCGCAGGGTACGCGATCGGCAACGTCTCGGTGCAGCTCGTGGCGAAGCATCCACGACTCGGATCGCGGCGCACCGAGCTCGAACGCCACCTCTCCACCCTCGTCGGGGCGCCGGTGAGCGTCGCCGCCACCACCACCGACGGGCTGGGTTTCACCGGCCGCGCCGAGGGCGTGGCTGTGATCGCGACTGCGCTGGTGCATTCGGATCGCTAAACTTGCCCAGTGACAGTGCGAGTTTACGATTCACGGCTGCAGGCCGAGGTCGACTTCGTTCCTCTGGTCGAGGGCAAAGCCGGCATTTACGTCTGTGGACCCACGGTGCAGTCGAGCCCGCACATCGGGCACCTGCGCTCCGCTCTCGTCTATGACCTCTGGCGCCGCTGGCTGACCTACCGTGGCTTCGATGTGACACTCGTGCGCAATGTGACTGACATCGACGACAAGATCCTCGCCTCTGCCGATGGCGCTGAGCCGTGGTGGGCCCTCGCGTACCGCTTCGAGCTGGAGTTCACCGCCGGGTACACGGCCCTGGGCATCCTGCCACCGACATACGAGCCGCGCGCGACCGCGTCGATCAGCGAGATGCGCGACATCATCCAGCGACTCATCGACAACGGCCACGCCTACGCCGCTGATGGCGACGTGTACTTCGACACCGCGAGCTGGTCGGCCTACGGTTCGCTGACCCGTCAGAAGCCCGACGAGATGGTGGCGGCAACAGACTCCGAGGCCCGCGCCAAGCGTGACCCCAGGGACTTCGCGCTCTGGAAGGGCCATAAAGCCGACGAGCCGGCGGATGCCGCGTGGCCGTCACCCTGGGGCGACGGCCGGCCCGGATGGCACATCGAGTGCTCGGCGATGTCGAGGCGCTACCTCGGTGCTGCGTTCGATATCCACGGGGGAGGCCTCGACCTGCGCTTCCCTCACCACGAGAACGAGCTCGCACAGTCGACCGCCGCCGGCGATGCCTTCGCCACCTACTGGGTGCACAACGGCCTCGTGAACGTGAACAACCAGAAGATGTCGAAGTCGCTCGGCAACTCCATCTATGCCGCCGAGTTCCTGAGCCAGGCGCCGCCGATCGTCGTCAGGTACTTCCTCGGTGCCGCGCACTACCGATCCACCATCGACTACCACGACGGTTCGCTCGTCGAGGCGGAAGCGGCACTCGACCGCGTCGAGGTGTTCCTCACCAGGGCCGACCGCCGGCTCGACGCCACCCGGTTCGCCGGCAGTGGTGTGGAGATGGTGCCCGACGAGTTCGCCGCGGCCATGGATGACGACCTCGCAGTGCCGCAGGCACTCGGGGTGCTGCACGAGACAGTTCGCGCGGGCAACGCTGCCCTCGACAACGGTGATCTCCGTGCCGTGGCCGACGCCCGCGGCGCGGTACTGGCCATGAGCGAGGTGCTGGGCATCAACCCGCTGTCACCGCAGTGGCGTAATGCGCGGTCGAGCCCCTCCGAGATGGCGCTCACGTCGCTTGTCGAGACGCTGATCACCGATCGCAATGCCGCACGCGCGGCCAAAGACTTCGCAGCGGCCGACCGGATCCGCGATGAACTTGCCGCTGCGGGCATCACCGTCGAAGACGGCGCCACCGGATCCCATTGGAGCATTGATTAGTCATGAAGAGCCCAGGAAACAAGCCACGCGCAGGTGCCGTCCGTAAGGGACGCAAGGGTCCGCAGGTCGGATCCGGCGGCCAGGGACGCCAGGCGCTCGAGGGCAAGAAGCCCACGCCCAAGGCCGTCGACCGCCCGTACCACCCCGCCGGCAAGCGCAAGGCCGCTGCCGACCGTTTCGAGGCGGCCGGCGGCCGCAAGAAGCAGACTCCGGATGGCGCAGCCCCCCAGCGCCCCCAGGCCCGCCGCAGCCCGAAGTCGAGCGACGAATCCGAGATGGTCACGGGCCGCAACTCGGTGCTCGAGGCACTGCGCGCCAAGATCCCGGTGACCACGCTGTACATGGCGGCGCGCATCGAGTTCGACGACCGTGTGAAAGAGATCCTGCAGATCGCCACCTCGCGTGGGGTCCCCATCCTCGAGGTGATGCGCCCCGAGCTCGACCGCCTCGCCGGTTTCGACTCCGTGCACCAGGGCGTCGCCCTGAAGGTGCCACCGTATGAGTACGCACATCCGATCGAGCTGCTGGAGAAGGTCGTCTCGCGCGGGCAGGTGCCGCTCTTCGTTGCGCTGGATGGGATCACCGACCCGCGCAACCTCGGGGCGATCATCCGTTCCGTCGCTGCGTTCGGCGGCCAGGGCGTCATCGTGCCGCAGCGCCGCTCAGTGGGCCTGACCGCGTCTGCGTGGAAGACCTCGGCGGGTGCTGCGGCGCGCACGCCCGTGGCCATGGCAGCGAACCTCACCCAGACGATCAAGGCCTTCAAGGCACAGGGCGTCTTCGTGCTCGGCCTCGACGGTGAGGGCGACGTCTCGCTTCCCCAGCTGGCGCTCGCGAGGGAGCCCGTGCTCGTCGTCGTCGGCAGCGAAGGCAAGGGGCTCTCGAGACTGGTGACGGAGAACTGCGACGCCGTCGTCTCGATTCCGATCTCATCCACGACCGAATCTCTCAACGCTGGGATCGCGGCGAGCGTCACGCTCTACGAGATCTCGAAGTTGCGGGCAGCGGCAAAGCGCAAGTAGCCTGCCGGGCCGCGCGGGGTGACCCGCGCAGCCCGCACTGTCCCGAGCCGTGAACATCGTCGCAGCGGCGACCCCGGAGATCGGGCCCACTGGGGTCCCGGTGTTCACCTCTGCATCACGTAGCCGTGCCCGGCCGCGGAATCTTCCAGAGAAGATCCCCGTCTTTCTCGCTTTAAGCAGTTCAATCGTTACCGAAACCTATTGTGAACACTCCCCGGTGTTGTAAAGTGACGCTGAACAACGATGTTAAAGCGAGACTCGAAGCCGAGTCGAAGCGTGGGAGACGGAATGCAGAACGCAACGATGCGCGAATCGAAAGCCGTGACTCGATCACGCCTGTCGGTACCCAAGGGATTCGTCACGGTGACCGTGTCTACTGTCGCCCTGTTCCTGCTGAGCGCGGCGATTGCTCCCTCGAGCGTCTCCCAGGGAGCGCTCCTCGGAATGCTGCCCTTCGCGGCCGTGCTGGCCATCGTCGGCCTCGGCCAGATGCTCGTCGTGCAGCAGGGTGGCATCGACCTGTCCATCCCCGGTGCCGTGTCGCTCGCGATCGTCGTCGTCAGCAGGGTTCCGAACGGTGACGACGCGGTTCTCGTGCCCGCGATCTTCCTGGC
The DNA here is from genome assembly GCF_015752305.1 of Salinibacterium sp. CAN_S4. Classification (NCBI taxonomy): domain Bacteria; kingdom Bacillati; phylum Actinomycetota; class Actinomycetes; order Micrococcales; family Microbacteriaceae; genus Salinibacterium; species Salinibacterium sp. CAN_S4. The sequence goes on along the minus strand of NZ_JADOVB010000007.1, from coordinate 77,337 downwards.
GTTGCTGTGTGCCATCGCGGCGGGCCTGCTCAACGGACTGCTCGTCGGGCGCCTCGGACTCAACTCCATCATCGCGACCCTCGGCACCAACGCGCTGCTGTTCGGCGCCGTGCTGGGCATTTCTGGCGGCTCGCCCCGACGCACGACAGACCTGCTGGCCTCGATCGCCGGTGGTGTGAGCGGCGGAATCCCGAACTCGGTGTTCTTCGCGATCGGGACGCTCGTGGTCGTCGCGCTCCTGCTCAAGCGCACCGCGTCCGGGCGCAGGTTCGAGGCCATCGGCGCCAACCCCGAAACTGCCCTTGTCGCGGGCCTCCGTGTCAAACTCCAGCAGACCGCGGCATACGTCTGGGCGCAGTTGCTCTACTGCCTCGCGGGCATCCTGCTCGCCGGCATCACCGCGCAACCGACCGCGTTCCAGGGCAACTCGTACCTGCTGCCCGCAGTGGCCGTGGTGGTGCTGGGCGGCACGTCACTGCTCGGAGGCCGCGGCTTCCCCATCTCTACCGTCGTCGCGGCCCTCTTCCTCAGCCAGCTCGACCAGTTCGTGCTCGCGCTCGGTGTGCCCTACGCGGTGCGCACCCTGCTCCAGGCTGCGGCGCTCGCCGTCGGCGTCGCTATCTACACGATCGACTGGGCCGCCGTGCGACAGAGATTCACCCGCAGGCAACCCGCACCGGCTGCGTAACCGGCAACCACACCCGACTTTCGGCATCCATCGTCGAAACAGCGCGACAGAGGCGTCGTGCACCAACAGGAGGAAAAGCAATTATGAAGAATCGCAAAATCGGTGCGGCACTCGCCCTCTCGGTTAGCGTTGTCATGCTCGCGCTGGCAGGCTGCAGTTCGACCGGCGGCGGCACCGGCGGTGACGAAGGTGGTCCACTCGCAGGAGCCCCGGACTGGTGCGGCTCGAAAGAGATCAGCCTGGGCCTGCTCGACGGTTTCGGTGGCAACAGCTGGAGACTCATCACGACCGCTGCTGGTGCCGACGAGGTGGCAAAGTGCCCAAGCGTGACCAACTACGAGTACGCGGACGGCCAGGGTGACACGCAGAAGTCGATCTCGGACATCCAGGGAATGGTCGCCAAGGGAGTGGACGCGCTCGTCGTCTTCCCCGATGCCGGCCAGGCCATGCTGCCCGCACTTCGAAGCGCCTACGAAGCAGGAGTCGTCACGGTTCCCTACCGCGTCAACCCGGGCGGAAAAGACGGAGTCGACTACAACGCATGGGTCGGGGCCGACTTCACCACCGACGGCGTGAACTGGGGCAACTGGATCAAGTCGAACTTCCCGGACGGCGGCAACATCCTGTTCCTGAGTGGCCCGAAGGGCAACAGCCAGGGCGTGGACGAGCTCGCCGGCATGAAGACGGTGCTCGACGACTCATACGTGTTCGTCGGAGAGACCCCGTTCGACCCGACCAACTGGGACCCGGCTCTCACCCAGCAGGTGCTCACCGCGGCGATCGCGAAGAACCCGAAGATCGACGTCATCGTCTCGGACTTCGGACCGTCGCTCGTCGGTGCGCTTCCCGAGTTCCAGAAGAGCGGTCGCTCGATTCCCGCCCTCGTCACCTCTGACGGAAACGTCCTGGGTTGCTTCTGGGAAGACAACAAGGATGCAAACCCGGACTTCAAGCTGATGACGGTTGCGACCGGTAACGACAACGTGCGCCTCGCTGTGCAGTATGCCGTCGCCGTCGCCACCGGCGGCGTCGTGCCGTCGTCGACCACCTTCGACGCCCCGGCGTTCGAGGACTCGGTCAGCGGAACTCCGAGCCCCGTCGAGTGCGAGCGTGACCTGCCGGGAGACATCTTCCTCTCGGCAGAGATGTCGCCTGCAGACCAGGCAGCACTTCTCAAGTAGCACGATCTCGTAACAACAGCACCACAGTCGTCGGGTCGGCCACGCGCGTCGCGGCCGACCCGACGATTGCATAAACCACTCACGAACATGCAAAGGCGCAACCGGTGATAACTCAGACTGACAGCGGGCCCACCACGCTCCCCACTCTTCTCCTGTCAGGCATAACCAAGCTCTACTCCGGTGTCGCAGCACTCACCGACGTGTCGCTCGAAGTCGCCAGGGGCGAAGTGCATGCACTGCTCGGCGAGAACGGTGCAGGCAAGTCGACACTGATGAATGTGGCATCCGGCATCGCCCAGCCCGATCTGGGCTCGATTGCGATCGACGGTGAGCCGGTCTCCACGCTCACCCCCACCCTGGCCGCACATCTCGGCATTGCTGTGGTGCACCAGCATCCGGCCGTGATGCCGGATATGACCGTGGAGGAGAACCTCCTCGTCGCCCTGCCGCCCTCGGTGTTCGAAGGATCCACCGTTTCGGGCATCGCGACCGCGCTGCTCGCCGACGTCGGACTGGACGTGCATCTCAAGGACCGCGTCGAGTCGCTGTCGGTCGCGCAGAAGCACCTGCTCGAGATCGCTAAAGCCTTCGCGCTGAAACCGAAGCTCCTGGTGCTGGATGAACCGACGGCACCCCTGGGCCAGGCCTCAGTCGATCTGCTCTTTGCCCGCGTGCGCTCGGCAGTGCTCGAAGGCACCTCTGTCGTGTACATCACCCACCGGCTCGCCGAGGTGCGTGAGCTGGCCGACAGAGTGACAGTGCTGCGCGACGGCAAGGTGCGCGGCACCGAGATCGTCTCCGAGATCACCGACGGCGAGCTGCTCGCGATGATCGTCGGCCGCCAGCTCGAGTCGACCTTCCCGCCCAAGTTCGACGGTGAGGCCGAGCAGAACCTCTCCATCCAGGGCCTCAGCGGCCCCGGCTTCACGGACATCACGCTGCACGGGGGCCGGGGCGAGATCATCGGCATCGCCGGTGTCGTCGGCAACGGCCAGAGCGAGCTGCTCAGGGCGCTCGCCGGGCTCGAACCCTTCACAGGCTCCGTGACGGTAAACGGAGCAGCGCTTACTACGAAGCGCATGGTGCGCGATGTCGCGTACATGCCGGCCGATCGCCACCGTGAGGGGCTCATGATGAGCCTGACCGTGCGTGAGAACGCCGCGGTCTCTGCGCTGTCGAGGTTCACCCAGGGCCTGTTCCTCAGCCGGAAGCGCGAGAACCAGACGGTCGGAGACACGCTCGACTCGCTCGCCGTCAAGGCGCCATCCATGGATGCGAATGTGTCGTCGCTCTCGGGTGGCAACCAGCAGAAGGTCGTCATGGCCAGGGCCCTGCTGTCTGAGCCGACGCTGCTCATCGCCGATGAGCCGACGCAGGGAGTGGATGTCGGTGCTCGAGCCGAGATCTACCGCATCCTGCGCGAAGTCTCGGCCTCCGGGATCCCGGTCATCGTCGCCTCCTCCGATGCCAAGGAGCTCGAGGGACTCTGCGACACGGTGATCGTCATGTCCCATGGGCACGTGGTCGACACGCTCGTCGGCACCGCGATCAGCGAAGAGCGGATGATCCAGGCCGCCGTGAGTGCGACCACACAGTCCGTCTCAGCGATCAGCGATACGCGTGCGGCCGATCAGCGCGCACTGGACGGCCAGAACGATCGCCGGTCGGCAGTGCGCCGCTTCATCCAGGGCGACTACGCTCCCAGCGCCCTGCTCATCACCGTGGTGCTCGCTCTCGGAGCCTTCGTGCTCACCCAGAACGACCGATACCTCAACGACTTCAACATCTTCTCGATGCTGATGCTCGTGAGTGCCCTCGGCTTCATCGCTCTCGGCCAGACGATCGCGCTGCTGATCGGCGGGATCGACCTCTCGGTGGGACCGCTGGCCGGGTTCCTGGTAGTGGTCGGGTCGTTCTTCGTCAATGACGATAAACCGTTCGGCGTCGTCGTGATCGGGTTCGTCGTGATGTTCGTGATCGCCATGCTCGTGGGGCTGATCAACGGGACCCTGATCCGGATCGGCAAGTTCACCGCGATTGCGGCGACCCTGACGATGTACATCGCCCTGCAGGGCCTGAGCTTCATCCTGCGGGACGCTCCGGATGGGTACATCGCGCGCTCGGCCACCGACATCATCACGTTCAAGGTCGGCCCCCTTCCCGTCGCCTTCATCATCCTGATCCTCGTCACCCTTGCGCTCGAGTTCTTCCTGAGGAAACGGCGGTGGGGCTGGAACCTGCGAGCCGTCGGATCCAACGAGGAGTCGGCGAGGCGATCCGGTGTTCGCGTCAACGCGACGATGATCCTCGCCTACGTCGCGACATCCGGATTCACCTTCCTCGGCGCGATCATGCTCATGGCGCAGATCGGTGTAGGCGATCCGGCTCAGGGAGTGAGCTACACCCTGACGAGCATCACGGCTGTCGTCCTCGGCGGCACGAGCCTGCTGGGCGGCCGCGGAACCTTCATTGGAACCGTGCTCGGCGCCGTGCTGCTGGTGCAGGTGCTCAACGCGACCACCTTCCTCGGGCTCAGCCAGATGTGGCAGTACATCTTCCAGGGCCTGCTCATCCTCGCGGCCGCCGTGCTGTATTCGGTGGCCAGGGCCCGGAAGAAGCGGGTTGTCGTATGAAAATCGGTTCCACGCAGGCCTGGGACTCCGAGCCGGTACTGGCTCTGTGTATATTGGAAAAACAGTGGCTCTCGGTGCCTCCGCGGCCCTATCCGCGGGCATCCCGAACGTTCTCAGTGCGCGAAAGCCGGATGAGTCATGCTTGACATCCGACAGGGGGCGTTGATCCAGATGGATAATTTGGGGTCGCGGCTGAAAGACATCCGCCTCAAATCCGGGATGACTCTGCGCGAGCTCGCGCGCCAGGCCGACGTGTCCCCGTCGTTCATCTCCCAGATCGAGAACGGCAAGTCCCAGCCGTCCGTCGCCACGCTGTACGCGTTCGCACAGCTGCTGAAGGTGTCAGTGGACGACCTCTTCGAGAACCGCCCCGCCGTTCCGGATGCCCCGGCCGCCGTGTTCGACGCCGACTCGATGACGCGGGGGGACCTGCGAAACCCCTCGGATGCGTGGCTGCCGTCCGAGTACGCGAACCGGGTGTCTGTCGTGCATCCCGCGCATCGTTCCCACCTGGACATGGCAGCCGGAGTCGAGTGGGAGCGGCTCGCCGCGACCCCGGAGCGCTCGGTCAACTTCATGAAGATCTCTTATGCGCCCGGCGCGGCCTCCACCGACGGTGGCGAAATGCTCAGCCACGACGGCTACGAGTACGGATTCGTGACGCAGGGCACCCTCGAGGTGACGATCGGCGACGAGACGTTCACGTTGCACCCGGAGGAGTCACTCGGCTTCGACTCGTCGATCCCGCACTCCTTCCGCAATGCGGGAACCGAGGTCATGACCGGCGTGTGGTTCGTGCACGGGAAGTGCCAGTAACCGGTCAACTCCCTCGTCGATCAGGCCTGTGCTGGTTGATCAGGCCTGTGTTGATCGCAAGCGGGTGATCTCGGCCATCGACGACCAGTCGCCCTGCGAGAGTTCCGGATCGGCGAGAGCCTGCTCGAGCAGCTCGTGCAGCACGGGAGCGGTCGGCAGCGCGACCCCGGTGGCCGCCGCGGCCTGCTCGGCGAGCGTCAGGTCTTTGAGTCCGAGCGCGACGGTGAACAGCGGCGGGTACTCCCTGGCCGCGATCATCCGGCCGTATCCCGCATAGGCGGTGCCCGTGTATGCGGTGTCGGTGAGGATGTCGACGAACGTCCCGGCGTCGATGCCGCCGCGTTCCACCAGGGTGACCGATTCGGCGAGGGCCTGGATCGTGTGCACGAGGTTGTAGTTCACGCCGATCTTCACGAGATTCGCAGCACTCGGGGTTTCTGAGACCACCCAGGTGTGCTTGCCCAGTACGTCGAGCAGCTCCTGGGCCCGCGCTATGGCGCTCGAAGGGCCGCCGGCGACGATGTTCAGCTGGCCGGCTTCGGCGACGTTCGGCCTGCCGAGCACGGGGGCAGAGACATACTGGACGCCTGCCTCGGAGTGCAGTGATTCCAGCCGATCAGCGGCCGCGACGCTGAGGGTCGCGAAACTGACGTGCACGGTTCCGGCGGGCGCCGTGGCGAGAAGATCGGCCGTGAAGACGGCTTCGGCGGCCGCATCGTGTGGCAGCATCGAGAAGACCAGGCCGGTCGCCACCGCTTCTTCTGCATTCTCGGCCCGGGAACCCCCGGCCTCCACGAGCGCGTCGACGGCGGCCGCGGAGCGGTTGAACAACACGACCTCATGACCGGCATCGATGAGCCTGCGTGCCATCGTGGCGCCCATGGCACCGAGTCCGATGAAACCTACAGTGGTCATGTTGCTTCTCTCTTGTAAACCAGCACTGAACAAGCGGGCCTCGTGCGTGGTCGATCAGGAGGCGGATTGCCAGATCTCGAGTTGGATTCCGTCCGGGTCTCGCAGGTAGGCCCATGTGGATCCGGCGACGTCCCCGTCAGTGAGGGTGATGGGCGGTGCATTGAACACGGCGCCCTTCGCCTGCAGCTCAGAATACGCCGCTGCTACATCGTCGACCTCGATGCAGACATGAGACGATCCGACGTCTCCGTTCGTGCGGTCGAAGTCGCGCCCACGTGGGTTTTTGTACTCCAGAAACTCGATGCGGGTGCTTCCTATGGCGATCATGGAGAATGCGAGGGAGGCGCCATCCACCTGCAGCGCGGCAGACAGCGCTTCCCCGGATCCCTCGTTGATCGGGCCGGGGGTGAGGTCGAACGTACGGGTATACCAGTCGAAGGATGCCCGGATGTCCCTGACGGTCAGGCCGATGTGGTGCACCCCGGTGACGGTGAAAGTCATGAACAACTCCTGTGTTGTCTCGTGCCGTTCGGGTGTGACCGCCATGTTGACAAGCCACACTCGAATAGTTTGAATGATCCTGTACACACTGTACAGTGGCACTACACACGTTGGGCGAACTCGTCGCGATTCTTCCGAATCGCTCCGCAGGTTCCAGCACTGCAAAGGAGCAGGCGACCATGGGCGATCGACTCGCGGCACGCACGATCATCGTGACCGGCGGAGCCTCCGGAATCGGAGCGGGAATCTCCCGCGGACTCGCCGCCGAAGGCGCGAACATCGTGATCGCCGATCTCGACCTGGGCGCCGCTGAAGCGGTCGCCGCTGAGATCACCTCGGCAGGCGGCGTCGCGAGTGCGGTCCGCGTCGACGTGACGGATCGCGCGTCGGTCGTCGCCGGGATCGAGGAGACGGTCGCGCGGCACGGTCGGCTCGATGCCTACTTCAACAACGCGGGCATGAACGCCCCGATGAAATTCCTCGACATCACCGACAGTAACTTCGAACTCGTGATGCGGGTCAACGCGCTCGGTGTGCTCATCGGCATCCAGGAGGCCGCCCGCCAGTTCATCGCCCAGGGGGGCGGCGGCAAGGTCATCAACACCGCGTCGATCGCCGGCAGGCAGGGCTTCGCGAGTTTCGCGCCGTACAGCGCATCCAAAGCTGCAGTCATCTCGCTGACCCAGGCTGGCGCCCGCGCACTCGCCACCCACGGCATCACGGTCAACGCCTTCGCCCCCGGCGTCGTGGCGACACCGCTGTGGACGAAGCTCGACGCCGATCTTGAAGCGATGGGGGAGGGCGACTCCGGTTTCGATTCGATGGCGGGTGGCATCCTGCTCGGTCGACCGGCGCAGCTCGAAGACATCGCCCCGACGGCAATTTTCCTGGCCGCTGCCGACTCCGACTACATCACCGGCCAGGTCATCCCCATTGAGGGCGGAATGATCCTCGTCTAGCTCCAGCTCGCTCTCACCACCCCTACACCCGTTCCGAAGGGACACCACACGACCATGACCACTGCAACATTCGGCACGAACGCCGTCGACTGGGAGGAGCGCATCAACTTCGACCGTCTGCGCTCGGAGCGACTGGCCAGGCTCAAGGCCGAGCTTGCCGCGTCAGATCTGGGCGCTGTGCTGGCGTTCGACTTCGCGAACATCCGCTACATGTCAGCCACCCACATCGGCACCTGGGCGATGGACAAGCTGATCCGCTTCTCACTGTTGACGCGCCACAGCGATCCCATCGTCTGGGACTTCGGCTCCGCCGCCAAGCACCACCAGCTGTACAACCCGTGGCTGAACACGACGACGGCGGAAGCCGACGCAGACCCGCATGCCCCCCATCACGGTGCGGTCAAGCCGCGGCTCGAATCCGGCGCCCGTGCCGGCATCTCGACGCTTCGCGGAGCATTCAGCCCCGATGCGGGAATCGCGGAGGGTGTCGCAAAGAAGATCAAGCGCGAGCTGGAGAAGTTCGGGCTGCTGAACGAACCGCTCGGCGTCGACCTGATCGAGCTGCCGATCCTGTTCGCCCTTCAGGCCGAGGGAATCACCGTCGTCGATGGGCAGCAGGTCTTCCTCGGTGCGCGCACGGTCAAGACGGGTGACGAGATCGCCCTGCTGAGCCATGCTGCGTCGATGGTGGATGCCGCGTACGAATCGCTCTACGAATTCCTCCGCCCCGGCGTGCGCGAGAACGAGGCCGTCGGGCTGGTGTCGAAGGTGTTGTACGACCTCGGGTCGGAGTACGTGGAGGGTGTCAACGCGATCTCCGGTGAGCGGTGCTCGCCGCATCCGCATGTCTACTCCGACCGCCTGATCAGGCCCGGTGACCCAGCATTCTTCGACATCCTGCACAGCTACCAGGGTTACCGCACCTGCTACTACCGCACGTTCGCTGTCGGCTCCGCGACCAACGCCCAGCACGACGCATACCGCATCGCCCGCGAATACATGGACAGGGCCATCGCCCTGGTGCGCCCGGGAGCTACCACGGCCGACATTGTCTCGGTGTGGCCGACGGCGCAGGAGTTCGGGTTCCCGGACGAGGAGGCCGCCTTCGCGCTGCAGTACGGGCACGGTGTCGGGCTGTCGATCTGGGAGAAGCCGATCTTCTCCAGGCTCATCTCGCTCGACCATCCCGAGGTGCTGAAGGAGGGCATGGTCTTCGCCCTGGAGACCTACTGGCCGTCGAAGGACGGTATGGGAGCTGCCCGCATCGAAGAGGAGCTCGTCGTGACGGCCACCGGTTGCGAGGTCATCACGAAGTTCCCGGCCGAAGACCTACTCGTTGCTGGCCAGCGCTACTACGCCGTGGGTGGAGCACTGCCGCTGCTGCGCAGCCCGCAGTCCCACCTCAACACCGCCGCTGGGCGAGGCGAGCCCGCGTCATGACCGACCTCATGACGGCTGCCGTCTACTACGCCCCCGGCGACGTGCGCATCGAGGTGGCCGACCGGCCCGCCCGTCGCCCCGGCGAGGCGATGATCCGTGTCGTGCGCAGCGGAATGTGCGGCACCGATGCGACTGAATGGCGCACCGGCCCCCTGACGTTCCCGGTCAACCGTGTGCATCCCGTTACCGGGCACACCGGCCCCATGATCCCTGGGCATGAGTTCATCGGCGAAATCCTCGAGATCGACGAGGGAAGCGCGCTGTCCGTGGGCGACCTCGTCGCGAGTGGTGCCGGAGTCTGGTGTGGTGAGTGTGCGCGGTGCCTCGAGGGCCGCACCAACCTGTGCTCGAACTACTACACGCTCGGGCTGAACATTGCCGGCGGCATGGCCGAATTCGTGAGCGTCCCCGTGAAGAACCTGGTGCGCGTACCCGAGGGCATGTCGCCGGATGTCGCGGGACTGGCCCAGCCGCTGGCCGTCGGCCTGCATGCGGCGAGACGGGCGGGCGTGGCATCCGGGGATCGCGTCATCATCATCGGTGCCGGCGCGATCGGCACCTTCGTGCTCGCCGGATTGCTGTCCCTGGTCGATGCCGATATCACGGTCGTCGACTTCCCCGGGAAGCGACTGGAGCGCGCCGCTCGAGTGGGTGCGACCCGTGTCGTGGCTGCCGGTGACGGTGCACCAGCCGCCATCGACGCCGCGATCGGCGCCGGGGGAGCCGATGTGGTGATCGAGGCCAGTGGTGCTCCCGGCCAGCTCGCGAACGCCCTGTCGCTCGTGCGCGTGGGCGGTCGGGTGTTGCAGGTCGGCCTTCCATCCTCCGACCAGCCCGTCAAGGTGCATTCGTTCGTGATGCGCGAGGTCACCATCGATTCGACCCTCGCTCACGTCTGCGACGCCGATCTCGCCCCGGCGCTGCAGATCCTCGCGAGCACCGAGCTCGCGGCCGAGCTGCTCGATTCCGTCAACCCCCTCTCCGCGCTGCCGGCCCTGCTCGACGAGCTCGCCCACGGTCGCATCGAGGGCAAGGTACTGTTCGATCCATCGCTGCCGATGGATGCCACACCTCGCGCCGATGACGGCGTAACAACGAAAGGCGATACAGCATGAAGGCCGCAGTATTCCACGGGGCGAAGGACATCAGGGTCGAGGATGTCGCGGCTCCCGCCGAACTCGGCGTCGGTGATGTGCTCCTCAAGCCGTACTGGTGCGGCATCTGCGGCACGGACCTGCACGAGTACGCGATGGGTCCGATCGTCACCCCGGCGACGCCGCATCCGTTGAACGGATCGGTGCTTCCCCAGATCCTCGGCCATGAGTTCTCCGCCGAGGTCATGAAGGTCGGCCCTGGGGTGGTCGGCATCACGGCTGGCCAGCGGGTTTCCGTCATGCCCTTGCTCTACTGCGGCACGTGCTACTACTGCCGGCGCTCGCTGAACCACCTCTGCCAGTCGATGGCGTGCGTCGGCCTGAGCTTCCAGTGGGGCGGCATCGCCGAGTTCGCTGTCGTTCCGGCTTCACACCTGAGCGTGCTGCCTGACGAGGTGAGCGACCTCCAGGGTGCTCTCGTCGAGCCGGGAGCGGTCGCGGCCTATGGCGTCGACACGGCGCAGGTGCGACCGGGCGATACCGTGCTGATCACCGGAGCCGGGCCCATCGGTGCCCTGGCATCGCTGTACGCCGCCTCCATCGGCGCACGGGTCTTCATCTCCGAGCTCAACCCCACGAGGGCGGCGCTGGCCCGCAGCCTCGACGTCGGCGAGGTGCTCGACCCCTCCGCCATCGACGTGAGCGCCTGGATCAAGGATGCGACCGAGGGTATCGGGGTCGACGCCGTCATCGAGTGCTCCGGCAACGAGCGCGCCCTGCAGACCGCACTCACCTCGGTGCGGTCGGCCGGTCGGATCTCCCAGACCGGGCTGCACACGCGAGCGGCATCCATCGACCCGATGATTCTCTCCGAGCACGACATCACCCTCTCGGGCACCTGGTGCTACCCGGTCACGGACTGGCCGCGCATCATCGACCTCATTGCGCGGGGACGGTACCCCGTCGAGAAGGTCGTCAGCGCGACGATCGCCATCGACGACGTGGTGGAGCACGGCTTCGAGACGCTGCTCTCGCCGACCGGCGACCAGGTGAAGGTGCTTGTCAACGCGAGGGGGAAATAATGAGGGGCCTGCAGTTCGTCTCAGAGGGCGTCGCGGCGGTCAATGAGCTCGACATTCCGGAGATCGGTCCGGATGAGGTGCTGCTCGCCTCCCGTTCCGTCGGGGTCTGCCATTCCGACATCGACCTGCTGGAGGGGCGCTACATCATCCCGTTCAGCTATCCCGTCGTTCCCGGCCACGAGTGGTCCGGGCAGGTCGCGCGCGTCGGAAGCGCAGTCTCGACATTCGCGGTCGGCGACCGGGTGGTCGGCGAGTGCGTGATCGGCCAAGAACACTTCGGTTTCTCGATCAGTGGCGCCGCTGCCGAGTACTTCGTCGCGAAAGCCGACTGGCTCCACAAGCTTCCGGATGAACTGAGCTACACCGATGGTGCTCTCGTCGAGCCCTTCAGCGTGGCCTATTACGCCCTCATGCGGGCCGGAAACGTCAACGGCAGCGACGTGCTCGTCGTGCTCGGCGCCGGGCCCATCGGCCTCGCTGTGACGGCCGCCGCGTCGGCACTCGGTGCCGTCACCATCGTCGTCGAGCCATCGCCCGAACGTCGCGCAGCAGCACTGTCCCTGGGAGCCGCGCACGCTACGACTCCCGAGGGCATCGAGGCGCTGCTGGCCGAGGTCTCAGGCGGTCGGGGTGCCGACGTCGTGGTCGAGGCCAGTGGTCGTCCCGACGTCATGGCGCGAGCCCTCGAACTCGCGGGATTCCGCGCACGGGTCTGCTACATCGGCATCGACGTCGGTCGTGAGGCGCCCGCGAAACTCGGACTCATCCAGTCCAAAGAACTGAACATCACGGGCTCGATCGGTTCCCCGGGCGTGTGGCCGGAGACCCTGCGATTCCTCGCCAGCACTGGCATCGACCTGAGCCCGCTCGTCACGCAGCGGTTCGGCGTCGAGACGGCGCTCGAGGCGCTGGATGCCGCGCATCATCCGCAGTCCACCATCAAGGCACACATAGAGTTCGACGCGCCAATTCCCGCGTGATCGCACGAGAAACGGCGCCGGCTGTGGGGGCTGGCGCCGTTTCGGTGTCTGACGATCGAGCGAGATGTCGAGCGATCAGGGGATGATGCGGGCCTCGCGGTAGCGCTCGACCTTGTCGAAGAAGCTGGCCGGCGTCGACCTGAAGTTCAGGAACCCGGCCTCGCGGCTCTTGGTCATGTCGGTGAGGCATTCGATGGTGCGACCGAGATCCCCGTCGGTGTGCCACCACGACGCGAGCCTGCCCAGGTCGCTCTCGACGAGCCCGTGCTCGGCGGCGATCTCGGCCCAGGCCTGGTCCATTCCGGCCATCCGCGACTCGAGCGGTCGCATCTCGCCCTCGAACCCTTCCCACTCGACGCCGAAGTGCATCGCGATCTGGGGCCACAGCCAGCGCCAGCGGAACACGTCGCCGTTGGCGATGTTGAACGGCTCGTTCTCGGCCTCGGTGTGGGTGGATGCCCAGATCAGCTGTTCGCCGAGGAGGTCGGCATCCGTGACATCCGTCACGAAGTTCCACTGCTCTTCCGAACCGGGGAAGATGAACGGCTGGCCCAGCTTCTTGCACAGCGTCGCGTAGACGGAGAGCGTGAGCGCCATGTTCATCGCGTTACCTGTGGCGAAACCGAAGATGGTGTGTGCGCGGTGGACGCTCCACGTGAAGCCGTTGCGCTCCGCTGACGCGAACACCTCGTCTTCCTGCGCGTAGTAGAAGTTGGGAAAGTCGAGTCGAGGCTCGCTCTCGTGGAAGGGAGTGTCGGCCATCACGCCGGTGCCGTACGACTCGAACGGACCGAGGTAGTGCTTCAGTCCCGTGAGCAGCGCGACGTGGCGCACGGAACCCGAGGGTTCGAGTGCCGCGAGCACGTTGCGCACTGTCGCGCTGTTGACGCGGATGTTCTCGGCCTCGGTGTCGTTGCGCATCCATGCCGTGATGACGACGACCTCGGGGTTCACGTCGGCCAGGGCCGCGGAGAGCGACTCGGGGTCGAGCAGATCGCCGGTGACGTTGGTTACACCGGGGATGTCGACGGACGCCGACCTCGAGAGCCCGAAGGTCTCCCACCCCTGCTCTGCGAACTGCCGGCCGACGGTCTGGCCGACGATCCCGGTCGATCCGACGACGAGCGCCCTGTGTGTTCCTGATGACGTGGTGCTTGGTGACATTGCCTGCAGCGACCTTCCTGGCTACGCCGTCGTAGCTCCCTGCAAATGTACACTCTCACTGAACACTTTCCAAGTCGAAGTGAACAGCCCGTTCAGCCCTTCCAGACCGTCTTCAGGTTGCAGAATTCGCGGATGCCCGCGGCGGCGAGCTCGCGGCCGTAACCGGATGCCTTGATTCCGCCGAACGGCAGCTCGGGGTACGAGATCGTCATCCCGTTGATGAACACGGCCCCGGCATCGAGGGCGTCGACGAAGTACTGCTCGTCGACGGCATCCGTGGTCCACACCGCGGAGCTGAGACCGAACGTGGTCTGGTTCGCGATCTCGAGGGCTTGCTCGCGCGACTCCACCCGGTAGAGGGATGCCACAGGGCCGAAGGCCTCCTCCATCACCAGTCGCATGCCATCGTGCAGGTCGGCGATGAGTGTGGGGTTGTAGAACCAGCCGGCGCGATCCGGAGCCGAGCCTCCCGCGAGGATGGTGGCGCCGTGCAGCTTCGCGTCCTCCACGAGCTCGGCGAGTTCGTCCCGTCCGGACTCAGTGGCCAGCGGGCCGACCTGGGTGGCGTCATCCATCGGGTCGCCGACGACGAGAGCGCTGAGCTTCTCGGCGAACAGGGCAGCGAATCGGTCGTAGACATCGGCGTGCACGATGAAGCGCTTGCCGGCGATGCACGACTGGCCGTTGTTCTGCACGCGGGCGGTGACCGCCACGTCGACGGCCTTATCGATGTCGGCGCTCGGCATGACGATGAAGGGGTCTGAACCGCCCAGCTCGAGCACGGCCTTCTTGATCTGGCTGCCGGCGTTGGCGGCGACCTCGCGACCGGCCGGCTCTGAGCCCGTGAGGGTGACGGCCTTGACCCTGGAATCCTGGATCACCGCGGCGATCGCCTGGGATCCGACCAGCAGCGTGGAGAACGCGCCCTCGGGGAAGCCACCGCGCATGAAGAGGGTGTCGAGGTAGAGCGCGGTCTGCGGAACGTTGGAGGCGTGCTTGAGCAGCCCCGAGTTGCCCGCCATCAGCGCGGGGGCGGCGAACCGTACGACCTGCCACATCGGGAAGTTCCAGGGCATGACCGCCAGGACGACCCCGAGCGGCTGGTAGACCGAGTATGCGCTGGACGCGTTGACGCTCGACGGGTTCTCGAGCGGTTCATCGGCGAGGAACTCTGCAGCGTGCTCCGCGTAGAACCTCATGCCCTTGGCACACTTGAGCGCCTCGGACCTCGCCTGGGCGAGGGGCTTTCCCATCTCGAGGGTCATGATGCGCGCGACCTCCTCGACATCCGCCTCGAGCAGGTCTGCGGCGGCACTCATCCACTGGCCGCGTTCTTCGAAACTCGTGGTGCGCATTCCGCGGGTCGCAGCCTCGGCCAGCGCGATACGCCGTTCGATCTCCTGCTCGTCGTGCGCTTCGAAGGTCTTCTCGGTGACGCCGGTCGCGGGGTTGACTGTGGCAATGGCCATGATTATGCCTTTCGCTGGTGGAGGTCGGGAGTGAGGTCGAAAACTTCGGGGTGACGGTCGAGCCCCAGCCTGGTGCGCCGGATGTGCCCGGCCAGGATGCGCTCGGCATCGTCGGCATCGCCGTCTCGGATAGCGCCGGCGAGCATGTGGTGCTCGTCGTGCACGACACGGGCAGAGTGTTCGTCGAGCAGCAGCGTGAACGCGCGACGATAGTGCTGCGTCGTGTTCCACAGCCGCCGCACGAGGTCGCCGAGCACGGTGGTCTCTGCAGACTCGTAGGAGCCGAGATGGAACTCGCGGTCGAGCCTGAGGAACTCCTCGACACTCTCGGTGCGCTGCATCCGGGCCGCGAGCTCGTCCAGCCTGTCCATCTTCGCTTCGTCGATGCCGGGCATGGCGTAGCGCAAAAGCAGGGGCTCGACCCGTTCTCGGGTCTGGTAGACCTCATCGCACTCGGCGAGACTCAGCCGCGACACCCAGGCACCGGCGTTGGCGACAAGGGTCACGAGCCCGTCTGCCTCGAGAGTGCGGAATGCCTCGCGGACGGGAACCCTGCTCGCGCCGAATCGCTGGGCGACGTCATCCTGCCTGATCCGCTGCCCCGGCTGGTACTCGCCCTGCAGGATGGCCATGCGCAGTTGCTCGGCAATGCGGGCGCTCGCGTTGCCGTGGGTGGGGGAGATCTCGGGGGTCAGTTGCAACGCCACCTCGATCATCTCTCCCTCACCTGTCGACACGTCCTCGTGCCGCGATTCGTGCTCTGATGTCACTTTAGCGCCCGGCCGCGAGAGCCTCGATCATGAGTGCTGCGTTGTCGGGGCTCGGCGTTAGCTCGCCGCGCTCGACCCGTTCCGAGAGCCTGAGAATCGCTTCGTTGACGGGCGCCGTGGTGCCCAGCTCCGCTTGCTTCGAGACGACGTAGCCACTGAACGCGTCGAGTTCTGCACGGCGGCCCTTGTCCCAGTCCTGCAGCACGGCGACGCGGGTATCCGGCAGGGAGTACGACTGCAGGATCGTATCGAGCAGGTCGATCGCGTACTGGTCGCTGTCCGGCATATCCTCGGCCGACTTGCCGAGCACGGGCACCATGGTGATTCCCAGATCGATGGCTGTGCGGTACGCCTCGCGGGACATGGCGTCCATGACCGGGCGCACTCCCTCGGTGTTCGCGGCCGTCAGCAGGGGCACGTTCATGAGCGCGGATGGCAGCATCTCGGGGATATTGGCGAGCAGCTTCATCCACTTGGATGAGCGGATGTCGGCGGAGATCGAGATGCGACCGGCATGCCCGAGCGCCTCCACGACATTCTCGAGCGCGGGGGTCGTCGTGCCATCGAGTGTGCCGACCGTCAGCCAGGTTCCGGCCCGGGACACCTGGCGGACCACGACGCCCGGGGTGAACATGTTGGCGGCGATGCCGAGCACGGCTCCCACGGTCCGCTGCGGCCCCACGATGTCGGCGACGTCGTCGATGGTCATACCGTTCTGCAGCCCCACCACGACCGAAGAATCGTGCAGCAGTGGCTTCACGAGTTCGGTGACCCAGCGGGTGTCGTATGTCTTGACCGAGATGAACACGACGTCGAAGGTGCCGCGAAGCTCGGCGACCTGGCAGAAGTGGAACACCGCGACGCCGGTGTTCTCGCTCGTGCCGTCGGGGAGGTGCACGGTCAGGCCGTTCTCCCGCATCGCGTCGACGTGGGCTGGCCACTGCTCGATGAACGTGACGTCCAGCCCGGCTCGCACCATGTCCGCACCCATCGAGGCGCCATTCGCGCCGGTCCCGGCGACCGCGATCCTGATGTTCTGCATGGTTTCCGTCGTTCCCTCTGTCATGGATGCCACAGCAGCACCCGCGCATCCTTCTCGTATGCCTTGCCATCGGGGTAGCTCACGAGTTCGAACTGCATTCCCCAGGGGCTGAGGAAATACACCCAGCGCTGGCCCAGGCTCGCACTAGCGCTCGCCGTGGGGTCGCCCAGGATGGTCAGGCCTTCCGCACGGAGGTAGTCGAGTGCCGCGTCGAAATCGTCGACATAGAACGCGAGGTGGTGGCCTCCGATGTCGCTGTTGCGTGGCTGGGGTGCCTGGCCGTCGGCGGCCTCGTACTCGAAGACCTCGAAATTGGATCCGTTACCGCAGCGGTAGAAGTTCAGCCTGCGCATCACGGTGCGGGGGTGCACGCCGAGGTGCTTCTGCATCCATTCGCCCTTCTCCCGGGCGAAGGGGCCGAGGGAGTAGACGAACTCGCAGCCGAGCACCCTGACGAAGAAGTCGTCTGCCACGTCGAGGTCGGGCACGGTGAATCCGATGTGGTCGGTGCCGCGAAGTCCGGGGAGCGCCATCTCAACCTCCTTGTTGTTGGATTGAATCCAGTACGTGCCTATCATCGCGCATTCATGGAGGAAATCAAGGCTTGGGCTTGCAATTGTATTCAATCCCGGTTTACTGTCAGAGAACGTCGATCAACGGAGATAGAGGGACGATGCCGACAACGCGCATGCTTGAGACTGGGGTCGACTGGGTCGAGATCACCAGCACTGCCGCCGACTGGAAAGCGGCGGATCCAGCACTGCTGGCCTCGATGCTCGGCCAGCTGCACCTCATCCGTGCCTTCGAGGAGACTGTTCTCGAGCTGGCGGGCGAAGGGCTCGTGCATGGACCGGCCCACTCCAGCATCGGCCAGGAGGGGGGAGCCGTCGGTTCCATCATCGGGCTGCGTTCGGCCGACGGGGTCAACGGTTCGCACCGTGGTCACCACCAGTTCCTGGCGAAAGCCATTACCCACGTGAGCTCGGGACGACTCGACCTGGACGCCCTTGTCAGCTCCGAGATCCAGACCGTGTTGCAACGCACCCTCGCGGAGATCCTCGGACTCGCGCAGGGGTTCTGCCGCGGGCGCGGTGGATCGATGCACCTCCAGTGGTTCGAGGCCGGCGCGCTCGGCACCAACGCGATAGTCGGCGGTGGCGCTGCCATGGCGGCGGGCAACGCCTGGGCCCAGAAGCACGGCGGCACGACCGACCTGACCATCAACTACTTCGGAGACGGGGCCAGCCAGATCGGCTCCGTGCTCGAGAGCATGAACCTTGCGGCCGCGTGGAAACTCCCCGTCGCGTTCTTCATCGAGAACAACCTCTACGCCGTCTCGACCAAAGCCGAGGAAGTCACGGCCGATCCACGCTTCTCCGTGCGCGGCCAGGGGTTCGGCATCCCGGCCTGGCGCGTCGACGGCATGGACCCGCTCGCGGTGTACCTCGCGACCGAGCAGGCGGCGGAGCGGATGCGCGGGGGAGAAGGGCCGGCGATCATCGAGGTCGAGGTCTACAGGTTCTTCCACCAGAACGGTCCATACCCCGGCAGCGCTTTCGGCTACCGCGATAAGGCCGAAGAGGCGTCGTGGCGCGCCCGTGACCCGCTCGACCGGGTCGCGAGCGAGATGATCGCCCTCGGCCTCATCGACCAGGCCGGTGTCGATGCCGTGCGCGCCCAGGCGCAGTCGGCGATGGTCGCTGCCGCTCAGGAGCTGCTCGAGGCCGACCCCGAGGCATCCGGCAAGCGCCGTATTCGCGCCGAACTGTGGCCGGACGTCGGCTTCGTCAACGTGGGTGTGCGTGGCGACGGCAGCGAACTCGCCGACGCGACAGTCTCCGACCCGCTCGACTACGCCGCAACCTGGCGTGACGTCAAGTTCGTCGACGCCGTCGCACAGGTCATGGATCGCCGCATGGAACAGGATGACCGCATCGTGGTCATGGGCGAAGACGTGCACAGACTCAGCGGAGGCACGAACGGTGCCACGAAGGGGCTCTTTACGAAGTACGGCGGTGACCGCGTCGTCGGAACCCCCATCAGCGAGAACGCGTTCACCGGGCTAGGGGCGGGGCTCGCGCTCGACGGACGATTCCGGCCGGTCATCGAATTCATGTACCCGGACTTCATGTGGGTGGCCGCCGACCAGGTGTTCAACCAGATCGGCAAGGCGCGGCACATGTTCGGCGGTGACAATGCCGTGCCGCTCGTGCTCCGCACCAAGGTGGCAATGGGCTCCGGCTACGGCTCACAGCACCTCATGGACCCGGCCGGTATCTTTGCGACCAGCCCCGGTTGGCGCATCGTGGCTCCCTCGACGGCTGCCGACTATGTGGGCCTGATGAACGCAGCGCTCACGCTGCAGGATCCGGTGCTCGTCATCGAGCACGTCGACCTCTACGCGGTGCCGGACAAAGTGCCCGAGGGCGACCTCGACTACGTCCTGCTGCCCGGCCACGCCGCGATCCGCCGCGCGGGCAACGACGTGACCGTCATCAGCTACCTCTCGATGGTGCGCCATGCGCTCGAAGCCGTCGAGCAGACGGGGGTGGACGCCGAGGTGATCGACCTGCGCTGGCTCGACCGGGCATCCATCGACTGGGACACGATCGGTGAGAGCATCCGCAAGACGAACAGCGTGCTCATCGTGGAGCAGGGAGCACAGGGCACCTCGTACGGCGCCTGGCTGTCTGACGAGATCCAGCGACGATTCTTCGACTGGCTCGACCAGCCGATCGAGCGGGTGACGGGATCCGAGGCGTCGCCGAGCATCTCCCGCGTGCTCGAACGTGCGGCGATCGCCCGCACCGAAGAGGTCGTCGCGGGTCTCGAACGAATCCGCACCGGATTGGGGCAACGCTGATGGCCACCATCATCCGGATGCCGGAGGTTCTCGCCAACTCGAGCGAGGCGGCGATCCAGACCTGGCTCGTGACCCTGGGGCAGTCCATCGAGGTCGGAGTTCCGCTCGCCGAAGTGGAGACCGAGAAGGCGATCGTCGAGTACGCGTCAGAGACCTCGGGCACCGTGCTGAAGCTGCTCGTCGAAGAGGGTGTCCAGGTCAAAGTGGGCGACCCGATCGCCGTTCTCGGAGCAGAGGGCGAGAACATCGACGACCTCGAGTCACCGGCTCCGGAATCCGCAGTCGCCTCCGCTCCCGAGCCTGAGACGGCGCCTGAGCCCGCACCTTCCCCGGTGGCGAGCGCCCCCACCACGCTGCCCTCCGCGGATCCGGTTCAGGATGCCGCGACCGCCGCCGCGCCGGACCGCAGGTTCGTCAGTCCGCTGGTCCGGCGACTCGCGCGGGAACGCGGAGTCGACCTCGCGAGTCTCACCGGCACGGGGCCCGGTGGTCGCGTGGTCAGGGCCGACCTCGACCGCGCACCGGAGCCCGTGGCCCCGCCCGCCGCAGCAACCCCCGCCGTGGCATCCGGAACAGAGGCGTCATTCGTCGACGTGCCGCATACGGGCATGCGGCGGGCGATCGCGCGCCGCCTCACCGAGAGCAAGTCGACTGTGCCCCACTTCTACCTCGTGGCGGACTGCCGGGTCGACCAGCTGATAGCCCTGCGAAAGGCCGTCAACGAGAGCGCGGGTGTCAAGGTCTCGCTCAATGACTTCGTGCTCAAGGCTGCCGCGACCGCGCTCATGGATGTCCCCGACGCGAATGTGACCTGGGGTGAGACAGCGACGAGGCGGTATTCGACAGTCGACATGTCGGTGGCTGTGTCGATCGATGGCGGGCTCGTGACCCCGGTGCTTCGATCGGTGGAGAAGCAGTCGCTGACCGAGATTGCCCGGAATGTCGCAGACCTCGCCGAGCGCGCTCGTGCTCGCCGCCTCGAACAGCACGAACTCGAGGGTGGCAGCTTCGCGGTCTCGAATCTCGGCATGTTCGGGGTCACCGAATTCTCCGCGATCATCAACCCTCCGCAGTCGGCCATCCTCGCCGTCGGCCTCGCCCGCCAGCAGGCGATCGTCGTCGACGGTGAACTCGCCGTGGGGACGATCATGACCGTCACGCTCTCGGCGGATCACCGGGCGCTGGACGGAGCGCTCGCGGCGCAGTGGCTCGCGGCGTTCGTGAAGCGCATCGAGAATCCGCTGGGGATGCTCGTCTAGACCTTGGAGCGCCAGTCATCCTCGTTGATGACCTCCGTGGGCACGGTGTACGTGCCCGTCGGCGGGTCGATCATGGTCGCCTCGTCGCGGCGATGCTGCAACACGTTCTCGATGTAGCTCGATACGGCCTCGGCGAGGGGGATGTCGCGGGACTCGTTCTGGGCGAGATACCACCGGTGATCGAGCAGCTGGTGGAAGATCTCGGCAGGCTCGAGCTTTCCACGCATCTCTTTCGGGATGGCCTGGATGACCGGCTCGAACACTCTCGCCGCCCACTCGTGTGACACGACCTCCTCATCGAGGTTCTGCTTCTCGAAGGTGGCCCGGTACGAGTCGAGGTCGTTGAGCAGTCGTCGTGCCTGGTTCTCCTGGGCGTCGAGACCGGTCAGGCGCAATAGTCGGCGGGAGTGGTGGCCGGCATCCACCACCTTGGGCTGGATGCGCACCTGCGTACCGGACTCGTCGGTCTTGATGGCGAGTTCTTCGATGTCGAACCCGAGCTCATTGAGCCGCTCCACCCGCTGGTTGATACGCCAGCGCTCGGACTGGTCGAACTCTTCGGATGCCGTGAGTTCTTTCCAGAGAGTGCGGTACCGGGCGACGATCCCGTTGCTGATCTCGACGGGGTCGATGTCGTCGGCGAGGCGGCCTCCGGCCTGCAGGTCGAGCAGCTCACCGGCCATGTTGACCCTGGCGATCTCGAGGTCGTTCTCGCGTTGGCCGTTGGACAGTCCGCTGTAGAGCTGGCCCGTCTCCGCGTCCACGAGGTACGCAGCGAAGGCGCCGGCGTCCCGGCGGAAGAGCGTGTTGGAGAGTGAGACGTCGCCCCAGAAGAAGCCGACGATGTGCAGCCTGACCAGCAACACCGCGAGAGCATCGACGAGCCTGGTCGCGGTTTCGGGCCGCAGGCTCTGGGAGTAGACGGCGCGATAGGGCAGCGAGAAGCGCAGGTGCCGGGTGACGAGCACCGACTCGAGCGGCTCGCCGGTGTCTGTGGTGCGGTTGGTGATCACCGCGAGCGGATCCACGCACGGAATGTCGAGTCGCTGGAGGTTTCGCAGCATGTCGTACTCCTTGCGGGCGAGCTCCGCCGACGTCTCCTTGATGGCGACCACGTAGCCGCTGAGGTTGACGAAGCGCACGAGGTGCCGCGAGATGCCCTTCGGCAACGCGGCGATCGTGTCCTCCGGCCAGATCTCCAGCGGCAACGACCAGGGCAGGTCGAGCAGTGCAGGGTCGACCGTGGCCGCGGTGATGTTCAGTGAGCCGCTCATGCTGTCCTTAAAGACGGATCGAGCCTGCCGGGAAACCCGACAGGCCCGATCATCATCGAATGTTTAGGCTACTGTGACGGCCTTGCTCAGGCGCAGGCCCGACTCGGTCTCGAATACGTGGATGTGGTTCGGCTCCGGCGTGATGAAGACCTTCTCGCCGGCGTTCGGGTGGTTGCGTCCATCGACGCGGGCGACGATGTCGACGCGCTTCCCGCTGATGTCGGTGTGGCCGTAGAGGTATCCATCGGCGCCGAGCTCTTCCACGAGGTCGACGTCGACAGCAAGGCCATCTCCGGTGTGGGAGACCTTGACGTCTTCGGGACGGATACCGATGGTGACCGTCTTGGCCTGCGTGCCACTGAAGGTCTCGCGGTCGACAGCGGCGATGGCCGATCCGAACTTGAGTCCGCCGTCGACGACGTCGGCGTCGAACAGGTTCATGGCCGGGCTGCCGATGAAGCCGGCAACGAACACGTTCTGCGGAGCCTCGTACAGGTCGCGGGGCGTTCCGACCTGCTGCAGCACGCCATCCTTCAGCACAGCGATGCGGTCACCCATGGTGAGCGCCTCGGTCTGGTCGTGGGTGACGTAGACGGTGGTGACACCGAGTCGACGCTGCAGGCTCGCGATCTGGGTGCGGGTCTGAACGCGCAGCTTTGCGTCGAGGTTCGACAGCGGCTCGTCCATGAGGAACACCTGGGGCTGGCGCACGATGGCGCGGCCCATGGCGACGCGCTGGCGCTGGCCACCCGAGAGTGCCTTCGGCTTGCGGCTGAGGTACGGCTCGAGGTCGAGAAGCTTGGCTGCCTCGAGAACGCGAGTGGCTCGCTCGTCCTTGTTGACGCCGGCGATCTTTAGGGCGAAGCCCATGTTCTCGGCGACGGTCATGTGCGGGTAGAGCGCGTAGTTCTGGAAGACCATCGCGATGTCGCGGTCTTTCGGCGGAACGTCGGTGACGTTGCGGTCACCGATGAGGATGTTGCCGTCGTTGACCTCTTCGAGGCCCGCGAGCATGCGGAGGCTGGTCGACTTTCCACAACCGGACGGTCCGACGAGGACGAGGAACTCGCCGTCGGCGACCGAGAGATCGAGGGCGTCTACTGCCGGCTTGGTCGAGCCGGGGTAGAGACGGGTTGCCTTGTCGAATGTGACTGATGCCATGACTATTAGTGCTCCTTCACCGGCAGGTACGTGCCGGACGATCCTTAGTGAATGGAAGTGGTGACAGTGCCACCACCCTTCATTATGGCACCCGAAACGGGGTCAAAGCGATCCCGTTTGGGCAATACACAGGCATCCCTCGTACAATTCGACAGGCGCGCCGCACCCGACGCGCCCGTACCGACCTGATGAATGAGGATCGATTGAGCAACGTCACACCCGGCGACGGGCGGCTCTCGAAGAACGAGAAACGCGAAGCCGCACGCGATAAGGCCCGAGTTCTTCGCGAAGACCAGAAGAAGAAGGATCGCCGCACGAAGTTCCTGCTGCAGGGCGGAATCATCTTCGCGTCACTCGCCATCGTCGCGGTCATCGCACTGGTCATCGTCAACTCCGTGCGCCCCGTCGGGCCTGGCCCACAGAACATGGCCAGCGACGGCATCCAGATCTCGCAGGGCTCCATCGCCACCGAGACCCCCGCGCTCGAGTCGGACGAAGAGCCGATTCCGAACACGAGGGACGAGGCAGCGGGTATCCTCGACATCCAGATGTATGTCGACTACCTCTGCCCGATCTGCGGTGACTTCGAGAAGACGAACGGCGAGTACATCTCGAGCCTGATGGAGAACGGCAAGACGACGGTCGAGATCCACCCGATCACAATCCTCGACCGCCTGTCACAGGGCACGAAGTATTCGACCCGGGCCGCCAACGCCACAGCCTGCGTCGCGAACTACTCGCCCAACCAGTTCTACGACTTCCACAACCTGCTCTTCGCGAACCAGCCGGCCGAGAACACCACAGGCCTCACGGACGACCAGCTGATCGAGTTTGCGGGCGAGGCGAACGTCGAGTCCGCCAGCGACGTCGCAGCCTGCATCACCGACCAGGAGTTCAAGTCGTGGGTGAACGCCTCGACCGCTCGAGCGCTCAACGGTCCGATTCCCAACTCGAACATCGACAATGTGCAGGGCACACCGACCGTGCTCGTGAATGGCCTCAAGTACGAGGGTTCGGTCACCGACCTGGCCTCGTTCCAGGCCTTCGTGCTGCAGGCGACGGGAGCTGACTTCAACGAGCAGTCCACCCCGACCCCGACGCCGACTCCGGTTCCCGCACCGTAGTCAGCACGTTCTCTGATCGCCTCCGAGGTGCACAGCGTGCACTTCGGGGGCGATTCCCAGTTGCACCGGGAACTATTTGCGCTCAGCTTCTGTTCTCACCCATAGGGCCGCAGTTGGCGACCCACTCAACACGAAGGAGGCCTGATCATGGCCACTACTGAGCGCGCCGTTCTTGCCGGTGGATGTTTTTGGGGGGCGCAGCAGCTGCTGCGTCGTCGACCCGGCGTCATCTCCACCCGCGTCGGCTACTCCGGGGGAGACACCCCCAACGCGACCTACCGCAACCATGGTGATCACGCGGAGGCCGTGGAGGTCGTGTTCGACCCGTCGCAGATCTCGTATCGCGACGTGCTGGAGTTCTTCTTCCAGATCCACGACCCTTCGACGAAAGACCGCCAGGGCAACGACGTAGGTCGTGCGTACCGTTCCGCGATCTTCTTCGAGAATGACGAGCAGCAGAAGGTCGCTCACGACACGATTGCCGACGTCGATGCCTCAGGGCTGTGGCCGGGCAGGGTCGTCACCGAGGTCGAGCCCGTCGGCGAGTTCTGGCTGGCAGAGGAAGACCACCAGGACTACCTCGAGAAGCGACCGAACGGCTACACGTGCCACTCGATCCGGCCGGGCTGGAAACTGCCCCACCGCGAGGAGTAACACAGCGGGAGCGGGTCGCTCTGGGGCGACCCGTCTCTACTTCTCCTGCAGCACCTTTTGCGGCAGCATGCGGGTGTAGTGCTTGTTCCTGATGTTCAGGATGACACCACCGATCACCGCGGCGATGAGGGATCCGGCGAGCACTCCCACCTTGACGTGGTCGTCGGATTCGCTACCAGCGCCGAACGATAGCTCACCGACCAGCAATGACACGGTGAAGCCGATTCCGGCGACGAAGGCCATGCCGATGATGTCGATCCATTTCAGGGTCGAATCTATGGCCAGGCCCGGCAGGCGGGTGACGAGGAACGTCGTCCCGGTGATGCCGATGGCTTTGCCCAGCACGAGGCCGGCGATGATTCCGATGGCGATCGGGTCGCCGAGCGCCTCACCGAGTCCCGTGAGTCCGCCGACGGCGACGCCGGCGGCGAAGAAGGCGAAGATCGGTACGGCGATGGCCGACGACACGGAGCTCCACTTATCGGCGAAGTGGGCGGCGAGCCCCTCGTAGACCGGTTCGCCCGCCGCATCCTTGCCGACCTCGACGCGTGCCCGGCGGGTGGCGATCACGGGCACGACGAATCCGAGCAGCACCCCGGCGACCGTCGCGTGGATGCCTGAGGCGTGCACGAGCCCCCAGGTGACGAGGCCGAGAGGCAGCAGGATCCAGATGCTGCGAACACCGCGCTGCACAGCCAGGGCGAAGAGCGCGAGAGGCACGATCGCCAACAGCAGGATGAACGGCTGCAGGTCGTCGGTGTAGAAGATCGCGATGATCGAGATTGCGAGCAGGTCATCGACGACGGCGAGAGTCAGCAGGAACGTGCGCAGGGCAGGGGGCAGGTTGCGACCGACGACCGCGATGACGGCGACCGCGAAGGCGATGTCGGTTGCCGCGGGAATGGCCCAACCGCTGAGCGCTTCTCCGCCGACACTCGACACCACAGCGACGTAGATCAGCGCCGGAACCGCGACTCCACCGATCGCTGCCGCAATCGGCAGGATCGCGGTTCGGGGGCTGCGCAGTTTGCCGGCGACGAACTCTTCCTTCAGCTCGAGCCCGACCACGAAGAAGAAAATCGCGAGCAGCCCGTCGGCCGCCCACGAGCCCACCGACAGGTTCAGGTGCAGCGCTTCGGGCCCGAAGGTGACGTCGCGAACCGATTCGTAGAACGCGGCAAAGGGGGAGTTGGCGAGGATGAGCGCCAGCACTGTGGCGCCGAGCAGCAGGGCGCCGCCGACGGTGTCCTGTTTGAGCGACTGGTTGATGCCGCGCCAGATGCTGTGCGGCTGCTGGTGGCGGAACGTGTCATCGGGTTCGTGTGACATGGGTGCACCTTTCAGGAGCGGTCGTCGAAAGAAGCGACTCCGCTGTCACTTCGCCGACCAGACTTCCCGGCACACCACTTTCAGTTTAGCTGAACTCCCTTGGGGAGATCGCCCGGTCAACCGATGATGGGTCGTTCTTCCGGAAGGTTGTAGAACAGGTTGCGCTGCTTGAGGGCAAGGGCCGCCGCGAGACCGATGGGCCCGATGCGCCCGGCGAGCATGATGAGGCTCAGCACGATTTTCCCGAATCCATCGAGCTCGGCCGACAAGCCCACCGACAGCCCGCAGGTGGCGAAAGCCGAAATGACTTCGAACAGCACCCGTTCGAGAGACAGGGCGGGGTTGGACGCGAGGATGAGGGTGGTCGCTACGAGGACGAGAGTGGCTCCGAGGAACACCACACTGATGGCGACGCGCAGGCTTTCGCTCGGGATCGAACGACCCGCGACCCTGACGTCCTTGTCACCGCGTGCCTCGGCGATGATCGCGAGGAAGAGCACTGCCACGGTGGTGACCTTGATGCCACCGGCCGTGGATGCCGAACCGCCGCCCACGAACATGAGGGCGTCTGTCAGCAGCAGTGTCACGGAGCTCGACGCGGAGGTATCGGTGAGGGCGAATCCACCCGAGCGCATCATGGTGGACGCGAAGACGGCGTGAATGATCTTGTCGAGTGGGTTTTCCCCACCGATCGTGCCGGGATTGTTCCACTCCGATGCACCCCATCCGATGGCACCCAGAACCAGAAGGGTCGTCGTCACCGAGAGCGTGAGTTTGGTGTGCAGGGTCCAGCGTCTGCGGTGCCAGCGCTGGATGATCAGGGTGAGGAAGACCGGGAAGCCGAAGCTGCCGACGAAGACTCCGAGCGCGATCGGCGCAATGATGAACAGGTTTCCGGCAAGAGGTTCGAGGCCACCGGTGTGCACCGAGAATCCGGCGTTATTGAAGGAGGAGACCGCGTAGAACAGCGCATTTCCTGCTCCCTCCCACCAGGTGTCCTCGACCAGCAGGAACGGCGGCAATAGCAGCACGAACAGTGCGCCTTCTATGGCCAGGGTGGTGAGCACCACGATCCTCAGTAGCGTTCCGACCTCACCCAGCTTCGATGTCCCGATGCTCTGCTGGGCGAACACCTTGCTCTGCACGCCGAGATGACGGGTGACCGCGCGGGCCAGCAGCAACGCGATGGTCACGATCCCCAGCCCACCGACCTGGATCCCCAGGAGAATGACGATCTGCCCGAACAGCGACCAGTGGGTCGCGGTGTCGAGCGTCGTGAGCCCGGTGACGGTGACCGCCGACACTCCTGTGAAGATCGCATCGATGAGCGGTGTGCCCCTGGGGTCATCCGTCGAGATGGGCAACGCGAGCAACCCGCTGAACAAAGCGGCGGCAATGACGAAAACGAGCGCGGAGGCGCGGGCGGGGGACGTGCGGGCGAGTTCCCTGAGCGGATGTCTCGGCCCGGTCCGCTCCGTAGGCACGTGCACTCCTCGCGTTGTACGGCTGAAGAATACGCGCCGCGCGTGAATTTCGACTCTAGAGCACGAGTTGGCGCACAGCGCCACTGTCGATCGAGATCGGTGGGCTTTCTGAGGCTGACAGCCCCACCGCTACCACCCGGTGAACAGCAGGTGCTGCACGATGAGGGCGAAGACGACCTGCGCGGCAAACCCCGGTCGCCGCCAGCGCTCGGGAAGCAGTGCCGTTCCGACGAGCAGCCACGGAACGAACGGGAGCCAGATCCTCTCCACCTCTGCTTTGCTCATGCCGGACAGGTCGGCGGCCAGGATCGTCAGGGTTGCCGCCAGCGCCAGGACCACGATCGGGCGTGACAGCACGCTCCGGATCGGGGCCGCGCCCCTGATGGCGACGGCGACGGCAGCGCCGACCAGCGGTCCGGCGCTGAAGGCGAGGGCGGCGAGGTTGCCCCAGATCCAGTACGTGATCGGGCGGCGGGTGGCGATGCCGTCCCAGTACCGCTCGACGAGCACGGGGTAGGCATCCCACCACACGAAACCGCCGGCCACGAAGGCGAGCACCACGGCCACCGCCGCGACGAAGGCCCAGGGAAGCGGCCTCCAGTTGCGGGCGATGGCGAGCACCGCCACCGAGAGGATCCCCAGCAGCGGAAGGCCGTACGACAGCATGACGCAATAGCCCAGCAGCAGCCCGGCGAGCGTGCCCCAGCCGGCCACGCCGCGCATTCGGGCAGAGGTCGCGGCGTACGCGAGAGCACACAGCCCCCACGCGGCGAAGGCGCCGAACATCGCGTCCCCGGAGACCGCCATCCAGATCGCTGCCGGGCCCATCACGAGGAACGGCGCCGCGAGGCGAGCACCTTTCTCGGCGCCGAGTCGGCGCAGCGTGAGCAGCACCGCGACCGGAGTGGTTGCCGCGACCACGATCACGACAAAGCCGGCCGCCAGACCGCTGCCGAGACCGAGTTGCACGAGCACGACGAAGAACAGCAACGCCCCCGGGGGATGGCCGGCAATGTGCACCGGCCAGTTGTCGACGGAGTCGAGGGGGATGTGCGCGATGTATTCGCGCAGCGTCGCGCCGAAATCCGTCACAGCGCGTGCCGTGTTCAGGTATTCGTACTGGGTGTCGAGGATCACGCCGATCCCGTCCAGGCCGTCCACCGTGGCCAGGCTCACCATCCAGGCGACGGCAAGCACGAAGCTGCCGAGCAGCAGCCAGCGCCACGGCAGCCTGGTCGCGGCATCCGTCGCGTAGCGGATGGCGACGATGGCGAGGATCACGGCGGCGATCGTGCCTGGCCCGACCCGTGGCATCCACTCGGCATGAAGTGGGGGGAACGACCTGACGTAGACGTTCTGGTCGAGTGCCCACGGAAGCAGCATCGCGAGGCCCATGAGGACGACGGCGATTCCCACGCCGATCCAGGGGGCGATGGAGACGCGGGATTTCACGACGCGCTCGCGTATTCGACGAAGGTGCGGTCGCCGTGCGTCCAGGTCTGGATGAACTCGAGGCCGGCGTCCGCGGCGTGCTCGTGGAGGGCCTGGATCCCGACCTCGGCCCAGGGGAAGGGGAGGCTCGAGCGACCGAGGTCGTCGATGACTGTCGCCTCGAACACGCGATTGCGGAAGGAGTCAGGGTGCGTCTCGACCAGTACGCGACCGTGGCCGTCGCCGAGCACGAGTTCGGCGCAGCGCTTGAGGAGTTCGACAGGATCGCCACCGATGCCGATGTTGCCGTCGATGAGCATGGCAGTGCCCCAGGTTCCCTCGCCCGGCAGGCCCTGGAAGATCGAGCGACGCAGCACGGGCAACCCCTGCTCCTGGGCGATGCGCACGGCCACCACAGAGGCATCGATTCCCAGCGCGACATGTCCGCTGAGAATCGCGGCACGCACGAGGCGGCCGGGGCCGCAGCCGAGGTCGATGACCGGCCCGCGCGCTCGCGACAGCGCCTGCGCGTCGTGCGCGTCGGCCGTCGCCAGGAACTTGGCCACGTCGATGGCGTCGCGTGAGCCGTCGGAGTCGACGAGGTACAGGGCCCTGTCGGGGTCGACGAGAGCACGGTCGTACGGCTCCCGGTCACCGCCCCCGAAAGCCCTGTCAGGCACGATGGTCGTCACAGTTGTCACCCCTCCGACCTTAGGCAATCCCACATGTGCGAGGCCCGGCAATCCCTTACAAATCGGAGACGAGTGGGGTATGCGGGCCGTTCGACCTATCGCCGGTGTGATCGTCGACATATTGTTGGGCCGTGATCTCCCCGACCTCCCTGGCGCGCCAGAACAGCGAACTCGCCGATCGACGCGTGCTCGTGGTCGAAGATGACCCGACGGTTCTCGAGGTCGCCACGACCTACCTCCAGTCGGCAGGGTTCATCGTGGATGTCGCGACAGACGGTTTCGACGGAATCGATGCGGCCGCTCGACTGTCGCCCGACCTCATCGTGCTCGACCGGATGCTGCCGGGCATCGACGGAGCGGAGGTGTGCCGCAGGATCAGGGCGTCGAGCTCGGTTCCGATCATCCTGCTCACCGCGCTCGGGTCGCCTGATGACCGCATCGTGGGGCTTGAGGCCGGAGCCGACGATTACCTGACCAAACCCTTCTCGCCCCGCGAGCTGGTGCTGAGGGTGCAGTCGATTCTGCGTCGCAGCATGAACGAATTCGCACCGGAGCTCGCGTTCGAGCTCGGGGAGTTCTCGCTCGATCCTTCCGCGCGCATCGTCACCAAGCACGGTGCCGAGCTCGCCCTGTCTGCGCGGGAGTTCGATCTGTTCTCCTTCCTGCTCAAGCATCCGAGGCAGGTCTTCAGTCGCGACCAGTTGCTGCGGTCGGTGTGGGGCTGGGAGTTCGGCGACCTGTCCACCGTGACCGTGACGGTTCGGCGCGTGCGCGAAAAGATCGAGCTCGACCCGACGACCCCGGTCATCCTCACCACGGTGTGGGGCGTCGGCTATCGACTGAACATCGAAGGAGCCTCGTGATTCCGCTCTCCGACCTGGGCATCATCGCCGCCATCTCCCTGCTCTGCGCCGCAGTCATCGGCGGCCTGGGCCTGCTCTGGCTGCGCCTGGCCCGACGGTCGTCGATCCTGCTGCAGTTGTGCGTCATCGTCGTCACGGCGATCCTCTCGGTGGCCGTCGGCATGGTCGTCGTCGCGCAGGCCATGTACGTCTCCACCCACGACCTGCTCGTGACGGTGTGGGTCGCGATGGTGTCCGCAATCGTGTCGCTCGGCATCGCCGTCATCCTGGGACGCACTTTTACCCGCAACAGCAACCGTCTGCGCCAGCTCGCCCAGGATCTGGGTGACGGCAAGCATGTCGAGCCGGATGCCTCGATCCGGGACACCTCGGAACTGGCCGTGCTGGCATCCGACCTCGCGCTCACGAGCCGCCGCCTCGCGCAGGCGCGGGAGGAGGTCGCGACCATCGATGCATCGCGCCGTGAGCTGGTCGCGTGGATCTCGCACGACCTCCGCACGCCCCTCGCGGGGCTTCGAGCGATGGCCGAGGCCCTCGAAGACGAGCTGGCTGACGATCCGCAACGATTCCACCGGCAGATGCGTTCCCAGGTCGATCACCTGTCGGCGATGGTGGACGACCTGTTCGAGCTGTCGAAGATCCACTCGGGCACGCTGACGCTGAGCATGCAGCCTGTCTCGCTCTACGATCTCGTCAGCGATTCCGTCGCCGAGCTCGGGGCGCTCGCGAGTTCCCGGTCGATCACCCTCACCGAGAGCGGTGGCGGCGACCACACCGTCGTGGGTGATCCGCGGGAGCTCGCACGCGTGATCGGGAACCTGCTCATCAACGCGATCCAGCATTCGCCCGCGGGCAGCGAGATCTCGGTGAGCACCGGCAGGGCCGACAACGGCGACGTGGTGCTGACGGTCGAGGACGCGGGCGGCGGAATCCCCGAGGCTGACCTGTCGAAGATCTTCCAGGCCGGATGGCGCGCTACGCCGTCCCGCACCCCCGAGCAGCAGTGGGGCCACTCGGCGGGCGCCGGGCTGGGGCTCGCGATCGTGCAGGGCATCGTCGAGGCGCACTCCGGCGGAATCACCGTGCGCAACGTTCCCGGCGGTTGCCGGTTCGACGTCAGCCTGCCGCTGCACAAACCGGTCGCGGCATGAGCCTCGGGCTGTCTCACGCCCGGTGGCGCGTGCAGCGGCTGATGCATCAACTCCGCCACTCGCTGGCGGCGCCGTCGCGCAATCCCCGCATGGCCGTCGTCATCGGACGGCTACTGGGCGCGGCATTCCTGCTGTGCTTCGCGACCGGTCTGTACAGCCATTTCCTGCAGGATCCGTTGCCGTGGATGGTGTTCCCCGTTCGACCGATCTGGCTCTACCAGGTCTCGCAGGGCATCCACATCACCGCAGGAATCGCCTGCTTCCCACTGATCTTCGCGAAGCTCTACACGGTGTTCCCCGAGTTGTTCCAGACACCTGCGGTGCGCTCGTTCGCGCACTTCCTGGAGCGGGCATCCATCGCGCTGTTCGTCGCGTCGTCCCTCGTGCAGATCACCATCGGCCTGCTCAATACCTACCAGTTCTATTCGCTCTTCCCGTTCTCGTTCCGGTCTACCCACTACGTGTTGTCGTTCGTGGTGATCGGTTCGCTCGCGATCCACATCGGTGTCAAGCTCACGACCATCACGAGGTACTGGCGCAAGCGCGACGCCTTTGCTCCGGACGGAACGCTGGTGGAGCACCGGGATGATCCCGACGCCGAGTTCGACGTTCCGGACGAGCTGAGGCGGCTCACGGGCCGGCCCCAGGCAGCCGGTGTGACCGGGCGGATCTTCGCGTGGATCGACAGGGACCCATCGTCGTCCCCGTCCGTCGCGGCGGCACGCAGCAGCCGTCGTGGGTTCCTCGCGGCGGTAGGGGTGGCCGGGGCCGCACTCGTCGTGTTCACCGCGGGCCAGTCGTTCCGGCTGTTCGATGCGACCAACCTGTTCGGCCCGCGAAAGAACGGAATCGGGCCGCAGGGTCTGCCCGTGAACCGCACGGCGAGGGCTGCCGATGTGCTCGATTCCGCGACATCCGCCGACTGGATGCTCACGATCGTCCACGGTTCGACCGAACGCAGCCTCGACTACGCCCAGCTTCGCGCCCTGCCGCAGTTCGACGCCGTGCTGCCCATCGCCTGCGTGGAGGGATGGAGCCAGTACGCGAACTGGCGTGGACCGCGGCTGAAAGACCTCATGGCGCTCGTCGACGCACCCGTCGATGCGGATGTGCGGGTCGTCAGCCTGCAGACGAACAGTCGCTACGGCGTCAGCCACATCCAGCCGGAATTCGTGAAAGACGACCTCACGCTCGTGGCCCTCGAGCTGAATGGTGAGGTGCTGGATATCGACCACGGCTATCCGGCGCGGATCATCGCGCCCGCGCGGCCGGGTGTGCTGCAGACGAAATGGCTCAGCCGGCTCGAGGTGCTCTCGTGACGGCGGTGAGACGCTGGCAGGTCGGCCTCATTTCGGGCGGCGCAGCGCTGCTCGCCGTCAGCGCCGTGCTGTTGTCGACCGAGGTGGCACCCGACAACTACCTCGGCATCGGGGTGTGGATGCTCGGTGCTCTTGTCATCCACGACGGCATCGCGGCGGTGGCGGTGTTCGCGGCGAGCGTGCTGTTGCGTCGGGCGCAGCCGCGCATCCCGCTAGCGGTCATCCTCGTCGTGCAGGGCGCTCTGGTCGTTGCGGCCATCGTGACCGCGATCGTGCTGCCGGCCATCGTGAAGAAGTCGATCGGCACAGCGAATGCGAGCATCCTGCCCCTCGACTACCTGGCGAACCTCGGGCTCTTCTACGCGGGACTCGCTGTCGTCACTGCCCTGGCGGTCGGGCTCTGTCTGCTACTGCGTCGCCGACTGGGACGCGCGCTCGATCGTGACGTCGCCGAACTGGGTGTGGGCGCGCACGGCGACTGACGATTCGGTTTCGCCGGGAGCGGCTCCATCGTCGAGCTGGTTGCGCACGTGCCCGGACTTCGACGAGAGGTCGAGCCAGGCCGGGACGCCCGGCCGGACGCCGATCGCGATCTGGCCGAACCCGGTCTCGACGTCGACCGCTCCGCTCGAGATCTCTCCGAGTCGGATGGTGCCATACGCGGATTTCGAGGCCGCTGAGCCGAGAACCTTCTCCACGTCCAGGTCGCCGTAGGAGAGCTTTGCCTCGAGGTCGCCACCGGAGGTGCCGACCGTGACGTTTCCGTGGGACGACTTGAACGTGGAATCCCCGGTGATCTCTCCGATCCTGATCTGGCCGTGGTCAGCGGTGATCTCGGCCGAACCGTCCGCTGCGGCCACCGTGGCGCTGCCGTGGGAGACGCGCACCCAGAGGTCACCGGTGCGGTCGAGTACGACGGCGCCGGTCGAGCTCTTGACGCGGGTCGCGCCGAGCTGCCCGCTGGAGCGCAGGTTACCGACCGCGATCTCGGCGGTCAGTCGCGAGCCGGTCGGGAGCTCGACCGTGACGTCGACGGATTCGGAGGGGCCGATGAATGTGAATCGTGGTCGGGGGCTGGTCACGGTGAGCCGACCGCCGTCGAAGGTGACGGCGGTCTCGTGGGCGGCCCGCACATCTACCGCGCGATCCCGATTCGTCGGGGAAACTGTCACGATCGTGTCGACGCGATCGCTCGCGATCACCTCGATCAGGCCGACCTGCACGGTGATCGAGAGGTCGATGGGGGCTGGGGTGTCGAATCTGGGCATGACGGTATATCCCTTTCAATGGGCGTGTCTGTAGCGCCTCGCAGGGGGTGCGAAGCTGATAGTCGTGGTGTAGTGGTGGGCTAGCGTGCCCAGCCGGCGAAGCTGTCGCCGGTGCGTGAGGTGCGTTGTGCTGATCGTCGTTGTTTGGGTTGCACCGCGGTGGCGATGGCCCGAACCAGCCAGGTGTTGACCGACAGGCCGTCCGCCGCAGCGGCATCGTCGACCCTGGCCTTGAGGGCGTCGGGCAGTCGAAGGGTGGTGCGTGAGGTGCTGGGCTCGTCGAGGTCGACGGATGCCTCGGCAGCAGAGTCTGCGTCGGCCTCCGGTGTGGCGTGCACGACGACGAACTCCACCTCCCGGCCCCGCAGGCGCAGGTCGACCGAGCCGGGCGCGAGTTCCCGGGTGATCTCCCCGGCGGCGGCGGAGAGTGCATCGAGCAGCACGAGTCGCGCCGTGGCATCCAGCCCTGATGCCAGTCGTTCCGCGATCGCCGTGACCTCGTCGTTGCCATTTTCTGCCGCGGCGACGAGCTGACTCTGGAGGTCGTTGACGTAGGTTCCCAATTCCATGTCACCAGTGTGACACCAGAGTGGTGTCATGTCAACACTGGATGGTGTCATGACGTAAACAGGAGCCCGCGAGCCCTCAGCGCAAGCCCTACTGGCACATTGGCGTTCTGCAATATGTTGTTGAGATGGCCGACCCGATGACTGACCCGATGACAGACGATGAGAAGCGGCACGACCAGCTGACCCGCGCACCCAAATCCACCGAAGACGACGCCGCCCCGCGCATCACGACCGACGTCCGCGACAACGGCAGGACGCGGATCGATGTGGCGGAGACCGCGGCAGTGCGTCCCGGAAATCCCGAAAGGCAGAACGGATGAGCAACCTGCAATCCACCCAGACCGCGGCGGTGGTCTACAACCCGATCAAGGTGGACCTCGATGCCCTCACAGCAGCGGTGGATGCCACTGCTTCAGCATCGGAATGGACGACCCTGTGGTTCCCCACGTCGGCCGACGACCCCGGGCAGGGCCCGACGCGCGAGGCCCTCGAGGCTGGGGCATCCATGATCATCGCAGCCGGCGGTGACGGCACTGTGCGCGCGGTGGCCGAGGTCATGCGCGGTTCTGACGCCACCCTGGCTTTGCTGCCGTCGGGAACCGGCAACCTGCTCGCCCGAAATCTCTCGCTGACGCTGGACGACACAGCCCACTCGCTCGAGACCGCGTTCGCGGGGGAGGACCGCAAGATCGACGCCGCGTCGATCGAGATCAGGCGGGCCGATGGTTCGGTCGACAAGCACGCCTTCCTCGTGATGGCCGGCACCGGGCTCGACGCGAAGATCATGTCGAACACCGACGACGACCTGAAGAAGAAGGTCGGCTGGCTCGCCTACGCGCAGGCGATGGTCAAGGTCATGCGCGACAAGACCCAGCTGCGCCTCGAGTACAAGCTCGACAGCGGTAGGAACCGTGCTGCAAGAGTGCAGGCGATCATCATCGGAAACTGCGGTTCCCTTCCGGCCAACATCATGCTGCTTCCGGATGCCGCGGTCGACGACGGCCTGCTCGATGTGATTGTGGTGAAGCCGGAATCGGTCAGGGGCTGGATCGCTGTGGCGGTGAAGATCCTCTGGGAGAACGGCGTCGTCAAGCGGCTGAAGATCGGCAAGGGCGTGCGTGAACTCAGCACGGACTCCGTCGACATGCGGCAGTGCCGGGTGCTGACGGTGCGGCTGAGCCGACCGGAGGAAGTGCAGCTGGACGGCGATCCGTTCGGTGAGATGACGGGATGCCGCGTGACCGTTGAGCCCGGAGCGCTCACCATCCGGGTGCCGGCGGAGTAGCTCGTCGCGCCCTCCCGCTAACGGACGACCGCCACCGTGGTCGGCATCGCCAGCAGCAGCTCTTCGCTGGTGGAGCCGAGCCAGGCGCGAGCGAACCCGTGCCGTCCGTGGCTGCCGACCACGAGCATCCTGGCCGACTCGGACGCACCGTACAGGGTGCTGGTCGCCTGCCCGAACACCACCTCGGAATGCACCTTCAGGTCAGGGTACGACTGCGCGATCCCGGCAACGGCTTCGGAGAGGATGCGCCGCTCCTCATCCTCGGGCTCGGCAGGCCACCCCTGCACCGTGTCGTCGGACCACGGCCGGGGCGCGCGCCACGAATGCACCACGATGAGCGGTTCACCGGTTCGATCGGCCTCCCTCGCGGCAAACGCCAGCGGGGCGACCGAGAACTCTGACCCGTCGACGCCGACCACGATCCCGGTGCCTGTAGGTGCCGAATGGGGCACGACCACGGTCGACACGTTCACCTGGGCTGCCACCCGCACCGCGACGGTGTTGAGCTGGCGCATTCCGTAGCCGTTGTGGCCACGAGCGCCGAGCACGATCAGTTCGGCCGCGGCCGCATGCTCGACGAGCAGTCGCGTGGGATGCCCGACCAGCACTGTTGCGCGCACCTCCGAACCACTGAGGGTGGAATAGTGGGCCGCAAGAGCCCGAAGTTCCCGCTCTGCAGCGAGCAACGCTTCTTCGGCAAACGAAGCGGGAGTGGCACGCCAGCTCATGTCGACGACGTGCACCAGCTCCACAGCCGCGTTCACGCTCGGGGCGTACGTCAACGCCCAGTCGATAGCAGGATGCTGGTGGGCCGGGCCGCTGACCGCGACCATCACGACGGGTTGGGTAGTCATGACCCCACTGTCCGCCAGAGGGGACGCGACCTACAGTGCCTAAAGTCCCGTGATGTGGCACGCTCTCGGCCGGATGATCTTGTTGCGCCGACTCATCGCCGCTAGCGTGGATCCCGTCCCGCGTGCCGCAGATCGGAAGGTGGATGACGTGTCCGAACGCCGACCGACATCCGTGCTGTTTGCGGTAGTTGTGCTGTACATCGCGGGCATTGTGCAGATCGTCCTGGGCATCGTGTCGATCCTGCTCCGCTACAGCGCCGAAGCCACGGCAGACGGACTGCAGCTGCCGATCACACTTCTCGGCGTTGCCGCGATCCTGTTCGGGCTGTTCGTGATCGCACTTGCGTCTGGGGTCGCCCGCGGGAGTCGCATGTCGTGCGTGGTGGCCACGGTCGTCATGGTCGTCGTGCTGGGGGTGGCCATCGCGGATCTGCTCGTGGCGCGTGACGGCGACTGGAGTGGCGTCGCCATCACCGGGGTCAGCGCTGCCGCCGTGGTCATCCCGTTGTGGTCGGGGGCGGGTCGGAGGTTTTCCCGTGGGAGCGGAGAGCAGCTTTCGCCAGGTCGAGGCGGGTCACCCTCCGGTGCACGAACCTGACGATCTCGATCAGCGCGATCGACGCGAGTGACGTCGCAATGACGAGCAGCGCCGTCGGCAGCGTGGGATCGACGAGCTGCAGGAAACCCCGCACGAACGGGATCGTGTAGACGAGCACCAGCCCGACCATCATCGCGCCGATGACGATCCCCTTGAACCTGGTCACGGGTCGCGCGAGCACCACGAGGATCCACAGCCCCACCATCGTCAGGATCAGGGTCGACCCTGTGCGGATCTCGGCTTCGGGTATGCGCATGTTCGCGGCAAGGCGGGCATATGCCGCGAGCCCGAGGGTGACCGCTACTCCGGCAGGCACCGCGAAGGTGAGGGAGCGGCGGAGGAAGCCGGGGATGTAGCGCTGGGCATTCGGTAACAGCGCCAGGAAGAACGCGGGGATGCCGATGGTCAGGCCGTCAGTGACCGAGAGCTGTCGGGGGAGGAACGGGAACGGCAGCAGCAGAATGCCGAAGGTGAGCGCGAGGAAGGTCGCATACGCGGTCTTCGTGAGGAAGAGCATCGAGACGCGCTCGATGTTCGCGATGACCTGGCGCCCCTCGGCCACCACGTTTGGCAGATGTGAGAAGCGACCGTCGAGAAGCACGAGTCGCGCGACGGCCTTCGTCGCCGCTGCTCCGGAGTTCATCGCGATCCCGATGTCGGCTTCCTTGATGGCGAGGGCGTCGTTGACTCCGTCGCCCGTCATCGCGACCGTGTGGCCGGCCGCTTTCAGCGCGACCACGATCCGCTTCTTCTGTTCGGGCGTCACCCTGCCGAACACCACGTTCTCGTCGAGCACCCTCAAGAGTTCGTCCTGGCTCTCGGGGAGATTGCGGGCGTCGAATCCGTGGGGCGCGTCGAGCCCGACGTCGCGAGCGATGGCGGCGACAGTCTGGGGGTTGTCGCCCGAGATGACGCGCACGGCAACGCCCTGCGCGGCAAAATAACCCAGCGTCTCTGCGGCATCCGGTCGGATGTTCTCGCGGAAGGTCAGCAGCGCGACGGGAACGGCGTCGGCAGGTACTGTCTCGTCCGTGGTCGGCGTGCCGAAGGCAAGCACGAGGGTGCGCCGGCCGGAACTGGCGAGTTCGGATGCCCGGGCCGCAAGATCCCGGGGATGGCTCGGGTCGTCCTGCCGGTCCGGGAACACCATCTCCGGACCGCCGAGGATCCACATTCCGTCGTCGAACGTCACGGCGCTCCACTTACGCGCCGACGAGAACGGCACCCTGTATACGGGCTCAGTGGCGACAGGGTCGGTGAATCGGGACGCGAGACTGCGAGCGGTCGCGTTCGCATCGGTTTGGATGCCGTACCAGGCCAGCACGCTCTCCCAGCCATCTCGTGCCGTCAGGGGGTACGCGTCGTCGAACACGATGTCGCCCTGGGTCAGCGTGCCCGTCTTGTCGAGGCAGATGATGTCTACGCGCGCGAGACCCTCGACGGCGGGCAGTTCCTGCACGAGCACCTGCTGCCTCGCGAGTTTCACGGCACCCACCGCGAAGGTGATGCTGGTCATGAGCACCAGCCCCAGCGGCACCATGGCGACGATCGCGGCGATGGTTGCTGTCACGGCATCCCGCCACGCACCGTCGGCCGATGCCTCCGTCCACCCGCCGTTGGCGATCATCTGCGCGTTCAGCACGAGCAGCGCGACAGGGCCGATGATCCATGCGACGAATGTCAGTACCCGGTTGATCGAGGTCCGCAGCTCTGATGCGACGAGTGAGAAGCGTTTCGCTTCAGCGGCCAGCGAGTTAGCGAAGGAGTCGGCTCCGACGCGATCCACTGTGGCATCGCCCTCCCCGCCGACGACGACGGATCCCGAGAGCACGCGATCGCCGGGGGATTTTTCTACGGGATCGGATTCCCCGGTAAGCATCGACTCGTCGAGCTGCAGACCGCGAGAGGTCGCGACTATCGCATCGGCCGCAACCTGGTCCCCGGCGCGCAGTCGGAGGAGGTCATCCATGACGACGGTTCCCACATCGATGGCCGATTCCGTACCATCCCGAACGACCGTGGCGTGCGGTGCGTTCAACAGGGCCAGCCTGTCCAGCGCGCGTTTCGCGCGGAACTCCTGCACGCTGCCGATGACGGCATTGGCGATGGCGCTGAATCCGAACAAGGCATCCTGCCACCGCCCGATGGCGAAGAGCACGATAAAGCAGACCAGAATGATCCCGTTGAACAGCGTGAGCACGTTCGCTCGCACGATGCTCCAGACGCTGCGACTGGTGCCCTGAACGAAAGCATTGGTGAGCCCGGCGGTAACGCGCTCCTCGACCTCGGCCGACGTCAGTCCGGTCGGCATCATCGGGGTCCGTGAGCGGCGGATGTGGCGTGGGCATCCGCCGTTTGTCGGTCGGAGCGGTCGCCCGCGGCGACCCGGAGGGCAGATGGCCGGCCCAGCCTGGGCAGCCAGACGATGAGCTTGCGGTGGTGACCGCTGAGCTCCTGATACTCAGCGATGAGGCTCATCCTCGGGAATGTATTCCCCAGGATCGCGTCAGGAACCAGCGTGTCGACCAGGCGGCCCGACCACGACTGGGGCAGCACCGCAATCTCTCCGTCCCGCTTCGCCCGCAGGTAGGTATTGCGTTCGGCGACGCGTCGGTAGGTCAGGAGGGTCAGGATGATCGAGCCGATGGTCGCGAGGAGAAGGATGCCCAGCACGGGGATGCCGATGGCGACCGGTATCTGGGCGAGAACGCGGACGTTCACCGTGTCGAGCACGTACAGCAGCACCAAGGACAGTACGCCCCACATGAGCGCGTACTTCAGGCAGATCCGGCCCTGGACGTTGAGGAACTCCTTGCTGTAGTCCCAGTACACGGCGTGGAATGCCTTTTCCATGACAAGTCTGGTTACGTACTCGAGTGCAGTTCCCACGACCATTCCCAGTGCGAACACGGCGAAGGGGTTGTCGAACACCGGTATGAGCACGAGGGAGATGATGACGCCACCCGTGCCGTAGAGCAGGTTGAACGGCACAAACAACAGGCCGAGGCGGGATTCGACGACGCCGCGGTATTCGATGGTCCCGTCGGTCACGAAGCCTCCTCCAGTGGGGGCCTTGTCACGGCAACCCCGTCGATGCGCTGATCATAGTCGGAGGCCCTTCTCGCCGGCGTGACCCTCGAATGTCGTCACGCTAGGGAGTCGTTTCCCGGTCCGGCGTGAGCATCGCCCCGGATCGCGTCGTACCGGGGCGAGCTCCGCGGGACGCCGTGAGGCCGATGCAGAACACCCACACCAGCCACGGGAAGATCGCCAGCAGGGCGTTGCCGACGCCGCCCACGGCGAAAAATGCGTTCGGCGAGGTTCCGTTGAAGCCGACGACCGCCCAGACGAGGTTCGACGCCGCGGTGGCCGCGGCGAGCACCCCGGTCCACCGGGGAAAGACACCTGTGGTGAAGGTCAGGAACGCCGCTGTTGCGGACACCAGGGCAAGCAGCACCGCACCGGTGGAGCCGAACATGATGGCGTGTCCCACAATGAGGGCGCGGGTTACCGAGGGGTCGGGCTCGAGCCCGAGCGCGTCGAGAGCGGCTCCGCCCTCCATCGAGTCACCGACGAGGGTGACCGCAACGAACACGATGCCCGCCCCGAACGTGATGTCGGCGATCCACTGCAGGTCGGGTCTCGCGTTTCTCACCAGTTGCCGGAAGCACGACAGGAACACGATGAGGAAGGCCATGAGGAACGTGTCGATGAAGATCACGAAGATGTCCTGGACGGCGGTGTCTTTCGTGTGTTGTACCAGAGCGAGGCCCGCATCCAGCTCTGGACGGGTTCCCGTGGACAGCTTGGTGAGGGCCTCGACCACGAGGCATCCGGCGACAGCGAACGCAGACACCCCCGCCCAGCGACGAACGTCAGGAGTCTTCACGGGTCAGTCCCGGCAACAGTTTCGACTCACCGCTCGCTACTTCCGGAAGAAGTCTCGGTTGGTGACGAGCAGCGCGCCGAGCCCGGCCACGTTGAGGAACACCGCGATCCAGCCCGCTGCCAGGGTGATGCCATCGCCGTTGGCCGAGAGGATGGTCAGGATCGACAGGATCAGGTGGATGGCGAGGGAGATGCTGATGAGGATGCGCGCCCCGTTGCTGCCTCGGGTCAGGGCTGACGACAGCGAAATGATGATCAGGTTGACGACGAAGGCAATCGACAGCGAAAGGAAGAAGACGGAGGGACCGCCGGGAGTCGTGATGGCCTCGGGATTGCCGGCGAGGCTCAGCAGCGCCTGGCCTATCCGGATCATGCCCATTACGCCGGTGATCCACACAAACAGCGAGATGACCACGACGCTGGTAGGTGCCCTCGAGCCGAAGATCGTCCCACTCACTGTGCCCTCTTCTCAGTAGGGATTTCAGAACAGCATGCTATCGATCCAGACCGCAGTTGGGTAGAGTGCGGCTGCGAATCCCCTCCCTTCGGCCGCGCGAAGTCCGTACTTTTGCCCGATGGTGGACGAGGAGCGCAACCGCGAGTCTGAATGCGTGACGACACAGCGCACCGCAACCTCGACCATCGGGCAACACCTCCGCACGCGGCGGCGTGACTGGCTCGTCCCCGCCGGTCTTGTTCTGCTCAGCATCGTGCCGGTCGTCGCTGGAGCGATGCGCCTGACCGAGCTGACGGCCGGCACCGAGATCACGGAAAGCAACGCGCGGTTCTTCGCATCGCCGGTTCCGGTGGTCGCCCACATCGTCAGCGCGACGGTGTTTTGCCTGCTCGGCGCCTTCCAGTTCGTGCCGAGGCTTCGCCGTGGTCGGCCGCGTTGGCACCAGGTGGCGGGCCGCATCGTGCTGCCCGCCGGGGTGACCGCGGGTCTCTCGGGAATATGGATGGCCGTCTTCTACACCCGACCCGAGCTGGACATGTTCGTGCGCCTGTTCTTCGGATCTCTCATGGTCGCGAGCCTCCTCCTCGCGCTCCGCGCGATCGTGCGGCGCGACATCGCTACCCACCGAGCGTGGATGATCCGCGGGTATGCGGTGGGCATCGCGGCAGGCACCCAGGTGTTCACGACGATTCCCTGGTCGCTGGCCAACGGTGGAGTCCTGCCAGACCCCACGACGGCGGTCGCGCTGCTCACCGCCGGATGGATCATCAACCTCGCCGTCGCCGAGTTCGTGATCCGACGACGATCACTATCATGAGCAGCATGATCGGGCCGCTGCGTTCGGTGTGGAATATGCCACCGGCAACTCCGGCCCCGCCCAGGAGAGTGTGGCGTGACTGGGCCCTCGTCGCGGTGCTGCCGGCGCTCATCATCATCGAAGGCCTGCTGAGGGCGGATATTCCGTATCGAGGTTCGGCCGTGGTGGTTACCGTTGCCGTCGTCGTGACCCTGTTGTGGAGACGCACCCACCCGCTGTCGATGTTCGCGATCGGATTCGGTGCCAGCGAGGGGTTCGCCATCGTGACCGGCACGGGCGTGCAGCTCTACTCCAGTGCGTACCTGCTGTTGCTCGTCTACGCGGTGTTCCGCTGGGGTTCAGGCCGCGCCCTGCTCATCGGTGGGGTCGTGATGGTGGCGGCAACTCTGACCGCCACTTTTCGCGAGCCGTTCGACCCGGCCAATCTGGTCGGCGGACTGCTCTTCCTGCTCGTCACGGCGACGCTGGGGTTGCTGCTGCGCTTTGGTGCCGGTTCGCGGGCGCGCGAGATCGATCGCGCCAAATCGCGCGAACGCGAGGAGCTGGCGCGTGACCTGCACGACACTGTCGCGCACCATGTGTCGGCGATCGCGATCCAGGCGCAGGCAGGGCTGGCGACCGTGGGGACGAATCCGGATGCGGCCACCGCAGCCCTGCGT
This sequence comes from Salinibacterium sp. CAN_S4, assembly GCF_015752305.1. NCBI lineage: Bacteria > Bacillati > Actinomycetota > Actinomycetes > Micrococcales > Microbacteriaceae > Salinibacterium > Salinibacterium sp. CAN_S4. Next base: position 33,604 of record NZ_JADOVB010000007.1, on the reverse strand, counting down.
GTCATCGAGGCCGAGGCCTCCCGCGCGCTCACCGAGATGCGTTCGATGGTGCGCGTGCTGCGTCGCGATGGGGCCGCTGAACTCGCTCCAGCGCCGTCCGTGGTCGACCTGCAGGAGCTGGCGGGCGACGATAGCGGCGTGCCGGTGATCGACGTGCAGCTCACCGGAGCGTTCGACGAGCTGCCCGCGCCCGTGGCATCCACTATTTTCCGCATCGTGCAGGAATCTGTCACCAACGCCCGGCGCCATGCCCGCGACGTGAGCCGCATCGACGTGCGTGTCGAGGTCGGCCCCACCACGGTGCATGTGGCCGTGCGTGATGACGGAACGCCGGGTCCGGTCGGGGCCCCGGGCTATGGCATCGCGGGCATGGTGGAGAGGGCGTCACTTCTCGGCGGCGTGTGCACTGCGGGGCGATCGCCAGCCGGAGGGTGGAACGTCACCGCCGAACTTCCGTGGAGAGGAGCCTCGGAATGACGATTCGGGTTCTCATCGCCGACGACCAGGAGCTCGTGCGCGCGGGGCTGCGCATGATCCTCAACGCACAGGACGACATCGAGGTGATCGGCGAGGCGGCCGACGGGCAGGAGGCCGTGGATCTCGCGCAGTCGCTTCGGCCAGACGTGTGTCTCTTCGACATCCGGATGCCTCGGCTCGACGGCATCGAGGCGACCCGGATCCTCGCCGGAGCCGGCGTCGCGAAGCCGCTCGCCGTGGTCGTGATCACGACGTTCGACCTGGACGAATACGTCTACGGCGCGCTGCGGGCTGGCGCGCGGGGATTCCTGCTGAAGGATGCAGGCGCAGCCCTCCTCGGTCAGGCGATCCGTGCCGCCGCCGCAGGAGACGCGCTCATCGCCCCGAACGTGACCGTGCGACTGCTGGAGTCGTTCGCGGCGCACTCAGAGTCAGACGCCGTACCGGCAGCACCGACCGAGCCGCTGACCGCGCGCGAAGAGGACGTGCTGGCCACCGTGGCGCGCGGCCTCAGCAACAGCGAGATCGCCGGCGAACTGCACATCACGCTCAGTACGGTCAAGACGCACCTCGCGAGCCTGATGACCAAACTCGGGGTGCGCAACCGTGTCGAGATCGCAATCTGGGCTCTCGCCCGCCGGAGGGAACGATGAACGAGAAGAAGCCGCCTTTTGTGCCTCCGCGCTGGTTCGTGCGTATCGCCTGGGCCGTGCATCGTGGAATCTTCCGGGTGACCCGTGGCCGTCGCGGGTTGTGGCTGCCGAAGCCGAATAAGTGGGGTGCACTGCGGCTGACCACTACCGGACGCCGCACGGGAGAGAAGCGCAGCGTCATCCTGGGTTACTACGACGACGGGGCGAACCTTGTCACCATGGCCATGAACGGGTGGGGTGAGGGCCACCCGGCCTGGTGGCTCAACCTGCTGGCAGATCCGGATGCGACAGTCGAGCTGGCCAACGGTCACCGCGCTGTGATCGCATCGGCGGCTGAGGGCGCGGAACGTGCTCGGCTGTGGGCGCGGTGGAAGGAAATGGGGGATGACGTGGACGGCTACGCCACGCTGCGCTCGACGGAGACCCCGGTCGTCGTGTTGAGTCCGCGGGGCTAGTTGCCGCGGCATCCTTGCCTACTGCCGGGCCTTCGGGCCACCATGAGGGGATGACGAAATACCTCATCTCTTTTCCCAGCGAAGCCATGGTGCTCACGGCCGAGGAGTTGCCGATCGTCGGCGCCGCAGCCAGCGCTGTCATCGAGGAGGCGAAAGCTGCGGGGGTGCTTGTCTTCGCGGGACGGATCGAGGAGCAGGTTGCTCCGGCTCTGGTCTTAGCCGATGGGTCGGTGAGTGCCGAGACCTATCCGGGCACCGACATCCGCGGCGGATTCACAGTGCTGGAGTTGCCGACTCGAGAGGCTGCAGTCGAGTGGGCGAGCAAGATCGCCGTCGCCTGCCGGTGCGCGCAGGAGTTGCGCGAGTTCGGGGACGACGCGGCGGGCTGACCTCAGCGTGTGAGGGATAGCGACAGTTCACGCGGTTCCGACGCGGCGTCCGGTCTCGTGCGACTCGATGACCGCCATCGCGAGCTCGAGGGCCCTGCGCCCGGCACGGGCCGGCACGGGCGGCGGGTCGCCGGCGCGTAGGGCGGTGAGCACGGCATCCACATGACGGTCGAAGGTGTACTCGAACGTGCGCGCCTCATCGTTGAAGTAGCCCGCGCGCCACACCCGAGCGACCTCGTCGCCGGCCGTCTCGAGGGTGAGCGAGCGCACGGTGTCGTGGATGACCGCGCGCCCGAGGGTGCCGTTGAGCTCGACGCGTTGGCTGTCCTCATAGGTGTAACTCGAGTCGTAGCTGCCGAGCATGGTGCCGACCGCGTCGTTGGCGAACTCGAGGGCGATCGCCATGGTCGACCACGCTCCATACGTCTTGTTGGTCATGGATGCCGCAACCGACGTGATCGGCCCGAACAGGTGCTCCAGCAGATCGAACCCGTGGCACTGGGTCTCGATGAGGTTGGCGTGCGGGGACTCCCCGAGGTTGGCCTCGCCGCCGAACCTCCAGGTCGCGAACACCGGTGCCCCGAGCTCACCCGCATCGAGCGCTGCTTTCGCGCGCACGACGGGTTCGGCGTAGCGGTGGTTGAAGTTGATCGCGAAGAAGGTGTCGTGCTTCTTGGCCTCGGCGAGCAAGCGGTCGGCCTCGGCGAGATCGAACACGAGTGGCTTCTCCACGAGCAACGGGATGCCCGTCTGCAGCAACGCGAGGGTGGGCTCGAAGTGTTGCTCGTTGGGCAGGCACACCGTGATGAGGTCGGGATCGGTGGCGAGCAGCGCATCGAGGTCGGTGAATCCTCGGGAGCCGTAGCGTTCGGCGCGGGCGCTCGTTCGGCCCTGGTCTCGCCCCAGCACGCCGACGAGCTCGGTATCCGCGCGGCGCGAGAAGATGCGCGTGTGCTGCTCGGCCCAGCCGCCGGTTCCGACGACTGCGACCCTGAGTGTGTCAACCATGACTGCCTCCACGGGTCAGCCTAGCCGCGCGCTCGTGGCGCGGAGGCGACCAAGAATGCTCTCGTCAGGAGCAGCAGGATGATGCGGAAGCATCAGTCGAGCACACGCCGGTGTACGGCAGCACCAGCTCGACGTTCGTAGCCGAGTCGAGGTCTCCGGCAAGGTAGGCAGTGATGGACCGGACCTGCTCGTACCCGGTGGCGAGCAAAAAAGTGGGGGCGCGTCCGTAGCTCTTCATGCCGGCGATGAAGAAGTTCGGTTCTGGCTGCTCGAGTTCGACGAACCCGTGGGGTTCGACGGTGCCGCAGCTGTGCAGGTTCGGGTCGATGAGCGGAGCCAGCATGGCCGGTGCTTCGACGATGGAGTCGAGCGACAGTCGGATCTCGCGAAGGATCCCGAGGTCGGGTCGGAACCCGGTGGAGTTCACGATGAGGTCGGTGGAGAAGTGCTCGATGCTGCCGTTGCGCAGTCCGGCGATGTCGACCTGGTCGCCAGACGGTGCCAGCTCGAGGATCTCGAACCCGTCGAGCACCGTGATGACGCCGAAGTCGATCAGCCTCTTCACCTTGGAGCCCAGCGCAGCGCGACCGGGCAACTCGTCGTCCTCCGCAGTGAACACCCGAACCGCCGACCTGTTGCGGATCACCCACGAGACCGTGGTGTCGGGGGAGGTCTGGATGAGCGTCGACAGGTTGATCAGCGTGTTGGCGGCGGAGTGCCCGGCGCCGACGACGGTGATGTGCTTGCCCGCGAACCGCGAGCGATCGACCCCGAGGATATCGGGCAGTGCGTGGGTGACGCGATCCGCCACCGAATGGATGCCGAGCGGGTCCAGTCCATTGGAGCCGAGGCTGTTGGTGGTGCGGTAGGTACCGGAGGCGTCGATCACGGCGCGGGCAGTGACCTCTGTCACCGAGCCTTCGGTCCCGGTGATGCGCAGGGCGAAGGGGGTGGCGGCGCGGCCGGTGGTGCGGGTGCGGTCCATGCCTAGCCGGGTGACCGAGGCCACGGTGACGCCCGTGTGGATGCGCGAGCTGATCGAATCGAGTGACGCCAGCGGAGCGAGGTACTGCTCGACCAGTTCCCTGCCGTTGGGGGCCTTGTCCTGATAGCGGGGCGCTGTCCATCCGCTGGCCTCCAGCAGGCGCCGGGCGGCCGGGTCGATGAGGTGCTTCCAGGGGGAGAAGAGTCTGATGTGCCCCCAGGAAAGCACACTGCTGGCGATGGAGTCGCCGGTCTCGTAAATGACGAAGTCGACGCCACGTTCGACGAGGTTCGCGGCGGCGGCCAGCCCGATGGGGCCCGCGCCGATGATCGCGACCGGCAGGCCGTCTAGGCGTGAGTCGCGGATGATGGGCGCGGTCAGGTCGATGAGTGTCATGGTGTCCTTCGGATATCGATCACTGTCGATGAACTGAGTATGGATCCTTATATCGATGGATGTCAATTTTCTGTAGGGTTGCCCCATGAGCACGATGACCCTGCTGCCCGTGATCGATGCGGCTGCCTGCTGCGCACCGCTGACCCGCGATGCGATGACGCAGTCTCAGGCCGAAGACCTCGCGAAGTCGCTGAAGGCGATCGCTGACCCGGCGCGGCTGCGACTCATCTCGATCATCGCCGCCTCCGAGGGGCAGGAGGCGTGCGTGTGCGACCTCACCGAGCCGCTGAACATCGGGCAGCCCACCGTCTCCCACCACCTCAGGGTGCTCACCGACGCCGGATTCGTCACCCGCTCCAAGCGCGGAACGTGGGCGTACTACAAGCTCGTCCCCGGAGCCCTGGACTCCATCGCCAGACTGCTCGTCACCGCGTGAGCATGATCCGGCGCGTCAGTGCCGAACTTCTCGGCAGTGCGCTGCTCGCCGCCCTCGTCGTCGGCTCCGGCATCGCCGCCCAACGACTCTCACCCTCCGACACCGGACTGCAGCTGCTCGAGAACGCCTTCGCGACGGCGCTCGGCCTGCCCGTGCTCATTCTCATCTTTGGCCCGCTCAGCGGTGCCCACTTCAACCCGGTCGTCTCCCTCGTCGACTCCGCCAGTGGTCTGCGGTCCTGGCGTGACACCGCCGCCTACATTCCCGCCCAGATCGTCGGATGCATCCTCGGCGCGATGCTCGCCAACCTCATGTTCGGCGATCCCGCCGTCAGCATCAGCACCACCGACCGCCTCACCCCGGCACACTTCCTCGCCGAGATCGTCGCCACCGCTGGCCTCATCCTGGTGATCTTCGTTCTCGCCCGCACCGGCCGCGCGAACCTCACCCCTGCCGCAGTTGGCGCATACATCGGCGCCGCCTACTTTTTCACCAGCTCCGCGAGCTTCGCCAACCCCGCCATCACCATCGGCCGCATGTTCAGCGACACCTTCGCCGGCATCGCTCCCGGCTCCGCGCCCGGATTCATCGCGGCACAACTGATCGGGGCGGCCCTGGGCTTCCTGCTCGTTCGCTGGTTCTACCCGGCACGCAGGATCCCCACTGGTTGATCGTGCTTCGTCGCTCGAGCAGAAACGAATGGGAGGCGCAAGTTGCCGTTTCGGTGGTCGCCGATCGCGACCACCGAAACGAACGATTCTGGGTGGTTTTGACCTGTCCTAGAGGCCCTCCCTGGCATAGCCAGCACCCCAACCGAGCTCACCCAATTACGTTGTCCACGGGAGGTTGGGATGTAGAGGAGGAGCGGTATGGCAAGGCAAAAAAGAATGTGGGTAAAGGGTGGTGAATGCAGGCAAGTTCGACACTTTGCGGCGCTACTTCAGGAGGTTGCGGGAGGGGCTTTATTGGGCTGCTCGAAAAGGTCAGGCGATAGGTCGCGAGTGCAAAGCTAGGGAGCCTGCCGCGAAGCCAGGTAGAGCGTGGGTAAGCCGATGCCCGTGGTCTTGGCTAATTGAACCGCATTCCGAACAACCCACCTGTCTCATACGCATCGGTGAGAGTTACCGGCGTAGCGAACTCCAATCCGGGTTCGTCTCGAAGGGCGGACTCGAGAACGTCCGAGTTGAGAGTGACGATGTACTGCATGCCCTCTTCGCGGCAGACCTGCGCCCCTACTCGCAGGGCGGCTCCGATTTGACGCTCCTCCACGGAATCGTAGAGGTGGCTATCGTGCACCAAGAAGTCTGGCCCATGTCCGGCACGGTGCGCGGTAACGGCCATGGTCAGGTCGAAGCAAAACAACGCAATGCTGGCAACTCCGGCGCTCTTCTCGCCGCCTAGAGTAGGTAGAAGTTTGTAGCCGGTCGTTGATTCTTGGACAGAGAGCGCCGCCGGTCGATCTTTCCCATAGATCTCGAACGCGAGCTGCGTGTACATGGCACTGATCGCTTCGATGTGTTCGCTTCTCGTGGCGATGTCGGACTTGGCGCGTGCCTCAAGTTCGATCCCCTTGGTCTTAAGGTGCTTAGTCGCGTCAGACAGCGCTTCGACTGACGCGCGCCGCTGTCGCAAGGCCGCGAGCCGTCCCTCCAGCTCGGCTGCAGACTTCTGAAGCAGACTAAACGTCTCCAGCGCACCGCCCTCTTTGAGGAGATTCATTACCTCTGCTCGAGCACCGTCTGCTGCGGTAAGCGCGAGCGACGTCGCGATGAGCTGCTCCTCTACTTCGACCAATTCGGTGTCGAGATACGTGCGACGGTTTCGAACTACCGATGCATGGAATGCTTCAACCTCCTCGAATGGCCGAATAGCGACGGTGGGTAGAGCTATCCCAACCTCCTCGTAGACAGCCGTGAGGTATGCGTACTCAGCTGTTTCAAGGCCCTCGCCTTCGAGAGCGATTCGTAGATCATTTCGTCGCTGCTCCAGGAGCGCAAGAGTGTCATTCAAGGCGCGGATGGTTCGAGTGAGGGCATCCGCCTCGGCGCGACGGTCCTCGTAGTCCTCGACGACTTGGAAGCTGGCGAGGTTAATCTCGATGCCCTCGAGTTCGATGCGAAGAGTGGCGATCTCTGCATCGAGCTGAGCCGCGTTTCCTACCACGCCACCGAATATCGGGTCTCTCGCGGCCGCACGAAGCGCCTTTAAACTCCGCTTCGAGGCTGCTAGTTCTTGTGCGTGAGCGACGATCGACGTGTCCAGCCCGAGCAGGTAGCTTAGGGCCGGATAAGCCGACAAATCCGTCTGCCTGGAATAAGTGCGGAGCGGGTCCATAAAGCCGCCGTCCTCGCGATTACGCAGATAGAAGGAGATGAGCGACCGGTAGCTGGGTTCGTCTGTGTTCCCCACGAGTCCGAAGAGCTGGCGCCCCAAGAGGCTTCGCAGCTGCGGAATATCAATCATGGCACTGTCGAAGTACGGCGATCCGGGAGCGGCCCCGGATCGCTCTATCTTGTGGGTAGCCCCGTCGAGTCCGAGACTCAGCTGAAACGTGGCATCGTGAAGCTCGGGGCGTCGAACGAGATGTTTTGCACTTAGATCGCCACCCAAGAGCATGTCCAGAACGGCGACCATGCTGCTCTTACCCACAGCATTTCTACTGTCTTTCTTTTCCGCCTTCTGAGTGCGAGTTGCGACCGCAATATTCAATCCCGGTGCGAACACGGCATCCTTGAATCCCTCAAGGTTGCTGGATAGAGATTCAAGCAACGGAATTCCTCTCAAGAAGCCCATCGGTCACACGGATTGCTTTCATCGCGAACAAAGAGTCGAGCGCGAGGGCAAACCACCAAAACGGAAGAGGCGCGTGGTGATGGTTGACTTCGCGCCATTCCTTGGCCGCTTCCCATGCGCCGGAAATCGATAGTGGCTTGTCAAGCACCAGCAGCACCTGACCTCCAATGGTTAGCAGAGATCGGTCGGGGGAGATGAACTTATTCGGCAAGAACAACCGCATGCTCCTCGGGCATCTCAAAGATGAGGCAAGACTCGAAAAAGTGGGTGATTACAAGTAGAGCTGCGCTTTTGTGTTCATCGTGGTTTCCCCCTGCGTCAGCGTCAAAGGCTTCCTCGATCAGAAGGTCGCATAGAGCATGAAATATTGAATCAGGCGACGACACTGTGGCCGCAAGCCCGTTGTACTGGTTCCGGAGATTCTCTGCGACTTGGAACTGCTCCCCGGGCGTTGCACGATCGAAGTAGTAACGAACCAAGTGTGTGTGGACTTGGTATTGGCGGATGAGATTGGCTGTTGCGTCCGCGAACTCGTTAAATTCGATCTTGTGCTCTGGAACAGGCAAAGTTTCGCCGAAATTGGGTACGCGCTCTACCCGTGCCAGAGAACGGATCGCCGTGGCGATATAGGACATCGCGGCAGGTCGCGTGCTGGGCGGAATGCCGATTAGGCGCACAAGCGCGTCCCGAGTAAGCCCACCGAACGTCTCGTTCCAGAGCACTTGGGGTGGCCAAACTTCTACAGTCAATCCGTTGGCAGCTTCCGCTGCTTTCAAGGCTATGACGGCTTCTGCGGCGAGAAGAGGAAGGCCGACTGCATTGTTGTGGATAAAGGCCCACCGAGTCATCTGACCGCCCCAAGAGGACTTTGCTTTGTTCAGGTCTGATGCGACCTTGCCCTTCACGCCTGCTGACGTCGGTCTGGCAGCGCCGTACGCCGCGATCATCAGACCTCCACGTAGCCATCGCAACCTTTGTCGCCGTTGAACGAAGGGTCCACCTGAATAAAGTTGCCACCGTGCTTCTCGTGCATGGCGTCCGTCACGAACTGCTGCCACGAGTTACCGGTTAGTCGAATGCACATTGAGAGGAAGTAGCTGTGAAACCACGAAAGCTCGGCGTCCAGGATCAAGACGCGCCGCGCTTCCGTGCGACTAGTTCAAGTCCGGCGATCATGGTTGCTCCCAGATAGTGCGATGAATATTCATGAAGAGTATCGCGCGAGGGGCCCGATGGTCCGCACGAGATCGCAAAATCTCGCGAGGCCATCGAGAATGTCCGACGCGGCTACTGGAATAGTCCGAGCAAGTCGAAGTTTGGTCAACATCGGAATGGGTATTTACCTGTGGCGAATACCCAAACGAACAGTTGTGGGTGGTTCTGCCCTGTCCTACCGCCCCTCCCTGGCGGAGCCAGCATCCCAACCTCCCGCGCCCAAGTGCGTTGTCCACGGGAGGTTGGGATGTAAAGGAGGGGCGGTAGGACAGGGCAAAACGAAGAGGATGATTGGCGGGACGACTGGCAGGGAACTGGGTAAACCTGGAGCCTAGGAAGAGATGGATTTGCGCGATTTGTTGTCGATTTTCCTTAGGGATTCTTCTGCCTGCTTCGCAATGGCGGTCCCCTTGAAGTCCTTGCGAAGCGTCTCTAGGTGACCACGCGCGGCGGCGTCTCCCACCACCCGCCTATACGCAGAGATCGCATGGCGCGAAACGTCTGGGTCTCGCGTGAGGATCTGAAGTGTGGCGGCGACTCCGTCGGCCGACTTGTACCGATGGAGGCTGTATACGATCATCTGCCGATCTTCGCCGTAATGCGGGTCCGAGACGAGCCCGAGAAGGGTTGCGACGTTGTTCGCGGTCGCGGCACTCGCAAGCGAATCTCCGATAGACCACCCCGAACTCCCGTTACGGCCACCGAACCGCTTGAACGCGTCCAACAGGGACTCGTAGGCGGCTGGTCGTGCCCAAGGGCGTCGCAGATGCGACGCGATCGTGTCGGCCAAGCGTGCGTCGCGAACTCGCGGCAGTGCATTGATCAGAATCGTCATCGCGGCACGTTCGTCGAATGCGGATGCCCCGAAGAAACTCACGTTGCTCACGAACCGACCGAAGTCCTCTACCCCGGCGACCCCTTGACTCGTCAGCATTGCGAGAAGTTCCTCGCGCTCGATCGTGCCAGTATTCGCGGTCATGAGTTGAGAGTAGTCAGGGACGAAGCCATTGTCTGCGAGCCAGCGAAGTTGGCGGGGTCGACGTCGGTGTCGTTCTCTATCGTGGGTGGTGGAAGGTTCGCGGCAGGGGGGGTGCATCGATGGGTTCAATCACGCCGTATGAGACGTCGGGCGGGCGCCGGTACCGCGTTCGCTATCGCAAGCCAGACCGCAAGCAGACTGACAAGCGCGGGTTCCGCAATAAGCGCGACGCGGAGCTGTTCCTGGGTTCGGTCGAGGTCGCGAAGAACAGCGGCCTCTACATCGACCCGACTCGCGCCCGCGTGAGCATCGGCGAATGGATGAACAAGTGGTTTAGACCCGCACCGACGTAAGGCGCTCGACGTTCGACCGTCTTGAGGGCGTGGTCCGACTCCACATCGTCCCGAGCCTTGGGCCGATCGCAATTGGGGACCTGACTCGGTTCGATGCGCAGCTCTGGGCGTCGAAGCTCACCGCGACCCAGAGCCCCGGCTCGGTGCGCAAGATCGTCAATGTGCTCTCCGCGGGACTCCAGGTCGCCGTCGATGACGGCCGGATCCCGGCCAACCCGGCGTCACGGTTGAAGATGCCGCGACAGTCGAAGAAGCGCAAAAAGTTCCTTACCCATCAGCAGGTCGCCGAACTTGCAGCAGCGGTCGACGCGAAGCCGGCGGGGGAGGGCTTCGGGCTTCTCGTGCTGGTGCTCGCGTACACCGGGTTGCGGTGGGGCGAGCTGGCCGGCCTGCGTGTGGGCGACCTCGACTTCGTTCGAGGCCGCCTCGATGTGCACGCCACGATGGTCGAGGTCGACGGCTACATGGAGGAGTCGAGCCCGAAGGACTACGAGGAGCGTTCGATCCCCGTCCCGGAGTTCATCCTGGAGCAGCTGTCAATCCACGTCGAGGACAAGACCCCCGCGGACCATGTTTTCGTCAGCTCGAAGTCTGGTTCGGTGCTGCGCAACCGCACGTTCCGTAGGGGCTGGTTCAACGATGCAGCTGAGCAGATCGGCATCCCCGGCCTGACGCCGCACGAGCTTCGCCACACGTGCGCGAGCCTTGCCGTATCGGCGGGCGCGAACGTCACAGCGTTACAGCGAATGCTCGGCCACAGCAGATCGCGCGCGGACGAGTGGGAGCTAACTCACCGAGAAAGCGCGTCACCCTTGTTGCGCGGGGCCCGACCTGCCCCATGGGGTGCGCGCCTTGGCCATGCGGGCTCCGGAAAGAAAAGACGCGTCAGCGTCTCTTCTTTCGGAGCCCCCTGTCGGATTCGAACCGACGACCCCCGCTTTACAAGAGCGGTGCTCTGGCCAACTGAGCTAAGGGGGCAAATGAACCTCGTCCATAATAAGGGACTCACGGTACGACTAGCGTTGTCGTGTGACGATACCTGCGCCGAAGCATCCGGAAACCAGGGTGCTTGCGCCGGGAGTGCTCGGCGCATTGCTGGTCGGGGCCGGCATCGCTGTGCAGGCCCGAATCAACGGTCAGCTCGGCGCAGAGCTGGGTGATGGATACATCGCCTCGGTGATCTCGTTCGGTTCCGGGCTCATCCTTATGCTCGTCATCCTGGCGCTGTCGACACCGGGTCGAGCCGGATTCCGCATCATCAACACTGCGCTGCGGACCCGGGATATCCCGTGGTGGCTGGTCATGGGTGGCGCGTCAGGCGCTCTGTTCGTGCTGTCGCAGGGCCTCGCCGCCGGCCTGCTCGGCATCGCCGTCTTCACCGTCGCCGTGGTGTTCGGCCAGACCCTCAGCGGGCTCGTGGTCGACAGGCGCGGGATGGGTTCGACGCCCCCGCGCACCATTACGCCCGCCCGCATCGTGGGCTCTGTGCTCATGCTCGCCGCCGTCGTGCTCGTCGTCTCGACACAGTTCATCGGCAGCGTGCCGCTGTGGCTCGTGCTGCTGCCGTTCATCGCGGGTCTCGCGATCCCGTGGCAGCAGGCGGCCAACGGCGAGGTGCGGATGATCTCCCGCTCACCCGTCACAGCGACGGTGGTGAACTTCATCGTCGGTACGACGCTGCTCGTGCTCGCCGCCATCGTGCACACCGCGTTCGTCGGGCTTCCGACGGAGTATCCGACGAATCCCGTGCTTTACCTCGGCGGGGCGATCGGTGCCGGGTTCATCGGGCTCGGAGCGATCCTGGCGCCGCGCATCGGCGTGCTTCTGCTGGCCCTCGGAACGATCTCGGGGCAACTCATCGTCGCGCTGCTGCTCGACATCGTGGTGCCTGCTGACGGGCATCCACTCGGCTGGACGACCGTCGCCGGCACCGCCATCACCCTTGTAGCACTCGGGATCGCGGCGACGCCGGCGTTGCCATTCAGGGCGTCGAGAGGTGCTGCGAGACCGTGATCTTCGGGCGGCGATGCGCCTTCGACTTCGCGGGCTTGCCGCCCACATAGAGCCAGCCCATGAGCTTCTCGTTCTTCTCGAGCTTGTGCATCTTGGCCACACGCTTCGTGCGCGTGAGGTCGCCGGTGCGCCAGAAGACGCCCCAGCCCGCTTCATCCAGCAGCAGGCTCATCATGTAGCCGACACCGGATGCCACGACCTCCTGCTCCCATTCGGGCTTGCTCTTCGACCGGTGTATCGCCACCACGGCGATGAGCAGTGACGCGCGCAACGGTTTATCTGCCGAGCCGCCTTCCTTCGCAAAGGCCTTGCCGAGCTTGACCCTGTCGTCGCCCCGCAACTCGATCAGCCGCCACGGCTTCAGCGAGCCGTGGTCGGCGATCGTCGCGGCAGCCTCGACGAACGGTGCGAGCTGTTCGTGGGTGGGTGCGTCAGCGGTGACCTGGGGATAGGAGTGCCGGCGCATGACCGCCTGGAGAGCAGACAATCAGTTTTCCTTGAAGCCGAGGGAGAGGGAGTTCATGCAGAACCGGTCGCCCGTCGGGGTCTGGTAGGCGTCGTCGAAGAGGTGCCCGAGGTGCGAACCGCAGGTTCCGCAGACGACTTCGGTGCGCACCATTCCAAGAGACTTGTCGGTCTTCAACTCGACGGCGTCGGGGTTCACCGATTCGAAGAAGCTCGGCCAGCCGGATCCTGAATCGAACTTCGCACCGCTCTTGAACAGTTCTGCGTTGCAGGCGCCGCAGGTGTACGTGCCTTCGCGCTTCTCGTCGAGCAGCGCACCGGACCATGGGCGTTCGGTCGCGGCCTCGCGCAGGATCGAGTAGCGGTCGCCCAGCTCGTCGCGCCATTCCTGCTCGGTCTTCTCAACCTTGTACGTCATGTGTTTCTCCTTGATACGGGGAAGCGGTGTTCCTCTGTATTAAACTCGCGATCGTGCCCGAATGTTCCGTCGTCTCCCGCTCGTGGAGCGAACTCACAACTAACGAACTCTACGACGTACTGAAACTGCGGACTGATGTGTTCTTCGTCGAGCAGAAGGTCGACGAAGAAGAGCTCGACAACCGCGACCAGGAGCCGGGCACGCGCCACTACTGGATCTCAGACTCGACCGGAGCCGCAGCGTACCTGCGCGTTCTCGTCAACGAGACCGCCGAGCACCGCGACGCGCATCACATCATCGGGCGGGTCGTCGTGCGGGAGGATCGCCGCGGCGAAGGCCTCGCCCAGCAGCTGATGGCCACCGCCCTCGACGAGTTCGCGGGCCTGCCAATGATGCTGCACGCCCAGCAGTACGTCGCTCCGCTCTATGCGAAGTTCGGGTTCGTGGCTTTCGGAGAGCCGTACGACGAGGCGACGATCATGCACATCTCGATGTATCGCGCCGGCTCGACCGGGAATTGAGCTTCGCGACGAGCCCCCAGCCTCCCGGGGTTGGAGCCGTCGCGGCCTATGATGACACCGCGCTTTGGAGGTGTGGATGAGTGCCCAGCCGCAGCCCGCGGACGGCCCCGTAGCGGGCCTGTCTGCCCGCGACGCATCCATTCTCGACTTCGAGCGTGAATGGTGGCGGCACGCCGGAGCTAAAGAGGAAGCGATTCGTTCACAGTTTTCGCTGTCGACCGCCCGTTACTATCAGGTTCTGAATGCCGTGATCGACCTGCCCGCTGCCGTGCGACACGATCCGATGCTCGTAGGCCGCTTGCAGCGTGCCCGGGATGCGCGAACCTCCGCGAGGGCCGCTCGGGCATTCGGAAGACCAGAACGCGGCGCCGGAGCGCCCCACGACGAAGAATCGACCTACTGACCTATGGCCTACCCCAAAGACCGGTTCGATGAGCTGCCCGACGACCTGCAACGCATCGGCGCCCACCGCGGCCCCGCTCGTCGCGGTCGTGGATGGATCGCGTTCGCGTGGGCGGCGCTCGCCACGCTCGTCTTGATCGTGGGCGGCATCGTCGGGCTGCGTACGTTTATGGGCATCGAGGTCGACATCCCGTTCCTCTCCGCGACGCCAGCGGCGACGCCCGCGGCCACCGCGACACCGACGCCGACCGCCGAGCCTGTGCTCGACCCCACCACCATCGACCCCGCCCGGGCGATCACGACCTCCATCTACAACGGCTCGGCCACCACTGGCCTGCAGAACACCGTCGGGGATGCGCTCGCCGCCGCCGGCTGGACCATCGACGCGCGCGCTCTCGCGTCGACACGGGACGTCGCGGTGACCACCGTCTACTACAGCGACCCTGCCAATGAGGATGTCGCTCGCGGACTCGTCGTCGCGCTCGGCGTCGGCGAGATCGCACTCGTGCCCGCCGAGACCTATCCCGGAAACCCGCTGAACATCGTGCTCGGCGCCGACTATCCCGGTGCCACTCCCGAGGGATAAATCCGGCCCCGAACCGCCCAGGAGTGCCGGATCTCCGCCCTGTGTTACGGAGATGTTTAATCTTCGCGCCGGGGCTGTTGCGAGTCGGTAACGGCCCTCCCCGCAGTGTTTTCGCTCGGATACGATCTGAAAATGGAGGCCCCGTCCGGCCTGCACCAGTTCAGACCAGGGAGAAAAACATGGCCAACGGGACCGTGAAATGGTTCAACGCCGAGAAGGGCTACGGCTTCATCACCGTCGATGACGGGGGACAGGATGTCTTCGTTCACTACTCGTCCATCGAGATGGGCGGATACAAGGTTCTCGAAGAGGGCCAGAAGGTGATCTTCGAGGTCGGAACAGGCACCAAGGGGCCGCAGGCCGACGCCGTTCGCCCCGCGTAGTCGCCAGACTCGTCAGCCCCAGGCGCCGCCCACTTCGGTGGGCGGCGCCGCCTGCGTTAACGGGCATCCACCCCCGGCTGTTGTCTTGCACTCGACACCAGCGAGTGCTAATTTAGCCATTGGCACTCGCATGTTTCGAGTGCTAACGAATTCACTCGTACGACGTCCGGGAGGGACGAGAAACACACATGGCAAAGATCATTGCTTTCAACGAAGAGGCCCGTCGCGGCCTCGAGCGCGGCCTGAATATTCTCGCCGACGCAGTCAAGGTCACCCTCGGCCCACGCGGTCGTAACGTCGTGCTCGAGAAGAAGTGGGGCGCTCCCACCATCACGAACGACGGTGTGTCGATCGCCAAGGAGATCGAACTCGACGACCCGTACGAGAAGATCGGTGCGGAGCTCGTCAAAGAGGTCGCCAAGAAGACCGATGACGTCGCCGGCGACGGAACGACCACCTCGGTCGTCCTCGCCCAGGCGCTCGTTCGCGAAGGACTGCGCAACGTCGCAGCCGGCGCAGACCCGATCAGCCTGAAGCGCGGAATCGAGAAGGCTACGGCAGCCGTCATCGAGGCACTCATTGCCAGCGCCAAGGAGATCGAGACCAAGGAAGAGATCGCTGCCACGGCATCCATCTCCGCTGGTGACCCCGAGATCGGCGCGCTGATCGCCGAGGCCATCGACAAGGTCGGCAAGGAAGGCGTTGTCACCGTCGAGGAGTCGAACACGTTCGGCACCGAGCTCGAGCTCACCGAGGGAATGCGCTTCGACAAGGGTTACCTGTCGGCATACTTCGTCACCGACCCCGAGCGCCAGGAAGCGGTCTTCGAAGACCCGTACATCCTGATCGTCAACAGCAAGGTCTCGAACATCAAGGACCTGCTCCCCATCGTCGACAAGGTGATCCAGAGCGGCAAGCAGCTGCTCATCATCGCCGAAGACGTCGACGGAGAAGCCCTCGCGACCCTGGTGGTCAACAAGATCCGTGGCATCTTCAAGTCGGTCGCCGTCAAGGCTCCCGGCTTCGGAGACCGTCGCAAGGCGCAGCTCGCCGACATCGCCATCCTCACGGGCGGACAGGTCATCTCCGAGGAGGTCGGCCTCAAGCTCGAGAACGCGACCCTCGACCTGCTGGGCCGTGCGCGCAAGGTCATCATCACCAAGGATGAGACCACCATCATCGAAGGATCGGGCGACGAAGAGGCCATCGCTGGCCGCGTCAAGCAGATCCGTGCCGAGATCGAGAACACCGACAGCGACTACGACCGCGAGAAGCTCCAGGAGCGTCTCGCGAAGCTCGCTGGTGGCGTTGCCGTCATCAAGGCCGGAGCCGCAACCGAGGTCGAGCTCAAGGAGCGCAAGCACCGCATCGAGGATGCAGTGCGCAACGCCAAGGCAGCCGTCGAAGAGGGCATCGTCGCCGGTGGTGGCGTCGCACTCATCCAGGCTGGCAAGATCGCGTTCGAGTCTGACGCAGTCAAGAACCTGGTCGGCGACGAGGCAACGGGCGCGAACATCGTGCGCGTGGCCATCGACGCTCCGCTCAAGCAGATCGCACTCAACGCGGGCCTCGAGCCCGGTGTTGTGGCCGACAAGGTGCGCCACCTCCCGGTCGGCCAGGGCCTCAACGCCGCGACCGGTGAGTACGTCGACATGCTCGCTGCCGGAATCAACGACCCGGTGAAGGTAACCCGCTCAGCCCTGCTGAACGCGTCGTCGATCGCCGGTCTGTTCCTCACGACCGAGGCTGTTGTCGCCGACAAGCCCGAGAAGAACGCAGCGCCGATGGGTGACCCGTCGGGCGGCATGGACTTCTAGGTCTGTACTGACACACAGAACGGCCGGTCTCCTTCGGGAGGCCGGCCGTTTCGTCGTCTGCGGGTGAGTAGGTGGATGGCGTCTAGCGGGAGAACAGCCTGGCGTTGGCCGCCTCGATCTCGGCGTACTGCTGGCCGGCATGGGTCAGCGCCTGATTGATCGCAGCGAGGTTCTCCTCGACCCGCTGCTGGGTTGTCTTCCACTCGGCGACGACACCGGAGAACGCGGAAGCGGCCTGGCCGGTCCACGATGATTGCAGGTTCGTCAGCTGGCCTTGGAGGCCCGCGACTTCGGACTGGATGCGGGTGATGGACGACCGCACCGCGCCTGTGGCGCTGATCACGGCTTCACTGTCTACTTGGTAGCGGGTCATGGGCGAGACGGTATCCCGCGCGGGTGCTGTGCGGTCTACTGCGTCGGTGCGACGGGGGGAGCCGGGGCATCCTGAGCCGTGGGGAGGAGGGGAAGGCTCACCCTGAAGGTCGCCCCACCGCCGGGGGTTTCGAGCACCTCGACCTCGCCGCGGTGCGACTCGACGATCGCGGCAACAATGGCCAGCCCGAGTCCGCTGCCACCGGTGGCCCGCTGCCGCGAACTGTCTGCGCGGTAGAAGCGCTCGAAGATACGACCGCGGATCTGCGGGGGGATTCCCTCGCCGTGGTCGATGACGGAGATGACGGCCCGACGGCGGGAGGCATCGATACCGATGCCGATCTCGAGCGGGCTGCCGGGAGGCGTGAAACGCATGGCGTTGCCGATGAGGTTGGCGACCACCTGGCGGATCTTGTTCTCCTCCGCCATCACGACCGCACGGAGCTTCGCATCGGGTGGCCTGACGGCGGCCACGATCGGACCGCCCTCTTCGCGCGCGCGCGAGCGTCGTGCGACCAGTCGCGCCAGGGTGGCGCCGGCGAACGCGATGGGACCAGTCGCCTGGATCGATTGCGAACGCGACGAGACCGGTTCTTCCTCCAGCTCGGGAAGGATGAGCTCCTGCGTCGGGGTGTCGATCGGATCGGCCGCAGCGATGTCGGTACCCACGACTGTGACCACCCGATCCGGAGCCGACGCCATGGCGTCGAGTGCAGCGTCCCTGGCGAGCGGCACCAGGTCTACCTCGGTGAGCTGCAGCGGCTTCGCTTCGTCCAGCCTGGCGAGTTCGAGCAGGTCTTCGACCAGCTCACCCATGCGGATCGCCTCTTTCTCGATGCGTTCCATGGCCTGCGAGACGTCTTCCGGCTTCGTGAGGGCGCCCATCCTGTACAACTCGGCGTAGCCACGCACCGAAACGAGGGGAGTGCGCAGTTCGTGGCTCGCGTCACCCACGAATCGCCGCATCTGGTCGATGGTGCGGGCGCGGTCGGCGAAGGCGCGGTCGATGGTGCCGAGCATGGAGTTCAGCGAACGGTTGAGGCGCCCGACCTCGGTGTTGGGGGTGGCGCCGGCGATGCGCTGGTTGAAGTCGCCATCGGCGAATCGGGCAGCCGTGGCTTCCACTTCCCTCAGCGGTGTGAACGTGGATGTCACGAGCAGCCGTGTGAGCGCTCCGCCGAAGATCACCACGGTCAGTCCGAAGAACAGGAAGATCGCGGCCAGCCGGGAGATGGTGGCGTTGGAGGCGCCGAGGTCGAGGCCGATCACGACGGTCAGCGGCTCCGTAGAGGCCGAGGTCTCAAGCGGGTAGGCAGCGACCCGCCACTGCCCGCCGATGGAGGCTCCAGAGACGGTGATGGCGCCGTTGTGGCCGACGACCGCACCGGCGTTGGTCGGCTGGCCGCTTTCTCCGGATCGGTTATTGCAGAGAACGTCGCCGCTGCTGTCCACTATGCCGAGGTAGTAGTCGGTGGGAAATGCGTATACCCGACAGCGCATTCCGCCTTCGCCGTCGGTCGTGATCTCGAAGACCTGCTGGTCGATGAGGATCAGGGCGACGCCATCGATCTTCTTGTCGACCTCGTCGAGCAGGTAGTTGCGCAGCACCGTCATGGTACCGACGCCGGCCACGAGCAGCCCCATCGTGAGTAGCAGAACCGTCACGCCAGTAATTTTGGTGCGGAGCGAGATCCGGTTCCACCACTCGGTGAGAGCGTGCATAAGGTGGCTAGTTTATGCCGTGAAAGTTGTTTAGACCCTGGCAGCTTTCAGCATGTATCCGAAGCCACGCTTGGTCTGGATGACAGGCTCGTCGGAGAACTGGTCGAGCTTGCGGCGCAGGTACGAGATGTAGCTCTCCACGATGCCCGCGTCGCCGTTGAAGTCGTATTCCCAGACGTGATCGAGGATCTGCGCCTTCGACAGCACGCGGTTCGGGTTGAGCATCAGGTAGCGCAGAAGCTTGAACTCCGTGGGGCTCAGCTCGATCTGCTCGGCGCCGATGGTGACCTCGTGCGTGTCCTGGTCCATGGTGAGCTCACCGGCGCGGATCACGGCTTCTTCGTCGTCCTGCATGGTGCGACGCAGGATGGCCTTGATGCGCGCCACGATCTCGTCGAGGCTGAAGGGCTTGGTGACGTAGTCGTCGCCGCCGACGGTGAGACCGGTGATCTTGTCCTCGGTGTCGTCTTTAGCGGTGAGGAACAGGATGGGGGCGGTGTAACCGGAAGCGCGAAGCCTCTTCGTCACCCCGAAGCCGTTCATGTCGGGCAGCATCACGTCGAGGATGATGAGGTCTGGTTCTTCTTCGAGCACGGCAGAGATAGCCTGTGCACCGTTTCCGACCGCGCGCACCGCGAATCCTGCGAAGCGCAGGCTCGTGGTGAGGAGGTCGCGAATGTTCGGTTCGTCGTCGACAATCAGAATCTTGGGTCCGTCAGCCATGAGGCAAGTATCTGCGAGTCACCTGATAGAAGTCTGTGAGTCGCATGTCGTGGTGCTTGGGGCGGGCTGACTGCCGGCTGTAGCGATGGATGGCGAGACGCGGCGCGCGTAGTCTGTGCAGATGACGCCCGAGCACACAACGGAGTCCGCCCCGACGATGGTGCGTTCTATCGGCCGCCGAACCTTCGACTTCGACCGGCAGGTCGCGGTCATGGCGGTCGTCAACCGCACCCCCGATTCGTTCTACGACAGGGGAGCGACCTTCGAGCTCGACAGGGCTGTCGCCGCAGCGCTGGCTGCAGCAGAGGAGGGCGCAGACTGGATCGACATCGGTGGCGTGCCGTTCGGTCGCGGTCCGGTCGTGACGGTGGATGACGAGCTCGCGCGGGTGATCCCGGTCGTCGAGGCGATTGCCGCGGCAACCGACGTCGTCATCTCGGTCGACACCACAGTCGCTGCCGTCGCCGAGCGCGCGATCGCCGCCGGCGCAGGCGTGATCAATGACACCAGCGGGCTCTGGGACCCGGCGATGCTCGGAGTCGTTGCCGCCAGCAATGCCACCCTCGTGCTCACCCACAGCAAGGGCGAACCACGCGCCGAGAAACCGCGGCCCGTGTATGACGACGTGGTGGGCGAGGTCATCGGATACCTGCGCGGCAAGGTGGAGGTGGCGCTGGCGGGCGGGATGCCCCTGGAACGGCTCGTCATCGACCCCGGCCACGACCTGAACAAGAACACCCTGCACTCGCTCGAGATCACGCGGCGATTCGCCGAGATCGCGGCGATCGGGCTGCCCTCGCTCGCGGCCGTCTCCAATAAGGACTTCATCGGGGAGAGCATCGGCCGGGCGCAGGGTCAGCGGCTTGCCGGGTCGCTCGCGGCGGCGACTGTGTGCATCCTGAACGGAGCCAGGATTATTCGGATGCACGATGTGCGCGCGAGCGTCGATGCCGTGCGCATGACGGAGGCGATCCTCGGGATGCGGCAGCCGGTGGAGCTCATCCACAACATGCACCCCGAGCTGAACGTATGACCGCCCGCATCGACCGGCTCTGGCCGGATGCCGCCGACAACCTCAGTGACGACGACCTCATTGCCGCCCTGGCGACTCCATCACCGACGGTCAGACTGAACTTCGTGAGCAGCGCCGACGGGTCGTCCACCCACGACGGACTCTCGGGTGGGCTGTCCGGCCCGGCCGATAAGCGGCACTTCGAGCTGCTGCGTCGTGTGAGCGATGTCGTGCTCGTCGGCGCCGGCACCGTGAGGTCGGAGGGATACGGCCCGATGCTCGTCAGCGACGCGTCAGCACGCTGGCGGGTTCGGCACGGGATGCCCGAGCACCCCGTGTTCGCGATCGTCAGCGGTTCGCTGCAGCTCGATCCGCGCTCGCGGATCTTCAGTGAGGCGCCGGTGCGCCCGATCGTGGTGACCTCGGCGCGGGCATCCGGACTCGCGGAGATCGCTGCCGTCGCGGACGTGGTCATCGCGGGGGAGGAGCACGTCGACCTGGGAGAGGCGCTGCGGGTCATCCGGGAACGCGGTCACCAGCAGGTGCTGTGCGAGGGCGGGCCGTCGCTGTTCGGTTCGCTCATCGCCGACGGACTGGTGGATGAACTCTGTCTCACGGTCGAGCCCACGCTCGAGGCCGGAGATGGTCCACGGATCTCTCGCGGACCCACCGACCAGGCGCAGGGCATGCGGCTGGGTCACGTGCTCCGAAGCGGCGACACCCTGCTGCTGCGCTACGTACGCTGAGAGTCAGGCGGCCTCGAGCGAGTGGGCGTCGAGGATCGTGTAGCTGTAGCCCTGCTCGGCGAGGAAGCGCTGGCGGTTCTGCGCGAAATCCTGGTCCACGGTGTCGCGGGCCACGAGAGTGTAGAAGTTTGCGGGCAGGCCGCTCTCCTTCGGGCGCAGCAGCCGGCCGAGACGCTGTGCCTCCTCCTGGCGTGAGCCGAATGATCCGCTGACCTGGATCGCCACTGTCGCCTCGGGAAGGTCGACGGAGAAGTTCGCGACCTTCGAGACCACGAGCACGGTGATGCTGCCTTCGCGGAAGGCCTGGTACAGCCGTTCCCGCTCATCGATCGGCGTCGAGCCCGTCAATTGGGGCGCGTCCAGAGCGTCGGCGAGCTGGTCGATCTGGTCGAGGTACTGACCGATCACCAATATGCGTTCACCGGCATGCTTCTTCACGAGGTCGCGAACCACGCCAAGCTTTGCCGGTGCGGTGGCCGCCAGCCGGTACCGCTCGTCATCAGCGGATGCCGCATACTCCAGTCGATCGCTCTCGGGCAGGTCGATGCGCACCTCGAAACACGAGGCGGGTGAGATGAAGCCCTGCGCCTCGATTTCCTTCCAGGGGGCGTCGAAGCGCTTGGGGCCGATGAGGCTGAACACGTCGCCTTCGCGGCCGTCCTCGCGGACGAGCGTGGCGGTGAGCCCGAGTCGGCGGCGGGCCTGGAGGTCAGCGGTGAGCTTGAACACGGGAGCGGGCAGCAGGTGGACTTCGTCGTAGATGACGAGCCCCCAGTCGAGCGCATCCAGCAACGCGAGGTGGGCGTATTCGCCCTTTCGGCGGGCGGTCAGGATCTGGTACGTCGCGATGGTGACCGGTCGCACCTGCTTGACCTGCCCCGAATATTCGCCGATCTCGTCCTCGGTGAGCGTGGTGCGCTTGAGCAGTTCGGCCTTCCACTGCCGCGCAGACACGGTGTTGGTGACGAGGATGAGCGTGGTTGTCTTGCCCGCAGCCATCGCGCCGAGGCCGACCAGGGTCTTGCCAGCGCCACACGGCAGCACCACGACTCCGGAGCCGTGCGCGTAGAAGTTGTCGATCGCCTGGTCCTGGTACGGGCGCAGGTGCCAGCCGCCCTCGGAGTTCAGCTCGATCTCGTGCGGAGTGCCCGGGGTGTATCCCGCGAGGTCTTCTGCCGGCCATCCGAGCTTCAACAATTCCTGCTTCAACTGGCCGCGAGCCCACGCCTGCACGACATAGGTATGCGGGCCGCGCTTCTCGAACAGCAGCGCGGCGACCTTGCGGGCACGGGTGATCTCGGAGAGCACGGCAGCGTCGGTCGCGGTCAGGGTGAGGGCGCCGTCATCCGCTCGCTCGATGACGAGTCGACCATAGCGGCCCACGGTCTCGGTGATGTCCACGGTGACCGACTGGGGTATGGCGAATTTGGAATACTTCTCGAGCGTCGCGATCATGCCGTCGGCATCGTGGCCGGCGGCCCGTGCGTTCCAGAGCCCGAGTCGCGTGATGCGGTAGGTATGGATGTGTTCCGGCGCGCGCTCGAGTTCGGCGAAGACGGCAAGATCGTGCCTGGCGTCTTCCGCGTCGGGGTGCGCCACCTCCAGCAGTACAGTGCGGTCGGACTGGACTATCAGGGGACCGTTCGGGGCCGGATTCACCCCGTTAGCTTAGTTCGCCCCGCTGGGAGCCATTGCCAGCAAGCAGCTATCGCGCGGGGCTGACCGAGACGATCTTCGCGAGGGGCAGTGTGCGTTCGATGTCGGCTTTGCGGTCGAGCGCTCGAAGCCTGCCGCCGGCGACACTGGCCGGTTCCAGCTGGAAGTCTGTCGTGGAGCCGTCATGCAGCTGCACGGTCACGGTGATGGTGACCTTGCCCTTGATGGCGACATCCAGCTGGCGCAGCAGCCAGGCGGCGCCGGTCACATCGGGGTCTGACGAACTGCCCAGCCGCAGCCTCTCGATGAGACTCGCTGTCGTGTCGACGGCATCCACGGGAACGGCCCTGGCTGCTGTTGGGCGCTTCAGCTCGATGACCTCGCCCTCCGCGTTTTCTGCGGTGACCGGGTACCTGGCCTCGCTGAGCGACCAGAACACGAGCTCTTGGTCGAACCGGCTGACGAGTTTGTCGCCGACGAGCGTGAGACCGAGGCTCGAGATACCGTGATCGGCGAGAAGGGTGCGCATCATCGACTCCTCGGTGGAGCGCACCGACGAGCGGCCGCCCTCGAGTGCCGCCACGCGCACGAGTCCATAGCGGTTGCCCGCCTCGGCGATGAGGTATTCGAGCGGCTGTGGGATGCCCGTGAGCGAGATCCCGGAGAGGAACTTCCTGATCGACTGCACGGTCTCGCCCACGGCCATCGCCCGGTAGATGCTGGAGGTCGACACCCGGTAGGTCGAGGCGAGAGCGCGGCCCTCCACGTCAGCCATAGTGCGGAGCCGGGCATCCACTGCCGGAGCGAGTGGGCCGGGCGAGACGATGGAGAGATCGTGCTGGAGGTAGACCTGCGTCACCTCCGGGGGGAAGAGGGCGACCATCGCCGCGGCAGCGGTGTCGGGCCCCTCGGTGATGAGCGCCGTTCCGGGAGTGCTCGGGACGTGGTCGAACGTGATACCCAGGAGCTGCGCATCACGCGTGTAGATGAGTACGCGCTCGCGCATGTGATCGCCCCCAGCGGGGAACAGCCAGTCGACGTATTCCTGCAGCTGGTCGCCCCAGACGGCGTGCGCCCGGTGCCCGAGGATCTCGCGGATGTCGGCGGGCAGCCGCTCCAGCCAGGCCGCAGCGAGTCGCGCCCACCGCTGGCCGGAGCTGCCGGAGAGCCAGTCGGCGCTCGCGGAGGTCGGCATCCAGCGGCCCGAATCGAGAGCGACGAGCCCCGCCCGGTTCGCGATGTCGAGAAGTTCGGGCACACGCTCGATGTCGACACCCATGGATGCCGCGAGCCGTTTGCTGTCCGGAAGCGCGACGCCCCCGCGCGCGAGTTCCCGCGCCGACTCATGCTGCAGTTCAGAGATGAGTTCCACGAGGGAGGTCGACGTGGCGAAAGCGTGCTCGGCGGAGCCGGCGTCGGTCACCCGGACTTCGGTCTGGCTGACCGGGACGAGGGCGGCGGGCGCCGGAGTCGACCGCAGTTCGTCGAGCCCCGGGAGGCCGAGGGCTGGCCAATCCTGCAGTCGCTGCGCCACTGGAGCGGGCACGGCATGGCGGTCGTCGGCACGAGCGACGAGGGCCAGTCGTGCGGCGGAGGTGAGGTGGGCGGCGGTGGCGGCGGAGTCTGCGCCCCGTGCCGTGACCAGCGCCGCGGCATCCTGAGCAGAAACCGGGGTATCGGACATGCTGAGGATCCCCAGGGTCACCAGAGCCGCACGGTCGAGCCGCCCCAGCGCGAGCTGGATCGATTCGGGGTCGAGGAGGGCATCTGCGAGGTCGAAGAAATCTTTGATCGACGCGCCCCGGACTTCCCGAGCGTTCAGCAGTGACCTGAGTTCGACGTCGCTGAGCGCTCGCAGCTGGGCGGCCAGCGCGAGGGCCGACTCGTCAGTTGCCGGCATTCCTGGCTTCACGACCCCGACGAAGGCCGCTGGTCACGATGAGCACGATCATGAGGATCAGGCCGATGGGAAGCCCGATCAGGGGCAGGACGAACGCGACGGGCCAGATTCCTTCACCGAAGTTGCGGACGCCGGCGGCGGTTCCGATGATGATCGACAGGAAGGCGATGATCGACAGCCCGACGGCCGCCGCGACCATATAGGCCAGAATGCGTTCGCCGCGGTTGCCGCTGATGGAGGTGTCTTGTGCCACGGATCAAGGATACGGGGTGCCGTGAGTCCTCTAGTCTTGAGTAACCAGCAATAAGGAGTACCACGATGCCCACCGGCAAGGTTAAGTTCTACGACGACGAGAAGGGCTTCGGCTTCATCAGCTCTGATGACGGCCAGGAAGTCTTCCTCCACGCGTCCGCCCTGCCCGCAGGCACTACGGGTGTCAAAGCAGGCACGAAGCTCGAGTTCGGCATCGCCGACGGTAAGAAGGGCGCCCAGGCGCTGTCTGTGCGCGTGCTCGAATCCCCGCCGTCGCTCGCAAAGCTGAACCGCAAGCCGGCAGACGACATGGCGATCATCATCGAAGACCTCGTCAAGTTGATGGATGGCATCGGCACCAACCTCAAGCGCGGACGCTACCCCGACAAGTCGCACAGCACCAAGATCGCGGCGATGCTGCGCAAGGTCGCGGACGAGCTGGATGCCTGAGTCGGCTTTCGAGAGCCTCGCACGCAACGCCCTGGTCGAGATCACCCCGGCCGAGAACGTCGGCGCGTACTTCAGTGAGGTCGACGAGGGCGATGGAGTCGTCTCCGTGCTCTTCGACTCGGCCATGCCCGGCTACCCGGACTGGAAGTGGACTGTCTCCATCGCACAGATCGAAGGCGAAGAACCGTCGGTTCTCGAAGCCGAGCTCATGCCCGGCGAAGGCGCGCTGCTGTCTCCGGACTGGGTTCCGTGGTCTGACCGTCTCGCCGAGTACGAGGCCGCCCAGGAGGCAGCCGAAAGTGCTGATGAGTCTGATGACTCCGACGACGATGATGACGACGATGATGACGACGATGATGACGATTCGGAAGAGGACGAGTCTGACGATGACGAGTCCGACGACGAAGACTCGGACGATGACGACGACGACGATGACGACGACGACGATGACGACGACGATCTGAACAACGACGTGCTCCACGGCGGCGACCTCGACGGTGTCGACATCGACTCCCTCATCGACGACGACCCGACCGACGACGACCCGACCGACGACGACCCGGCCGACGACGACTCAGACGACGACGACGACGACGAGCAGGAAAAGTCGTACTGACGCCGTGCCGACCGCCTAGGAGTTCTCGACCACGAACTCGATCGAGCTGATCAGCTGACGCACGTCGGCCGGGTCGATCGCCACGAACGTCGCGACACGCAGCTGGTTGCGACCGAGCTTGCGGTACGGCTCGGTGTCGACGATCCCGTTGGCCCGCAGGGTCTTGGCGATGGCCGCGGCATCCACTGCATCGTCGAAGTCGATCGTGACGACCACCTGCGAGCGGTGCGAGGCCTCGGTGACGAACGGCGTCGCGTATGACACGGAGTCTGCCCAGTCGTAGAGCGCGCCCGACGATTCGAGGGTGCGCGAGGACGCCCAGGCGAGCCCGCCGTTGCCGTTGATCCACTCGACCTGGTTCTCGAGCATCAGCAGCGTCGACAGGGCGGGCGTGTTGAGCGTCTGGTTGAGGCGGGAGTTGTCGACGGCGTTCTTGATCGACAGGAACTCGGGGATGTAGCGACCCGACGCGGCGATCTGCTCTACGCGCTCGATGGCTGCGGGGGAGAAGAGTGCGAACCACAGCCCGCCATCCGAGGCGAAGTTCTTCTGGGGGGCGAAGTAATAGACGTCGGCCTGGCTGGAGTCGAAGTCGATGCCGCCTGCCGCCGAGGTCGCGTCGATCACGGTCAGGGCGCCGGGTGCTTGAACCCTGGTGACCGGGGCCATCACACCGGTGGATGTCTCGTTCTGGGGCCACGCGTACACATCGACTCCGTCGACGATCTCGAACTCGGCTCGCGAGCCCGCGGCGGCGTTGATGACCATCGGCGCCTCGAGGAACGGGGCGGCCGCCGCCGCGGCGAACTTGGAGCCGAACTCCCCGAAGGTCAGGTTCTGGCTGCGCTTGCCGATGAGCGAGAAGGCCGCGGCATCCCAGAAGGCCGTCGATCCGCCGTTGCCCATGACGACCTCGTAGCCGTCGGGGATGCGGAACAGCTCGCCGAGCCCGCTGCGCACCCGGCCGACGAGGTCTTTCACGGGAGCCTGGCGGTGTGACGTACCCATGATTGCCGCGCCAGCTCCGGCGAGGTAGTCCAGTTGCTTCTGGCGAACCTTGGAAGGCCCGCAACCGAAGCGACCATCGGCGGGCAGGAGGTTAGTGGGGATCGTCAGGCTTGGCATGAGTCCAATCCTATTGTCGGCATCCGGTTAGTCTTGGAGCATGACAGATCTCGTGGACACGACCGAGATGTACCTGCGCACGATCCTCGACCTGGAAGAGGAGCACATCGTGCCCCTTCGGGCTCGAATCTCGGAGCGGCTCGGGCACTCAGGGCCGACAGTCTCGCAGACCATCGGCCGTATGGAACGCGACGGGCTCGTCGTCGTGGAGGGCGACCGCCACCTCGAGCTGACCCTCGAAGGTCGGCGCCGTGCCATCCACGTCATGCGCAAGCACCGACTCGCGGAACGCCTTCTCGCCGACGTCATCGGCCTGGACTGGGCGTTCGTGCACGACGAGGCCTGCCGCTGGGAGCACGTCATGAGCGAGCAGGTGGAGCGTCGGCTGCTCGAGATGCTCGACCACCCCACGGAGAGCCCGTATGGCAACCCGATCCCCGGCCTCGAAGAGCTGGGCGATCCTGCTGCTCCTGCGTTCATGGACGGCGTGATCAATCTCGTGGATGCCGTCGCCGCCGCCCGCGGACCGATCAGTGCCGTCATCCGCCGCCTCGGCGAGCCCGTGCAGTTCGAGCCGGAACTGCTGCAGCAGTTGCAGGCCGCGGGAGTGTTGCCGGGGGCCACGGCATCCATCTCGTCTGCCGACTCGTATGTGTCGGTTCAGGTCGACGGTTTCGGCGACGGGCTGGAGCTGCCTAACGAGGTCGCCGTTCATATTTTCGTCGCCATCTGATCGGCGCGCCACGGCGCCGTACGCGGTCATTCACCCGGGATTTTCGGGGTACCCTGAAATCCTTGGGATTCACGAGTGAACCGGAGAGTCGAATGTCGATTACGCACAGCATCCAAACCGTGGATACCTGTGCCAACTTCTACATACGACACAGCAGTAAGCGGTGTGAGGTAACTCGCGTCCGTAACGTTTAGGCACTGTCTTCCGACAGTGCCTTTTGTGTTTTCTGCCCTCTCCACGCGCGAATTCCTGGAGCGTTATTGCCTGCAAGCCGTGCAGGCACTTTCGAGAGGATGACCATGCGAACCCTTGTCCTTAATGCCGGCTACGAGCCGCTCGCCATCGTGTCGTTCAAGCGAGCCCTCGTGCTCGTGATGAACCAGAAGGCGACGATCATCGCGGCGGATGCCGACCACCCGGTCTGGGCGGCCGCGGGGGCGTGGGATCGTCCGTCGGTCATCATCCTGAGAAATTACGTGCGCATCCCCAGTGGCCGTCACGTGCCGGTCTCCCGTCGCGGTGTGCTGCGGCGCGACAACAACCGCTGCGGATACTGCGGTGGCACGGCCAACACGATCGACCACGTGATGCCGCGATCCCGGGGTGGGAAAGACAGCTGGGAGAACCTGATGGCCTGCTGCCTGCGCTGCAACAACGTAAAAGGCGACCGCACTCCGGCCGAGATGGGCTGGAATCTGAGGATGACGCCGCGCCCTCCGCACGGGCACGGTTGGCTGATCCGTGGGGTCGAAAGAGCCCTTCCCGACTGGGAGGAATACCTCGCCCCGGCTGCGTAGCGTTATCTATTTGTGATAAAAAGTGGACAGGCGGCATCACCTCGGGTAACCTCGGTGAAGTCCCGGCAGCCCGGAAGGTATACGCAACTTTGGTAAATTTGACGAAATCCAGTGAACTGGATCTTTCGGTCAACCCAGAATCTTCCGCCCCAGGTGATGCAGTTTCTCGAGGTTCCCGTTCGGCCACGCGTAAAGCGGAGGCCGCCAGCGCGTTCGCAGCGCGAGCCGCCCGCAAAGACAAGAAGCACCCGGCGGCCGTTCTGGTCACGATGCTCGCCGTCGGCGGGATGTTCGGTGTGATGGGCCTTCCCGCCTACGCGATGAACCCGACCGAGGCATCCACCTCAACGGATGTCAGCAGCCTTCCCTCCCAGAGTATCGTCGCAAGCGCGTCGGTCGCGGATGCCGCGGCATCCGCTCGCGATGGCTTCACGGCCACCACCCCCGAAGAGCTGGCCGCGCAGAAGATCGCCACCGAGCAGGCCGCTGCCGCCGCCGCTGCCTCGGCCGCGCGGATCACGAGCTACGTCTACTCCGATCCGGGCCCCCGCCAGGCTGGCGACGACTATCCCTTCTCGGGCATGGGCACGGGACTTTCCGCGCTCGGCTACTACATGGGGGAGTGCACCGACTTCGTCGCGTGGCGCCTCAACCGCGACGCTGGCTCCACGGGCGCACCCTGGGCCTGGACCTGGGGAAACATGACTCCCGGTGGCGGTAACGCCAGCTCCTGGACGAGCGCCTGGAACAACCACGGATGGCCCGTCAGCGGCACCCCGGTTGCCGGAGCCGTCGCCGTGACCGAATACATGCACGTTGCCTACGTGAAAGAGGTGCTGGGCGATGGCTCGGTGCTGATCGAGGAATACAACTACGGCAACTACCACCAGTACAGCTCACGCGTCATCGCGGCAGGCAGTGCCACCTATCTCTACCCCCCGGGCTGACCCCCACTTGACTGTAATTTCGCTGTGACGATGAGACATGTCGCGGTGATTCACCTAGCCTCGTTGAGGTTCGAAACACCTGTAAGGAATATCTAAACGTGGTCGATGTCATGCCATCCAGCAATATGGATGACCTGTTCGGCACGGCTGCACCCGCTGGCGCCGTGCCCGCCGATGCACCCATCGCGCAGCAGAAGTTCCTCACCCGCCGCGAGCTGCGTGCCGCCGAGGCTGCCGCAGCAGCCGTCGAGTCCTCAGCCGTCGAGGCCGCTGGTGTGGAGGCTGTCGCTGTCGCTCCGGTCGACGTGACTCCCGTGGTCGTCTCCACCGCAGCCGTTGACGGTGGTGCGATGCCACTGCTGCTTCCGGATTTCTCGGCCGGCGGCATCCAGATCTCCGCAGCGTCGATTCAGGATGCGCCCAGCGTTACCGTCGCCCCGGTTGGCGCGACCCGCAAGCTGCGTCGTGCTGAGGTCCGCCGCATCCACGCGGGCACTGCCGCCCCTAGGACGACCCGTAAGCACCCGGCCAGCGTGCTGGCGACGATGGCTGTCGTGGGCGGCCTGTTCGCCGTGGCAGGGCTTCCCGCGTACGCCTTCACCGACACGCAGTCCGACGGCGCGAAGCTGACGGCGGCGAGCCAGTCCGTGACCGTGAGCGACCAGGCGGAGTCCGTCGCTGCCGTGCGTGACGGTTACGAAGCGACGACCCCCGAGGAGATCGCCGCGGCGACCCGCGACGACGTGCGTGCGGCCAACAACGCGACGTACCTCGCCTCCGGTGCCCGCGAGCTCGGCGACGACTACCCGTGGCCCTACGAGCTGGGCGAGGAGCAGGGCGGCGGCCTCTCGGTGCTCAACTACTACTACCGCCAGTGCACAGACTTCGTCGCGTGGCGCATCAACCGCGACGCCGGCTCGTACAAGGCTCCGTTCAAGTGGGTGTGGTCGAACATGACCCCCACGGGCGGTAACGCCAGCCAGTGGAAGTACGCCTGGGAGAAGAAGGGCTGGCCCGTCAGCACCACCACCCCCGCCGTCGGTGACGTCGCCTGGTGGGGTTCGATCAACCACGTGGCCTACGTGAAGCAGGTGCTCGACAACGGTTTCATCGTGATCGAGGAGTACAACTTCGGCCAGAAGAGCGTCTACAACCAGCGCACGATCCTCGCGTCCTCGGTAGAGGCGTTCCTCGGCGCCCCGGTCGGCTAAACTTTCCAAGCCAGCCTCTGTAGCTCAATGGAAGAGCAGTTCCGTCCTAAGGAAACGGTTGGGGGTTCGAGTCCCTCCAGGGGCACGAATCTGAAGTAGCCCACCACGTGTGGGCTATTTTTATGCGCGCAGCCGGGCTGCTTCTGATTCGTGCCGATGGGTGGCACCTCGGAGCACGGGGTCCCCGACCGCGCAGTCCGACGCGTCGCGCAAACGGCACACAAAATGGATGCGCGCGACCGCGCGATGTGTCGGCGGCTCGGGTGGGGCGTCGAGTCCCTCCCGGGGCAGCGTTCCCCTGAGATCAGACGACGGACGGTCACTTCCGATGGGAGCCCGACCGGCTCCGAGTACCTGATCCCATCCACCGCGCGCGATGCCTTCAAGTACATGGTAAAAGCGGCTGTACTGGGCGTCGGAGTAAGGCGGATCGCAGAATATCGAATCTCCGCCCGCGAGTTTTTTCGTGGCGGACTTGACTCCGTCGCCGACGATCGTGCGACCTTTGAGGAGCGCGGGCACAGGTGCGATGGTTCTTAACTGCCGCCTGATTTCGGTGCGGACATCCACGCTCTAAGCAGATCGAATATGTGGCAGGAGCCGTTCCGTTGGGCGGAAGGGCTGAGCGGTGTGACTTGGCGACGCGGAGGCTCGTGACGCAGTTCGAATAGGCGAGGCAAGAGCTATAGTGCGTTGGGATGCACGAGTCGGCGTCGTCTCATAGAACGCAGTTAGCGTGATCGCCTGTGAGGAGAGAAGTAATAACCCCCATGATCGGACCAAAGGAATCCGCCCTCAATCGGCGACTCGCACAACAACCGAGCCTGTTGAATCGTAGATGCATCGGTCGGTTGCCGGTACAGGAGGGCCTTATTCGCGAGGTCGATATGTTGAGCGAGTTAGTAATCGGCTCGCTGCTCCCGCTCATGGACGAGTTTCGCGGCGTCGATTGGTCCGGTTCGTTCAATGTTTGCGCCAGCAATTACGCTGCTGATCTTGAGGAGGTCAATCGCGACAGCTTCGATCTCCACTTCGACAGCTACAAATCGAGAAACAGCACCTGAACCAGCGAGTAAATCAACAAATCGACGCGAGCGCGGCGCGAGGTCGCGGGGTTCCTCGCCGAGGGTCCCGGTGAGCATGCCCACCTTGGAGCCCGTGTAGTTTAAACGATCAGCACAACGGCGCTTACGCTACCGCCCATGCGGGGACGCGCTCGAATCCAGATAGGGTCTGGAACTGTTCGGCGAGTACTTCCGTGATCATCGCCAAGTTGGCGGGGTCAGTCTCCGATTCGAGAATACCAATGTCGTCGACCATGTCGCGGATGCCATCGTAGAGATCGAGATAGTTCCTTGGCGTTCCGGCGGGTGGCTGAATGCCGTGCAGAGTCAGCATGTCCTCGAGCCAGAAGTCGACCTGCGATGTCGAGCATCCTGACTCCGTCAGCAGATCCCGGCTCGCACCGGTCGCGAATCGGAGCAACACCAGTGATCGCCCGATCATTCCAGTCAGCTGTTTGGTCAAGTCCAACCCCGAAAGGTCACGGCCCGCGTCGGAAAGGATCGCGGGGCCTGGTTGTGCCGCGGGATCGTCGAAAAAGTTGGCGACGGATTTCGCGCTACCGAGGCCGAGAACTTTTTCTACCCAGTATTCATTCATCGTCCCGTATTGGTTCGGGACGCTAATCTGGCGGCTCTTATGATCCTGAGTCACGAAAGCCTCGAACGTGTCCCGCATAATGTGCCTGTCTAGAGCCTCAAATGCGTTCGAAGGTTCAGGCTCAAGGAGCATCCAGACTTGCTGGAATAGGTCTGCGACATAGGCAGGTGTCATACCCGTTGGTGTTAGTTGGATTCGAGTTGGGTTGTAGCTCAGTTGATTCCGGAGCTCTCGATCGTTCGAGAAGCGGGCGACATCCATGCCCCATCTCTCCATGAGCGGCCCAATGACCGACTTCAGGGACGACTGCAAGGGCCGTTCGGCGGCCCACTTTGAGAGCGGTTCACCACGGAGCTGAATCGTCTTGGAGTAGAAGGCTGCGGACGCTTGCATCTTGGTCCAATGCCTAAAAAGAACCCAGATGGATTGATGAGCGTTCTCCGCCATGTACTTTGCGCTCGTCGGAAATGGGATGTTCACAGTGCCCGTGGTCGTCAGCACGAAGTTTTTTTTGTTGAGCAGGACGACGCCATGTCGAAATAGCAACGCGTGCATGGCTCGCAGCTCGCTGTAGTAGAGCAAGTGTTGCGCCACTTCGATCGCCCCAGACGAGACTGCGCTCATGGCGCGGCCGAAGTATGTCCAGGAATCAGCAACATGCAGGGGTACAGAAGCGGCAACGTACTCGGCGATGGGTTTGGCACGTCGCGGGCTGTGTGGTGGTGCCTCCCTAACTGAGCGGGGGTTCTTTCCCACCTTGTGGCTCGCCGGCAGCCATTCGGAGTTTGTGAAGTTTGGCATGATCCGCACGAACGCATCAGTAACCACCTGAGGATTGGCCTGGGCTGCTGCGGGGATTTCGGACAGCGGAATTAGTGGATTCGTCTACGCTGCCAGGGCTGGCTGCTGATAACCATAGTGGACTTCGTTGGGCCG
>NZ_JADOVB010000006.1:0-126895 GCF_015752305.1 Salinibacterium sp. CAN_S4 | reverse complement strand
GCCCAACGAAGTCCACTATGGTTATCAGCAGCCAGCCCTGGCAGCGTAGACGAATCCACTAATTCCGCTGTCCGAAATCCCCGCAGCAGCCCAAATCTCGGTTAGAACGCGACAGCCGACGCGTAAGTATGCATTCGGACGCCAGCCTCATTGAAGATGCTGATGACGACGGCCGGGCGCATGCCTGCGGCGGACATGCTGTGCGGGATGCCGGTGTCAAACTCTGCTGCCTCTCCTCGAGCGAGGGTCAGGTCTTGGTCACCGAGTCTCAGTTGAAGTCGACCACTGAGCACATATAGCCATTCATAGCCGTCATGCACTTGAAGTTCCGTGGGTGCGCCGATCGGCGGATAGGTGATCCGGTAGGTATGGACCTGGGATTCTTGGGGAGCGAGTGGGGCGATGATCAGTCCGTCGCGGCGGATCACGGGGCGGCGCACTCGAGGATCTATCGATTCGAGTCGGACTAGGTCGTCGAGGCGGATACCCAAAAGTCGGGTTAGCGGGAGGAGAAGTTCAAGATTTGCCTGCCGTTTGCCAGACTCGAGGCGCGACAGTGTGCTGGCCGATATCTCTGCTCGTGATGCGAGTTCGTCCAGCGTCCAGCCGCGCTTGCGCCGAGCGGCTCGTAGTCTTGGGCCAATGTGCAGCAGATCTGGGGACATTGCACTCCTTGCTGTTTCCGCAAGAAAGTTTGTGGATACCTAATTCTCCCGGCAAAGCTGTGCCTATGGAAGATCGGATATGGGATGTCATCATCGTTGGCGGGGGCGTGGCGGGTCTGAGCGCCGCATTGATGCTGGGGCGGGCGCGGCGGCAAGTCCTGGTCGTCGACGGCGGAAGCCCAAGAAACAGATTCGCCTCGCATATGCATGGCGTGCTGGGCAACGAAGGAGTCGAGCCAGCGGTTCTGCTTGAGCGCGGGCGCAACGAGGCCGCCTCCTATGGGGTCGAGTTCGAGCGTGGAACTGTTTCTTTGGTTGAGCAGGCTGAGCCATTTCTTCAGGTGGCTCTCGCCGATCGGGCCGTCCGGACAGCACGTTCCCTGATTGTCGCGACCGGTCTGACCGATGAACTAGCGGATATCCCCGGATTGCGTGAGCGGTGGGGGCGGACGGTGCTGCACTGCCCGTACTGCCACGGCTGGGAGGTCAGAGATCAACGTCTCGGAGTGATTGCGACGTCGCCAATGGGCCTTCATCAGGCTGAACTCGTGCGGCAGTGGAGCTCGCGGGTGACGTTGTTTACGGCCGGACTGGGTGGCATCTCGGGAACTGCGAAGCGGCGGCTGCGCGCCCGAGGGATCGATCTCGTCGATACGGCGGTGACCGAAGTCCTGGGTGAGGGTGCTCAGATCAAGGCGGTGCGAACCGAGAACGGCCGCGAGATCGAACTGGACGCGATCTTTACCGGCGGTGCTCTTCGTCCGCATGACAACTTTCTGGCGCCTCTGCGCCTTGCCAGGGCGGAGGGTCCGATGGGCGCCTTCGTGCAGGTCGACGCGATGGGTAAGACCGGCAACGATCGGGTCTGGGCCGCCGGCAACGTCGTCAATCCCGCTGCGAACATCGCCATGGCGATCGGTGCGGGAGCAGCGGTCGGTGCGGGTGTTAACGCAGCACTCGTCGCCGAAGACTTCGACGCTGCTGTTGCTGCTACATCGGCTGTACAGCTCCCACAGGTTTCCGCACGCTTCGATGTACGGACTGATCATTCACGGCCGGCCTGACCCGAACCGCGCCGCGGCTCGCAGATCTCTGCCCCATTGATCGCTGGCTCTCGGCGGTGATGGCGTCTTCTTTTGAAGAGTCGACCTCGACGGTGTGAGTTCCCGGCCGCTCACC
The DNA here is from genome assembly GCF_015752305.1 of Salinibacterium sp. CAN_S4. NCBI lineage: Bacteria > Bacillati > Actinomycetota > Actinomycetes > Micrococcales > Microbacteriaceae > Salinibacterium > Salinibacterium sp. CAN_S4. Next base: position 125,051 of record NZ_JADOVB010000006.1, on the reverse strand, counting down.
GGAACTTTTGGTACGGCCGGGACGGCGACGACGCCGCGGGTTTAGTGCTCGTCGTAGTGATCGGCGTGGGCAGCATGCTTGTGGCCGTCGTGGAGGTAGTCGACGTGGTCGTCATGGCTCACGGTCTCGTGGCCGCAGTCGGCGCCATGCGCGTGCGTCTCGGATGTGTGCTCGGCGACGCTTTCATGCTCGTCGTAGTGATCATCATGAAGCGCGTGGTGGTGGGTGCCGTGGATGTAATCGGTGTGACCGTCGTGGGGTACCGCATCGTGTCCACAGGTCGGTCCGTGCTCGTGCTCGGTGACGGCGTGTTCGGCGTGAAGTTCAGTGGTGCTCATGGTGTTTCTCCCTCGGTGGTGTTGGTGCGTTCTTCTAGGACATGAATGATGGCGTCGTCGATCACGTGGGCGATGTGGTGGTCGGCGAGCTGGTAGGTTGCCTCCCGGCCGCTACGGGCGACGATCAGGATGTTTGCCTGTCGCAGGGTTCGCAGATGTTGGGAGACCAGTGGTTGGGACATTCCGGTTTTATTGACCAAAGTGCCGACTGTTGCTGGTTCTGCTGCAAGGAGCTTCACCAGCAGGAGTCGAGATTCTGAACTGAGAACTTTGAATAGATCCGCTGTCGCGGTGAGTCCTTGGTGTTCGTCCATTGGCTACACTCAACCACATATATAAATCAATTGCAATGTGTTTATAATACTGAGAACGGTATTCGATACCGTCTAACGTTGGGCAAGTCGATGAGGGGTGAACCGGATGGCAGCGCTAATCGGGCAACGACAAACAGAACAGAAGGTATCCGTCCGAATCGCGCTAGAGGCATCGCCGGACTTCATCAGCGCGCAAGATCTCCACGGCAGACTCCGAGACCAGGGCTCAGCGATCGGGCTTGCGACGGTCTATCGGGCGTTGAACGAGATGGCGCGGGTCGGGCAAGCTGATGTCCTTCAGATCAGCAGCACGGGACAGTTATTCCGTTCTTGTGAGTCCGGGCATCATCACCATTTGGTGTGCGTGGACTGCGGCAAAACCGTGCAGGTGGATGCGCCCGCTGAAGAATGGGTAGAGAAGGTCGCCGCGGACGAGGGGTTCACGCTGGTGCGACACGTTCTGGATGTCTTTGGGCGCTGTCGTCAGTGCCAAGAACTGGTGGACTCCACTCCTGATGTGACGTCCCGCTGAGCTGAACGGCTCGGCCCCTCGTCAACTCGAGCGGGGCCCCAGATCTTCTCGTCTCTCCTAAGGGCGGACGGTGAGAATTGCATCCGTTCGTCTCGAGCAGAACATCAGAGGTGCGTTCGGGAAGAGTCGGAGACATTGTTTCGCGCTCTTCAGATTCAGGGCCGCGAAAAAAGTCGCGATATTCGCGCCGCTGAGTGCTCAGTCTGTGCCATGGCAGATGAAAGTAGCAACGGAAAGGATTGGCTCGATCGAGCTGGTCAATCCCGCCGCCGCATCGCCCGAGTCTGAAATTCTGCGCCCCGGTTTGCCGCGACTTCTGCGACTCACCTCACCGGCTCGGGGCGGATCGTGACGGAGGGCGCGACAGGGCGGGTTCGCCGCGGACTACCCCTGGCGAGCCTTCATCCGGGGATTCAACTTATTGATCACAAACGTGCGCCCCCGACGGCGGACGATTTGAGCACCGGGTATTTTCTTCAACGCTTTCAGTGAATTGCGCACTTTCACGGTCATCCTCATTTCTTGTTGATAACTATTATCAACTAGCATAGTGGGGTGATGATGAGAATAGACGGCCACCAATGAGTGAGCTCTCCCCTTTGGCGGTAACTCTGGTCAGCGGGCTTCGCCATGTCGGCAAGTCAACTGTGGCCACAATTCTGAGCGGTACCGCGGCGGACGACAACCCCGGGCCGCCTCTGGGTAGCGATGAGGCAGACGCGGGCGAACTCGCACTAGAGCTGGCTGAGCATCTCGTGGACCTCGCTGACAGTGGTCGTCGCGGCGATGTGATTATCGAGCTGGAGCCTGCCGATCCGGCCGAGATTGCCCTCGTGCTTGAGTCGGTATTCAAGGAACGGACAACCTCAGACGGTCCCGCCCTGAGGGAACTCATCACGGTCGCGCGCGCCAACGACATCCGCCGACTGCTCTTCCGCGACGGGCCAGAGGCTGCCGCGGACGATTGCGACACGAGTGAGCTTCTGGCCGTCCAGCTCGAGTTTGCAACAGCGATCATCCTTACCGGAGTAGCGGACTGCCGGCCGACAGAGTTGCGAGCAATTTATGGCCTGATAGAGAGGCTCAATCCAGCAGCAGCCGTCGTCACGCTTGCTGGCGCAATCCGCTTGCGACGACGTCGGCCGCCTTCTCTCACTGTCGCATCCGAGGTCGGCCGCCGCATGGGGTGGGCATTGGAACTCTCCGGCAGAGGAGGCCTGCCGACCACACTGAACTCAATCAATACCGTGGTCTTTCGTGACCCTCGACCTTTTCATCCAGCACGGCTGGCTGAGGTGGTCACACACTGCCTCGAACCGGACGACGTCGGACTTATCCTGCGCTCACGCGGGCTTGCCAGGCTTGCCAGCAGGCCCGAACGGGTCGCGTCTTGGACAAGTGCCGGAACAGTACTGGCCATCAACTCCACAGCCATGACCAGCTGGGATGCCGATTCACCCGTCGGGCAGGAGCTGGTCTTCGTCGGCCAACATCTTCATCCTGAACGGATCGCGCGAGCACTGCGTGCAGCACTGCTGGGCGACGACGAATTGATCGCAGGTCCGATGGAATGGGCGGGCTATGTTGATCCGTTTCCTGTCTGGCAGATCGAGCACGACCACTAACGTGACCGTCACGGCACTATTGAGAATCATTTTGACTACCGTTCTCAACAGTAGTAACTTCTATGTAACCGACGACAGCTGGTCGTTCTGGCCACCCGACACAGATAGGCGATCACATGAAAACCCGCTCCTATGCTGCCATCGCAGCAACGGCAGCGCTCGGCCTGGCACTTGCCGGCTGTGCGGGCCAACCGACGGCTGGAGATTCCGAGGATTCGACAGTGAGTGTTGTCGCATCCACCAACGTTTATGGGGACATCGCCGCAAGCGTCGGAGGGGATCTGATTGAGGTCACCTCCATCATTGACGATCCGGGCAAAGATCCTCACGAATATGAAGCCGATGCCCAAGACCAACTCGCATTCTCGAAAGCCGACCTGATCATCGAGAACGGCGGTGGATACGACGACTTCGTCGAAACCATTCTCGCTTCGGCAGATAACGCTGATGTGACTGTCCTGACCGTGGCCGACATTTCCGGCTACGATCAGGAACCCGCCGAGGGCGAGTTCAACGAGCATATGTGGTACGACTTCCCCTCGGTCGGCAAGCTCGTCGATGACATCGTCGCCGAACTCTCCGACATCGACCCTGATAACGCCAGCACCTACTCGGCGAATGGGGATTCCCTGAAAAGGGAACTCGCCGGTCTTGAGGCGCAGGAGGATGAACTGAACGCCAGCTTCGCGGGCGAGGGTGTGGCAATCACTGAGCCGGTGCCGCTGTACATGCTGGAGGCTGTGGGGCTCGAGAACCTCACACCTGACGCGTTCGCTGAAGCCATCGAAGAGGACACCGACGTGCCCGCTGCTGCATTGCAGGAGACTCTGGATCTGTTCTCGAGCAAGAGCGTCAAACTGCTGGCCTACAACGAACAGACCACAGGACCGCAGACCGAGGCGGTCCTTGCCGCAGCCGAAGAGAACGGAGTCGCCGTCGTTCCCGTCAGAGAGACCTTGCCTGAGGGCAAGACCTACATCCAGTGGATGCAGGACGACCTCGACGCGATCTCCGCAGCACTGGGTGGCTGAGACACCAGTTCCCACGGTGCATCGCCCGACCGGGGGCCCTACCCCGGTCGGGCCTGTGCTGCGGGTGGAAAACGCCGCGATGCGTTTCGGGGAACGCTCGCTGTGGGGGAGCCTGAATCTCGACATTGAACCGGGGGAGTTTGTCGCCGTTCTCGGCGCGAATGGTTCGGGCAAAACCACCCTCCTCAAAGCCATACTCGGCCAACAACCGCTCTCTCAGGGCAGTATCGAATTTCTTGGAGCTCCTGTTCGGCGCGGTAACCGCCGCATCGGGTATGTTCCACAGCAGAAGCTCGCCGACCCCGGCACGCCCTTAAGGGCCCGAGACCTGGTGGCTCAGGGTATTGATGGACACCGGTGGGGCATCCCGCTACCTAGTAGGTCCCGTCGCCGGAAGCTCGACGAGCTTCTGGCCGATATTGGAGCCAGTTCCTACGCGAACGTTCCTCTGTCCATCCTTTCCGGAGGGGAGCAACAGCGCCTTCGAGTCGGGCAGGCTCTCGCGGGAGACCCCCGGCTGCTTCTCTGCGACGAGCCGCTACTCTCGCTTGACTTGGCCCACCAACGCAGCATCAGCGAGCTGATCAACCACCAGCGCAACGCCCGCGGCTTCGGAGTGGTGTTCGTCACCCACGACATCAACCCAATACTCACCATGGTCGACCGGGTTCTCTATCTGGCCGGTGGCCGTTTTCGCATCGGAACCCCCGACGAAGTTCTCCAAAGTTCGGTGCTCAGCGAGCTTTACGGCGCCGACGTTGACGTGATCCGAGCCAATGGGCGCGTCATCGTCGTCGGTGCAACCGACACCACCCACCCCCATCCGGCAGAGGAGCAGCTGCGATGATGCACACAGTGCTGCTGATGACCAGTGACGACTGGTGGACCTCGATCTTCCACTTCGACAACTACGGCGAACTAGTCGTGCTGCTGAGGAATTCCATCATCGCTGGAGCGATTCTCGGGATAGTCGGTGGACTTATCAGCGTCCTCGTCATGGCACGCGATATGGCGTTCGCTGTGCACGGCATCAGCGAACTCTCGTTTGCGGGCGCATCCGCTGGGCTTCTGTTCGGGATCGGGGTGGTCGAAGGCTCCCTGATCGGATCACTGATCGCGGCCCTGATCATTGGTGTTCTTGGTGTTCGCGCGAAAGACCGCAACTCCATCATCGCGGTCCTGATGCCCTTCGGGTTGGGGCTGGGTATCTTATGCCTGGCCCTCTACGACGGCCGAGCGTCGAATAAGTTTGGCCTGCTCACCGGTCAGATCGTCGCAGTGGACAACCCTCGGCTGAACTCCCTGATAGTCATCTGCGTCATTGTCGTTATCGGCTTGCTGGTCAGTTGGCGGCCGCTGATGTTCGCCAGCACCGATGCTCCCGTCGCGGCAGGCCGCGGCGTTCCGGTCGGGTTGGTGTCGATGCTGTTCATGGTGCTGCTGGGCCTTACCGTGGCCGTCAGCGTGCAGATCGTCGGATCGCTTCTCGTGTTAGCAATCCTGGTCACACCAGCAGCTGCAGCGCTTCGGGTCTCTTCCTCCCCGGTGGTGGTACCTCTGTTGAGCATGGCATTCGGTGTTACCGCGATGGTGGGCGGGATCATGATCGCGCTGGGTACATCGATACCCATCAGCCCTTTCGTGACGACAATTTCCTTCGCGATATACGTGGTCTGCCGGATCATCGGCTCCCGTCGTAACCGGCGCGGCTGGGCAGGTCGGCGGACCGGCACCGCAGCAGCGCGGTAGAGGTTGTGATCCGCAACACCCGGCAACGGGACGCGATCAGGAAGGCACTAGATGAAAGCAGTCGAGCAGGGTTTGCCGGAGCGCAACACATCTATCTCAACCTTCGCGCCGCGGGTCTGAAGATTAGTCTCTCCACGGTCTACCGCGGCCTGCATGAGCTCGCGCTGGAAGGAGAACTTGACACGTTGCAAAACGAAAGCGAGGTCCTCTTCCGAGTCTGCACTCCCGGTCCCCGCCACCACCACCTCGTGTGTCGCGATTGCGGCAAGACAGTCGAGGTCGAAGGCGAGGATGTAGCTCAATGGGTCCAACGCACGGCAGCGGAATACGGATATGCACAGATCCGCGATGTGATCGACATCTTTGGCCAATGCAAGGCCTGTGCCGCAGAACGCGGCAAGGCGAGCAAATAAGTCGCCAGGGCAGCCTGTTTGTGGATAACCCGACCCGAGGGTGAGATGTCCGATGCAATAGAAGAACTACCGAGCGATGAGGCGTAGACAAACTTCCATCCGGGATACCGGCCTCATGCATGGTCGGGTGACATCTTGACCTGGCTCACCGATTTATTCGAAGGTTTTGGTGGCCACTTGGTCTAGCCCGCGGACTCCCCGCCGTTGTCTTGTAACCCTAGGGATATGGGACATCCCACCGACCCCTGATCCGGCGCGACCATCTCCCCGGCTTTCCGGGATGCGGCGATTCCCATAACTATGTGCCGAAAGGGTCTGCTTAGATCAAGGTACTCATTTACGGTTTTGGGACACTTGGAGGCATCGGTGGGCAAGTTGATCGGATACGCACGCGTCTCCACCAAACAGCAGGCCACTGATCGACAGGCGGCTGATCTTCTGGCGGCCGGCGTCCGCCGAGACGATCTCTACGTCGACCACGGAGTGTCGGGTGCTCGAGCGTCGCGGCCCGAGTTCGACCGCGCTCTCGCCGCGATCCAGGACGGGGACACCCTGGTCGTCACGACGCTCGACCGTCTTGGGCGCTCGACCCAGAACATGCTCACATTCGCAGAGGGACTACGGTCGCGGTCGGCAGGCCTTCGGGTGTTGAACCTCGGTGGCGGAGATGTGGACACGTCAACCCCGATGGGGGCAATGGTCTTCACCGTGTTGTCGGCTCTGGCGCAGATGGAGCTCGACATCAAGAAGGAGCGCATCACCGACTCCGTCGCCAAACGGCGCACAGCAGGGGGGAACCTCGGCGGCCGACCCCAGAAAGTCTCCGACAGGCAGATCCGCAATGCACTGCGCCTGATCGAGGAGGGGGAGTCGACGACGCAGGTTCTCAGAGATCTGGGTCTGACCCGGTCCACGTTCTACCGCCGCGCTCGGGAAGCCACTCGTGCCAGTTCCTGAAATCGACCTGCGACGCATCAGGAAGTGGTGCACTCAGGAGACATCGCCACAGCATGCCGATCAGCTCCGCGTGGAAGCCGACGTCACGGCGACGGCGGTGACGATCGTGGAAACGCGGCCACCATGGGATGACCCAGCGGGGGAGTGGACAAGATTTCCCATCGCGCGACTGCGGTACACCGCCACGACGGGTGAGTGGACCCTCTACTGGCGGGACCGGCACCTCCGGTTCCACCGCTACGACCGAACGCCACCGTCACGGCAGGTACAGGCATTGCTGGATGTCGTCGCGGATAGCGGCGATCCAATCTTCTGGGGGTGAAGCCAGAACCCTGTAACCGACAACGGTCGACAGGCCGTTTCGCCGCACCAAGGTTTCGGTGAAGAGTTTCGGTGCACGATCGCCCGGCGTGTCGTGACCTGGTGCTGACTCCCCGGCGTCGCCCCGAAATCGGTCGTTTTCGGGTGACAGCCTGCGGGACGCCGAGTACGCTTGCGACCTTGAGAGCCGGGGACTCACATCGATTTGTCGGCGGATCATGTCGACGCGGATACCCTTTCAACCGGGCTTACTGCGCGGTACGAATGCACCCAGCTCAATGGTCAATCTGGAGCGATTCACCTGTCGGTTTCGCGCGGGGCGCTTCTGTCCGCCGGACTCGGCAGTCCCGCAACATCAGCCCAGCTCCTCGGCAGTGAAGATCTCGCCCACGAGGACGCGGTCGAGGAGCGCGGCAGCGCGGGGCGTGAGGTCGACAGTGTGCTGGAGGATGTTGATGACGAGCAGCAGTTCGTCAGTAAAGGTCCATTCGTCGTAGCTAATCGCGTCGAGGGGGCTCGAGGTGCGGCCGGCGCGCTGCGCCTTGCGGTAGCCGAGCCACTTCTGCAGCGGCTTCAAGCCGGAGACTTCGAAGTCCCAGACCTCGGGCGATACGGGCGTGATCTTGCCGGCCCCGACCGTGAGTGTCTGCGTCTTCGCGTCATAGCCGAAGGTCTCCGGCCGGCCGGTGATCTTAGTGACCTCGGCCGCCTCACCGAGTGAAAGTGGCCCATCGCTGTAACGTTCACCCCAGGTGTGCCAAGCGAGCAACTCCCTGCCGAGCGCGGCGACCTCATTGAAGAGGGTGGGGTCCTTCGTGACCGGAATGTGGTACGGCCCGGCCGCCTCAAGCTCCGCACTGAATCTCAGGCTGAATGCGCCGGTCCCACCAACTCCGTAGAGATATTGGACGAAGCACTCCAAGCCGACTGCCTCACCAAGCGCCGCTCGAATCACAGCAAGGAAGCCAGGAGCCATGTTCTCGGTATCCTCGCCTGAGTCAAGCCACATCGGGTAGATGTCCTTTGACCCACGTCCCCGAAAGTAGTGACAATCTGGGACGTAAGGCGACGCTGTGAACAATGGCCCCCGAGTAATTCGATCAGTCGTCAATGTGGCGATAAATATCTGGTTGGGGCTAGCCAGTTTCCAGACACCGGGCCGACCGTAGTCCGCGACCCGCGCGTCTGCGAGCACGAACTGCCGATCGAAGCTCCTGAATCCGTACCTCCTCACTGGCTCGTGACTTGCACCGGGCAAAAGTCCTCGGATTGCAGGCAGCCGAGCGCCCGAACCCTGCAGGATCGGTGGCGTGGAGTCCAGGGTGCGATCCCGGCTTACCTTGAGTGCCTCGGCGCGGTCGACAGCAGCGAGCAGGGCTTCCCAGCGCGCAGCGAGCACCTCTTCAGATGGGGCAATAGGCCAGGTCCGGTACAACTGAGGACCAGTGAACGCAGTCGGCATCAAGTCCCCAAGGACCGGCCAGGCTGAGTACGCACCGGATGCAGCGGCCGAGAACCGGTCGAAGCCCTGACCAGAAATCTCTTCGAATTCGACGCTTTCGAAGCTCTGTTCAAGCCAATCGAGCTTCTCCTCCCGCGTTCCGGGCACGCGCACTTTCCGGATCGTGCAGCCTACGGACTTGGCGGTTCGTCGAACCCCAATACCGATCGCCACAGCGGTTTGAATGTCGAACACGTTCTCGTCGACCGCGGCACCGCGGGCGTCGCCACCGAGGTCCACCACGTAAAAGTCGTCGAAGACCTCCCGAAAGTGGTTGCGAAGCCCACCAGCGGATGCACCATTGACGTAAGAGGAGGGAGTGATGAACGCAACAATGCCCGGCCCCTGCCCTAGCTCCTGGGTCGCACGCCACGTCGCCCAGCGCCAGAAGTAGACATAGTTGTTGTAGAGGTTGTGTACCCACGCGCCCTGGCCTGCGTCGCGCATCGGCTTGGCGACTGACTCGAGCAGCGGCGCAATCCCTGGCACACCATGGCGAACGACACCCCCTTGACGGTCCTTGCTTGCAGACCGCGACTCGTCACGGTCGTACGGCGGATTGCCGATGACGACGGTGAAGCGTTCCCTGGTCTTCAGCAGGTCTGCCTTCTCCGCCTCGACAGCGACCGGGTCAGAATCACCATCCCACATTGCGTCGTCGCCAATCACGATCGGCGTGTGCTCATTGACCGCGGGAGGCTGACTCAGCGTGTCGGTGAGCAGGATCGTCGGCTCGAAACCCTCGATACCCATCGAGTGGCCCTCGACGGCGAGTTTTAGGTGGGCAACGGCGTAGGGGGCGACCGAGTATTCGAAGGCGTGCATCGCCGGAGCGACCACCTGCTCGAAATACTCAGGCCATTTCTTCTCGCCGTGGGCAGCGACGTAGGACTCACGGGCAACGCGGAGCCACTCCATAAGGTATGTGCCGGTGCCGGTCGCCGGGTCGATCATGGAAACGAATTGCCGATCCGGGACAGTGTCATCTGGAAGCACGATGCCGAGGTGCCTGCAGACCTCCGCCCAGGTGCCGCCGTCGGCGACCCCGAGCAGCAGCCCGAAGTCGTGCTTCAAGATGTGGTCGACGGCCTTCGTCATGAAACGGACGACCGGCAACGGCGTATAGAAGGCTCCGGCGTCCATCCGCTGCTGCGGGTCGTACTGCTTCAGGAATTCCTCATACAGGTAGACGACCGGGTCCATACGACGGTCCTTCGAGCCGAAGTCGGCGAGGATCTGCTCGACGTCAGTCTTCGCGAGTTCGGCGGCGAGCTCCCCGAGCCCCAGCTCGTCAACGTCGATCTCACTTGCCGTCTGTTCGCGGAAGCGGGCGTAGATCGAGTCGAGCAGCTCGTTGGAGAATCGGATGCCGAGCAGTGGCGCGTCCCCGGCGAAGAGCTCCGGGTGGGTAACGCGGGCCGAGAGCAGTCCGTACACCATTGTCTGCGCGTAAACGTCCGCGAACTTCTTCGGCGTAAGGTCTGGCATGAGCCGCTCCTGGAATACTGCGAGGAGCGAGCGCATTGGGCCGGTCGGGGTCTCCACGTCGAGCAGGTCGAGCACCTCATCGCGCAGATCCTTGGCGACCTCGGCCATGCGGCTCGCGAGGGCGGCCGCCGACTGGATCGCACCGCGATACTTCCCGAAGCCGGCAGTCGCGGAGAGACCCGTCGCGAGCGCCGGACCGCGATCACCCCACTTCAGCTCCGGTACACCTCGCTCGGCGATCAGTTCAAGGCGTGCGGGAGTGGAGGTCGTGGACCAGGAGAGTGATCGGAGTGCGCGTCGGCCGTTGTCATGGCCGACACCGATCGCGTGCACCGAGCTGTCCGCGGGCGAGATCGCGAAGACGAGGATGCGTTCATCGTTCCAGGCTGGACGCTTGCCGCTTCGCGTCTTGCCGCCCGGCGTCCTCAAGAACTTCTCGATGATCCGGCGGACCGCGGCGACTGGCAGACGCTTGCCATCGAACTGGAGCACGAGGATGCCGACGTCCTGCCCGGTGACGAGGTTGAGCTGGTGGACGACGATCGGGCCGATCTTCGCAGGCTCGAGGTCGAGCGACTCCAGGCTCCAATCAATCGGCAGGTCGTCCCACTCCATGCCGTCGGGGATCGGCCAATCGAGGCCATTCACGAGCAGGTCTGTGAACGCCTGGAGGGATGAGCCCGCCTTCTGCAGGTAGTCGATGATCGTTGGCACTACTTGACCTCGATCCAGGCGACAGTCTCAGGGGTTGGGGCGTCGAGCGGGAGCTGGACCTCCTTGCGGAGCTGCTTCGTCTCGTCGCGCTCGAATTCGCGGAGCGAAGCGAGCAGATGGCCCTTTGCGCTGAACGGTTGCGCTGTGTCGTCCGGCTTCGCCTCGATTGCGGCGTCGATCGTGAGCAGGCCGCGCTCGACATCGCTGCTGGTCTTCAGCGCCCACTCGATCCGACCGGGCTTCAGGCTCCACTCGGGCTCGGCGTTCTCATCCAACTTCACAAGCACCGGGACGCGTCGCACCGTGAAGAGGCCGGCGGGCTTGCCACCCTTCGCAACGGAAATGCCGTCCGGGAGTCGGTCGACGAGGTCCGGCAGAGCCGGATGATCCTTGACGAGCCCGAGCCACTTGAGGCGGAGCTCCTCGCCCGGGGTGATATCGCCCTCGTATTCGTCCTTGAACGCCTGGAAGACTTTGACGTCGTCGTAGAGGTCGGACTCGTCGATGAGCTTGCCGCCGGGGATGCCCAGCGTTTTCGAGATCATGAGCGTCTTTCCCTGGACCCGGCCGTAGAGCTTGAGCAAGCTCTCGATCTCCTCGGGTGGGAGGAAATTGCGAATCTGTATGTGGCCACGGGAGCCCTTCGACAGCTTCCGCTCCTTCACGAGCTCGGCCTCAATGCCCGGATTCATCCGGCGATCGACGCGGCCGATGCGTTGCATGAGACGGACCGGGTTCCAATGGATGTCGTAGTTCACCAGCAGCGAACCGTCCTGGAGGTTCACGCCTTCGCTGAGGACATCGGTGGAGACCAGCACCCGGAGCGGCGTGAGCTGCCTCCGGTCGGCGGGGCCGACCTTGTTGTAGAAAGGGGCGAAACGCTTGATCATTGCATAGCGGTCGTTGCCCCGATTGCCGTCGATCCGGTCAACGTCGGCGAGACCGTCGGCACGGAGTCGTTCCTCCAGATAGCGGGCGGTGTCGGCAAACTCGGTGAAGACAATAACCGGCTGATCTTGGAACTCTTTAGTGAAGATCGTTGGGTCGAGCGCCTTCTTCTCCAGCTTCGACGGGCCGAGGAGCAGAGCGCGGAGCTGCGCGTATTTGTCATCATGCCCGGCCGCGAGTACGACGAGGTCCATAAACCGTTGCAGCTGGTCGAGGTCGCCAAAGGCCGCGTCTATCATCTCGCCGAGCTTGTATCTCCCGCCGACAAGGTTGTACTCGAGCTCGTCGAGTTCCTGCTCGGTGAGGTCCTCCTCGTGCCAAACTTCGTCGAGCGTCGCCCGGTAGGTGTCGTGAATACGCTGCAGAGTCGGCTCGTGCGCGGTGCGCCAGGCGACGAGCTTCGCCGCGTTCGCCGCGTCGCCCTTCGTGTTCACGTCGAGCCAGCGCAGCATCTTCGCCGAAAGGTCCAGGCAGGAGCCGGCGAAGGCGGCCAGGCTCGACTCGAAGCGCTTGAGGAAGATTGTGCGGATGAGAGCCACGACCTGCCGCTGGCGGTTCTCGGTGACTGTGTCGATGTCGCTGTCCGTCGAGAACGCGAGCGGGTAGTACATCGGCAGGATGAATAGCGGCGTCGCCCGACTGAATGCTGCCTGGATCTCCTTGAAGAGCGGTGCATAGAGCAGGCCGAACTCGTAGGGCACCACCCTCGGCACCTGCGTCTCTGGGAACACGACTTCGGCGCCGCCAGCGAGCTTCGCGCTGTCGACCGCGTACTTGCGGCTGCTCTGGTGGATGATTGCCTGGAAAAGTTTGTCCTTCGCCATCAGCGCGTCAATCTCCGCGTGGTCCGGAATGGCGGTCTTGAATGGCTTCTCGAGGTCGACTATGTACTTCCGCAGTGAGCTCACGCCGGCGCTTGCGAAGTGGTCGTCGGCGTCGACGCCAGTGAAAAGCTCCGCCTCGTGGACGAGGTCGAAGAAGGTGTTGTTGATCGGCGTTGCCGTCAGCAGGAAAACCGTCTTTCCCTTGCAGATCTCCTGCATCCGCCACCAGCGGGACCCCCAGGGGTTCTCCTCGGTCGGCATCGCGCCGTGGTTCCGGAAGTTGTGCGCCTCGTCGATGATGACGATGTCGGCTCGCTTGGCGAGGTGCTCGATCTCGGCCGCGCCCTTGTTCGTCGTGAGGTCCGTATGCGCGCGGACGAGGACGTTCGAGAACTGGCCACCAAAGAGCTCGGGGAGCTTCTCTCTAAGCTCTGGGTCCCACACCGCGTCCTGCCCGGTCTTCGTCGCCATGATGAGGACGTTCTTCCGCTGCCGAACTGCGAAGTACTCGGTGAGCATGAGCCCGACGAACGTCTTACCGAGACCGACGCCGTCAGTGAGGAACCCGCCGCCCCATTGCTTAGACATCTCGATCAGCGAATGGAACGCTTCCTGCTGGTACGGCGCGAGCAACGGGTAGATCGCGGATTCTGTCTCCTCCCAGCCCATGTCGCTCGGGTCAGCGTTCGCGGTGAGCGCCTGCAGCGCCTTCGCGTAGACCTCGAAGGGACTGAATTCGCGCACGTTATGGCTGAGGACCGCAAGCAGCTCGGGATTCACGAGAGTTGCCTGCTCCCAATGCTCTTCGTACCACGCCTGGAGCTCGACGACTTCTGGGCCTTGAAAGCGCACATTGAGTTCCACGTTCTGAGTCAGGCCCGGGCGGGTGAAATTCGACGATCCGACGAGCGCAGCCGAGCCGACGACGCGATGCCGGCCGTGCGTGATGTACGCCTTGGCGTGGAACTTCCGCGGCTTGTAGACGCGAATCTCGATCTTTCCGCTTCGGATTCCATCAACAACAGCATCGACGCCAGTGAGGAAGGCGTCACCCTCCTGGCGCTCGACCTTAATCGAGTGGTCGAGCGCGGCCGAGATAGCATCGGCGGTCGTGCGGCTCGTCTCACCGCCGATCAAGAGCCGTATGCGATCCACTTTCTGCCAGGCTCCATCGAGCGCGAGGAACGCGCCGATCTCGAAATGGCCCGTAGCGATATCAATTGACTCGCTGAGGTCGCACCATTCACGGACATATTGAAGGGCCTTCCAATCGTCAGAGGTGTTATCGACGATGAATTGGTCAGGTGTGGCCATGATCTCTACTTCCACTCGTTCGGGTCGACGACAGCGACACGGTTCACACCGTCGTCATCGATTCGGATCAGATCCCCGTAGGTCGTCAGTCGCAGCAGCTCGCCGCCGACTACCATCACATCCGGAGGGAGCTCATGGGACGCACCAGTCTCAATCTCCCTGACTTGAGACCCAACTACCTCAAAGTATTGAGGAAATAGGAATCCGCGCGCGATCTCGCCAGGAGGTTCTTCACCTAAGTAGCCCAGCAAACGGGGGACTGCAGTGACAAATCCGCCAACGGCACCGTCGGCGGCGATCCACAGCTCACCCTTGGGATTCGGCGCCAACCACGCGCGCAACTTCGACGTGACGTCCCCTTCGACCCGATCTCGAACAGAGTCGCCGGTGGTCACAGAGACCAAGTCGCCCGTCTTAGTGATCTTGAACTCGCCGGAGGGCACCTCACCCTGCCAGACGCCGCCGATCTTGGGTCGAGGTACAACGCCGACGATATCCACATCCGAAGTCGGCTCGACCGGCGGCTGTGTCTGATGGACTGGAACGGCTTCGGTTGGAGGCGGGACCTGGTTCGGTACGTATTGTCCGCGCTTGAGCTTGTGAAGCCGCGTGAGCAGCGGCACGATCGCGCCATCCGTTTTCATGTTGTAGTGGCGGGCGAACCCCTGGATCAGGTGCGCAACCTCACCGATGTCCTCGATCGATGCCTCAGCGCTGAAGTGCAAGAGCTCATTGCGCTTAGCCACGATGGTCTTTGCGCTTTTGATCGTTGAAGCGCTGGGCGGCAGCGCGGCATGAATCGGCGAGGCGATCTCTCGCGCGATCTCGTTCAGCACGATGACGGCGTCCCTTGGGTCCTGCTGCTGACCCCGGATCCGCTTCTCGTCAAGGCGCTGTTGCATCAGCTTCTGAAACCACCATTTGCCGAGCTTCGGGGCGAGTGAGTTCTCGCAGATCGCTGCCAACTCCAGGCCAAAGGCTCGCATGAGAGTTAAGAAGCTCTTCATCAGCTCGCCGTAGCTGTCGCGTTCGGGCAACTCGATGGATACCTTCGTGATCTCCATCAGTTCAACACCTCGACTCCATCCCGACCAAAGTCGGTCGCTATCGGAATCACTCGAGTCAGAGCGTACGCGGCGAAGAGCGCGAGTGGCTCGTGGGGGTCGACGATGATGGCCGGCTCATCCACGAATCGACCAGCTTCGGGCCGCAGCTCTCCGTGTGTACCTGCGGCCACGGCCCCAACGCCGAGGAAGTATGCCTGCGCATCCTCGCCCAACCACTCGTCGAGCTGAGGCCACCCGACCGCCTGGAGAGACGGTAATTCGCGACTTGTGTACTTGAGCGCTCGAAGGACCGCGACCACCCCGCCCTCGGTCGTGTTCAGGCTCATGTTGCCTGCGCGTTCGAGTCGACGATAAGGATCGGGTCCGGCGACAAAATCGATCAACCGTTGATCGTAGGCCTCGTCGGGCCACTTCGTAACGCCGACATTCGCGACCAGGCCGTCGGGCGTCGACAGTTTGGCAATGCGGACTGAACCCTCACGTTCTCCGCCGTCGCGATCGGAAAGTGGAGTGCCGCGAAAAGATCTCGCCCCGTCCCGTGTCTCCACCTCGACCAAACCCAGCTGCAACTTCGTCATGGCGGAGTCTCCCTCACGTCCGAAGACTATCGAGCGTCCGCGGCGAGCAGCGTTGCGTACGCCGCCGACACGACCTGATAGGCGAGGGGGGCCTTGCCGACTGGCTGCGGCTCCCAGTTCAGGGCCTGCATCACAGCCTTGTAGGCCTCGGCGATGCCGATCATGTTCCTGCGAAGGAACTCGAGCGGATCGGTCACCCACTCGATCGTGCCGTCCGCCTGCTGGACCAGGAGCTGACGCACGCCGTACACGATCGGGTAGAGGAAACCGTCGGGGCTGGCCATGTCGATCGGGTTCAGCGTGAACTTCGAATGCTGCTGCTTGCCGCTGAGGTTCAGCTTCTTTACCGCGCCGATCCGGCCATAGGAGCCCTGGGCCTTGTTGTACGCACCGGGGAAGAGCTCTTCGATGAGATCGAACACTTCGGGAAGGTCGGCTGCGACTTTGAGGGCGCTGAGAATGCGGGGATTGTGAAGCTCGAGTTTGCCGTTGTGCTCGCTTGTCACGGCATCGAGCCGCATCAGGTCGTCGAACTTCACCAGGCATTCGCCCTTGTTTCGGTAAAGGTTCTGAGCGATCGGCGGGACGACTGCCTTCTCGCCGGGATCCGTGGGCATAGGGTCGAGCACGCTGAGGGGGATCCATGTGAGTGCAATCAGGTCGGAAACCTTCACGACTCCGCCCTCGCCGGCCTTCCACTCGATCCGTTCTGCGATTGTCGGGGGGAGGAGGTTCTTGAGCTGCTCGTACAGTCCGGCCTGGTTCGACTTGGCGCTGACGACCAGCTCCGCGTTGTTGTTGCGGGCCGCACAGATCTCGAGGATCGATGACTGGAACCGGTCGATCACGACCACGTCATCGGGGTCGCTCGGCACGATTAGCTCGACGGGGATGAGGAAGCTCAGCTCATCGTCGACAGGCTCCTGCGTTCCGAAGGCCGACAACGCTCCGCGGAACTGCATGACGTCGCCATCGGATGCGCCCCACAGCTGTCGGAATGATGCCCAGTCGCGCGCTTTGCGCAGCTTGGCGTCGGTCACACCCGCGAGCTTGAGGATGTGCAGCCCGATGGCGAGGGTGTTGTGGCCGCCGTCAAGGATCCCCTCCTTGTCGCGCTCCTGGAAGGTCGCCCGTACCCGGCCGCGGTCGAGCATCTCGTACTTGGTCGTGCCGAGCAGCACTCCCTTGGTCTTGAAGGGGAACTCGAGTGGAGTGGTCTCGATCGAGTCGATGATCGCGTTCGTGACGCGACCGATCTTGGATGAGCGCGGGTTGGCCTCGAGATCCAGCGAGTCGATGATCTGGATGAAGTGCCGCGCCCTTACGAATCCGGAGATGCGCTTGATACCACCCGCGGTCTGCTCAGCGATCTCGTCGAACTTGATGGTGAGGGTGGTCGGTTCGGTGGTTTTCTGCATGGGTTCTTTCCTCTCGTTGAGGGAAGAACTTCCGGTTGAGACAAGAAAAGCCGGCGTTGGCCGGCTTCTGCGTCTCACGATTCCGGGTGAACGGATCCGTGTTCCAGAAGCCCTGTCCAGGGTGCTGATGTGGTTGGCCGCGATTCCTTGCGGATCCGCGATGTCGGGTGTTGCCCTGACCTTCCAGCCGGAAGGCAGTAGACAAGATTCTCAGGAGAAGGTCGACTTGTCAAGAAGTCTCTTTCGGCCCAACTGAGAAACGGTTCCAACTTTCGGGAAAGGCTGGTCCCCCGTGGCGGCAAAAGTCTCCGACACTACGGGCCACACGAGGCTCCGACCTCGGGCAAAGACTGGATCGGATCTGCCATCGGTGGGTAGAAATCATCGGCCATCACGGCCGATTTGACGATCCGGCGTCGACGCGGGCACTCGAGTGCGCGGCGACCTGCACTTGCGGCCTCCCTGCACTGCTTCGCGCTGGTGGCGTGCCTGGTCGACGTCGGCCTGCTCCGATGCGGGCACGGCTGCGGCCTGGTCGGGGCCGGCCTTGATGCCCTCGACGTGCAGCTCGCGCCGTTCGGCCGAGTCCCACGACAGCTCTGCGTCGTGCTCGACGTCGGCGGCGAGGTTTCCGGAGATCTTGCACTTCCTCAGCATCCGCGAGATCCTGGTCGTCGCGCGCCTGCGCCTGGCGCTCGTCGCGCTCGGCCCGCTGCGTGTCGCGATCGACGAGCGTGGCGCGCACCCCGGCGGGATCCGCACCCGTCTCCAACACCTCGACGTCGTACCGCTCACGCAACTCTTGACGGATGCGGCTCTCTGCGTCTCGGGCGGCCTGGTCTTCGGCACGGAATGTGACGGCCGTCTCGTAGGCGCGGGCGACGTCGCGCAGCTGGGCTTGGCCCCACTACGACGACTCGTGGACGGGGGCGAGCTCGGCCCGTGCTGCGACTCTCTGCGCGTCGAGCTGCGCCTGCAGTTGACGTGCTTCCTCGAGGTCGCGGCGGGTG
The DNA here is from genome assembly GCF_015752305.1 of Salinibacterium sp. CAN_S4. Lineage (NCBI taxonomy): Bacteria > Bacillati > Actinomycetota > Actinomycetes > Micrococcales > Microbacteriaceae > Salinibacterium > Salinibacterium sp. CAN_S4. The sequence continues at coordinate 106,909 of NZ_JADOVB010000006.1, read as the reverse complement.
GCTCGCTCGGCCGCGGCCTGTCGGGCCTGGGTCGCTGAGCGTGCCAGCTGCGCTGCGCCCATCAGGGCTTGGCGCATGTTGCCCTCGGCCTCTTCGAACCGGAAACCTCGCCTATTTGTCTTCAAAGCCATTGCCGGCGAGCCCGACGAGCTCCCGGTCAAAACGCTCAACTTTTACCTTTCAGGCGGCGCTAGTATCGTCCCTGCGACGCTCACCAAGCCCCGCACCCAAGGCATGCCCGACGCATACAAGGGAAGTCAGCCAACCGATAAGGGTCACCTCCTGGTTGAGCCGCACGACCTCGCGACCGTCAGCCGAGACCCTGACTCCGCCCGCTACCTCCGCCGGTTTGTTCAGGGGAAAGACATGCTGCAAGGAGGGTCGCCGCGTCATTGCCTTCGGCTGGTCGACGCGGCTCCCTCGGATCTCAACCACTCTCCCCTGCTCCGCGAACGACTTGCCCTAGTTCGAGCAGCTCGCCTCGAATCGCCCACCGCCTCCGTCCAGAATTACGCAGAGCGGCCGTCGCTCTTCACTCAAAACCGACAGCCGTCGGGCCGGTACTTCGCCCTCCCCGAGGTGTCATCCGAAAACCGCGGCTGGATCCCGGGCCGCTTCTACGACGCAAACGTAATTGCCGGCAACAAGCTCATAATCTTTCCCGACGCGGAACCCTGGCACGCCGCGCTCCTGCAGTCATCGATATTCATGGCATGGGTCTCGGTCTTCGTCGGCAGACTCAAGTCCGACATCTCCATCTCTCCCGCCCTCGCGTACTTCCCCGTCCCCTGGCCTGAGATTGCTGATGCAGGAAAGGCAGCACTTGCGGCCGGGTGGGCAGATGTTGAGGAAGCGCGCGGCGCTCATCCCGACGCGACCCTCGCTGACCTCTACGGCTCAAACTCCATGCCCCAACGACTCCTCGCCACCCACCACGCTCTGGATGGACTCGTCGACCGTACATTCGCGCAGCGGCGACGATTCACCGACAACGCGGAACGACTCAGCCACCTCATCTCCGCTTACGCGGCAGGGACTGCGCAAAACCAGCTCACCGTTCCGTCTCGAAGTCGCCGCGCCTGAGTACTCCAGTTCGACACGCGCGGCCAGCCTCCGGCATCCCACCGCGTGACGCTCATTCAAACAAAGCAGCAGCAGACCCAGCGGGTCCCCGATCAAACAACATCGGATACGCAATGCAGGCTGCCCGCGCGTTGCGATCAACGCTCGCGCTGACTCGACCCTGGAAGTTGGTCGTTCACAAAAACATCGACGTTTCGATTGCCCCGGCCGCCGAACCTGAGTGTGGCGATGAGTGTGCTGGACTTACTGAGACGCCATCCAAGGGAGGAGCACTGTGACCGCCCGAGCTATCCACGTCAATTCCCTTCAGTTTCTCTGCGGGCACGACGCCCCAAACTACGAACCGCTACTCAACGGAACGGGTTCAGCGCGCAACTTGCGGGTGATTATCGACTTCGACGTCTGGGAGCGAATCGCCACCGAGGAATCTTGGCTAGCACGAACGCTGGTCGGCTTCCTCCATCACGAAAGGATCAGCGTGAGTCTCTTTAGCGACGCTGGGCCCCCCGATGACGCCCCCCGCACGACTATGAACCCCTGGAAGGACGTCGAGCACGCGATTGGATGGACAACACTCTCTCCGTCATCCGACGGCATGATCGCCTATTCCGTAACTCAAACGACCGCCGACTCCGTCACGAGCAGCGCGCTCTTCGTGGATTCGATCTTGATGGCGCAAGTGACACTCTCGCAGGAAGGACGCGAAGGTGTTGACGACTTCGATGCCCGCCTGCTTCTCGCGGCTCAGGAAACCCATGCGGATCTATTGATCACGGACCGATCCGCACTTCTATGCACGGAGCTGGAGGAGCGTGGGAACTGCCGAGTGGCAAACGACGAGACGGCGGTCGCCTTGGTCGCCCTATATCTGCGAGCTGCCGGCGAATACATCTACGTCAAAGGACCAGATTTCACCGCTCGAGCGACCCCGTCGATCTTCTACGAGAAAGTCTCGGACCATTTGATCCCGTCATTCCCGGAGTTCATGTTGCGCGCCGAAGGAGTGGTGAGCAGCGCACGGTTGCTGACCATCCGCCGGCGTGCTCGATCACTACTAATGAACCGCGACAAGCTGGCGTTATTGACGAGCGTGAAATCCACGCAGGACGTCGCAGATGCCATCGATTCGACCTTCACTCACGCGCTTGTTGAGATGGTGGCGTTTCACGATCTGCTCGCCCGCGTCGTCAACGAATTCCTGCCAAACCCGGAGATGAGCCCACGGCACATCAAGTGGCAGATAGATCCATGGCGCGCGCAAGCGTTGACGCACTTTCCCAGCCTTACGGATGCGTGGGCCAACAATGGTTTCGCGATGAACCTAAACCGCGCACTCCGAGCGGCGCGAAACGAGATTCACGACGTCGCACCAGTGATAACGCCTTTTAGAACCCGATGGGGCGCGCCAGGGGTCGGCCTTGGCTTCTTCGACGACGCCGGGGGCTCGATCGCGCATGCGCTTCGCCAGCTTCCTGATGGCGGAGATCCTGGCATTCAGCGTAAATTCGCAGACGGGTACGTCGTCGAGCCCCATGTCTTTCTGGAGTTTGTTCTGCCGTGGATGCTGCAATCGGTGGACGTCACGCTTGCGGCGCTGCTCGCGAGCCTGCCAGCACGCGGCCCTGTGCTACATCGATCGAGCATTCGCGCTGAAGTTGCGTCCGAGTCAATCGCGCTGATCGCCCATCTCAGAGAAGTCGATTCACAACCGCGTCCATCCGCAGCGTTAAGCTAGTTGAGCTTTGCGGCAGTGAGCCTTTCCTATCTGTGCAGCAGAACGTGAACAGCCTCTTCGGCGGCACGCTGGGTGATCGTAACGACTTGTGTTGACGCCGACCCAAAACAGGGCCAATAGTGCCGGGCGGGGCTAACGGTCCCATTTTCGGTCGGCGTTAACAACTTGCCCGCCACGCGATCGACGATCGTAATTCCAGGTTCTTGCCGCGGCAGGCTGAGAACGTTCGTCGGCTTCTAAGGTGTCCGGCAGGGAACCTCCCCCGGCCCAATTTGAGGGCCCCGTCAGAGACAGAAAACGGGGTGCATTTCGTTGACGAGATTTGCCGCCGGTGAAGGTACCGTTCTCGCATCAGATGCAATTGGTTCTGCTTTAAGACCGATAACCGCCGATATGCAAAGACCCGAAGATCGCGCCGCAATGCTCGGCGTGTGTCACAAGGGAACGGTTTGTGCACGCACTGCATCCGCTTTGCGAAACGGGCCTAGACGCCCTAGACTCGAAGCGTGCGTAATAGCGTACGTAAGAGAGGACGTCATGGCCATCACGGCAACCGCGGCACGCAAGGATCTATATCGTCTCATCGAAGAGGTCAACCTCGACCACGACGAGATCGAAATCACGTCCAAGAGCGGTTCTGCCTTTTTGGTTTCTGCTCACGAGTACAACGCACTGCGCGAAACCGCGTACCTTCTTCGTTCCCCCACAAATGCCGCTCGCCTCGCCGCGTCTGCGCTACAGGTTCGCGAGGGGCTCGCCATTGGCCGCGACCTGATAGAGACAGACGAAGAACAGGCGTAATGCTCACTCTCGCCTTCACCGACAACGGATGGGACGACTACCAGCACTGGATCGCAAACGACAAAGCAATCCTCAAGCGAGTCAACACGTTGATCAAGGAAGCCCGTCGTGATTCCTCGTCCGGAATAGGTAAACCGGAACAACTCAAGCATCTCGACGGTTCGCCGTGGTCCAGACGGATTACGCAGGAACACCGCCTGATCTACTCTTTCGACACCCAGCAACTCATCGTGTGGCAGTGCCGCTACCACTACTGAGCCTCGACCCAGTACGCCTGTAAGCTGGTTATGTCAACTCGAAGTGGCCCCGGGGTGACGGTTAGATCTGGCCCCACCTGGTGACTTGCTGGGGTGATCACAAGTGAAGTTTCGTGGTGAAGGATACTGCTCCCAGCCGTAGCGAGTCGGCTTCATCTCATAATCGGCTTTCGGTGTTGAAGACCGGCCGAGAATGCCGTGCTCTGATCATCACCTCGTGCGTGTGAAGGCACCTTCATCGGGCACCAAGTCCGGAAATTTTTGTGGGCACCCTCGGACTAGGCGAAAACTCGCATTCCAGTGACCGCGCGGGTGGCGCGGTAGATCCTCCGGCCTGCGGAGGCGCGTGTCATCGCATTTGACTTGATGCGTCAACGGAGGTGGGGCAATCTGCATGTGAAGCTCACAATTAATTCGAGGTTTCAACTAGATTCGAAGCCTAGGGAGGCCTTGCTCATGAGATATCAGACCGGAGGACCTTCGAACTCGTGGCCAGATGAGATGGAGATACGTGTTGTTGACGCTCCGGCAGATTTACTGGAATTACTTTTCTTTGTGAAAGCTTGGTCTCTAACCCCCTCGACTAGGGTTCCGCCATTGAGACCTGGAATAGAACCTAGTCACTTGCGGCCGATAGCAGAACCGGCCCGGTTGGCTCAGCTATCGACCTCTTGGGACTCTGCCTGGAGAAGTGCTTGGGCGAGGATGGTTAGGATCGAGGACAAAGAGCACGACCACATTTCTCCCGTCGAGATGCACGCGGAATTCGGGACGGGGCCGCGGTGGGGCGCCCTCAGCGAGCTGGATGCTTTAAGCCAGAGTCATCGAGACGAATGGCTAGAATCGATCAAACCAACCCCAATCGAAGCATTCTCCGAACAAAGAGAAAGGCTGAGCCTGCCGTCGCTCGTACCTGCCTGGGAACGCGGTCTTAAAACCGTAATAGTGATGCCGTATTACGAGTATTTCGCGGCAAGCATTGGTTCGAGCTGTTTGGCCGTCTCGGCAGCAACTCGCCAGGAAATAGCGAGCTACTGCCGAGCTCTTGATTCATTCATGCCTGATCGGCCACCAACGTCATAGTCAGTCGGAATTCAAAACCCCGCTGACGGTGCGCCTGCCCAACAAATGTTGCCGTCAACTTTCATGACATAAGAACCAATAGCTACCTGGCCCCAGCCGCCTCCCGCTACGCTTGTTTGGCCATACCCAGTCCAAAATGCGGTTCCAGGGTAAGGGCTGTTAAAAGGCACATTGAATACTCCGGATCCACTCGCGCCGACGACGCCCCACTGACGGAACTGAATGGGGAGATTGACCGAGTACGAAGTTTGGATCTTTAGGACGCTCAATCCGCTTTTATAAAGGTAGATCGTGGAGGAGCCGCACGGCCCAAAAACTTGGCCTGATCCCCGCGTCGTGGGTGACCCCGGACCGGCGGACGCCGCTATGTTCTGCTCGACGAGTGTTTTCGCCGATTCACTTACCGGCACCGAATATTGCTCACCGACTGAGTTGACGCGGATTTCGAATCCGTTATCGCGCGCCACATTTTCGTCAAACCCATGCGACACCATGGCGGTTGTCACGGTGCTTTTCAAAGCCGTTGGGTCCGAAGGTATATCAGCGGCCGCGGCGGGTGCTGTTGTTACAAACGTCAAGACGGCGGCGACGGCCAAACCTTTAAGAACTGCTTTTCGAACAGACACATTTTCTCCTTGCTTGTCATTGCGAAGGCAGTACGTTCGGGTCGAGCTGCTGGATTTTTCCTCACACTAGTCCGGGAGGTCCAAGAACGGAATGAAATGTCGAAACCTATTTGTTGAGCCCTGTGATTCGCCCGGCGTGTCCGGAGAGTGTTCAATTTGAGATTTCCGCTGGTCGTCGCAGCGCATCGCTGTTTTTGGTGTGGGCGAGGCGGTAGGAGTCGGTGCCGGTTTCGATGATGTTGCCGCCGAAAGTGAGCCGATCGACGATCGCAGCACACAGGCGTGGGTCGGTAAATGTCTTCGTCCAGCCAGAGAAAGATTCGTTCGAGGCGATCGCGACGCTGTTCTTCTCCTCCCTCTCGGTCAGTACTTGGAAGAGCAGTTCCGCACCACGGCGGTCTAATTCCATGTATCCGAGCTCGTCGATCATGAGCAGGTCGACACGGCCGTAGCGGGCGATGGTGCGGGCTAACACTTTCTCGTCGGCGGCCTCGACGAGCTCGTTGACCAGGCGGGTAGCGAGGGTGTATTTGACGCGGTAGCCGGCCTCGGCGGCGGCGGTGCCCAACCCGATGAGCAGGTGGGATTTGCCGGTGCCGGAGTCCCCGATCAGACACAGTGGCTGGCCTTTACGGACCCAGTCACCGGTAGCGAGGGTGTGGATGGTGGCAGGGTTGATGTTCGGGTTCGCATCGAAATCGAAGTCGCCCAACCATTTATCCCGCGGGAAGCCGGCTGCTTTTACGCGGCGGACAGAGGACCGTCGGTCGCGGTCGTCGCATTCGGCCAGCAGCAGCTCCGCGAGGAAACCCTGGTAGGTCAGCTGCTCCTTCTGCGCGGCACCGATAGCTTCATCCACCACCGCCCGAATTGTCGGCAGTCGCAGGCGCCGGCAAGCTTGATCGACAGCAGCATTCGCGGCTTGCTCCGTCATCCCGCGCCTACGGCGCAGCGTGGTCGTGATCGACGTGGTTGTTGGGCTCATGATCCGGTCTCCTCCCTCGCTGTTGGTTCTTCGGTTCGTGCCGGGCCGGGCAGATGGAGTAGTTCGTCGTATCCGGCCATTGATGGGATTGGTCGCCGGTCCGGCGGCAGACCCGCGATCACCGCCGCAGGATCCGCCAGACGCCGCTGGGTGAGACTCACCACCCGCAGCTCACTTCGCTGCTGCTCCGCGGAGGGGAACCGGACCCGGCCACGACCGGAAGAGGGCGTGCCCGGTGTTTCGTGGTGTTGTGAGGCGTGGAGGCGGGCCTCGACCGCGACGACATCCGCGGTCACCGCACCGACCGTGACCGCGGCCTGCAGACCCGCAACCACATCAGCGGCATCCATAGAGCGGTGCAGCAACAGCACATCGATCAGCTCCCGGGTGGCGACAGCATCGCCGTCGGTTTTGCGGGCGGCAGCCCAGAACGCTTCATGCGCCGACGTGAACGCACCCGTAGCCCGTGCATGCGCGAGAGCGGTCGAGCCCGGTAGCGCGCCGGGCTTCAGTTTCAACACGTCGAGGTAGTGGTCCAGATCAACCGACTCCCCGCCGCGGGCCACCACCCGAGGGTGGCGTGCCACGACCGTGCGGGCGTCGAAGACGACTAGCTCCGACGCCCGCAACGACACGCGAACCTGCCTGCCGATCAAGCGGGAGGGCACGGAGTATTTCGCCATCCGCACCGTGACCAGACTCGACCGGTCCACCCGGGGTGTCAACGACAGGCCCGGATCGAACCGCTCCAGAGGCAACGACGCCAGCAGGGGTTGCTCGGTGGTGAAGTCCGCACCGACCGTGCGGATCCTGGTCGAGATGCGCCGGGTATCGTCGGCGTGATCCCACGCGCGAATGCGATCGTTCAACTCAGCCAGAGAATCGACCACGGGCATCGGTGAGAGATGGTTGCGGCGAAACCTGCCAACCTCACCCTCGACACCACCCTTCTCATGGGCCCCTTCAATACCCGGTTCGCAATAGAACGAGTCGAACCCGTAGTGCGAGCGGAACAGCACCCAGCGGGGGTTCTCTACCCGGTTGCGGCCGAACAGCACCTTCGTGACCGCGGACGTCAGGTTGTCGTAACGAATATGCCTGGTCGGGACACCACCGATCGCCTCGAACGCCTCAATATGACCTTCAAGGAACGCCTCCTGCCCCTGGGTCGAATACACCCGGTGGATCGCCTTACCCGAGTGGGAGAGGCGGAAGACGAACAAGTGACACTTCGTCTTCACCCCCGCCAGGACCACCCACACCTCACCGAAGTCGACCTCCGCCTCCGCACCCGGCTCGTGGTCCTGCGGGACGAACGCGTTCACACGCCGACCGGACGCGATCTCAATCTCCACCCGCCGCACCCGCACATAATCCCGAACCGTCGAATACGACAGCGCTCTCGCGCCATGCTCGTCCGCGAGGCGAGCCAAAACCCTGGTTGCGGTATGGCGCTGCTTGCGTGGAGCATCCAGATCCGTCGTCAGCATGGCGTCGATCGCCGAGGTGAACGGCTCCAGGCGGGGCGAGGACCGCACATGCGGTTTCCGTGCCGGTGGCTGGGCCGATTCCAACGCCGCCCGAACCGTGCGCCGGTGCACCTTATGTCGGCGCGCCAACTCCCGCACCGACAGCCCTTCAACCCTGGCATCCCTACGGATCTCCGCGAACACATCCACCCTTGACCTCATCCTGGCCTCCTCGCCGAATCATTCAGACGAGACCACGATCAAGTGGGGCCAAATCAAACCGTCACAACCACCCCGGCAAGTCACCAGGTGGGGCCAGATCTAACCGTCACCCCGGGGCCACTTCAGGCTGTCACAGACAGTAAGCCGAACCCTTAGTGAGGAATAGTGGTCTGCTGGTACAGGGCGAGCTTTGGCTCACCACTGATCAGGCGATAAGTGGTGGTCATGAGAGCGACGAAAGGCTCATCATCGCCCCGTACAGCGCGAGCACGGTAAACCAGCGCTGCGGCCTTGTCGCCGAGGTCGACGAGACTGGGTTCGCGGATCTCGAAAGAGTCCCATCGTGGCGAGTCGTTGAGCGATGCGACGACCGCGTCACGGTGCAACACCATGCCGTTGACCAGAATCATCACTGCGTCAGCAGACATCATCGCGCCGTAGAAGGCGCCGCCCTGGCTTTCGCACAGTGATTGCCACCCTTCGTATTCGAAAGCTAACAAGCTATCCAACGTAAGAGCCGACATGACTCGAGGGTACCGAAACACGATTGTCGTTCAAGTCCGCATACGGAACCACCGAACCTCTTGCGCTGTGGCTGGCCGTCCGCAGTGCTCGACGTGTGTCACAGAGGAACGCTAGGCGGGGTAACAGTTTCGAGTCGTGTGCGTGACCGGGTTACCTTTCGGCTAGTAGTCAAGAATCAAAGCATCTTGTGAAGAATCTGTCTGAATTTTGGTAGTCAGCGACCCGTCCCTAGTAGCAATCTTGACGGTTTTACCCTCCAGGAGTTGCACCGTCTCTTCATTACCCACCGGCACCGAGATTTGGTCCGTTATCCACTCGCGCACAGAAGCGATGTATACGGTATGTTTCGCCTCATCCCGCGCGACCCACTGCGCTGAAGCGACCGTCAGACCATAGACGCTGGCGCATCCCACGATCACAGTGGCCAATCCGCAAACAACAGCTCGCCATTTCGGTTGTGCCCCGGCGTGCGCAGCCATCACAAGCAAAAGAGTGAAAACGATCATGCCCGCGCACAGCAAAACACCAAGGAAAGGCAGAAATGGCCAAGCCTCCGTCTGCCGATACGCCTCGTATATACCCGGATTCTCAATCCCGCTCATAGTCAAGTCCCCTCACCATCGGTGTTGATGCGATCCAAGCTGTCTTCGCTCGGGGCGCGCATGAATGAGCGGCTTCAGGTCTGCTGCTGTCAAGCACACCTCCGCCTCAAGAACGGAACCCCGCAGTGGGTTGCCGCGGCCACGAGAGAATCGAATCTCGCCGCTTACTTCCATCCCGTGATACTACGACTATGCGACAGAACGTCACATCGAACGGACGATCCGCAAAGCGGGTCAAAGACGAAACCAACCATCGCGCCTCAGTGCGCTCGGCGCGCCAGATGGGGACGGTGAGCGGACGCTCCCCCGCCGCCAATGGTGGAGAGGGAGCGCTCGGAGCTCGAGTGCCCGTATGGGTGTCCCTAGAAACTGCCCGATGGCGGGGCGTGAAACGCTTGAGGTGGAGGCCTACGAAACCTCAGCTCGTCGGGACACCACGTTCGATCCCGGCGGGCGGACGGACGCAGCTAGCGGGGGGGTGTCGAACCAGCGGACGACACCGTTGGCGGTGTGTGCAGCGCTGATAGCGGCGGATGCTGTGTTGATCGCGGTCACGGCCTGCTCGAGTTTCTCAGCGGCAGTTACAGTGCCGGTCGCGCCGTCGCCGTTGGCGTCCTCGCCTTGGTAGTGCTGGCCGTCGACCGCTTTGGTGTGCCAGGCGGCGAGTTGCTGGCACACATTCTGGAGGCTGTCGAGGGTACCGACGAGCTCTCCAAGGAGGTCGTAGGAGTCCGGTGGTGACGGGACTGTCATTGTCGAGTGTGCGAGGGTGCGGGCTTGCTCTGCAAGGGAGCGGGCTATCTCCAGCTGGCGGTGCTGCTCATTGATGGCCATGGTTTCTTCCATTGTCTGGGTGGTGTTGTTGAAGATCCAACCGCGCACCCCTGACAAGTGCAGTCGTGCGCGGTCGGGGCCGGCTTTACTGGCAGCTCTCGCATTCGAGGTCATCCATCGGGTTGACCGGGACCGCGTACCCGTCGATGGAAGCGACCGTGGGGTTTGCGACGGTGTAGCTGTCGGTTTCGGTAGTTCCGTCCTGGTGCAGGTCGGTCTTGGTGACCTGGGCGATGACCGTGGGGCGCTGGTGGGTGTTCATGTGCTCTCTCCTGTCTGGTGTGTGCCTTCCGGCAAGGCAGGTCGTTGAGAGTGAAGCGGAAGAAGTTCAGGCTCGTGGAATACCGCATAGCGCAGCGAAGGATATGCCGCGAAAGGCCGCAACGTGAACCGCAAAGCGAACTAAGATCACACCGGTCGGAAAGCCCAGACTGGGGAGAATTCGTGCACTGCCACCACCCGCTGCCCTATCGTCATCCCTTATGGAACTGAGCGACCGTGTCGACTGGGCAGGACCACCATGCCCGACGTGTGGGCTTGAGCTTGATGCTGAGGTGCTGCCCACCAGTGACGGCATCGGCATCGCCTACAACTGCCGCACCCACGGGACAATCAGCATCGGCGACCCCTTCGAGACTGAGACATAGACTTCCACTCCCCCACCCTCGAGCATCAGTACTCGGGTGAACCTGACCCTACATACCCCTACAGGCATACGTGCCGCCGGTACACGGCGGTGTTGTGGTGACCGTCCGCCAGGGCGGCCGCAACACAACCACCTAGGCCAGGAGTTACGCCGGCCTGCCGGCGTTCTGTGTTCCTCCCCCGGTATCGGCCTACCTGCCAATGTCTGGGGGTGCTCGATGAAGAATGAGGCTCAGCCGCGCCCCCACCGAGCGCGGATCGCTTCCTCGACAACGTTGCGGATTACCCCTCCACCTTCGCCATTCGCGACGGCCTGATCGATCAGCTCGGCGATCTCTGGCGAGAGCCTGGTAGCGAAGGGAACGGTGACTTCGCGACGTGGACGTCCGCGCGGTGCCGGAATGGGGGCTGATACAGGGATGGGCTGAGCGGTGGAGGCTGGCTCCAATGGGGCTGGCGCAGATGTGAGGGTTTCGGGCCGACGGTAGTCGATGGGATCCACGGATTCGTCGGCCGCCGGCTGTGGCAACCGGCGCTTGCGATCCCCCAGTGTGGGGCGTTCCTCTTGTGAACTCATCGGACGACCTGCTTCACGATCTCGGTGTAGGCATCCAACACGGGAGCACCCTTTCTGTATTTGCCGTACCAGTCCCCCACAAGCCGGACTTCCTGAACGATGGTCCGTTCCGGAATTAGCGGTGTCAGCAGCAGCCCAGTCTCGCGAAGGTCGTCAATGCTGGCGACGGCGGCTCTCGACATGATCGTTTCGCGCACTCCCCCAACCACGATGCCAGCCTCGGTGAGGGTCGCTGGCGCGCCGATGCGCTGCCGACTAGACCGAAACTGTTCGACCGTGCGGCGTGCTCCCGATACGCCATCCATGCCGTCTCCTGATGCTGTGGAGGCATAGACAATTGTGTCGGAGGCATTCAGCGCCGACAAGGTCAGGGGGCCACCTTGGCGGTTGGGGCAATCGATGACAACAAGGTCAGCTTTGAGACCCTCGAGAGAGGTGCGCAGCCGTAGCTCGCCGTGATCGGCCCGGTCCGCCTCCCTATTCGAAACGTTGCGAGCGGAGGGCACGATGCGCAGTTCAGGGAACCAGGATGATTGGATCGCAAGATCTTCGGCCCAACCTTCGGGATTCTCGTCCCCGAGAATCGCACCGACGTGAAGTCCTTCCTCGGCCGGCTCGACGTCGAGCCACTTGGTTGACGCCGCGCGCGGGTCCAGGTCGATGAGGACCGTTCGAATACCTTGTGAGGCAGCGATCGCAGCGATTGAGACAGCGGTCGTTGTTTTCGTCACTCCCCCGGACTCGCTGTAAACCATAAGTGTTTGCATAGTTATATCCTTCCGTCTTTCTTTCTTTCTTTCAAGTTTTCTTTCTTTAATTCTTTCGTTCTTTCTTTCTTTCTTTCTTGAATAAACAAACATTAAGCACATGGTTCCGGAATCGCGGGGGTCGCCACCACACTCGGCTAAATCGCGACGACGCTGGGGGAGTGCCGGAGTGACGGCGGATTGTTCCCGTCACTCCGGACGCATGACGGCTATTTGCCGCTGTTGTCGACGTCATTCGCGCAGCCCTTGTCGATGCCGGCCGCGGCCGCGATGTGTTCGATGTCACTGAGAGGCGTAGCCCCACGCAGCCAGCTGCTCGAAGTATCCGGCGTAGGTCCTTCGGGGTATCGCCATGTGTTTTTGCCGGTGCGGTCTTCGATGCCACCGAGGATCACAGCAACAACGTCAGAAGAATCAGTGGGCGCAAGAAGGCGTTGCGGATGGTGCGAACTAGCAGGCCATAACCGTCGGTCCTGCACAGTGTGGATCTTTGCTGGCAAGTGTCGAGTCTGTCGCTGCCACGGGCACGATAACCGCACCCGCTCGGGGTAAACACGCGGCACACCGAGTCCAAGTCTCGTTTTATTGATGCAAAGCTGAACTCCGGTCTTTATGTGCGACCGGGGGTGGGAACCTGGGGGTTGTCCGGAGAGAACAGCACAGATCGGTCTGCCTCGTCGAGAGTTCGGAAATAGCCCACCAAGGCGCGGTCGTGGGATTCCACTGCCCACGTCACCACGCGGAAGAAGGTTTCGTTTCGCGGCCCCAGCTGCAGCGAACGAACTAGGGCGGCCGGCTCCCGGTTGTTGTCACGCATGATGACCCATTCGTCCTTCCGAATACGAATCGGTGGCCACGGGGGACGCCAGTCTTTAACCACCGGGGGACTGGCGATGGGTCGTGCGGCCGCGTCGGCAAGGCGTTGTTCAACTCGACGGTCGATTGCGTACGCGTATCGTTTGGAGCTGCCCATTGTTGTTCCTGGTCGGGCGCTCGGCCACGCGCACATCGGTCACTATCTACTGCTGCAGACGTTGTCTAGATTCACTCTACGAGCCGACAACGACAGTCGCGGTGCCGGCGGCATGCTCGGCATCCAAGGCAGAACACCCAGGCCGTCTTCTACGCTGCGTCGCCGAGATACTGCCAGCGGCTGTCTGGGCTAAGCGCCCCGACCGCGACCAGGTGCCGCGCTGAGCGGTGATCGGCACGACGCTCGGTATTACGTGGGTATCGGGGCCATGACCGTTCAGCAGGACTGGTATCAACGGATTCCAGCGTCCGGCTCGACACGTGAGGACGACGACTTCGCTTTCGGGGCGCGGTCATCATCTGCTCAAGCTCGGCTTGCCACCACTCCCACACCTCCCGTTCCCCGCGATACCTATCCGCTCGGGCCAGCAGAAGCCCTGCAACGCCGAGGATCCTGGCAGCGCCATCGCGGAGATCCCTTCTTGCCCTGACCCAACCGCCGCCGTGTTTAATGATCAGGTGATGATGGCGAAGCCGAGACAGAATCGTGGCCGCATGCCGGCTACCGATACCCACCAGACGAGCAGCTGACTCCACCGTCACCGAAGTCTCAAGTGCGAGGGCTGCATACAACTGTCCTGCGGTATGGCCAAGCCCACCCCGGGTGAACAGATCATGCCGACCATCGGTGAGCTGAGCTTCCAACAGGCTCACTAATTCCGCCCGCACATTGAAGAGTTCGCCGGGGGGGCGGGGGTTATCTAGTGGTTGTGACCGGAGTGTTCCGTAGCTTGTGGATAGATCTGCCTGTAGGCGCCATTCGGCGGCGTTACCACCGTCGCTGACACTGACCCGCTCCAGAAGCCCCGCCCCCGCAAGGGCTGTGAGGGCGTCTGCGGCCGTGGTGCGACCAAGGCCGCCCATCAGGGCCAGGTCGCGGATGGATGCCGCAACGACGCGTTTACCGGTCTGCAAGCACAGGTAGGCGATCGCGGAAAGGATCGTGCGCTGGTGCACGGCCTTCTCGCTGCGCCCCCACCGGCCGGGGGAGACCCGAAACCCACTCAGCACCGCCTCCGTGGCGGCGACGATCGTGGTCAGTTCCGTTAGGTCCGCCGGTTCCCTGCGCTCTGGCAGCGGCGCTTGCAAGGCCGAGTACTGCTGGGCTTTGGCCCACTGCCGCTCCAGGCGCGCTGTGGCCTCGACGCTGCTGCGGAGTTTGCGGGTGCCACGACTGGTGTTCTTTGTACGGTAATGCTCCATCCCCGGCGCCGTGCGCGCCTCACGCACAACCTCGGCCAGCGACCAGCCGGCTGTGGCAGCCGCAAGCAAACACATGAAACCCGTCCACGACGGGTTGCTGCCACCGTCGATGGTGGCCATGTGCGCCTGACCTGTGGCGCTCAGCGGCCGGTGTGAGGCATAACGTGCATCGACCGGACCCGACGGGGCAGAATCCGTACGCCGCACGGCCGGCCGCGACGCATCCAGCAGCACCGTCAACGCCTCGAGCTCGCTTGTCGAAACAGAGGGGGCGGTGAGGCTATCCAGATGACCGCGCAGCACGGTGGAGCTACTACCGTCGCGGTGGGGGGACAGCGGCGGACGCGCCCCGCCCGTGCGAGCGTTGCAGAGCATCCCATGATCCAACGTCGCGTAGTTGGCCCTGGCCGCCCTGGCCAACGCCTCCACCATCTTGCTGGGCGCCCCGTAGAGAGCCACCCAGATATGCCGACCACCGGTACCCGACGACCGGCACACCACATGCGCGATACGGAGACCATCCAGCAGGCCAGAAAGCGCGTCGCAGTCATCGACGGCCTGCTCCATGAGGTCGGGGGAGACGACGCCGGCCTCTTTGCCGTCAAAGTCGAAACACAACAGACGAAACATGCCCGCATCATCGGCCAGGCGCACCAACCACGGCGCCGACGGTTCTGTCGGACCCACCGGGTGCGTGCGCGGATAGCTGTTCTCATCCAGACGACCGTAAGCATCTCGCTTCATCGTGCCTACATGCCCGCGAGGGCTTATCCGGCGTGTCAGGTCCCAGGCTGACCACCGCTCTGAGGGGAAAACTGAAACACCGGAATGGATGAATGGTGCTAAAGCGCCGTTTTCGGGTACTATGAGGCCATCTCCTTTGGTTCATCATCTGGGGGTACAGCAAGGCCCCGGCCTGATAAACCGGAACTTATTGCTGATTAGCTCGAACCTCACGCCGGCAAGCTGAGAGGGTTGGAGCTACGAAACTTGGAAAGCCCGTCGCGTAAGCGGCGGGCCTTTTCGTTTAGGCGGCTGGGATATGCAGCTCCTCCTGTTGGGGGCGTGGTGCTTCCACGATGGGCAGCGAACCATTCTGGGCGAGCTGGTCGCGGAAAAAGGATTCGAGATAGTACGCCAGAGAGACACCACTAGTGGCGGCGGCGTACTCGATGCCTTCGCGAACCTCGGGGGAAACCCGGGCTTGTAGCGAGACAGTAGGTGACGGGTTTCGCCGGCCCCGTCGTGCCCGACCTGCTGTTGCGCTCATAGGGGGCGTTTGAGAAAACGGAGCTCAGAGTACGGTAAGCGCGATTTTTCCTGGTCGTCGGAGTACTTGGTGCCCTGTTTTCCTCATGGCTGGCGGCGTCCTGGGGAGCGGAGTTGTCGGTAGCGGCCGGGTTTGGTGGGGTTGCGCCAGGTGTAGTTGCCGGTGAGGTTGATGTGTTCCCAGCCCAGCGGGGAGAGGTGCTGGATCAGCTCAGGGTCAACGCCGGCGTCTGCGCTTTGGAGCGCCTGGATGGCCCTGTCGAGGTAGACGGTGTTCCAGAGCACGATCGCCGCGGTGACGAGGTTCAAGCCGGAGGTGCGGTACCGCTGCTGTTCGAAGGAGCGGTCGCGGATTTCTCCGAGCCGGTTGAAGAACACGGCTCGTGCGAGGGCGTTGCGGGCTTCGCCTTTGTTCAGGCCCGCGGTCGTGCGGCGGCGCAGGTCGGGGCTTTGCAGCCAGTCGAGGATGAATCGGGTGCGTTGGAGCCGTCCGAGTTCCCGGAGGGCACGGGCGAGACTGTTTTGCCGCGGATACGCGCCGAGTTTCCGGAGCATGAGCGAGGCGCTCACTGTGCCGGTCTTGATCGATGCGGCCAGGCGAAGGATCTCGGGCCAGTGGGTGCGAATCAGGGCAGTGTTCACGGTCCCACCGATGAGGGGATCAAGGTTGGGGTAGGAACGGCTCTTGGGAATGTAGAGGCGCGTTTCGGCGAGGTCCCGGATCCGGGGTGCGAACCGGAATCCGAGGAGGTGGGTGAGGGCGAAGACGTGGTCGGTGAAGCCGGCGGTGTCGGTGTAGTGCTCGCGAATGTCGAGGTCGGATTCGTGGTGGAGGAGACCATCGATGACGTAGGTCG
This sequence comes from Salinibacterium sp. CAN_S4, assembly GCF_015752305.1. Lineage (NCBI taxonomy): Bacteria > Bacillati > Actinomycetota > Actinomycetes > Micrococcales > Microbacteriaceae > Salinibacterium > Salinibacterium sp. CAN_S4. Next base: position 90,337 of record NZ_JADOVB010000006.1, on the reverse strand, counting down.
CGTCGCGGACGCCGACGTTCACCAGCTGGCTGTGGAACGGCGCGTATTGGTCAGAGACGTGCGTGTAGATCAGCCTCCCGGGTGCCGACCCGTACTTGGGGTTGATGTGTCCGGTGGCTTCGGCAGAGTTCCCGGCGCGGAACCGTTGCCCGTCGGAGGACGACGTGGTGCCGTCACCGAAGTGCGCCGCGAAGGGGTGCTGGTGTTGGGTGTTGACGATGGTGGCCAGAGCGGCACTGTAGGTCTCATCGCGGACGTGCATCGCTTGCAGCCTCAGCATCTTCGCGTAGGTAGCGCCGGCGCACGCATCGGCCATCTTCGTCAGGCCGAGGTTTATCCCGTCGGCCAGGACCACGGTGAGGAGCATGTGGGTGTCACGGGCCGGTTCGCCTGTTTTCAGGTGGGTGAGGGTGTCGGCGAAACCGGTCCAGTTGTTGACCTCGACAAGAATGTCGGTGATGGGGACACGCGGGAGCATCCCGGCAGCTCGGGTGATGAGCTGCTCTGCTTCGGCGGGGACGATCGTGTCGGCCGCCTCGATGCGAAGACGGCCGCCCTCGATACTCACCCCCAGAAGCTCGCCCGTGCCGCCCTGCTCGTCGACGAGGGCCAGTTGTCGTTCCACCTCGGCGATTTCCCCGATCAGATAGTCGTCGACGTTGACCGGGAAGCCCACCGGCACCGCGTCATTGGCAGTGAGGGATTCGAAGGTCGGGGCCGGGATGAGGTACCCGTCGAGGTCCTTGTACTGCCGGGAGCCCTCCACCCAGAGATCTCCGGAACGCAGGGCGTTGCGGACTTCGGCGAGGACGCACATTTCGTAGAAGGCCCGGTCGATGGTGCCGTCCTCGGCGAACACGACCCGAGCCCACCGCGGCCGGACGATCGAGCGCGGTGCGTTCTCTGGGACAGGCCGGGAGCCGGCCTTGTTCAGCTCGCGCACGACGTCGACCGCGTCGAGGAGGTCCGCGGCTGCCGGTGCCGCCTTGAAGGTCAACGTCTGAAGGAGATCGGGCGTGTACCGGCGCAGCATCGCGTAGCTGTCCCGGATCTGCGGCAACGAATCGAAGTCCCTCCCGAGTGCGAGTGCTTTCGCTTCGGTGACGCTGCGTTGGAACGCCTCCCACCCGATTGCGGCGTCGATTGCCGCAAACGGATCCGCCCCCTCTTCCCGCGCGGTGACGAGCAGGTCCCCGACGCGGCTGAAGAGGAGCACCTTGTCATTGATCTCCCGGCCCGAGTCGTGAAACTGGTCACGATGTCTGTTCTTGGCCTGGTTGAACACACGCCCGAGGATCCGGTCATGCAACTCGATCACTTCGTCGGTGATCGTCGCCTCCGACTCGATCGCCACGGCCGCGAGGGTCGCATACCGGCGTTGCGGCTCGAACTTCGCCAAATCCCCGGCACTCATCTGAGCGCCCTCCCGAGCGAGCTTGAGAAGCCGGCTCTGGCGCACCGCAAACCGCAACCCAGCAGGCAGCCCGATTCTCCGCCAGGCGCGTAGGCGGCCCAAATGCTCCCGCATGTGCTTGGAATTCGGTTTCAACGGCGACTGCCGCAACCAGGTCAACTGGGTCCCCTGGCCATCGGAACGCGGCCGCAACAGGGCATCCAGGGCACGTTTCTGCTCCGTCGCCAACCCGTCAGCCAAGGCGGAATAGACCGCCCGGTTCGCGGCCGTAATTGCCGCCGATACAAGTTCGTCGAGCGTCCCCACCGCGGGAAGAAGCACCATCCAGGACCGTAAGAGCTCGACCGCCGCGTCAGCGATCGCCGTAGCTTTGTCGGTCTCAACGGCGACCGGGCCCAACGCGGCCAGGGCTTGCGCCGCGACTTCATCCGTGAACCGTCGCAGCCCTAACGCACTCCGCAGCTCGAGCGCGTGCTCTCGCCTGGTTTCGTCACGGCGGCCATAATCAGCCCAGAGGGCCTCCCGAACGCCAACCTGACCGGCGACCGACCTCAGTATCCGCGGAACCGGCTCCGCCGTCCCCAAGGCGATTCCCGGGAACCGGATATACGCCAACTGCACCGCGAACCCCAAACGGTTCGCGTCACCGCGACGGCGCCGAATCAGCTCCAGCTCGCTCGACGTGAATGTGTATTCGCGAATCAGGTCCTCTTCGGACTCGGGAACGGCGAGCAGCCGCTCCCACTCCAACTCCGACAAAGCAGTCCGACGAGGCACACGGCACCCTTCTTGAAAACGAGGGAAAACAAGAACCCCGCCGACATCCAGGCAAGGCGCCAGAACTTCGCGGATCCTGCTCTCTCACAAACACTTCTCAGAACGGTATTCTTGCATCATCCGGGATTCGACGGATACCGAGAACCCACCACGAGGACCCTCATGCTCATCGGCTACGCCCGTGTTTCGACCAGCGACCAGAACCTCGACCTGCAACACGACGCCTTGAAAGCCGCCGGCTGCGAGAAAACCTTCACCGATGTCATCAGCGGCGCCAAAGCCTCCCGACCGGGACTGGACAAAGCACTCGAGCAGCTTCGCGACGGCGACACCCTCGTCGTCTGGAAACTCGACCGCCTCGGCCGGAGCGTGAAGAACCTCATCGCCTTCACCGAGCAACTCCACGAGGCAGGGGTCGGGTTCCGTTCCCTCACCGACCAGATCGACACGACCACCCCGGCCGGCCGGTTCTTCTTCCACGTCATGGCGTCCCTTGCACAGATGGAACGGGAACTCACCATGGAACGAACCCGCGCCGGCCTCGAAGCCGCCCGCAAGAACGGGCGCCCGCCAGGCCGGAAAAGAATCATGACGGACCGCAAGATCGCCGCCGCTCGGCAGCTGTTCGCCCAAGGCACGTCCGCCGCTGACGTGGCCCACAACATCGGCGTCTCGATCCCCACGCTCTACCGGTGGATCCCCGCCACCGAACGCTGAGGAAGCGCCCTAACGTACTCTGAGCTCCGTTTTCTCAAATGCCCCCCATCCGACGATGAAGGCGTTCAGTTGCATCGCCCGGGTGACCTCGTCGCTCGCCGGGTCGATGGCGTCGACGGAGATGTGAGTGAGGTGCCGACGAATCAGCCGCACCCCCGCTTTGAATGCTCGCCCGTTGAAAACAGTTGGCGTATTTTCGCCCAATCGTCCGTGTTGATCACCTTCCATACGGGTCGGTGGCCCTGCTTTCAATCGGCGTTAACAGCGCAGCCAGCGCGGCTTACGCGTTCACGTTGGCCTTGACCGGGGGTTGTCCGCTACTTGCTACCTGCTAAGTGCGCGTTCTCAAGCGAGTCCTTCGCATCGCCGGCACCGGAGTGAGCTTCGGGTTGTTAACTGACCCCTGACGAGTCAGGTAATCAGGTATGGGCGACGTAGACCGTGTTCGACGATACGCCGCCGGTGAGCGGGTTGTCGAAGTCGACGACGTGCGCCGCGGGCTCGGCGAAGACGAGAGCCATCATCGCCATGAACTCCTGGTCGGGCGGATCATCCGACCACAGCGCGAACACCCCCGAGGGCTTAAGGTGGCGGCTGAGCGCGAAGAGCCCCTGCTCGGTGTACAGGTCGGCGTGGCTCGGATCGAGCTGGTGCCGCGGTGAGTGATCCACATCCAGCAGGATGGCGTCGTAGCGGGGGTCCGCTGCTTCGGGCTCGCGCCGCATCACGGCGAAGAAGTCGTCGAGAACGAGGCTCGTCCGCGGATCGCTCGTGAGCTCGCTCGAGACCGGAAGCAGCCCTCGCTGGTGCCAGTCGATCACGGCCGGCATCGTGTCGATGACCGTCATGGTGCTGACCCGGGAGTCGCGGAGGGCAGCGATAGCGGTGTAGCCGAGACCGAGGCCACCCACGAGCACCTCCAGTAGGTCACCCTCGACGGCGGCGAGCCCCAGAGTCGCAAGTTCCTCCTCCGCGACGGTGAACAGACTCGACATGAGGTACTCCTCGCCGAGCTTCACCTCGAAGATCTCCACCCCGAGCGCCGCGTCGGTGCGACGCCGAAGCGTGAGGTCGCCCATCGCGGTCTGTTGCCAGTCGAGCTCCTCGAAGGGGTGGATGCGCATGCGCCCCATTCTCCGCCTATCGGCGAGCCCCGACACGCGAACCGGGCGAGCCCACCGTGAAATGGTGGGCGCGCCCGGTCCGATCGGGGGCCGATTACCAGAGCGGCCGCTACTCCAGAGAACGGAGGATGTCGGCCATCTCAGAGATCTCGGCCTTCTGGCTGGAGGCGATGTCCTCGGCGAGGGAGATCGCGGCGGGGTTCTCTCCACCCTCGATTTCCGACTCGGCCATGACGATGGCGCCCTCGTGGTGGGTGGTCATCTGCTTGAGGAACAGCCTCGACGCCTCGACGCCGGTCGCGGCATCCAGCCGGTCCATGTCGTCGTCGGACATCATGCCGCCGCCCATACCGGACATTCCCGACATCGAGCCCATCGGGCTGCCCCAGGCGTCCAGCCAGTCCGAGAGCTCGATGATCTCAGGCTCCTGGGCGGCCTTGATCCTGGTCGCGATGTCGATGACCTTCGCGTCGATCCCGTCTTTGGTCAGGATCATGTCGACCATCTCGACGGCCTGCTCGTGGTGAGGCACCATCATCATCGCGAAAGCGACGTCGGAATCGTTGAACGGGGTCGAGTTCTCCTCCGAGGAGGAGGAGGACGACTCGTCGTCGTTCATCCCGCCCGTGCCGTTCGCAGTGCAGGCGGAGAGGGTGAGGGCCGCGGCGAGAACGCCGACGATGGCCAGGGTGGAGCGTAGTGCTGACATGAGTGTTGTCCGATCAGTTGTAGGTAGTGGGTGGAGTGTGTGCGGTAGTGCCCTTCGGCCCTGCGCACCACATCACGTCCTGCTGATCGAGAGTTCTGTCAGGTCGGGCGGCCTGGACGGCCACACCGTGTGAAGGACCTGAGCCGTCAGGGCAGGCACTGTGGCAAGCGTGGGCGGCCATCGGCGGGACACTACCGGGAACAGCAGCGCACCCGTGAACAGCAGGGCGAGCACACAGGCCATGCCCGACATGACATGACCGGGGTCACAGGCTCCGCCGCACTCGCCGGCTGTCAGCTCGTTCGGCGGCAATCCCTGCGCCCCGGCATGATGCTCCATCCCCGATGGAACGCTCGAAGCCATCGGCGACGTCATCGACATCGACGAGTCATGGTTCCCCGGCGTCGCCGACACGATCGTGTGCATCGCGAGCAACCCGACGAGCACAGCGCCGACGAAGGCGAGCAGCATCACCGTTTGCCCGAGAAACCGTGGCGGTTCGGCTGCACCCCTCAGCCGCCGGAGCGTCATCGCGAGCCCGCGCCTGCGGCCCTGAACCGCCGAAGCCTGAGGCTGTTGGTCACGACGAAGACCGACGACAGGGCCATCGCTGCACCCGCGAGCAGCGGATTCAGCAGGCCCAGCATCGCGAGGGGAATCGCCGCCACGTTGTACGCGAACGCCCAGAACAGGTTGCCCTTGATGACGGCGAGGGTGCGGCGTGAGAGCCTGACGGCATCGGCGACAACCAGCAGGTCGCCGCTGACGATGGTGATGTCGCTGGCCGAGATCGCCGCATCCGTTCCCGTACCCATGGCGATGCCGAGGTCGGCCGCCGCGAGGGCGGCGGAGTCGTTCACGCCGTCGCCGACCATCGCCACGACGTGACCCTGAGCCTGCAACTCGCGCACGACCTCGAGCTTGCCCCCGGGTGTCACCCCGGCACGCACATTCTCGATCCCGACCTCGCCGGCGACGGCAGCTGCGGCCCCGGCGTTGTCCCCTGTCAGCAGCACCGGCGTGAGGCCGAGGGCGCGAAGGCGGGTGACGGCGAGCGCGCTCGACGGCTTGACCGTGTCACGCACGCTCAGGATGCCGCGGAGCACGCCATCCCAGGCGACGGCGATCACGGTGCATCCGCGCGCCGCCTCGGAGCCAGCGTGCGCGAGGGCGTCGTCCCCGACGGCGACGGACCAGGACTCGGCCAGCCACCCCAGGGTTCCGGCGAGCACGAGGTGCCCGTCGACCGTCGCCTGCACCCCGTGGCCGGGGTGCGACTGGAACGATTCGGTTTCGGCGATGTCGGCACCCGCCGTTCGGGTGTGGTCCACGATGGCGCGTGCGACAGGGTGCTCGGACGGGTTCTCCACGGCGGCGGCCATGGCGAGCAGCATGTCGGGGTCAGCGCCGGCCATTACCTTCATCGACTGCACAGTCATCGTGCCGCTCGTGATGGTGCCGGTCTTGTCGAGGATGATCGTGTCGACGGTGCGCGTCTGTTCGAGCACCTGCGGGCCACGGATGATGATGCCCAGTTGCGATCCCCGACCGGTGCCGACGAGCAGCGCGGTGGGGGTCGCGAGGCCGAGAGCACACGGGCACGCGATGATGAGGGTGGCGACGGCGGCCGTGAATGCCTGCTCGAGGGAGCCGCCCGCGATGAGCCAGCCCGCGAACGCCGCGAGCGACAGCCCGATGACGACGGGGACGAAGATCGCGGAGACCCGATCCGCCAGCCTCTGGGCCTGGGCTTTGCCGTTCTGGGCGTCTTCGACCATGCGGGCGATGCGCGACAGTTCCGTGTCAGCGCCGACGCGCGTCACCTCGACGACGAGGCGCCCGCCGACATTGACCGTTGCGCCGACGACGCGATCGCCGGGGCCGACGTCCACCGGCGCCGACTCACCGGTGAGCATGCTCAGGTCGACAGCTGAAACGCCATCGGTGACGAGTCCATCGGCGGCGATCTTTTCGCCGGGGCGCACCACGATCGTGTCACCGACGACCAGGGATGCCGCTGCCACACGTGACTCGCTGCCATCCCGCAGCATGGTCGCGTCTTTCGCTCCCAGCTCGAGCAGCGCGCGCAGGGCCGCCCCTGACTGCTTCTTCGCCCTGGCCTCGAGATACCGACCGGCGGTGATGAAGACCGTCACGGCAGCCGCGACCTCGAGGTAGATCTCGCCCGTACCGGATCCGCCCGGTGTGAAGAGACTGAAGGACATGTGCATGCCGGGCTGGCCAGCCATCCCGAAGAAGAGCGCATACAGGGACCAGCCGAATGCGGCCAGCACGCCGACGCTGATGAGGGTGTCCATCGTCGTGGCGCCATGGCGCAGGTTCACCGCTGCCGCGCGATGGAAGGGCCACGCGCCCCAGACGACGACGGGCGCCGTAAGGGTCAGCGCGAGCCACTGCCAGTTCGTGAACTGCAGCGCGGGGATCATCGAGAGCAGCACGACGGGAACGGCGAGAGCCGCCGAGATCACGAGCCTGTGCCGCAGCTCCGCGGTCTCCGCATCGATCCGGGGCGCCGGGGGGTCGTCGGACGGCGGGGTAACGACAGGCTCGACGGCGGTGTACCCGGCCGCCTCGACAGCGGCGATCAGCTCGGCCGCATCCACTCCACCGGAGGTGACGCGCGCCTTCTCGGTGGCGTAGTTGACCGTGGCGGTGACCCCGTCGATGCGGTTCAGCTTGCGCTCGATCCGCGTCGCACAGGAGGCACAGGTCATGCCTCCGATTTCCAGGTCCACCTCGGTGTTCGTCATCGCCCGACGGTCGCCTTCGGGTAGCCTGCTTCGCTCATCGCCGCGAGAATCGTCTCGACGGGGATCGGTGCGTCGCTGGTGACGATGACCCTGGATGCCCCGCCGACCTCCAGGTCGACGCTGACGCTCTCGACACCCTCGATGGCCGAGACCTCCTCGGTGACGCTGGCCACACAGTGGTTGCAGGTCATCCCTTCCACCAGAAAGTGCTCGCTGATCGCTGGGTTGCTCATGGTGTTTCTCCTTCTCATGACCGCACGAGGCGGGCAATAGCGGCTGATGCTTCTCGGATCTTCTCGTCGGCGACGGCGCCGCCCTCGCGGGCCGCCTCGGCGACGCAGTGCGCGAGGTGATCCTCGAGCAGCGCGAGCGCAACGGTCTCCAGAGCCTTCGTCGCCGCAGACACCTGGGTGAGCACGTCGATGCAGTACGTGTCTTCCTCGACCATGCGGTGGATGCCACGCACCTGACCTTCTGCGCGACGCAGCCGCGTCAGCAGTTGTTCCTTATTGCTGGCGTATCCGACCATCACTGTGCCTTTCGTGGGTTCGCCCGGGGGCTGTCGAGAATTGCTGCCGTGCTCGACTCGGCCCTGAGGTCGAGCCGGCGCAGCAGTTGGGCGTTGAGAGCGACCACGACCGTGGACGCTGACATGAGCAGTGCACCCACCGCCATCGGAAGGATGAATCCGATGGGTGCGAGCACACCGGCGGCGAGCGGCACCGACAGCAGGTTGTACCCAGCTGCCCACCACAGGTTCTGCTTCATTTTCGCGTAGCTCTTGCGGGAGAGTTCAATCACAGACAGCACCGACCGCGGGTCGTCACTCACCAGGATGACCCCGGCGGAGGCGATGGCCACATCGGTTCCTGCGCCGATCGCGATCCCGACATCCGCCTGGGCGAGTGCGGGCGCGTCGTTGACGCCATCCCCGACCATCGCGACCTTTCGGCCCTCGGCCTGCAGCTCGCTGACCTTCGCTGCCTTGTCTTCGGGGCGCACTCCAGCGAAGACCCGATCGATTCCGAGCTCGGTCGCCACTGTCTGCGCGACGGCGTCGGCATCGCCCGTGATCATGACGACCTGGATGCCGAGGGCGTGCAGGGCATCGACGGCCTGCCGAGACTCTGGCCTGATCTCGTCGGAGAGCCCGATGGCGCCGATGACGGTGCCGTCACGCAGCACGTGCAGGATGATCTCCCCGTCGCGCTCCCAGCCCTCGGTCTCGGCCAGCGGTGCGGCGTCGTGCGAGTCGAGCATGCCGGGCCCGCCGACGCTGACACTCGCTCCGTCCACCGTGCCGCTGACGCCGACAGCGGTGGACGACTGGAAGTCCGTCGCGCGAGCCACGGTGAGCGAGCGCGCGGTGGCCGCCGCAACGATCGCCCTGGCCAGCGGATGCTCGCTGTCTCCCTCGACCGACGCCGCCCATTGCAGCAGCTCGGCCTCAGAGACGCCCTCGGTCACCGCGACCGTCGACACCACGGGTTCGCCCCGGGTGAGCGTTCCGGTCTTGTCGAAGAGCACGGAGCTGACGGTCCGCATCCCCTCGAGAGCGAGCCGATCCTTGATCAGCACTCCGCCCTTCGCCGCACGCTCTGTCGCGATCGACACCACCAGGGGAATGGCGAGCCCGAGTGCATGGGGGCACGCGATGACGAGCACCGTCACGGTGCGGATGATCGCGTCATTGGGCGATCCCACGAGCATCCACACCACTGCGGTGATGGCGGCCGAGCCGAGGGCGAACCAGAACAGCCACCCTGCTGCGGTGTCGGCGAGCCGTTGTGCGCGCGAGGTGGAGCCCTGAGCTTCGGTGACCAGTCGCTGGATGCCCGCCAGCGCAGTGTCATCGCCGATCGCGGTGATCCGCACGCGCAGAGCGTTGTCGGTCGCCACCGTGCCAGCCACGACGTGGCTGCCCATGCTCCTGCTGACCGCGCGCGACTCCCCCGTGATCATCGACTCGTCGACGTCGGCGGTTCCTTCGATCACGTCACCGTCGGCAGGCACGCGGCCGCCCGGTCGCACGACGACGACATCGCCGACGATGAGTTCTGAGGGCGAGACCGTGACGATGGTGTCACCCTCGACCCGCTCGGCCTCATCCGGAAGCAGTGCCGCCAGGGAGTCGAGAGCCGACGAGGTCTGGGCGAGTGAGCGCATCTCGATCCAGTGGCCCAGCAGCATGATCACGACGAGCAGTGCGAGTTCCCACCAGAAATCGAGCTGGCGATCGATCAGGCCGAGACTGGCGCCCCAGGATGCGAGGAACGCCACAGAGATCGCGAGCGCGATGAGCAGCATCATCCCGGGTGTGCGCGACTTCAGCTCTGATACAGCTCCCGTGAGGAAGGGGCGGCCACCCCACACGAACATGACCGTGCCGAGCACCGGAGAGATCCAGGCGATGAAGGGCAGGTCGGGCAGCGTGTAGTTCAGGATCATCGCCATCATGTGGCTGAAGACGACCACCGGGAGGGCGATGACCAGCATGATCCAGAAGAGCCGGCGGAACTGGGCGACATGGTCGGAATGGCCGCCGTGGCCGCCGTGGTCACTGTGGTCACCGTGAGCCGTGCCAGCGTGCTGCACGGTGGTGCTCGCGGGTTGCTCCAGATCGGTCTCCACACCTCGATCGTATACCCCCAAGGGGTATCTTCGCTGGGAGAGGCAGGGTCTTACGAATCCATGACAACCACGGCGATTTCACCCGCTTCTCAGGCATGAATGTCACGGTTGTCTCGTGAACAAGAAACTTGCAGCAGTCACCGTCGGCCTCGTCGTGCTGATCGGAGGCTCACTCGTGGCCTATGGGGTGACCCGAGGCGACGACGCGACGGGGAGCGACTCCGCGACATCCTCCACCGAATCGACGGCCACTGAATCGACGGCACCTGACCAGGTCACTCGCGAAGAAGCTGATCTGCCGACGGTCGCCTCAGAGGCCGAGGGTGCCTATGTCGACTACTCGCCCACAGCGATCGCCGATGCGACCGGCGACACTGTTCTCTTTTTCCACGCTCCGTGGTGCCCGTCGTGCAGGTCACTCGAGACGGACATCCTGAGTTCGGGTGTACCCGCTGGAGTGACGGTCATTAAGGTCGACTATGACACCAACCAGGATCTGAGACAGAAGTATGGTGTGACGGTGCAGACCACCTTCGTGAAGGTCGACCCAGCAGGAGAGGGGCTCGGCAACTTCGTCCCCGCCGAAGATCTTCGCCTGGCAGCGGTCGTCGACGCCCTGCTGTAGTCGTCGTGACCGGCCTACTGCTGCTCTCGTTCGTCGCGGGCATTCTGACCATCGCGGCGCCCTGCGTGCTTCCCCTGCTGCCGGTGATCGTCGGCGGCTCGATCGTACGTACCGATGCGAATGTGACGGTCGCCGACCGCACCTGGTTTCGCCCGCTCGTCATCGCGGGCAGCCTCGCCGCCTCTGTCGTGCTGTTCACGCTGCTGCTGAAAGCCACCACCGCGCTGCTGGGCGTTCCACAGATCGTGTGGCAGGTGATCGCGGGCGGCATCCTGATCGGATTCGGTCTCACGCTGGTGTTCCCCGCGCTGTGGGAACGCCTCATGATCGCCACCGGCCTGCAGAATCGCGCGAACGCCGCGCTCGACAGGTCGTACCGCAAGAGCGGCGTCGGCGGCGACATCCTGCTCGGAGCCGCGCTCGGGCCCACCTTCAGCAGTTGCTCGCCGACATACGCACTCATTCTCGCGACGATTCTGCCCGTGTCGTTCGCCGAAGGCGTGCTCTACATCGTCGTCTACGCCGCCGGACTGGCCATCGCCCTGCTGCTCGTCGCCTTCCTCGGGCAGGCTTTCGCGCGCAAACTCGGTTGGCTCTCATCGCCGAGTGGATGGTTCCGTCGGGTGGTCGGGATCCTGCTCATGATTGTCGGGGTGGCCGTGATCGTGGGCCTGGACAAGCAGTTCCAGGCGTTTGTGATCGACCAGGGCTGGTACGACCCGATCGCGAATTTCGAAGAAGGATTCGCGGGCTGATCCCACCGGTCGAAATAATGCGGCGCAGCAACCGGTTGGGCTGAAAATAACCCACGGGAAGAAGCTCACGATGGATCTCACACCACTCGACCTCAACGATCGTCGCGGAATCATCACCGGCGCCGGGCAGGGAATCGGCCTTGCGCTGGCGCTCGAATTCGCGCGTCGCGGCGGTCACCTGCTGCTCGTGGGCCGCACACCAGAGACTCTCGCTGAGACGGCCGAACTCGTAGCGGCAGAGGGTGGGACGTCCGAGGTGCTCGCCTGCGACCTCACCCAGGCTGGCGCCACCGAGCAGATCACGGACGCCGTCGCTTCCTGGAACTCGGTGGATCTGCTCGTCAACAACGCCGGCAACGTGCGCGCCGGTCGGCTGGAGCTGACCCCCGACGCCGACATTCGCTCGATGCTCGAACTCAATCTCACCGCCCCGATCCTCCTGACCAAGGCGCTGCTGCCGGAACTGCGCGAGAGCGGAGCGGGCCGCGGCAGCATCATCCTGAACATCTCCAGCGGGATCGCGCTCGTCGGCATGCCGTTCTATTCGATCTACGGGGCCACAAAAGCAGGGCTCGCGCACTTCGGCGAGTCGCTGCGCCGCGAACTGATCGGCACAGGAGTGCACGTCGCGACCGTCTACCCGGGAGCGACAGACACCGCGATGATGAGGTCGCAGAACGCCGGAGCAGACCTCGGCTGGGAGCGCCGCTCCCGTGAGGATGTCATCGCCGACCTGATGGCGGCGCTCGAGGCCGGCGAGCACGAGATCAACACCGCACCCCGGAGCCGGCGCGCCATGCAGCAGCTCAACATCAGCGACCCCCTTGCCGTGGATGCGGCCATCGCGCCGGGGCTCGTCGAACTCGAAGCCGCCGTGCGGGATCATCGCAGCATCTGACCGCGACTGAGTGGACGGGGCTGAGTGGACGGGGCTGAGCGGACAGGGGCTAGGGGCTAGGGGCTAAGCGACAGCGCGGCTCGACCAGAGCAGTCCGCGCTCGATGATGCGGCGCACATTCGGGTTCTCGAGCACGTCGAGACTGTGACCGGGGGTCGCCACGAAGATCCGGCCGTCGGCCCACTGGCGTGTCCAGACGGCGGGCGAATGCACAGGCCGGTGCCAGGGCTGGTAGCCGCGTGCAGGATGAGTCGTGGTGGCGAGCACGTCGATGAGGTCGTCGTGCAGCACCCAGTACTGCTCGGTCTCGAGCTCGAAATCCTCGATCCCGGCCGTGATCTCGTGTGATTTGCCGAGGTCGGTGATCTCGATGGTGTGCCGCAGGAAGTTGTCGGTCTCGTCGCCAGCCAGCTGGCCGGGCTCCCCGGAGGGGTGGGTCGCAAACTGCCCACCGACGAGCTGGAGGTAGTCCGAGGTGTTGCGGAACGAGTCGGCTATTCCCCCGTGCCACCCCGCGAGTCCCGTTCCCCGGGCCACCGCGTTGCGGAGTCCAGTGAACTCCTCCGGGCCGATCTCCGACATCGTCATGCACTGCAGGATGAGGTCGGTGCTGCCCATGGTCTCGACATCGGCATACACGGCCGTCGACTCCTCGATGGTCACCTCGAAATCGTTCGCCTCGAGGAAGGGAACGAAGGCATCGGTGGATTCCACCGGGTGATGGCCTTCCCAGCCGCCTCGGACAATGAGTGCTTTCCTGGATGACATGGCCCCCCAATGGACGCGGACGACGCTGCCTGGAATGCTGGCAGCTGGCTGTGGAAGAGTAGCAGGGGCCCCGCGAACGATATATCGTTAAGTATCGTCGAGCCCGACCGGGCGCCGACACCGAGGAGGTCATCATGAGTGGTTCATTCCCCAACGACACATTTTCTGGCGGCGGGTTCCCCGGAGGAGGATTCCCGGGGCGTCGCAACGGCCAGGCCGACAGCTGGCCCATGAACGCCGTCTGGGAGCGGTTCGAAAACATGCGCGGCCAGTTCCAGCAGAAGGCCGGCACCCGCATGGGTCGCGGCGATGTTCGTGCCGCCGTCCTGTCGCTTCTCGCCGAAAAGCCGATGCACGGCTACCAGATCATCCAGGAAATCAGCGAGCGCAGTGGTGGCGCCTGGAAGCCCAGCCCCGGCTCGGTCTACCCGGCCCTGCAGTTGCTCGCCGACGAGGGACTCATCCTCGCCGAGGAGTCCAACGGCCGAAAGACATACTCCCTGACCCCCGAGGGCAAGGCCGTGGCGGATGCCGCGGCCGAGCACAAGGCACCCTGGGAAGACCAGGGAATGCGGGACAGCGGTCGCGCTTCAGCCCTGCCCAAGGCCGGCATCGAGCTCGCCCAGGCAGCAGCCCAGGTGGGCCGGACCGGAACCCCGGAGCAGGTGCAGCAGGCTGTCAAGATTCTCGACGAGGCTCGCCGTAAGCTCTACTCCATCCTCGCCCAGGACTGAACCGGTGCCGGCGGCCCCGCCGCGCCAAGGAGATTAGATGACCGACAGCCGCGCCATGCGCGCCCGCTATCGCAGGATTTTGAGATTCGCGGCACGTTATCTGGCACAGGCGTGGTGGTACGAACTGTTCCTCCCCCGGCTCGGACTCTCGACGTTCGTGGCACGGGGGAGGCCCGCTCGACTGAAGAAGATCGCGCAGCGCTTCCATGTGCTCGCCGTGGAGCTCGGTGGCCTGATGATCAAGGTCGGGCAGTTCATGTCGTCCAGGCTCGACGTGTTGCCGCCCGAGATCACCAAAGAACTCGAGGGGCTCCAGGATGAGGTTCCCGCTGTTCCGTTCGCGCAGATCAAGGTCTTCGCGGAAGCCCAGCTGGGGGTGCCACTCGAGCGCGCGTTCTCGTTCGTCGACCCCACACCGCTTGCCGCGGCATCCCTCGGCCAGGCCCACCGCGCGACGCTGTCTGATGCCGACGCGGCAGACACCGGTTTGCGCGATGTCGTGCTCAAGGTGCAGCGGCCGGGCATCGACAAGATCGTGGATGTCGACCTCGCGGCGCTGCGGCGCATCGCCCAGTGGCTGAGCCGGATCCGTCTGGTCTACGATCGGGTAGACATGCCCGCCCTGCTCGAGGAGTTTGCGACCACGAGCCTGGAAGAGATCGACTACCTGCACGAGGCTTCCAACGGCGAACGGTTCGCCGGCAACTTCGCGGGAGATCCTCGCGTGAGCGTCCCCGAGCTGGTCTGGGAGCGCACCACCCGTCGGGTACTGACGTCGCAGGATGTCACGGCGATCAAGATCAACGACATCGACGCCCTGCGCGCCGCCGGGATCGACCAGCACGACGTCGCGTCTGAGTTTGCCGCCGTCATGTTCGATCAGCTGTTCTTCCACGGCTTCTTTCACGCAGACCCGCATCCCGGCAATATCTTCGTCACACCTCTGCCCAACGAGGATGGCATGGGTCGCGCCTGGAAGTTCACCTTCATCGACTTCGGAATGATGGGCGAGGTTCCCGACACCCTGAGGAAGGGGCTGCGAAGCCTCCTCATCGCTGCCGCCTCCCGCGACGGCAAGGGAATGGTCGACGGAATCCGCGGGGTGGGAGTGTTGCTCCCCTCGGCCGACACGGCCGAACTCGAACGTGCGATGACCACGGCGTTCTCCCGCTTCGGCGGCATGGGTTTCGCCGAGCTGCAGGAGGTCGACCCCCGCGAGTTCCGCGCGTTCGCCGTCGAATTCGGTGACCTCGTGCGCACCCTGCCGTTCCAGCTTCCCGAGAACTTCCTGCTCATCGTGCGCGCCATGTCGATGACCTCAGGCATGTCGAGCTCCCTCAACCCGGCCTTCAACATCTGGGATGCGATCGAGCCGTACTCGGCCCAGTTGATCCGAAGCGAAAGCGTCAATCTCGTTCAGGATGTCGCGAAACGGGCCATGACGATCGCCAGCACCCTCTCGCGCCTCCCTGATCGCCTCGACGATCTCACCACCCGCATCGACGAGGGCAGGATCGCGGTGCAGACACCCCGGCTCGACCGCCGCATCAGCGGCCTCGAGCGCATGGTGAGGCAGCTGATCTCGGCCGTGTTGTTCGGCGTGCTGCTGATCGGCGGCATCACCCTGCGCTCCGACGATGTCGTCTTCGGAACCGTGCTGATGGCCTTCTCGGTGGTCCCACTGCTGCACGCCCTGTTCGCCGGAGTGGTTGCGCGGCGCGGTCCCCTGCCGTAGGCGGCCCGGCCGCTTGACCTCGAGTGCACTCCAGGTTCTAGCATCGAGGGATGACCACCACACAGGACATGATTGCTCGCCAACAGCCGCTCAGCACAGAGTTCGGCTACCGTACGACCGCGACCGAGGTGCTCGCAGGCCGTGATCTCACCGGCACGACGGCCATCGTCACCGGCGGATACTCAGGGCTCGGTCTCGAGACAGTGAGAGCGCTGGCTGCGGCGGGTGCCTCCGTCGTTGTGCCGGCACGTCGGCCCGAGACTGCCGAGGCGGCGCTGGCAGGCGTGCCCGGAGTTCGGGTCGCGCCGATGGATCTGGGCGACCTCGAGTCGGTCGCCGCGTTCACGGCCGAGATGCGCGAGGCTGGCACATCCATTGGCCTCGTGATCAACGCTGCCGGCGTCATGGCCACCCCGGAGCAACGCACTGCGCAGGGCTGGGAGCTCCAGTTCGGCACCAACCACCTCGGGCACTTCGCCCTCGTCGCCGGGCTGGCGTCACTGCTTCAGGATGGCGCCCGCGTGGTGTCGTACTCCTCGGTCGGGCACTACCGCTCCCCCGTGTTGTTCGACGACATCAACTTCGAGACGACCCCGTATGACTCGTGGGTCGCCTACGGCCAGGCGAAGAGCGCGAACGCCCTGTTCGCGGTCGGTCTCGATGCGCGGGCCAGTGCCAGCGGCATCCACGCCTTCTCCGTGCACCCCGGCGGGATCATGACCGACCTCCAGCGCAACATGCCTCGCGAAGAACTGATCCAGCGCCAGTGGATCGACGCCGACGGCAACCCGAACCCGATGTTCAAGTCGGCAGCCGAGGGCGCGTCGACCGGGCTGTGGGCCGCGACCGCGACGGAGCTGCTCACCCGCGGCGGCATCTACGCCGAGGACTGCTCGCTCAAGGGGGTTGTGGCGAACGATCACGCTGACCTCACGAGCGGTGGAGTCAAGGAGTGGGCCATCGATGTGGATGCCGCCGACCGCCTCTGGGCTCTCTCCGTCGAGGCGACCGGGCTCGATCCATTCGCGGGCTGACGACACGTCAGTAACGCGCGCTAGTCGCGATGGCGGGACGACCACTCGGCGTGGAGGATCGCGTAGACCCCGGTATCGCTCCACTCGCCCTTGAGCCACATCTCATCACGGAACAGTGCCTCCTCCCGCATTCCCAGTCGGCGGCACAGTGCAATGGATGCGGCATTGCGGGGATCCAGCTCGGCGACCACTCGATGGAGTCCGAGCTCTCCAAAGGCGTAGGCCAGCATCGATTCGGCAGCCTCGGTGGCGTATCCGCTGCCCTCGAAGTCAGGGTGCAGGGTCCAGCCGATCTCCGCGGCGAGGTCGTCGATGCTCTTCAGGGTGAAGTACAGGTGGCCGATGACCCTGCCGGTATGCGTCCCGGCTGCATGGAGTTCGAGGGCCAATTGAAGATAGTCGCCCACTTCGGCGAGCCGCGTCGACATCGACCACTCGGCGATTTTTTCCGCCACTATCTGGCGGGAGCGCGGTTCGTGCAGCAGGTATCGGCAGACCTCGGGATCTGACATGTACGAGTGCACGGCATCCGTGTCGTCCAGGGTCATTGCTCGCAGAAGCAACCGCTCAGTGCGGATCGGAGAAAAGTCTCGCGCGATAAAGACCGGTGCCTCAGGAGGCATCGACGACTGCGGCACGGAAGCCTCCTCTCACTGCTCAGCTGGTGAGTGCCGGGATGATCGCGCCGGAGAACACCTGCCAGGCGAGAGCGGTCTTGGCGACGAGGCTCAGGGTGATGTACGTGCGCTCGCCCTGAAGGTAGCTCTTCCACTTTCCGACCTGCTTGTACTGCAGCCACTGGTTGATGGCGAACGTGTTGAAGAACAGGAACAGGGAGATGACGATCCCCACGACGAAGCCGGGGATCTCGGTCTCGCTGTCGCTGCCGGGACGCAGGAAGTAGACCAACACGACGAGCCACGGCACGATGCCGACCATCGACCCGAAGATGAACGGGACCAGGCCGCCGGATCCTGGTGACTCGTACTTCTCCTGCAGCGCCCCGAACAGGATCATGGCGGCGTTCGCGGTGAAGAGGCCGAAGAACGCTCCGAAGTCTGTCACGCCGTTGATCGCGAGGATGAGCCAGATCATGATCGACGAGCTGAGGGAGTATTCGACCCAGCGGAAGTAGTTGCGGTTCTGCAGCAGGCCGGCCTTGTAGCGCCCGAAGAACCATGGGCTGGAGATGAGGAAATGGAAGAATGCGCTGAGGGCGAGGAAGGCGACGACTCCGACGCCGATGTTCACCTCGAAGAGCGTGACACGCTCGGGAGGGATCGGCACTCCGGGCGGCCCGGCCAGATAGTCGGCGGTCACGGCGAACAGCACCTGCGTGCTCAGCATCGTCAGCACGATCGCGAACCCGATGGCCTGCACCAGATGCAGGCTGCCCGCCACGATGTTGTAGATCCGCAGGCGGTTTATCTGCTGGTCAGGGGTGTAAACAGTCTTGGCCATGTGCTGTCTCCTTCGTTGACGCTGACGTTAGCACCGGAGTGGCCCCGCTCACCACGCCCCGTATGCTGGCGCCATGGCGTCCCCACCAGCCGGGGCGACCCCGGACCAGAGCACCACGGCGACCGCTCCCGCGTATCTGGATTCCGTCGAGCGCACCATCGCCAGATTCGAGACCACAACCACCGGGCTCTCTGACGCCATCGCGAGCGAGCACCGACTGCAGTTCGGCAGCAACGTGATTGTCGAGTTGACGCGGGAGTCGTGGCTTCGCCGTTATCTGAGACAGTTCAAGGATGCGATGATCGTGCTTCTGCTTGCGAGTGCAGCGGTCACCGCGTTCCTCGGCGACATCGGCACCGCCATCGTTCTCGTCGTACTGGTCGCCATCAACACACTCATCGGATTTCTGCAGGAGTACCGCGCCGAGAAGACCATGGATGCGTTGAAGAAGCTGCAGTCCCCGACCAGCCAGACCTACCGAAACGGGGTTCTGGCCGAGATCGACTCCCGCACCCTTGTCGTGGGCGATGTGGTTCGGCTCACCGAGGGCGTCTCGGTTCCCGCAGACGTGCGATTGATCGAGACCGTCGCCTTCGCCACGAACGAGTTCGCGCTCACCGGCGAAAGCGATCCAACCCGCAAATACGCCAGGGCCATCGCCCACGAGGTACCTGTGGCGGAGCGGCACAATATGGCCTACGCGGCGACAACGGTCGCGACCGGGTCGGCCGTCGGTGTGGTGGTAGCAACGGGAATGGACACCGAGCTCGGCAGGATCGCCCAACTCAGTCAAACCGCTCCGACAACTCCGAGCCCCCTGCAGCTCGAGATGGCACGGATCGCGAAGTACGTGACCTACGGCGTCGCCGTGCTTACCATCGTCGTGCTCATCATCGCCGTGCAGTCTGACCTGCCCCTCACAGTAGCGCTGCTGTTCGCGGTGGGATTCGCCTGCGCTCTGATACCGCAGGGATTACCAGCCGAGGTCAACACGGCGCTTGCTTCTGCTGCGGCAATGCTCGCCCGGCGACACGTGCTCGTCAAGAAGCTCAGTGCCGTCGAAACCCTCGGCGCTACCCACGTGATCTGCACCGACAAGACAGGCACACTCACCAAGAACGAGATGACCGTCACCGAGCTGATCGTGGCGGGAGTGCCGTACGGCGTCTCGGGTATCGGCTACGAGCCGGTGGGCTCGTTCACACCCGTGGCAGCAACCGGAGAATCGGCGCTTCGCCTGCAGCAGCTTCTCACCGTCGGGGTTCTTGCCAGCACCGCGAGGCTCGTCCCGCCAGCCGGGGATGTCACTACCTGGCGGGTCTTCGGTGACCCCACCGAGGGTGCCCTGCTCGTCGTGGCGGGCAAGTACGGGCTTGATGCTGCGTCGCCCGCATCGGAGCACGTCGAGGTCGGCGAGTTGCCATTCGACTCAACACGCAAGGTCATGACCTCCATCCGTCGCGACTCCAGTGGCGGGTTCGTCGCCTATTCGAAAGGCGCACCGGAGAGCATCCTGGATCGCGCCACTCACCTCGACACGAGCGCAGGAATCCGCCCCATCACCGCGTCTGACCGCGCAGACCTGCTCGCCCTGCACGAGGGGAAAGCGAGCAGGGCACTGCGCAATCTGCTTTTCGCGACCCGCGTGCTCAGCGACGCGGAGGCTTCCAGCGACGACATCGGCGTCATCGAGAAGAATCTCACGGTGCTGGGAATGGTCTCGATGATCGATCCCATTCGATCCGCGGTGCCCGCCGCGATGGCTATCGTGCTCGGAGCCGGCGTGAAGGTCAATATCGTTACCGGCGACTTCTCGCTCACCGCAATTGCGATCGCGCGGCAGGCTGGCCTGTCCGATCCCATGGCGATCAATGAGGATGACGCGCTGACCGTCGTCACCGGCGCCGAACTCGCCACGCTGTCTGACGCGCAGGTGCTCGCGCACGCGTTGCGGGGCGGAACGGTCTTCAGCCGCGTCGCGCCCGAGGACAAAGTGCGCATCGTCGATCTGGTCAGAACCGCCGGCTTTCTCGTCGCGGTCACTGGAGACGGAATCAACGACGCGCCAGCCCTGCGGCACGCCAGCATCGGGGTCGCGATGGGCGCATCGGGCACAGACGTCGCCAAGGAGGCCGCCGAGGTGGTGCTGCTCGACGACAGTTTTGCGAGCCTGGTGGGGGCGGTGCGCCAGGGACGTACGATCTACCAGAACATCCGCAAGGGTGTGCTGAGCTGTCTCACGTCGAATATCGCCGAGTTCGTGGTGAATTCGGCGAGTCTCGCCCTCGCCTCCCTGTTCGGCGTGCCACTCGCGCTCAACGTGCTGCAGATCCTCGCCATCGACCTGCTCGGCGAGATCTTCCCGATCGCCGCCCTCGGGCGCGACCGCGAGGAAGGCGAGACGATGAAGAACGCGCCGCGCGACCCGAAGACACGCATCATCAACCGGCGGTCGATGCTGGATATCTTCATCGCCGGTACTCTCATCGGTGGCCTGGCGATAGCGAACTACCTGCTCTTCTACACCCGCACGGGCATAGACCCTTTCACGATGGAGGTGCCGACAGACGTTCTGGTGCGCGCTATGACGGTCACCTACGTCACCGTGATGGTCTGCCAGCTCGTGAGCATCATCCAGCGTCGCAGCGTGCACGGCTTCTTCACCAGGTTCCAGTTCTCTAATCGCGCGTTCTGGGTAGCGATCCTCGCCGCGGTGGCCATCATGTGCGCCATCGTCTACGTGCCGATCATCGCGATATTCTTCGGAACGGGGCCGCTGGGCATTGTGGACTGGGCGTGCGTCGCAGCGGCGGCCGTAGTGTTCCTGGGCATTCGCGAGGGCGAACGGATGCTGCGGCGCCGGTTCGCGCACGGTCTCACTGTCACCTGATCCAGGAACGGGGACTTTCGGCACTACGGCACGTCAGCGACGCCAGCAAATATGGAGGAATGACACACACCATCGTCTCGGCGCTGCTCGGGCCGTCGGGCTCGGGTCCACGATGACCGCCGTGCGGCGGCACCCGGTTCGGCGCCGCATCACGATCATCGCCCTCGCGGCACTGGGGTCGCTCCTGGTGGTGGCCGGAGTGGTGTTCGCCGTCGGCGGGGCGTTCGCGCCGTCGCGCTACCTGGATCCCTGGTCGTCGGATTATCACAAGAAGTTCGACGATCCACGCGTGCAGCTCGTTTCCGCCGGCCTGCTGGCGTCCAGCGGCCACAACATGCAGCCGTGGCTCGTCACACTCGATTCCGACCCCGACGTCTTCTACCTCTACGCGGATGACTCTCGCCTTTCGATAGCGGTCGATCCACTGTCTCGGCAGGTCATGGTGTCGCAGGGCACGTTCCTTCAGAACGTGACAGTCGCCGGTGACCAGCTCGGGCATCCGGTCACCATCGAGCTCTTTCCCGACGGAGACTTCGACGAATCAAACCTGGTCGCGAGCATGGCCAGCACGCCGGTGGCCCGAGTGACACTGTCTTCCGCGGCATCCGTTCCCCAACCGACCTGGGAGTCGGTGTTCAGGTCGGACACGAACCGAGCCCCGTATTCGGATGCGCCACTCACCTCGCATCAGCGCAGCGCTTTCGCGGGGCTCGACAGCTGGCCGGACAATGATTCAGAAGCGTCTCTCTCGGTCCTTACGGCACAACAGGATCTCGACGCGCTGGGCTCATTGAGCATCGAGGGCTCGACCATCGAGTCGGAATCGGCGGCGGCGACCGCTGAATCGGATGTCGTGTTCCGCTCGAACGAGTACCTCAAGAACGAATCACGATGGGGCTTCTCCGTGGAGGGCCAGGGCACCAGCGGCCCGATGAAATACCTGATCCAGGGGCTCATCACCCTCATCCCCGCCATGAACAGCGACGACGTAGGAGCCCAGCGGCAGATCGACCTGACGACGGCAGCGGTGGCGGCAACACCCGCGTACGGCATCATCTCCACTCCGGCGAACACCCGGCAGCAACAGGTCGAAGCGGGGATGCTCTACAGCAGGTTCGAGCTCACAGCCCGCAGCGTCGGCCTCGTCATGCAGCCGCTCAGCCAGGTGATCCAGGAATACCCCGAGATGGCCGAACTGTATTCGTCCGTTCATCAGCAGTATGCGTCAGACGGTGGAACCATCCAGATGATCGTCAGGGTCGGAATGCCCACCGCCGAGTATCCGCAGACCATGCGGCGCGACGTGTCCGATCTGCTCGTCGACTGACGGCACCCCGTGCGACCCACCACCCTCGCGACGATCGCTCGAAGAAGTCTTGAGATTGTGCTCATCTTCTCTGCGGTGTCGGCGATCGGAGGAGCTATTGCGATGCTCATCACCGACGGTCTGGGCATGCCCGATTCACTATTGACGGGCAGTCCGTTTTCGTCGTTCGTCTTTCCCGCGCTGATTCTCTTCGTGATCATCGGGGGCACCCACACGCTCGCAGCGTTCCTGCTTGTGCGGCAGCGGCCGACGTCTCTGCTGTGGAGTGCCGTCGCCGGGTTCGCAATGATCATCTGGATCATGGTCGAGACCGTGATCGTGCGCGGGTTCAGCCTGTTGCAGGGCCTCTACTTCTTCGCGGGCGCAGCGGAACTCGGTTTGGTTCTCGCGCTTCTGGGCATCGTCACCTGGGTCACACCTGCACACTTCGCACACGACACCACCGTCACAACAAAGAAAGCCAGGTCATGAAAACACGTAAGCGCCGCGTTTACGCCCAGGGGCAAGAGCGAGTTATTCTCTTCGCCAGTGTCGTCATCGTCAGCACGACAGTCATCATCCTCACTACCCACGCGATCTCCGGATCGTGGGCCGTCGGGGCCACCGCTGGAGCAATCGCGGGGATCGTGTCAGCCGCAACCTACCCTGTCATCTTCCGCGATCGTCGCTAGCGTGCTCTCCGTTTCCTGCTGCCTCGATCCAGTCGATCGCGCGATCGGACAGCACGAATCCTTCGGGTCCTGTGTCGCCCACCCACCAGCCTCCGGATGCCGCATCCCCCCCGACCGACGCTATCTCTCGCAACAGCACCTCAGAGACGGCGTCGCCGTTGTTAGCGACGAGCCATTCGCGTGCCGGCGCGCTCAGCTTGGGCCACCTCTCATCGATTTCCATGCGTGAATCCTCGCACCGTGCACGAACGGATGGCAGTCGGGACTTTCGGCTCTGCCACCTCTCCGTAGGGCAGGATGGGATGGGATCACCCACGAATCAGCGCTGGCGCTCCGGCCCGGCAGAACGGAAGCATCCCATGAGCGACAACTCCGCAGGCCAGGACCACGGCACGACTCCGCCCGACGAGCCCTTTACCGAGAAAATACGGGTTCAGGGCGAGGCGCTGCTCGCTAAAATCAAGGAGCTGCTGCACGAAGGCAACGTGCAGCGCATCATCGTCAAGGACAGCTCCGGTTATACAGTCATGGAGATTCCCGTGAATGCCGGGGTCGTCGCCGCGATCGTTGCACCGGTCCTGATCGCGGTCGCAGCTCTTGCCGCACTCGCCAGCGACTGGAACATCGAGGTCTACCGGTCGACCCCCCAGGAGAAGCCGACCGACGGCGGCTCCGCCGAAAGCGGCACGCCAGCAGAGTAGCGCCAGAGGGACCTTCGACCCTGTTCGGCGTCGCGACGCTGACGGAACATTGCGGTATGGATGTCCCGAGCATGAGCCTCGCGCTGCCGGGTCATGGCGTTGACGATCTCACCGCGCTGCTGCGTGAACTGGAGAACCTGCGGCAGAGTCTTTTGGACGCCGAAGAGCGCGAGTGCGCCTCCATCGAGGCCGTCATGGCGCGGCATCGGCCGAGCGCCATCAATCTCGTGCACTACGTGGAGCTCAGGTCACATGACATCAGGGAGTTGCAGGAGCGACTGACGGGCTACGGTCTGTCGTCCCTTGGCAGGACGGAATCGCACGTGATGCCCGGCATCGACGCAGTGATCCGAACGCTGAAGCAGCTCACCGGACACCGGGCGGGACAGCGTCAGGGGCCCGTCCGCGTTCCATCCGCAGGCGTGCTTACCCGCAACGCCGTCAGTCTGCTCGGGGCCCACCCGAAAGACCGACCGACCCGCATCATGGTGACCTTCCCCTCGGAAGCTGCAACTGACTGCGCCCTCGTGACGACGATGCTGTCCAGCGGCATGGATATCGCCCGCATCAACTGCGCCCACGACGACGCCGACGCGTGGAGTGCCATGATCCGCAACGTGCGTGCGGCCGAAGCCGAGCTCGGAAAGTCGTGCCTCATCTCGATGGATCTCGCTGGCCCCAAGCTCCGGACAGGGCCGCTCGTGCCCCGCGCCCAAGTCGTCAAGGTCAAACCGGAGCGCGACGAGCGCGGCATGGTGGTGACACCAGCGGCGGTATGGTTCGGCGAAGCGCCGGCGGGGGCCAGCGGCATCCTGATCCCGGTGATCGACCCGGCGTGGGCTGCCCGCCGAACCGTCGGGCAGCGCATCCACCTCGTCGATGCTCGCGGCTCCCATCGCGTGCTCACTGTCGAGCAGGTACACGGCACCGGATGCCTGGTCTCGTTTCGCAGGACCATCTATTTCGAGCCGGGGACGCGACTCCGTGCCCGTGTCTCCGGCGGCGAAAGGCACGGAGCGGAACTGGTCACCCGGGTGGGAGCCCTGCCGTCGCGAGCGGGCTCGATAACGGCTCGCCGTGGCGACCTCATCCGGTTGATGGCCGACCTGACACCGGCCGAGGTGACCGACGGACCCGTCCACAGCATCGGGGTGACGCTCTTCGAGGTGTTCGCCGACACCGAGCCCGGCGACCGGGTGCTCATCGACGACGGAAAGATCTCCACAGTGATCACCGAGGTCACCCCCGACATCGTGACGGTCGAGGTGCACAATGCCGGCGTCGCTGGCATGAAACTGCGCGCTGAAAAGGGGATCAACCTTCCCGATTCGACGCTCACCCTGTCCGCTCTCACAGCGAAGGATGTGGATGATCTGGCCTTCGTCAGGACGCACGCCGACATCGTGGAACTGTCGTTCGTGCGCAGCGCAGCCGATGTCGACGAGCTGCTCGTCAGGCTGGATCCGACCACAGACGCCGCCCTCGGCATCGTCCTGAAGATCGAGACCGTCGCCGCCTTCGACTCGCTTCCGCAGATCCTGCTCGAAGCGATGCGCTGGGGAGATATCGGGGTCATGATCGCCCGGGGTGACCTTGCCGTCGAGGCTGGCTTCGAGCGCCTGGCGGAACTCCAGGAAGAGATCCTCTGGCTGGCTGAAGCAGCCCACGTGCCCGTGATCTGGGCCACCGAAGTGCTCGACGACATGGCGCGCACGGGTGTACCGTCGCGGCCCGAGGTCACGGACGCCGCGATGGCCCAGCGAGCCGAGTGCGTCATGCTCAACAAAGGGCCGTACATCGGCGAGACCATCACGATGCTCGCCGATATCCTCCATCGAATGCAGCGCCACATGGCCAAGAAGCGCAGCCTGCTGCAGCGGTTGTCAGCATGGGATCTCAACCGCGCTGTCGATACGACCGCACCGTCGAGCTCGAACCGGCATGCGCCGGATGCCCGGATCACTGTCCGGTGATCACGCGCGAACCCGAGGTGACGGGGCTTTCCCGTGACGAGGTCGCCGAGCGGGTCGCCGCCGGCCTCACGAATACCCCGTCGACCGTGTCGAGCAGGTCGGGTTGGGGCATCCTGCGCGACAACGTCTTCACCCTGTTCAACGGCATCGTGGCCGGGTGCTTCATCCTTCTGATTGCACTGGGCCAATGGCAGGATGCGCTCTTCGGCTTTGCCGCGATCGGCAACTCGGTCATTGGTGTGGTGCAGGAGTACAGGGCAAAGAGGTCGCTCGACAGTCTTGCCGTGTTGAACTCGCCACTGGCTCGAGTGCTGCGCGAGGGCGGTGTGACAGAGATCCCGGTCGCTGACGTCGTCAAGGATGACGTACTCGTGCTCCGGGCAGGCGACCAGGTCGCGGCGGACGCTCACGTGCTCGACTCCGACGCGCTGGAGATCGACGAATCCATGCTCACCGGTGAGTCCGACTCGGTCGACAAGGCCGCGGGCTCCGGCATTCTGGCGGGATCGAGTGTCGCCTCTGGCCATGGGCGCGCCAGGGTCACTCACGTCGGCGCCGACACTTTTGTGAGCGGCGTGACCGTCGAGGCTAAGACATTTTCAATGGTGCGATCCGAGATCCGCACCGGGCTGAACCGCATCCTGCGCTGGATCTCGTGGGCGCTGCTGCCCGTGATGCTCATCGTCGTCAACGGCCAGATGCAGGTGCTGGGCGGCTGGCAGACGGCGATCAGTTCGGGCAGCTGGCGCCTGGGTGCTGTCGGCGCCGTCGCTGCCGTGATCGCCATGATCCCGCTCGGACTCGTGCTGCTCACCAGTGTCGCTTTCGCGGTCGCGGGCGTTCGGCTCTCGCGGCAGAAGGTGCTCGTGAAAGAACTGGCCGCCGTCGAGGGCCTCGCCAGGGTCGACGTGTTGTGCCTCGACAAGACAGGCACCCTCACCGAGGGTGCGATCACCTTCGACGATGTGCACCCGGTCGGCGAGCGCCACCCTGCCGGTTGGAGGTTCGCGCTCGGCTGGTTCGGTTCAGAACCGAACGCCAATGCGACAGCGCGCTGTCTCACGGTGGCCTTTCCCGCTGGCACGGGCCCGCCGCCGGTCTCGACAGTGCCATTTTCGTCGACCCGAAAGTGGAGCGCCGTGGACTTCGGATCAGCTGCCGACATCTCCGGCACCTGGATCCTCGGTGCTCCGGAGCTCGTGCTCGGCGCGACCGAGACCGATGCGCTGGCCCGCGCCGCGAGCCTCGCTTCCCAGGGCAGGCGCACACTCGTGCTCGCTCATTCCTCAGCCAGTCTCGAGCTCGACTCGGCTGCGGATCCATCACTCCCGACCGGAATTCGCGCCGTCGCACTGATGACCTTCCGGGAGCAGGTGCGACCAGATGCCCGGCAGACGATGCGCTATTTCCGCGAGCAGGGGGTGCAGATCCGCATCATCTCGGGTGATGACCCCCGAACCGTCGCCGCCATTGCGACGCAGGTCGGCCTGGGCCCGGTAGAGGGAATCGATGCGAGGACGCTGCCGGAAGATCTCGAGCAACTGGGCGACATGCTCGAGAATCACACGACGTTCGGGCGCGTCACGCCTGCGCAGAAGCGACAGATGATCCTGGCCCTGCAATCCCGCGGTCACGTGGTGGCGATGACCGGCGACGGGGTCAACGATGTGCTCGCGCTCAAGGTCGCCGACATCGGTATCGCCATGAACACCGCAACGCAGGCGACCAAGGCGGTGTCGCGGCTCGTGCTTCTCGACGACCGCTTCGATCGACTTCCCACGGTGGTGGGCGAGGGGCGACGGGCGATCGCCAACATCGAGCGCGTGTCTATGCTGTTCCTCGCGAAGACGACCTACGCGGTGGTGCTCTCCGTCGTGTTCGGCGGCATGCTCTGGGGCTTCCCGTTCCTCCCACGCCAACTCTCGGTCATCGACGGTCTGACGATCGGCATCCCGGCATTTTTCCTCGCCCTCATGGCGAACCGCCACCGCTATCGTTCGGGCTTCTTGAAGCGATCCCTCTCGTTCGCCATCCCCGCCGGCATCATCGTCGCGACGGCGATCGCGGCCGTGCACGTGGTCGGTGAGATCACCGTTGTAGGTGCCGTTGACAGCCGCAGAACCGCAGCACTGATCACCCTGGCCCTGGCAGCGCTCTGGATCCTCGTGGTCATCTCCCGCCCCCTCAGCCCACGGCGGTTGCTGATCATCGGCTCGATGTATATCGGGGTGGCCCTAGTCTTCACCGTTCCGATCTCGACTGACTTCCTGAGCCTCGAGATACCGCCACCGCCGCTACTGGCAGCAACGGGAGCGTGCGTACTCGGTGCCACGATCGCGCTCGAGATCCTCGCCCGTGTGCATCGTCACCGCCTGGTCGATACCACTCGCTCGCTGCCGCCGCGAAGTGGCTCTGCTCTTCGCGCCGAAAAGGCAGTCGCCCCAACGTCACGTTGAGGCGACTGCCCGTCGACATGCTTCGTGATCAGACTCCGAAGAGCCCGATGATGAGTGCCATCACGAGTACGGTGATGAGCTCGTGGCCGATGGTGATGAAGAAGATCCGGATGTCTCGACCATCGAACAGGTCATGCACGAGCATCCGCGCCGCCGTGAAGCCGAGCCACAGGAAGAAGCCCGTCACGAGGGCGGGAAGCAGGCTCGCTCCGCCCTCCGAGTTCCATGTCAGTGACGTCATGTACGCGAGCACGTACGCGGTGATGGCGGACGCCAGGAAGGTCAGTATGTAGGTGAGCGCGGGGCGCTTGGGCTTGTTCGGGTCGACTCCGGTGAGTGCCGTCAGTCGATTGCCGAACAGTGCCGGCAGGTAGTAGATGGTGCCGACGACCATGCTGCTGAGGGCGGCGAGTCCGACGGCGAGGAAGTTGATGGTGACGTTCATGATGTGCTCCCAGAGTTAGTCGGTCGACCCTCTGTCGATCCGGTTGCTCAGATGACGCACGCCTCGCGTCAGATCGACAGGTCTCGGGAATTATTTTGAGAAGTTTCTGAAATGCGCCGGTCGAGGTGACGCTTCTCCGCCCGGTTGGTCGCGAGGGTGCGCGCACGACGGAACGCCTCCACCGCCGCGGGGTGGTCGAGGCTCCTCAGCAGCAACTCCCCCCTGGTCGAGTGCAGCAGGTAGTACCCGTCGAGTCCCTCGACGGCATCCAGCACCGCCAGACCGGCCAGAGGCCCATCGGCCATCGCCACCGCGACGGCGCGATTGACCTCGACGATGGGCGAATGGGTCATTGCCGAGAGCTGGGAATACAGGGCCGCGATTGCCGACCAGTCGGTGTCGGCCGCTGTACGTGCGTTGGCGTGGTGCGCCGCGATCATCGCCTGCACCTGGAACGGCCCGGGGCGCATGGCGGCAAGAGCGGAGACGAGAACCCGGTTGGCGCGCGCGATGCTCTCGGAATCCCACCGGCTGCGATCCTGGCTGTCGAGCAGGATGAGTTCCCCGTCACGGTCGAGCCGCGTGCTGACGCGGGACTGCCCGAACAGTTCGACAGCGAGCAGGCCCAGTACCTCCGGGTTGGGCGGCAGCAGTTCCGTCGCCTGTTCGGTGAGGCGTACAGCTTCGTCCATGAGGTCGACGCGGATCGCGGAGTCCCCGGAGCCTCTCGAGAGATAACCCTCGTTGAAGATGAGATACAGCACGTCGAGCAGGGCATCGACGCGTTCGTCGAGGTGCGCCGGGATATTCAGCGGGATGCCCGCATCCCGGATCTTGCGTTTCGCCCGCACGATGCGCTGGGCGAGAGTCGCCTCCGGCACGAGGAAGGCCGCAGCGATCTCGGGCGTCGTCAGCCCGCCGACGAGTCGGAGCGTCAGCGCGACCTGGGTGTTGCGATCCAGTGCGGGGTGACAGCACAGCAGGAGGAGTCGCAATTGCTCGTCTCCCACGAAGGAGTTTTCCACGATCATGTCCGGCTCCTCCTGCCATGGTTCTGCGGTGAGCTCGTGCGCAGAGTCCAGCATCCTGCGTCGGGCGCTCGCCGCGCGTCTGAGCCTGTCGATGGCTTTGTTGCGCGCGACGGTATACAGCCAGGCGGGCGGGTTAGAGGGGATGCCGTTGATCGGCCACGATTCGAGAGCCTCGAGAAGGGCATCCTGAACAGACTCGTCGGCGAGGTCGAGATCACCGAACCGATGTGCGAGGAGAGCGATCACCCGACCGCTCTCCTCGCGGGCGAGGCTGACAATCGTCGCCTCGCTGACCGTCGGATCGGTCAAGCAGCATCCGGACGGAACGCGACGGGGCGGATCTCGAGGGCTCCCGACGGGATCGGCATCTGCTTGACGAGTTCGATCGCTTCGTCGAGGTTCTCGGCCGAGATCAGATAGTAGCCGCCGAACTGCTCCTTGGTCTCGACGTACGGTCCGTCGACGATCGTGTCTGCAGCCCCCGGGCTACGGCGAAGCGTGGTTGCTGTCGGGGTCGGCTGCAGGTTCGCGCCGCTGACCCAGTGCCCACCATCGATGAGAATCTGGTTGTACGCCATCCAGCTTCCCATGAACTCTTCGAACCCCGGCTGGCCGTACTCTGGAGCCTGCACTGATTCGTCACTGTTGATCAGGATCATGTATTCCATTGCGATTCTCCTTGCTCGAGGAGGCGACTAGGTCCGCCTCACGAAATCATGACGCAGCAGGCCACCCGAATCGACAGCTCAGGAGAAAGAATATTTTGCTCGGATTTCGCGGCGATTCCTGACCCGCCCTCGACCACGAGTTCAGGGCGAGGTGAGACCCACGGAGACCGCCCACAGCCGGCGCGCGACATCCTGATCCAGTGCGTGCGGCACGACCCCGTGCACGCCGTCGACGATCCGGGAAACGACCTCCGCCGGCCCGCAGTCTTCGTAGTAGGCGGGCGTGCCAGGGCCGAGGGTGGCGCGGGTTGCCACGAACAGAGAGGTGGCCGCTCCCTGCCCAGCGGTCTTCGTCGGATATCGGCGTTTCATGTCGTCGAGAAAAGCAGGGTCCCAATAGCGCTGCAGGTTCGTCCAGATGCCGCCGGGCATGACCGCAGCGGCAGCGATCCCATCGTCGGCCCACCTCGACGTGACCTCAAGGGCGAAGAGCACGTTAGCCGTCTTCGATTGCCCGTAGGCCAGCCCTGCGTCGTAGGCGTCGCGCTCGAAGAACATGTCGTCGAAGCGGATGCCGCTGGAGGCGTGCCCGCTCGAGCTGAGGGAGACGATCCGCGCTCCTCCGGCCGCAGCCAGTGCCGGGTGCAGGGCGGTGGCGAGGGCAAAGTGCCCGAGATGGTTGACCGCGAATTGCATTTCCCACCCAGCGGCGGTGCGCAACTCCGGCGCATGCATGATTCCCGCATTGGCGACCAGGAGATGCAGCGGGCCCGACCACGCCGCGGCGAACGCCCGCACTGAGCCGGGATCGGCCAGGTCGAGTTGCGCCACCCGCACATTCGGGTTGCCGGTGGACGATCGGATATCACGCGCCACCCGCTCTCCGGCCCCGCGGTCGCGGACCGCCAGGGTGACGGCCGCGCCAGCCGACGCCAGCGCGCGGGCCGTCTCGACGCCGATCCCGGAGCTCGCGCCGGTCACGATGGCCGTGGTGCCGCCGAGGTCGATACCCTCGACCACCTCGAGAGCGGTGGACTCGGCCCCAAACGTGGTGAGCGCCACGGGGTCAACCCACCTTGATGTTCGAGATGCCACCGTCGACGTCGAGCACGATCCCATGCACGAATCGCGCATCGTCCGACACGAGGAAGCGCACGGCGTAGGCGATATCCACCGGTCGCACCGGCCGGCCCGCGACAGTGCCGGCCGTCATGGCGGCGAGCACGTCGGCGCTGTCGGCGTTGCCCGGGGTGCTCGTCACTCCTGGCGCTACCGTGTTGACCCTGACCCCGCTCGGCCCGAACTCGGCAGACCAGGTGCGGGTCAGCTGCTCGATTGCGGCCTTGGATGCGGTGTACATAGCGCCGAACGGCACGCCCACCCGCGACATCCACGAACCGATGTTCACTATCGCGCCGCTGCCGTGGGCGGCCATCGCCGGAGCGAGTTCACCCACCAGCACGTGGGGCGCTCGGATATTGGTCGCGAGCATGGCATCGAGGTCGGCGTCCGAGAGCGCTGCCGTGGCAGAGACGGGGTAGATTCCTGCGTTGTTGACGAGGATGTCGACGCGTCCGCCCAGCGCCGCGGTCGCCTCATGGGCAAAGCGCCTGACCTCGTCGTAGGTGCCGCCGACGTCGGCGACGACCGCATGGGCCGTGCCGCCCGCGGCGATGATCGCGTCGACGACCGACCGGGCACGGTCGGTGTCGCGGCCAGCCACGACGACCTCGGCGCCGGATGACGCGAGCACCCGGGCGATGGCTTCGCCGATGCCGCCGCTGGATCCGGTGACGATCGCGGTCTGTCCGCGGAGTCGCGAATCGCGGGGCAGGGACATCAGTTCTTCTTCGTTGGACTTCATGGTCCATTCTTATCATCGAATGGACTCGGTAGTCCAATGGATTAGAATCGAGACATGGATGGCAGGAAGATCACCGATCGCGGGCGCGCGACCCGACAGCGGATCATCGAAGCCACCGGTGAACAGATCCTTGCGGCCGGCATCGGCGGAACGACCCTCGACACCGTTCGCGCCGCGACACTGACGAGCAAGAGCCAGCTGTTCCACTACTTTCCCGGGGGCAAGGCCGAGCTCGTTCGCGAGGTAGCGGGCTGGGAAGCCCAGCAGCTGCTCGAGGCGCAGGAGCCGTTCATCCACGACCTCGCGACCTGGCAATCGTGGAGCGACTGGCGCGACGCGCTCGTGCACTATTACCTGAGGCTCGGACGCTGGGCCTGCCCCATCGGATCGCTCGCGACCCAGGCCGCGATGACCGATCCGGAGCTGGAGAAGCTCGTCGATACCAGCATGTCGGAATGGCGACGGATGCTGGCGGCCGGCGTGGAGAAGATGCAGGCTGCGCGGCTCATCGACGGTTCCGCTGACCCCGAACGGCTGGCCGTCGTGGTGCTCGCCGCCATCCAGGGCGGCCTCGTGCTCAGCCAGCCGCTGAAATCCTCGTGGCCGCTGGAAGCTGCCCTGGATTCAGCTCTCGACCCGCTGCACCGCGAGCGCCTCGGTCACCTAGACGGCAATCGCGAGTAGCCCGGGAAGTTTCCGAACAGCTCCTCCGCCACGCCGACCGGTCCATTCGTCACCGCATCGATGAGCAGGTCGCCGCCGACGAACGCGCCGGTCCACGACGCACCCATGCCGCCGAAGACCTCCTCGCGGTCGCCCCTGCTGCGCGGGCGATTGACCCCGACCTTGAACGATCTCAGTTCGTCCCCGATGCGCTGCGCGAAGTCAGCGTCGTCGGTGGCGATGGATGCGACGAGGTTGCCGTTGCTCACATTCATCGCCGCCAGCAGCTCGGCCTCGGTATCGACGAGAACTATCGAGTCGAGGGGGCCGAACGGCTCGGCGTGGTGCAGCGACCACGAGGATGACGGATTGAGCACCGTCGCCGGTGCGATGTATGCGGAGACGTCCTGGTCATCCAGAAACCGACCGCTGTCGAGGCGCCCGTGGTAGATCGGTGCGGCCCCCTTGTCGAGAGCTTCATCGAATTGGGTCGCCAGCGCTGTCGCCTTGGTGGAGTGGATGACCGGCCCGAAGTCGAGCACGGGCAACGGGTCGTCGTCATGCTCGACGGCCAGCGGATGCCCGAACCTGAGGTCGCGCACCATCGGCACATAGACGTCGAGGAACTGCGGGAGGAGCCGTCGCTGGATCACGTATCGCGGATACGCCGTGCAACGCTGTTTGGCGTACTCGAAACCCTTGCGGAGGTGGCCGGCGAGCATGTCCCAGTGCGAGAAGTTCCAGATCCCCCAGGCGTTCAATCCCTCCTGCTCGAGGATGTGCCGCCGGTTCGTGTCGGCGAGAGTGACCGCGGCTTTGCGACCGTTCGACCGGCCGCCCACGAACGCGAGGGCTCCGAGCTGCGGCGATTGGATAAGGGCATCCCCGAGTTGCGACCCGATGCCCGAGACCAGCGTCACGGGCAACCCGGCGCGGAGCATCATGGCGTGGGCGAGCGTGAGGGCATGAAATCCACCCTGCGAGGGGGTCTTCGCAATGACAGCGTTTCCGGCGAGCAGCTGCACGAGCTCGGAATGAACCTGCACGCTCATCGGGTAGTTCCAGGACGCGATGTTGGAGACCGGCCCGGACAGAGCGGTGCGCTCGCCCGGTGTGCCGACCTTCAGTTGGCGCGGGATCTGCTCCAGATACCAGCGCACACCGTCGGTGCATCGGTCGACGTCAGCCAGCGCGATCTGCCACGGCTTGCCGATCTCCCAGACCAGCAACAGCGCGATGAGTTCCCGTTGGGATTCCAGAAGTTCCACAGCTTGCGATACCCGCGCCACACGTTCCGCCAGTGGCGTGTTTCGCCAGGCACCATGCTGCTCAGCCGCCAGCGTGACCGCGTCGACCGCGGTGTCGTGGTCGATCCGCGGAGGGCCGAAGATGACAGTGCCATCGATCGGGGAACTGTGGACGTCGGAGTCTCCGACCGCCTGCCACGTACCGCCGATCAGATTGTGAAGGCGTCCGGCGCCGAACGACTCCGGAGCTTCGGTCTGGCAGCGGGCATAGGCCTCAGCCCACGTCGTGCCCGGTTTGATGTGGAGCTGGGTCATCGTTGATCCATTCGGTCATGAGCAAGCGCTCGCAGAGTGGGCAACACGCGCCGACATCTCGTGATGGGGCAGACGGTTGATGGCACTCGGGATACGACTCATCGTGTGAAGCCGTTCGGCGCCGGGCCTGAAGGATAAGCCTGATCGTAGCGAGCTTCCCCACCACCGAGACTGGGAAGTTGCCGCCAACGCCGAACGCCCGCTCGCGGTCAGACCCGCGCGGTGCGGCGCAGAAGCAGCACGGCCGCGCTGGCCTGCCACACGACGAATCCTTCGACGACGAGCGACAGCAGGCCGAGCGGCTCGAGCCAGTTACCGATGTCATCGGTTGCGCCGGGCATGCCGACGGTGCGATTGACGACGAACGCGAGCAGGATGGCCAGGCCGAGGCCGATCGCGGCGACATAGTCGAGCAGCTTTCCGACCCGGAAGATCCGCTCCATGATGACGAAGGAGGCCACGATCAGGACGACATACGCGACGGCGAGATACGGAACCTCTTCGATCTTGCCGGGCAGGTCGAGCACGTGGATCGCCGCAGTGACCGCCAGCGCGAGACCGACCGCGACCTGACGCGCCTGAAGCACTCGTGGCGTTGTGGACAGGGGTGAGACCGTGGGCGTGATCGTGGCAGACATGTGAGGTTCCGTTCCGGAGCGCACTCGCGCTCACATGCAGAGGCTAGGTCGGGAGTCGGACCCCCGGTGCGTAATCAGGTCTTTATGTGAGATCTCGAGTCTGAATCGCGGCAACCTGTATTGCAGGCGTGAAACCACTGCGAAACGGCCGTCACCGTGGGATCAGTCGACGGCGCGGTCGCGCTGTTCTCTGCCGGGCAATCCGCAGGGGTAGTCGGCCGCCTCGGGATCGCTGGCGTGGTCGAGGCGCTCGACTTCTTCTGACGTCAACGTCAGTTCAGACGCACCCAGATTCTCGGTGAGCTGGTCGACGGTTCGAGCGCCCAGGATGATCGCCGTGACGCCGGGGCGATCATGCAGCCAGGCGAGAGCGACCTGCGACAACGTCACGTCACGCTCGGTCGCGATCTGCTTGACGGCGGCGATTGTCGTCCAGGTGCGCTCCCTCGCGCTTCGGCCGGCATATGCTTCGACGCCGCGCTCCGGGTCTTCACCCAGGCGAGTGGCTCCCGTGGGGGCCTCACTCTGCGAATACTTCCCTGTGAGCCAGCCGCCGCCGAGCGGTGACCATGGCAGGATGCCGAGGCCACCGTCGATGGCGGCCGGAACGACCTCCCACTCCACCTCGCGCACGAGCAGGTTGTATTGCGGCTGCATCGAGACCAGCGGCACCCGGTCGGCCGCGAGCGTCGTGGCCTTCGCGATCTGCCAGCCGGTGAAGTTGGAAAGGCCGGCGTACGAGATCTTTCCCGCGCGGACGGCATCCTCGAGGAATCCGAGGCTTTCCTCCAGAGGGGTGAGCGGGTCCCAGGAATGAAGCTGATAGAGATCGACGTGATCGACATCCAGCCGCGCGAGCGAGGCGTCGAGTGCCCTCCGGAGGTGCCTGCGTGAGTTCCCGGCGTCCCGGGGTTCGACACCGACGGGGAACCGGCCCTTCGTCGCAAGGAAGATGTTCGATCGGGCCTGCTCGTCGAGTGTTCCCAGCCATCGACCGACTATCCGCTCGGATTCTCCGCCGCTGTAGACATCCGCCGTTTCCACAAGATTTCCGCCGCGAGCGGTGTACTCGTCGAGTTGTCTGGCCGCTTCGGGTTCGGACGTCTCCGAACCGAAGGTCATGGTTCCGATGGCATAGGTGGAGACAACGGCGCCGGAGCGTCCGAGAGTGCGGTACTGCATGGGTGATGTGTCCTTATCCGGTGCTGGAACACCTCCTCCCACGCTAGTACTCCTCCCACCCGGCGAGATCTAGGCAGGCGTGTGGCAGCTCCGTAATCGGGATCACTGGGGCCGCGCGTTGGAGGCGCGCCGTCCCTACAATGAACGGCACAGTTCACGCAAGACTGTCGCAGCGATGCCAGAGAGGGATTGATATGGACGAGAACGAGAAGAGTGCTGCGTTCGTCGCGAGTCTGGGCACGGAGTACTTCGTGCTGCAGGGCGCCGCGAACGCGACCATCGGTGAATCCAGCAGCAGGTCATCCATGTTCCTGCTGTGTCTGTCCAGCGGGGTTGTGTCTCTGGGCTTCGTGCTGGGTGCCTCCGAGAGTGTTTTTCTCCCCTTCGCCGCCGCCGTCCTCCCGACTATTTTCATCCTGGGCATCTTCACGATTGTGCGTCTGGTGGATACCAGCGTGCAGAACGTGGCCGCCCTCCGGGGTATGGCCCGCATCAGGGCCTTCTATTCCGAGCTCACGCCTGAAGCACCCGCGTACTTCTCGACGTCCGGTAGTGAGGTTCAGGATGCGCAACGGATGCTCGGGATCCGGTATCGCGCGACGTCACTGTTT
The DNA here is from genome assembly GCF_015752305.1 of Salinibacterium sp. CAN_S4. Classification (NCBI taxonomy): domain Bacteria; kingdom Bacillati; phylum Actinomycetota; class Actinomycetes; order Micrococcales; family Microbacteriaceae; genus Salinibacterium; species Salinibacterium sp. CAN_S4. The sequence goes on along the minus strand of NZ_JADOVB010000006.1, from coordinate 53,502 downwards.
TTCACCATGGCCAGCACCATCGGCGCGGTGAATTCGCTGCTGGGCGGAACCATCGCCGGATTGGGTATCTTCACTGTCTCCAGCGGAAACGGGCCGCTCGCCATCATCGCGGCGGCGCTGGTCGCCGTCGCCCTGTTCGCGACGTGCCTCGTCTACCAGCGGCATCGCTTCGCTCGGGACCTGTAATCTCCGTAAGCCCGGGAGCGCGCGGCCGGCCATGCCTGGCTAGTGCTGATGGACTGTTCCACCCGGGGTGCCCACAGACTCGCCCGGCTTGACGACAACGAACTGGCCCATCATGCCGGCGTCTTCGTGGGCGAGCAGGTGGCAGTGGTACATGTAGGGCATGTTCGGATCGCTGAAATTCTCGAACTGCATAATGAGGCGGTACGAGACGTTCGGCTCGAGATAGATAGTGTCTTTCCACCCGCTCAAAGTGGGGGGTGGGGCAGCGCCGTTCTGGTCGAGCACCTGGAACTGCACACCGTGAACGTGAAAATTATGCGGTCGAGGCATGTCGTTCGTCACCGTCCAGATTTCCGTCGAGTTGAGGATGACAATGTCGTTGACCCTGTTGAGATCCATCGTGCGTCCGTTGATCTCAGTGCCGTCCAGCACGAAACTCCGTTCTGCGCTGGCGTCCGCTTCACGCAGGGACTCGATGGGTACAAGATCTGACGGAATGACGCCCTCGCTGGCCAGGCTCTCAGCTGCGTTGACCTGCAACACATCAAAGGCGTCCGATCCACCGTCTGGACCGCCGAACGGCACGACCGCGCCCAACTGGGGATCGCGGGATTGCAAGACCACCGTTTCTCCGGGAGTCACAGCGACCAAAATCTCCGCACGTTCCCCCGGCGACAGGGGGAGCGATTCGAGCGGTTGAGGGCGAGGGAGCAGCCCGCCGTCGGTACCGATGAGCACGATGTCCCGGCCGTCGTCGAATCCGAAGTTGAACACTCTTGCAGTCGACGCGTTCAGCAGCCGAAGCCGCACGACCGAGCGGTCCACCTCGAGAATCGGTGCAAGCGTCCCGTTGACGAGAATCCGATCACCGAGCGCACCGACGAAACCTCCACGTCGGTCGAGCGCACCAGCTGCATCGAAGCGCACATCCTGAACTATGACCGGGATGTCGTCGACGCCGTACTCGTGAGGCAGGTCGAGGCCACGCTCCAATGGATCCGTCACGTAGAAGAGTCCGGCGAGCCCCCGCGCAACATGATCTTCAGTCGCACCATGGGGATGTGGGTGGTACCACAGGGTCGATGCCGGTTGATCGATTGTCCAACTCGGCGACCATTCCGCTCCGGATTCGACTTTCTGGTGCGGTCCGCCATCCATGGCCGAAGGCAGGTGCATTCCGTGCCAGTGCACTGTCGTCGGCTCGTCCAGCTCGTTGCGTACATTTATCTGCACTCGCTCGCCTCGTTCGGCAACCAACGTGGGTCCGAGGTACGAGCCGTTGAAGCCCCAGGTGGGCGTTCGTGAGCCATCGATGAACTCGGTTGAACCCGTTTGGGCGGTGAGGGTGAATGTCCTCCGGCCTGACTCATCGATCGTGGACGCGGCCAGCGGAGGTATCGAGAGAGGGTTCGTGAAATCGACAGCACCGATAGTCGATACCCGCGACCCGCCGAAGACCCCAGGAATTGCCGAGAAGCCCGACACCGATAGACCGATGGCCGTGCCGCCAGCGACGCCAGCGACGCCAGCGACGCCGATGATCGTGGCGACAGCGATGACTGTGGCGCGTGGCATGCGCAGCCTGCTTGTCATGAGCTGGCGAACCCCGACGAAGCCGTGAGCCGCGCGGAAGTCACCCCGGCGCGATAGTGATCGACGGTGCGCTCGATGGCAGTGTCGAGCGACGTCGGCGCAACACTGAACGTTCTCTGGAAAAGACTCGAATCCACGACGAAGGGTCGCTCCCACTCGTACAGCATTTCTGCGATCTCGCGCACCACCGGGACGACGAACCCGATCGCGGTGACCGCCCGGCGTCCGAGCAGGGAGATACGCGGCGCACCGGTGCGGCCGGCGACGCTCCACACTCGCTCGGTGAACTCGCCCAGGGTGATCGGCGGCTGAACGGGAGCTATCCACGCGCGACCCCATGATTGTTCGGAGGTGCCGAGTGTTGCCATGCAGGCCGCAGCATCCGGGACGAAGCTGAACGAGTGTGGCTGGTCGAGGCGACCGAAGAGTTGCATCGGCTTGCCCCGAAGTGCGTTCTCGACGAGAGACTTGCTCGACTGGTCATGGCCGGGCCCGAAGTAGTCCGAGGGGCGCGACAGCGCCACCCGAAGGCGACCTGACCGATGGGCCTCCAGGGCGGCATCCGCCATCGCCTTGCGAACCCGACCCTTTTTCGTGTGAGGCAGCTCAGGCGTCGACTCGTTGATCGGCTTCCCGTGCGGGTCTCCATACATGTAGAGGTTGTCGGCGATGACGAGGTCGGCTCCTGCTCGCGCCGCGGCCCCGAGGATCGCGGCCTGGAGTTGCGGAAACTCCTGCGCCCATCGGGTGTAGCTGGGCTGGGCGCACTGGTAGACGACCGCAGCGCCGCGGAACGCCGAATCCAGTTCGCCCGGAATGACCGCGTCTGCCTGAACGTGTTCGGCGCCGGTAACCGACACCCGTGCTGCCCGACTGACGATTCGCACGGTGTGTCCGCGCCCGACAAGCTCGGCGGCTACTGCTCGCCCGAGGGCTCCAGCACCGACGACGACATGCTCCTTTGTCATTCCAGCTCCAATGTTTACAGTGGTTATTTAGTGAATACTGGCAAGATATGGCAGAATGTTTCCAATGTCAACTTCCGAAGCGCGAACGCCATACCATCACGGGGATCTGCGCAATGCGCTTCTGGATGCCGGCGCAAGGGTCGCCCACGACGTGGGGCCGGAGGCGCTGTCGTTGCGCGAGGTCGCCCGTCGGGCCGGGGTCAGCCACACCGCTGCATACAACCACTTTGCGGATCGAAACGACCTGCTTCGAGGAATCGCGATTCGCGCGTTCGGTGAGCTGACCGCGGCACTCGAGACCGCCGAAACGGACTCGCTCGAAGCAAGCGCAATCGCCTACCTTCAGTTCGCGACGTCCCATTCGGCCGAGTTCAGGTTCATGTTCCAGAAAAGCCTCTGCATGCCGGAGGGCGTCTTCGATCCGCTGGAGGCCGCGGCACAACCGCCACGGGCAGTGCTCAGAAAGACGATCGTGCGCCTGCAGGAGGCCGGTGAACTCAAGCCCGGCGATCCCGACGACGTGCTGCTGGTGGCGTGGAGCCAGATCCATGGCCTGACGACGATCGTGCTGGAGACACCGGCGTTCAAGGGGATCAGCGAAGAGGATGCTGAGCACCTCTTGAAAGCTGGGATGCGTGCCCTGATGGCCGGGCTCGCCGACTGACGTGCCGTCTCCCGAAGGCGCTCAGGACCACGACGGATCCTGAGGGATCAGGCTTTCAACTTCCGGTCGGCGACAGGTCCAGATCGTCCAGGTAGTAGGTCTTTCGCGTTCCCACGTTACCGAAGTCGAAGAAGACCGAGACCTTGTTGTAGGTCAGCGCCGGGTCGAGCGCCGGTGTTCCCGCCGCCTGGTTTGCGAGGTTGAAGGTCAGCGTTTCCCAGCCGCCGGCGAACGTGGTGACGGCGTCGGTCTCGACCGAGAGGAGACCATTCGCAGCATTCTCGACCTTGAGCCGCACGACGGTCCCCGCATCGGGCGACCACACTCGCGCCGTGAGCGTGGTGAGCGTGGCCGTTAGCGCAATCTGTTCGATCGCCGCGTTGGGCAGTGTGGAGATCGTTGCCCCGGACCACACCGCCGCCCCGCCGCCTTTGACGAGCTGCGCGACCTTATTGGCGGCATTGGTCGGATCGACGACGATGCTTGGGGCCACTCCCCCGAAGCCGGTCAGCGTGGGCGGTGTCGCCTCATCGAAGGTGACAACACGACCGGTCGGCGTAGGCAGAACCGTGTCGAACTCCTGCTGCACAGCGGCGGATGCGGTGTTGGCATTGCCTGCAGCATCGCTGAACGATCCCACCGCAACGCTGACGTCGATGACCCCGGCGGCGTTGGCGGGAGGAGTCACGACGAGCCTGCGGCCCCGACCTCACCGATGTCGCCGCTGCCTGTGAAGACTCCCACATTCTGATTGCTCACATTCACAGCCTGAATCACCCGCTAATTCACCTTTAGTTACAAAGTCAGATCTGGCTCTGGACCATGTGGGCATATCGGCCACCGAGGGTGAGTAGCTCCTGATGCGATCCGGTCTCGACGATGCGCCCATGATCGAGCACCACGATTCGGTCAGCCTGCCTGATCGTGGACAGGCGGTGTGCGACGATCAGCGTCGTCCGCCCGACCATCAGTCTCGCGAGAGCCTGCTGAACGAGTCGCTCAGACTCGACATCGAGCGCAGATGTGGCTTCATCCAGCAGCAGAATCCGGGGATTGCGTACCAGAGCGCGGGCGATGGCGAGCCGCTGGCGCTGCCCACCCGACAGTCGCGAACCTCGCTCTCCGACGACGGTGTCCCAGCCGTTCGGCATCTCCCTGACGATCTCCATCGCGTTAGCGTCGGTGAGGGCGGCCCGGATCTCGTCGTCCGTGACGCCGGCAAGCCCGTACGCGACGTTCTCTCGGACTGACCCTTCGAACAGCACGGAATCCTGCGGGACGACTGACACCGCCGCTCGCAGGCTTCGCATGTCGATGCTCGCCATATCGTGCCCGTCGAAGAGCACCCTGCCCTCGGTTGGCCTGAAGAATCCAAGCACGATGTTGATCAGAGTCGACTTGCCGGAGCCAGACGGGCCGACGAATGCCACGGTCTCGCCGGGCTGGATCGTCAATGACACGTCGGAGAGTGCCGGCCTGTCTCCATCGGCGTGCTCGAAGCCGACGTGATCGAGCACGATTCTGCCGCGGACCTCGTCGACATAGGCGCGCCCGCGATTCCGCTCGACGTCGGGCTCGTGTAACACCTCGCAGATGGAGATGATCGACTCCCTGCCCTTGGTCACGATGGCGGCCAGGCTGAACAGCGAGATGATGCTGCCGGTGAGGATGGTGAAGTAAGTGCTGAGGAGGACGACTTCCCCGGCGGTGATCGGCAACAATCCCGACACAGAGAAGAAGGCAGCTCCCGAAAGGCACAGCAGCCCCAGGGTCTGATACGACACCCAACTGAGTGCACCGAACGAGCCATTGAGCCTGTCGAGCGCCAGTCCCGCGTCGCGGACACCCTCCGCGCTGGTGCCGACGCGACCGGCGGCAACGGACTCCAGGCCGTGTGCCCTGGTGATGGGCATGAGCGTCGCCATCTCTCCTACCCGGCTCGACAGGTGCTCGACGGTGCGACGGAATTGTGCGTTCCGGGCGTCAGAGCGCACCCTCAAGCCACGAACGAGCACAGCGGCCACGGGAACGGCGAGCACGAAGACGGGGACGAACTCCGGAACCCGGATCGCGGTCACGACAATGGCGCCGATCAGCACGAAGACTGCAGAAAACCCTGTCTGGCTGCCCTGTTGGAGCATGAGTTCGACATTCTCGACGTCGCGCACGAGCTTCGTCTGGATGATCGAAGCGCTGGCCCTGGCGTGATAACCGATCGACAGCTCCTGCAGGTGGTCGGCGAGCTTGCTGCGGATATCGACAGCCATCTGGCGGACACTGCCCATATAGAGGCGCACGAACACGATGTTCGACGGAAAATTCTGCACAAGCACCGCGATACCGATAGACATGAGACCCAGCAGTGCCGACGGATCATCGCCGCGAACGACCACATCGATGACCGCCGAGACGATGATCGGCATTATCCAGACCGGCGAATCCTTGAACGCGAAAACCAGCACCGCGAGGGTGATGCGCACTCGGAACGGCCGCAGCCACTCCACGAGGCTGGCGAACGGTCGCGCCGGGTCTGCCACCGATGCGTCAGCCCCTTTCCGGTATGAGCGCCGAATCACGATGTGCGACGGAGGTATTCCTCCTGCACGATCGCTTCGGCAGCCTTCCCGAAGATGCAGTAGTCGTCATTGGAGTGCGCATTCTCGCGGGAGTAGAGCTTCGCGGGCCAGTCCCACAGCATGAATCCCTGCACCCATTCACGACGGGCGCAGGTCTGCAGCATGTCGGAGTACCAGTCGGCCTGCTCTTTCTCTGAGGGTTCACCGACGAGATTCCAGTCGTTCGGTCGAGCAGCAGAACCCAGCCGGCTCGGGCATCCGGATTCCATGAAGAAGAAGGGCTTGCCCTCACGACGCACCACCGCCTCGATGCGATCCAGCTGCGTGTCCCAGTCGCCCTGGGGGTAGTAACCACTCGACGAGATGATGTCGACCGCATCCCACCAGGTGACCCGGTCTTCCTGGTACTTATCGCAGTTATAGGTGAGGATGCCCGTGTAGACGTCGCGGACATCCGCGATCAGGGCGCGCCACTCTGCGGCTCTCTTATCGGTCTGCACCATCTCGCAACCGACGCAGAACATCTCACAGCCCTCCTCCTGCGCGATCTCCGCGTAGTGGAGGAGGAACTCCCGATACGAGGCGAACCACGCCGTCCAGCCGGGTTCGCCGGGTACCTCGTCGTCGAAGAAGCCGATGAACGCTCGCCACGTGCCGTCCGCCACATTGACCACGGGCTTGAGGCAGACCCTGAGCCCCAGTCCCTGCGCCTCCCGGATGGCCCACCGCACCTCATCGTCGGTGACGGTGGGCTCTGCCCGATAGTCGATGACGGTCGATTGCGCTGTCGCCTGCAGCGCGCCGAAAGCGATACCCACCCAGTTCGCGCCAAGGCCTGGTAGTTCACTCATGGATGCCGTGGCAGCGTCGGTTCCCCACGTTCCGCGGATTCCCGTCCACCCCCACGTCATTCCGCAGAACTGCTCGGCCCGCAGCTGGGCGGGCGAGAACTGTGCACTCGGTCCGGCGCTCATCCGGCGACCGCAGCCGACGTGCCGGCGAGAAGCTGGTTGGCGCTGCGCAGCACCCGAGGGCTCACCAGCGCCTGGGGGTCTGCCAGTTCACCGGAGGTCACGCGGAACACGACACTGTCGCCCGGAAGCAGGGTCACGAGCTGGTCGTCGACCGTGGCATGGTCGTCCAGCTTGTCGACCAGCAGAGCCACGTCGCGCACCGTCGACTGCGCTGTCACCTCGACGGTGTAGCCGTCGGCCACCCGCTCGACCAGCGTCGTGAGTTGGGCGGCGCCGAGTTCGGAGTCCCGATACTCGGCGAAGAACCACAGCCCTCGAATCTCGCCGAGCCGCACTTCCAGCACCTCGCGGGCAGCGTTTCCGGCGGTAGCGAGCTCGACGGGGATGTCGATGACGAGGGACTGCCTCGCCCCCACGGTGGCGCTGATCGTTGCCGACGCGAGCACCTGCCCATCCAGATCCAGCCGGCGCATGGTGGCCTCCCCACTCCACTGCTCGTCGGTGTCGTTGCTGATCGCGGCGATCAGGGCGCTGTCGCGCGGTTGGATGCTGATAAGGCGGTCTGCATAGGAGTGCGCGATGGCGTAGAGCAGCGGCTTCGCGCGACCGTAGCCGTCGACGGCTGCCCAGGATGTCACGGGCCAGCAGTCGTTGAGCTGCCACACGATCGATCCCATGCACACCGGCGCCAGCGACCGGAAGTGGTCGATGGCCACTCCGACCGCGATGGCCTGATTGAGCGACATCGCCCAGTGCCAGTCCTCCATGTCGTCCGGCAGCGGCAGGTGCGCGACCAGACCATCGATCAGTTTGACGTTGCCATCCTGAGCTTTCTGGTGGACCAGCATCCCCGGCGACTCCGGTGTGAGGGGAGAATCCGAGATGGACTGAACGAGCGTGGACCAGGTCGGCGGGCCCTGCCAGCCGAATTCTCCGACAAACCGTGGCGTGTAGCTGCGGTAGACCGGGTAATCCTGCCGGTTCCAGGTTTCCCAGAAATGAGTGGATCCATGCGCGGGATCGTTGGGATAGTAGGCCTCGCCTCCGTCGGTGCGGTCCGGTGAGAACGGGCTGCTCGGCGTGTAGGGCCGGCCCGGATCGAGCTCGCCCACAAGGCGCGGAAGCAGGTCGAGGTAATACCCGAGGCCCCAATCACGGTCACCGAGTCGTGGACCCCAGCCCCACTCTTCCCGGCCCCAGATGTTCTCGTTGCTGCCGTTCCACATGACCAGGCTGGGGTGCGGCATGAGCCTGGAGATGTTGTCACGGGCTTCAGCCTCGACCTCGGCCCACGAGTCGTCATCCTCCGAGTAGGCGGCGCAGGCGAAGAGGAAATCCTGCCAGGTGAGCATGCCGCGCTCGTCGCACAGGCCGAAGAAGTCGTCGGATTCGTAGATGCCCCCGCCCCACACGCGCAGGAGGTTGATGTTCGCGAACTGGGCCTGGTCAATACGCTCGGCGTATCGGGCGCGATCGACGCGGTGGGGAAAAGCATCGTCGGGGATCCAGTTGGCGCCACGGATGACGATGGGGCGGTCATTGATGACGAACGTGAATGGCGTGCCGTGCTCGTCTGGCTCGGTGTCGATGCGCACCGACCGGAATCCCACCCGGCCATTCCAACTGTCGAGTCGCTCCTCATCTGACGTCAGGATCACATCGAGGTCGTAGAGAGGCTGGTCGCCGTGGCCCCGCGGCCACCAGCGCTCGACATCCGGAACCGACAGGGTCAGCTCGGCGCTGGACTGCCCAGGCTCCAGGTCGACTGACGCTGTCACAGAACCGAGGCTGGCCGTCAGCCGGGTGGCGGCATCCATCTCGGTGCGCAGGTCTATCGCAACGACGACGGTGCCATGATCGCCGTCGACGGTCGCCGTGGGGCGCACGCTGTCCAGACGTCCCGTCGCCCACGAACTCAGCGTGATCGGCTTCCAGATTCCGACGGTGGCGGTGTCAATGCCCCAATCCCAGCCCATGCTGCAGGCCATCTTCCGGATGGCGTTGTACGGATGGTGGTTGACGTGGGGCAGGTAACCCTGGTCGAGACTCATCCGGTCGGCGTACCGAATGGCGGATTCGAAGGTGATGGTCAGAGTGTTGGCGCCGACGACGAGCAACTCGCGCACATCGAAGCGGTAGGTGCGATGCATATTCACGGTCGACGCGATGTCAGCACCATTCAGGTTGATCGTTGCGATCGTGTCGAGACCCTCGAAGACCAGCTCGGTGTTGCCACGATCGTCGCCATCCCACCGGAATAACGTTGAGTATCTCCAGTCGCAAATCCCGATCCACGCCAGAAGGCGCTCGTTGTCGTCAAGGTAGGGGTCGGGGATGAGCCCGGCAGCAAGAAGGTCGGTGTGGATACTGCCGGGCACACTCGCGGGTATCTGTCGGCCGGAAATGGAGTCGGGCACCGGTCCGCTCACCGCTTCGACACTCCAACCGTGATGCAAGAGGAGGTCGAGTCGGGACAGGCTGTGGGTGTCGGAGATGATGGTCACTTAGTGGCTCCCTGGGTGAATCCGTTGTAGATGAATCGCTGCAGAATGACAAAGATGATGAGCGTCGGGATGATCACGATGAGCACGCCCGCGGAGATGATCTCCCACTCGGAACCCTGAGGACCCTTGAACCTGAAGAGTGCCGTCGAGATCACACTCAGCGACGGACGCGGGGCGTAGAGGAACGGCAGGTAGAACTCGTTGTAGATCGCTATGCCCTTGACGATCACCACGGTGGCGATGGCAGGTTTGAGCAGGGGCAGGATCACCCGCCAGTAGATCGTGAGCCGATTAGCACCGTCGAGCATCGCGGCCTCGTCGACATCCTTCGGGATCGACTGCATGAACTGCACGAAGATATAGATCGAGATGATGTCGGTGCCGAGGTTGAGCACGATAAGCGCCCACAGGCTGTTGAACAGTCCAAGACCGGCGACGATCTGGAACGTCGCCACCTGCGTCGTCACGCCGGGGATCAGGGTGGCCAGCAGGAACAGAGCGACGACCACCCGCTTGAAACGGAAGTCGAAACGGTCTATCGCATAGGCCGTCATGCTTCCGATGAGGATGGTGCCCACGAGCGAGACCGCCAACACGATCGCCGTATTGGCGAATCCGAGCGCCATGTTGCCCTCGCGGAAGGCGATCGCGAAGTTCTCGAAATTGAACCAGTTGCCCGGCGGGTCCAGCGGACCGGTGGTGGCGTATTCCGCTTTCGTCTTCAGCGACGTCGTCACCAGCGCGATCAGCGGCAACAGGGTCACCACGCTCGCACCGATGAGGCTCACGTATTTGAGCACAGCGAACATGCTCGCCTTGGCTCCCAGTGATCGCCGCGGCTTCTTCGTGCGCACGCGCCGCGACAGGGCGAAAGGAGTCGATGTCGTCATGTCAGGTTCACCTTTTCGTCTGGCACGAGCCGCCGTTGTATGACGGTCACGATGATCACGATGATCAGCAGCACCACAGCCATCGCGGACGCGAGCCCGACCTGTCGGAAGTTGAACGCGTATTGGAGGGTCTGGATCACGAAGGTGGAACTGCCGTTGGCCCCTCTCGTCATGATGAACGGGATCTCGAACACCGACAGGCTTCCGGAGATGGCGAGGATGAACGAGAGGCTGATGATGCGCTTGATCCCCGGGGCGATGATGTAGCGGAACTGCTGGAAGCGGTTTGCACCATCGAGATCGGCTGCCTCGTACAGGGTGTTCGGGATCGACTGGATCGCACCCAGGAACAACACGAAGTTGAGGCCCGTGTAGCGCCACACAGAGGTTGCGGCCAACGATGGGTTGATGGCATCCGGATTCCCTAGCCACTGGGTCGTTAGCTCTGAGGCGCCGACCGCTTTGAGCAGGCTGTCGAGCGTGCCGCCCGGCTGATAGAAGTACAGGAACATCAGGCCGATAGCCACGCCGTTGAGCAGGAAGGGGAAGAACAGCACGCCTTTGAACAGGTTGCGGAACCAGGTGCTGAAGCTCAGGACCGTGGCGAAGTAGAGGGCGAGCCCCATCTGCAGGAACGACGCCGCGATGTAGAACAGGCTCACGAAGAACACCCTGAAGACCTCGGGATTCGTGAAGATCTCAATGAAGTTCTCGAATCCGACGAGATCCTTGGTGCGGTCTATGCCATCCCAGTCGGTGAAGCTGTACCAGATCAGGTTCGCGGCGGGCACGTAGGTGAAAGTGACCAGGAACGCGAGCGGGACGATCAGGAAGAGGTACGGCGTCAGCCGACCCTTCCGGGGTCCGCGAGGTGGCGATGGTTTCGCCACCACCTCGCGGGGAGGTGGAGTGGAGCCGGGGCTCCCGGTTGAACTCGTCAACTGAGACATGCGTATCCTTCCGGGGCCCGGCCCCACAACGTCGTTGTTGTCGTGCTAGAGGATGAAGCCTATGAGCCGACCGCAGCGCGTGCGTCGGCCCACTTCTGGTTCAGGCTCTCGAAGTACGACTCCTTGTCGCCATCGGCAGCACCTCGGGCGATATCGATCAGCGGCTGGCGGTACATGCCACCGAACAGGTCGATTCCGGCCTCGTTGTAGATATTGGCGTCGAGGGTGGGATCTTCTGACGGCTCGAGCTCGACGAAGTTGATGTCGAGAGCATCGAAGTCTGCCAGTGTCGATGGCAGGTCGCCGTCGATGGCCGTCGGTAGCGCTCCGGAGAGCTCGTAGTAGCCAGACTCATCGGTGAACCAGTCGATCCACGCACGGGCGGTGACTTTGTTCTCCGAGTTGACGTTGATGGCGCTGTTGAAGTCGCCGGCGACGTTGACGTTGTACTTGCCGTCGGTTTGGTAGGGGAACGGCATGTAACCGATATCGGCTCGATCGGCACCGGCCGTCTCGGCCGCATCCTGCATCTGCACGACCGACCACGAGCCCAGCAGCATCGTGGCGACTTCGCCGCTTCCGATCATGGCCTTCGAGCCTTCCCAGGCTGTCGTCAGCGGGTCATCCTCGGAAAGTCCCCCTTCGACGATGTCGTAGATCAGGGAGTCGATGACGTACTGTTCGCTTCCCTTGGCCCACGGTTCGTCGGATTCGTCGCGATCTGCGACCGCTGTCGATCCCGCCACGACTCCCTGCACGCCCTGCCACTGGCTGAGCGGCCAGACGTCCTTGTAGTTGGTGTAGTACGGGATGGCGTCTGTGTTCGCCTTGATCATTTCGAGCGCGGAAACGAACTCTTCGGGCGTCGTGGGAATCTCGTCGACACCAGCGTCGGCCCAGACCTTCTTGTTGTAGACCAGGCCATTGGCACTGCCGAACGTGGGGATGCCGTACTGCACTCCCTCGAATGACTTGTCGTTGAGGAAGCGATACTTCTCCGCGAGGTCTGACTGCTGGCCCAGCGGTTCGAAGAACTGCGAGAACTGGTCGGGTTTGACCTGGCTCGGGATGAGCAGGACGTCTCCATAGTCGCCGGTGCTCAGTCGGGTATTGACTTCGGGTTCGTAGTCCGTAATCGCCTCGAACTCGACGTTGACGTCGGGGTAGAGGGCTTCGAACTCTTTCTTGTAGTCCTGGAAGACGGTGTCGACCAGGTCGGTGCGGTTGGTGAGGACCGTGAGGTCCCCGGCCGGCTCGCTCGAGGCGTTGCCTGTGCTGCTGCAGCTCGCCAACAGCATGGTTGCTGCCACGGCGAATATGAGGTGCTTCTTTGCCATCTCTTGGTTCTCCCGTTCGGTGGGGGGTGTCGTCATTGACGGTGACACGATCAGGTCGAGGGACTGTTCTGCGCATGTCGCCGTCACCGACGCTACATGCCCGATCATCCAAAATCAAGAAAAATGTCAACGCTGACATAAACCGGAAATGGTTGTCGCAAACACCAAAATTCCTGTTATTGCGGGAATAATCGTATGCTCTGACAATTCTCCGGAACTTTCCATGTCAACCATGACCAATCAGACATTCGAGCCACGCGGTGCTAAAGTTCGGGGGTGGAGCCGCCCGTAACGCATGCAGAAGAAGCCGATGTGTCCGTGTCTGCTACCGGCACTCTCTCAACCCAGTCGCGGGCGACCCTCGCTGACGTCGGTCGACTCGCAGGAGTCAGCGCGAAGACGGTGTCGCGAGTGGTTCTCGGCAGCACCAACGTCAGCGACAGCACTCGTGATCGGGTCATGGCGGCCGCGCGCACCCTGCGGTTCCGCCCCAACCACCTCGCGCGCAACCTGCGGCACGGCAGTGTGACCAACACCGTCGGCTTTGTGATCGGTGACCTTCGCAACCCCTTCTACTTCAATGTCGCGGCAGGGATCGAACGCGAGCTCGCAGGGCACGGGATGATGATGATTCTGGCTGCAACCGACGACGACCCGAACAGCGAGGCGCGGGTTGTCGAGACCCTTCTCACGCAGCGCGTGCGTGCGCTGCTCATGGTTCCGGTCGCAGAGGACCAGTCGTACCTGGAGGGTGAGCGTCAGCTCGGTACACCCGTGGTGTGTATCGACCGGCCGGCGCAGAACCTGATTGCGGATAGCGTCGTGCTCGAGAACCGCGGGGGAACCGCAGAAGCCGTTCGCGCACTGATCGCCGCCGGACACCGCCGGATCGGTTTCGTGTGCAGTCCCGGTGGACTCTTCACCCACCAACAACGACTCGCGGGCTATCGAGACGCCCTCCGCGAGGTCGGAGTCACCGACACGGCCCAGTGGGAGCTTCTGGGAGATGAGCGCAACGGTGTCTCCGAAGACTCGGTGCAACGACTGCTCGCGACCGAAGGTGGCCCGACGGCACTGCTGGCCGGGAACAACCGGGCAAGCGCAACCGTCATCCGGGCTGTACACAACCACTTCACCGAAGTCGCGTTCATCGGTTTCGACGACTTCGAACTGGCCGATGCCTCCGACATCAGTGTCGTCGCGTACGATCCCGTTGAACTGGGCCGTCGAGCGGCACAGCTCGCCATTCAGCGGCTATCGGAGCCACTCGGCCTCCCCCGACACATCGAGATCCCCACCCACCTGATTCGACGCGGCTCGGGTGAGCGCGCAGCACCTGGCATCTAGCCAGCGCTCCAACTTTCGGTGAGGTGAGCCACGCATCGACACCGAGCTCGGCGTGCGCTGGCGATCAAACCTGAGCGGGCCCATCATCAGGATCGGCGACGCGCCAGCGCATGATGCGTTGCGGGGTTGATGTCGCGACGCGCTCGATCTCACACCGGGCTTCGAGGTCGACCTTTGTGAAGGTGCAGTAGTTGCGCACCCGCCCTTTGGGGAACAATGCGTGTGTGCTGTAGCGGCGCTGTGCTTCTTCCACAACGTGTTTGAGACCGATAGTGCCGTCCATGTCTGCTTCTTCGTCGATCATGCGCAGGATGTGAGCGCGCATGAGTAGGTAGATGTGCTCATCCATAGTCCATCCGCCATCGAGCCCGTCCGGCCTGGTGGCATTGAAGATGGCGACGCGGCCCTTGCGTCGTGCCGCATCATCCGCCGCCCACGCGACCGGGCTCACCGGGCCCGCATAGGGCGTGCGCACGATGCTCGACATACCGGGGCGATCCTGGTCACTCCGATGCTCTCCATCCACCGCATGAGCGTATCTTTTTCATGCTCGCGCGCGAAGGTCCAGCACTCCTCGATGGGAACTTCGTCGCGCCTCATTCCCTATTGGCTATTGACATTAGCCAATAGGGAATGCACGCTAGCTATATGACCCCAGCCACCCACACCTCGTCACCGTCCACTCGCTACATCACGCGCCCCGAAGGCCGCATCGCCTACGACGTCCAGGGCACCGGCCCGCTCGTCGTACTCGTTCCCGGCATGGGCGATCTTCGCACCGGATATCGCTTCCTGGCTCCCGAACTCGTCGCCGCCGGATACACCGTCGCCACCACCGACCTCCGTGGTCACGGCGACAGCGACACGACATTCTCCGCGTACGGCGACCCCGAGACGGCGGGCGACATCGCGGCCCTGATCGACGAGCTCGGCGGAAAGGCGGTCATCGGTGGGAACTCCCTTGCTGCCGGTGCCGCTGTCATAGTCGCGGCAGAGCATCCTGCAAAGGTCGCAGGACTCGTGTTGCTGGGCCCGTTCGTCCGCAACCCGCAGGCCTCCGCATTCGAGAAGTGGATGTTCCGCGCGATGATGGCGCCGCTGTGGGCGGCCTCAGTATGGAGGGGGTATATGCCGACTCTGTACAAGGGCAAAAAACCCGCCGACTTCGAGCAGTACCGTTCCACCGTCATCGCGAGCCTCAAGCGACCCGGCTACGCCAGAGCGTTCTCCCTCACCACCGACCAGACCACCCATGATCCGGCCGAGGCTCGACTGGGCAATGTCGCGGCACCCGCGATCGTCATCATGGGCGACAGCGATCCTGACTTCAAGGATCCCGCGGGAGAAGCGGAATGGATCGGCGAAAAGTTGAACGCGCAGGTCGTCATAGTTGCCGACGCCGGCCACTACCCGCAGTCCCAGCAGCCCGAGATCACCACCCCCGCCGTGCTGGGCTTCCTGTCGACGGTGGCTCCCGTTGCCTAGGGCCGGCCTGACCCGCGACAGCGTCGTCGAAACCGCGGCAATCATGGCGGATGAGGTGGGGCTGGGCTCCCTCACCCTCGCCGCCATCGCCGAACGCCTCGGCGTCAAGCAACCGTCACTGTACAAGCACATCGACTCCCTCGCAGGCCTGCACCGCAGCGTCTCACTCCTCGCTAAGCGGGAACTCGGAGACGCGATTTCGCGCGCCGCCGTGGGCCGCTCAGGAGCGGACGCAATCTTCGCGATGTCGCACGCCTACCGCGACTGGGCGATCCTTCACCCCGGCCGGTACGACGTGACGCAGAATCCGCCCGCGCCTGGGGACGTCGAGGATGAAGCCACCATGGTGGCCGCGATCCAAGTCATCACCGACGTGCTCGCCTCCTACCAGCTCGAAGGCGACGACTCCATCGACGCCATTCGGGCCTTCCGCTCCATCCTCCACGGATTCATCTCGCTCGAAACGTCAGGCGGGTTCGCCCTCAAGGTCGACATCAATCGCAGTTTCGACCGGATGATCCACGGCTTCACCGTCGCCCTCACCCAGTGGACAGAACCCATCGACCACTCCCTCAGTTCCGCCCGCACCCAGAACGCAAAGACCCCGCCAGAAGCCGGGGTCATTTCCGGTGTGCGCCCGGACGGATTCGAACCCCGGCCTAGTGATCCGTAGCCGAAGCTCGTTCCCACGGAACTATGCGGATGTGCCCGAAGTACCGCCAAAACGCTGGTGACTGGAGGTGACGTCGATGACGCGAGCTGACCATGATGCTCCCCAAGTGTGGGCAAACACAGATCCCCCGGTCGGGGTAGTTTCAAAAGCTGATCGGTCCGGGCGGTGCGGGTGCCTCGAGGGCACCCGTTGCGAGAATCGCAGAAACGATGGCCACGGCTCGTGGATCGAGGCCATCGCCCGGATAGAACCCCTCGTAGAAATCTTCGGCCTCGTGGAGTGTGGCGATCTCGCAGAGACTCAGGAGCATACGAATGTCACGGGTGTCCCGACCCGGTCGATTGGCGCGCAGCTTCATCGCCAAGAGCGCTTCCTTCGACGCGACCTGAATCGTAATGTCGTCGCTTTCGAAGATCGTGTCCCAGTCGACCGCTCGCCCGAGCGTCGGCAGAGCGTCCGCCTTCGTGACTTCGAAGTTCAACCACGCCGGGTTCCAATCGTGTCGTTGTGCGACTCGCGCGGCCGCCGCCGCCACGGCGGCGTCACCTCCCGGCTGAACGTGGAGAGAGTCAAGATCCTGCGTCGTTCCTCGTTCGAAGTACCGCAGAGACAAGGCGGCCCCGCCCACCAACCGGATTCCTGCGACCTCGCCTGCCGCGCGGAGCTCTGCGATCAGCTCGCGAAGCCCGGCAATGATGTCTTCACGGTCGAGAGTGGTTGCCACGATCAGACGCTTTCGAAGGTGTCACGCCAAGCGAACACGCCGCGCTTGGCGAACTCATCCGGCACTTCGGAGATTGGGGGTAAAGGATCGGCTGGGTCAACCTCGAGGGTTCGCTGACCATCGAGAAACCGACCCGGCAGGCCAACCCAAGGGGGCAGAGGGAGTCCCTCTTCGCCGAGTCGCCAGGCCACGAGTGCCGCGAGCGCCGCGTCCCAGACACGATCTCGGGTTGACTCCGGCTCGGCGAGTCCAAGAATTCCGCGCACGAGCCCATGCTCGGCCACAAGGTTGTCGTTGAGCTGCACCAGAGCGCGCAATGCGCGGTCCTTATCTCCCGCCGTCAGTTGTCGGCGAATCTCTGCAGCTATTGTTGCGGCGTCATCCCGCCTCGTGGGCGCCGAATACAGTCGGTACCCAGCTCCACCGAGCAGTCGGTCGATCGTTTCGAAGCTCGCGTCACGTCCGCGTTCGGAGCGCGAGACGCTGCCTTGATCAAGGAGGGCGCGAGCGGCAAGCTGCTCCTGCGTGAGTTGGCGACTCTTCCGAGCGGCACGAACCAAGGTAGATGCGTTTGTCATGCCGGTACTCCCCCTCCCCAAATCCGAACAAATATAGCTTACACGCCATATATGCGAGGTGAATCTGGACGTCCGGGCTGCGCATCCGGGGCTCCACCCGCCGTCAGCCTTCGCGTCCATCCCGACATATGAAGATCGAGACACCAAAATGAATGACGAGTCTCGATTTTGGTGCGCCTGGAGGCGTTTGAATCCCCGGCCTGTTGATCCGTAGTCGAAGGCCATCTCCCCGGAACAATGCGGAAGTTGCCGAAATCCCGCCAAAACACGGATGACTAGGCACGACCTGTGATGTGGAAGTATGCCGTCCTTGAGTGCGAAATCGTCGGCGTGGTCGGATGCTTCGATCCGTGCGAGCATCCCTTCCAGCATGTAGGGCCGCGCCAACTCACTGGCGTTCTGCCCATTCGCGCGGGCCTGGTTCTGAATGTGTACCAACCGGGACGCTCCGTTTGTCACAGCAAGACCTCCAGAGTGTTGCGCAGCCGAGGCACCGCCTTGGAAAGTTTGCCGCCATCGTTTGACTTCCCTACTGAGCCGCCGGAATATTGCGCGGAATAGCGTCGGCATGAGTTGCTCGCAGTGCGCAATATTCCGGACTGCTCAGCGGGGGCCCACGAAGAGCGTCGCGTCCACCCGCACGAACTAAACGAAAAAGACCCCGCCAAATACAGCGGGGCCTTTCTTCGTTTGGTGCGCCCGGAGGGATTTGAACCCCCGGCCTATTGATCCGTAGTCAATTGCTCTATCCGCTGAGCTACGGGCGCAGGTCGTGCTGTCGGCCGAAGCCAACCTGAAAACTATACCAGCGGATTTGACCCCTCAAGTCCGCTTGCCGAATATGGCGCATCTATAACGACCGTCATGTTCTTGATACGCTGGGGAGATGACGGATGACCCATCCAACACCCGCGCGCTCGAAGACTCGATCGTCACCGACTTTTCCCGGCAGCTGAACTACGGCGAATACCTGGCGCTCGACGAGATCCTCGGAGCCCAGCACCTCCGCAGCGAGCCCGTTCATCACGACGAACTGCTGTTCATCATCCAGCACCAGACGAGCGAACTGTGGCTCAAACTCATGCTGCACGAGCTCGGTTCTGCCCGGGAAGCGCTGCGGGCCGACGACCTCGGCACCGCGCTCAAACGCATAGCCCGCGTCAAGCACATCCAGGTCACCATGACCGAGCAATGGTCGGTACTGGCGACGCTGACGCCGTCTGAGTATTCAGAGTTCCGGGAGTTTCTGGCCACCTCATCCGGGTTCCAGTCGTACCAGTACCGCGCCGTCGAATTCATGCTCGGCAACAAGAACGAGAAGATGCTCGACGTCTTCGACAGCGACCCCGCTGCCCGCGCCCTGCTCGAGAAGGTGCTCGTCGAAACGAGCCTGTACGACGAGTTCCTGCGCTACCTGCAGCGCGCCGGGTTCCCCGTCCCCGAGGCCGTGCTCGACCGGGACGTCACCAAAGCCCATGTTTTCACTCCCGAACTCGTTCCCGTATTCGTGGACATCTACCGCTCCTCGAAGGATCACTGGCGCGTCTACGAAGCCTGCGAAGAACTCGTCGACCTCGAGGACAACTTCCAGCTCTGGCGCTTCCGGCACCTGCGGACTGTCGCCCGAACCATCGGCATCAAGGCAGGCACCGGCGGATCCAGCGGCACCCAGTTTCTCGAGAAAGCGCTCAGCCTCACGTTCTTCCCCGAGCTGTTCGCCGTGCGGAACGAGATCGGCGCCTGATGCTCGGGCGCGCCCTCATTGATGGGGACTGGGTCGAGGGCACCATCCTTCCCGGCTTCACCGACAGCCACGTGCACCTCGGCCTAGTCGACGCGACGCTGCTGCGGGCCAACGGCATTGCCAGGGTGCTCGACCTCGGCTGGGATCCGGCGATCGCACGTAGCTGGCACGAGAGTCCGGATGCCCACTCCCCGGTCACCGATATAGCCGGGCCGATCCTCACGGCGCCGCACGGGTACCCCGCCACCTCCGCCTGGGCTCCGGCCGCGGCATCCCGTGCGGTCGGCTCCGTGGACGACGTCGATGCGGCCACCGCCGAGGTGCTTGCCGCCGGAGCGCGCGTGGTGAAGCTCGCCATGAACTCCGACGCTGGCCCGACCCTCGGCGACGACGTGCTCGCTGCGATCGTGGCAGCGGCACACGACTCCAGCTTGCCGGTGGTCGCGCACACGGAGGGCGCAGGACAGGCCGCGCGCGCCTTTGAGCGCGGAGTCGACGTCCTCGCGCACACTCCCTGGACCGAAACTCTCGACGACGCCCTGCTGCAGAACATGGCCGGTCAGATGTCGTGGATCTCCACGCTCGACATCCACGGCTGGGGCGCGCCGAACGCCGACTTCGACCGGGCCTTCGGCAACCTCGAGCGGTTCGCCGCGTTCGGAGGCCGGGTGCACTACGGCACCGACCTCGGCAACGGCGACCTTCCCGTCGGGCTCAACCGCCGGGAGCTCGCTGCCCTCGCTGCAGCACTTCCGAATGTCGTCGATTCACTCACCGGCCTGCTGCCAGAACGACATATGCCGCTGAAGACATTCATCCCCGGCGAAGGTAACACCAACGACGTCGACTGGCTGTGCACCGCCGTCGTCATCCCGACCAACGAGATACAGGAGCACCGCGCATGACCCACCACCTCGACACGACAGACCCGCTCGCCGGGTTCACGAGCCGCTTCATCCAGAGCGACCAGGTTCGCGCGTACCTCGATGGCAACTCCCTCGGGCGACCGCTCACGGCAACGCTCGACCGGCTCGCGGGCTTCGTCTCGCACGATTGGGGTTCACGGCTGATCCGATCCTGGGACGAACAGTGGATGCAGCTGCCGCTGACCCTCGGAGACCGCATCGGTCACGTGACCCTCGGCGCTGCCGCGGGCCAGTGCGTGGTCGCAGACTCCACCACCGTGTTGCTGTACAAGCTGATTCGGGCAGCCGTGGACGCGCGGCCGGGCCGCACCGAGATCGTCATCGACCGCGACAACTTCCCCACCGACAGGTTCATCCTGGAGGGCATCGCCGCCGAGCGCGGGCTCACGCTTCGCTGGATCGACACCGACCCCGATAGCGGAGTCAGCCCGCAGCTCGTGACCGAGGCGGTCGGCCCCGACACGGCGCTCGTGGTGCTGAGTCAGGTCGCCTACCGCTCCGGCTTCATCGCCGATGTGGAGCAGATCACCGCCATCACCCACGAATCCGGCGCGTTGATCCTCTGGGACCTGTGCCACTCGGCCGGAGTCGTGCCGACGAAACTCGACGAGTGGGACGTCGACATCGCCGTCGGCTGCAGCTACAAGTACCTCAATGGCGGCCCGGGCGCACCGGCTTTCGCCTATGTCGCGAGCCGCCTGCAGCCCGAGCTGCACCAGCCGATCCAGGGCTGGATGGGCGCGGCAGACGTGTTCGCGATGGCCGACGGATTCGAGCCGGCCGACGGTATGCGGCGCTTCCTCAGCGGCACACCCCCGGTGCTGGGGATGGTGCCGCTGCATGACATGCTCGATGTGATCGAGGAGGCCGGGATGCCCGGCATCCGGGCCAAGTCGCTTGCCCTCACCGCCTTCGTCATCGAGTGGAGCGACGAGCACCTTGCCGGGTTCGGCGTGACGGTCGGCAGCCCGCGCGCCGAAGACCAGCGCGGCAGCCACGTGACCCTGCGGCATCCGGCGTTCCGCGAAGTGACACAACTGCTGTGGCAGCGCGACGTCATCCCCGACTTCCGGTTCCCCGACGGGCTGCGCATCGGCCTGTCGCCGCTCAGCACCACGTTCGCCGAAGTGCAGCTCGGCCTCGAGCTCGTGCGCGACATCCTGACCGAACTGGCCGAATGAACCGCGTCCCCGACGACGATTCGCGGCCGGGAAGCGCCACCTCCCTGCTGCGCACCGTCGCGGGTCTCTACCTGCGTGATGTCGGCGGGTGGATGCCCGTGTCGGGCCTCATCGCCCTCATGGACGACCTCGGGGTGCCGTCCGCGCTCTCCCGCACCGCCGTCGCGCGCGTCAAGCAGCGTGGCCTGCTGGTCGCGGAGCGCACGGATCGAGGCGCCGGCTACAGGCTCGCCCCGGATGCCGCGCCGATGCTGGAGGCCGGCGACCGCCGCATCTTCACCCCACGGAGGATGCGGGAGGGCGACCCGTGGTGCCTCGTCTCGTTCTCCCTGCCGGAGGAGCGCCGCGCCGACCGGCACCAGTTGCGTCGGCGACTGCGGTTCATCGGCTGCGGAACTGTCTCGCAGGGGCTCTGGATCTGCCCGGCCTTCCTCGCCTCCGAGGTCGAGCAGATCATCGAGGAACTCAACCTCGCCGCCTTCGTGACGCTGTTCACCGCGACCGAGATCAGCACCCCCGGTTCCGTTGCCGACTGTTGGGACCTGGACGGCATCGCCGGGCTGCACCGCTCGTTCGCCGATCACCTCGCGGCCCATGATCACGAGTCTCCCTTCCGCGCCTACGTGACGGGGATCGATGCGTGGCGGCCCATCCCGTACCTCGACCCCGGGCTGCCGAGCAGCCTGCTGCCGACCCACTGGATTGGTGATCACAGCGAGCAGCTGTTCCGCCAGCTCCAGGAGCGGCTCGCGGAACCCGCCCGGCAGCACGTCATCGCGACCCTCGGTGGCAGCGGCGCGGGGGTTGCGGCTCATGGCACTATGAACGTGTGACCGACTCCGCGCATCCTGACCCGATGCACCCAGACCCCATCGCGGAGGCCGCGCGCCAGTGGCGGGAACACGGCTGGGCCGGAGCCGTCGACGGGATGGCCGCCGTAACCGCGCTCATGCGCACCCAGCAGATCCTGCTCGCGCGCATCGAGAAGACTCTCAAACCGTTCGGCCTGACCTTCGCGCGCTACGAACTGCTGACGCTGCTGAGCTTCACCCGCACCGGGGCGCTGCCGATGGCGAAGGCCAGCGCACGACTGCAGGTGCACCCGACGAGCGTCACGAATGCTGTCGACCGCCTCGAGGGAGCCGGCTTTGTGCGCCGCCTGCCGCACCCCACCGACGGTCGCGCCACCCTCGTCGAGATCACCGATACCGGCAGGCGGATCGCGGGCGACGCGACGGCTTCTCTCAACTCGACGGTCTTCGAGAACCCCGGATTCGACCAGCCCGACCTCGACGTCATCATCGAGTTGCTCGGTCGCTTCCGCCGGAATGCCGGAGACTTCGGCCAGCCGGAGCCCGATCCGTTCGACTGACCGATCCGTTCGACTGACCGATCCGTTCGATTGGCCGGCCCCTTCGACTGACCCCTAGCGGTGGGTGAAGTTCGCGGCCCGCTTCTCGATGAACGCCGCCATGCCCTCCTTCTGGTCGTCGGTCGCGAAGGCGGAGTGGAAGAGGCGCCGCTCGTACCGCACGCCCGTGGCGAGGGTCGACTCGAACGCAGCGTTGACGACATCCTTCGCCATCATCGCGATCGGCAGCGACATGCCGGCGATCGTCGCCGCTGTCGCCAGGGCGTCGTCGAGCAGTTCGTCGGCGGGCACGACTCGCGAGACGAGCCCGGCTCGCTCGGCGTCCGCGGCGCTCATCGTGCGGCCAGTGAGGATCATCTCCATGGCCTTGGATTTGCCGATCGCTCTCGTCAGTCGCTGCGACCCTCCGATGCCGGGGATGATGCCGAGCTTGATCTCGGGCTGGCCGAACTTCGCGGTGTCTGAGGCGATGATGATGTCGCACAGCATGGCCAGCTCGCACCCGCCGCCGAGGGCGTGGCCCGAGACGGCCGCGATGATCGGTGTACGCACGGCCGACAGTCGATCCCAGCCGGAGACCCAGTCGGAGAGGTAGGCCTCCATGTAGGTGCGGGAGGCCATTTCCTTGATGTCGGCTCCCGCGGCGAAGGCGCGAGGTGAACCGGTGATGACGATGGCTCCCACGCTCTCGTCGGCGTCGAGCTCGGCCGCCAGCCCGACGAGTTCGTTCATCATCGCCAGGTTGAGGGCGTTGAGCGACTCCGGCCGGTTCAGCGTGATCAGCGCCACGCGGTCGCGGCGCTCCAGGATGATGGTCTCGTAATCGCTCATGCTGCTGCCCCTGTCGAGTTGGTGCGGATGGTGTTGATGATCGCCGAGAAGTCCTGCCCCGCGCCACCCTCGTCGGCGAAGGTGCGGTAGATGCTCGCCGCGAGAGTGCCGAGTTCGGCAGCGACACCGTTCGACTGCAGGGCGTTCAGCGCGAGCCCGAGGTCTTTCGCCATCAGCGCGCCACTGAAGCCCGGCTGGTAGTCGCGGTTCGCCGGGCTCGACGGCACCGGCCCCGGTACGGGGCAATTGGTGGTGAGTGCCCAGCACTGGCCCGAGGCGGCGGATGCCACGTCGAACAGTGCCTGGTTGCTGAGACCCAGCTTCTCCCCCAGCACAAACGCCTCGCTGACCGCGATCATCGAAATGCCGAGAATCATGTTGTTGCAGACCTTCGCGGCCTGCCCTGCGCCGGATCCGCCGCAGTGCACGACCCTGCCCGCCATGACCTGCAGGATCGGTTCCGCGAGCGCGAAGTCTGCGTCGTCGGCCCCGACCATGAACGTCAGGGTCCCCGCTGTCGCGCCGACGACGCCCCCGGACACGGGGGAGTCGATCGCACGGTGGCCCGCGACCACGGCGAGCGCGGCGGCCTGGCGCGCGTCATCCACATCGATCGTCGAGGAGTCGATGAACAGCGTGCCGGGCGCGGCAGCCGACAGCAGCCCATCGCGATAGGCACCGAGCACGTGGGCGCCGCCCGGAAGCATCGTGATCACGACGTCCGCGCCGGCAACGGCACTCTGAGCGTCGCTCGCGATCGTGACTCCGGCGGCGGCGGCCAGCTCGAGCGCCGCGGGCACGAGGTCGAATCCGGTGACGGCGTGGCCCGCCGCCACGAGGTTGGCCGCCATCGGCCCTCCCATGTTGCCCAGGCCGATGAATGCGACGCTACTCATGTGGTGCTCCTGTCCGATGCGTCGAGGTCGAGTTCGCGTTCGCCGAGCGGCGCGAAGTAGTGCTCCACCTGTTCACGGGTCACCCCGTCGAGGCTCGACGGGGACCATGCGGGGTTGCGATCCTTGTCGATCACCTGCGCACGAATGCCCTCGACGATTTCGGTGCCCTCGAGAAATCGGAGCCCGACCCGGTACTCCTGCTCGAGCACGTCGTCGAGCGTCGACTCCGGCGTCACCCTCCGAAGGGCCGCTAGCGCCACGCTGACACTCGTCGGGGACTTCGACAGGATCGTGGATGCTGCGCTCCGGGCATCCTCGACCTCCGAGGCCGCGAGGCGCGCGACGATCCCGCGGGCATCGTCTCCCGCATATGCGGCGTCTATCCAGCCACGGGCGGCGTCGAGCGGCGCGGGCGGAGCGGGGGTGGAGTGCCGCGCGATCACCGCGCCCGCCGCCTCCGTCTGCAGCTCGACGAGCAGCGCCGGCAGCTCGCCAGACTGCACGAGGGTGTCGGCGATCCCGAGCGCGATGGCGTCGGCTCCCGTCGCCATCGCCCCGGTGAGGGCGAGGTGCGTGCCGAGTTCCCCCGGTGCCCGCGCCAGCAGCAGGGTGCCGCCGACGTCAGGGGCGAACCCGATGCCGACCTCGGGCATGCCGACCTTCGTGCGCTCGGTGACGATGCGGAGCGAGGCGTGCGCCGAGATGCCGATGCCGCCCCCGAGCACGATGCCGTCCATGATCGCGACGAACGGCTTCGGGTAGCGGGCGATGAAGGAGTTCAAGCGGTATTCGTCGCGCCAGAATCGCTCGGCATCTCCGCTGCCGTCTTTGGCCGACCGGTAGATGCCCACGATGTCACCGCCGGCGCACAGGCCGCGATCGCCTGCTCCCGAGATCACGACGGTCTGCACGGCGTCATCCTGCTCCCACGCCGTCAGCGCCTCGGTGATCGAGACGACCATGCCGTGGGTGAGTGCGTTGAGCGCTTTCGGCCGATTCAGGATGATGCTGCCGAGCATCCCCACCCGACTCATTATGACCTCGCTGACGATGACGTTGCTCATCAGTTGTCGGCCAAACTGCGGCCGACAATCATGCGCATGATCTCGTTCGTGCCCTCGAGGATCTGGTGCACCCGCAGATCTCGCACAATTCGCTCCAGCCCGTATTCAGAGAGGTAGCCGTAGCCGCCGTGCAGCTGGATCGCCGCGTTCGCGACCGAGAACCCCGCATCAGTGGCGACCCGTTTGGCCATCGCACACAGCTTAACCTTGTCGGCATCGTCGTTGTCGAGGGCGATGGCGGCCCGCGCGAGCATCGTGCGCGCGGTCTCGAGTTCGGTATCCATGTCGGCGAGCTGGAAGAGCAGGGCCTGGTTCTCGATCAGCGGGGATCCGAACGCCTCCCGTTGTTTCAGGTAGGCCACCGACTTGTCGAGCGCGGCCTGGCCACCGCCGAGGGAACACGCTCCGATATTGAGCCGGCCGCCGTTGAGGCCGCTCATCGCGATTCCGAAGCCCTCACCCTCGGCGGCGAGCATCGCCGAGACCGGCACCCTGACGTCGTCGAGGATGACCTGCCGGGTGGGCTGCGCGCGCCAGCCCATCTTCTTCTCCAGCGGGCCGAAACTCAGGCCGGGTGCTCCGTCGGCGACCAGGAACGCACTGATGCCGTGGCTTCCGGTGTCGGCCGTACGCGCCATGACGATGTACAGTCCCGCTGCCCCCGCTCCCGAGATGAACTGCTTCACACCATTGAGCACGTAGTCGTCGCCGTCGCGAACGGCGCGAGTGGAGAGAGCACCCGCGTCCGAGCCCACACCGGGCTCGGTGAGGCAATAGCTGCCGAGTGCCTCCATCGACGCAAGTTGCGGAACCCATTCGGCTCGCTGCTCGCGCGAACCGTAGGTGTCGACCATCCAGGTGACCATGTTGTGGATCGAGAGGTAGGCGGCAATGGTGCTGTCGCCCGCGGCGAGGGCCTCGAAGATCAGTACAGCGTCGGCGCGGCTGAGGCCCGATCCTCCGAATTCCTCACTGATGTAGATGCCGCCCATGCCCAGCGCCCCGGCCTCGCGCAGCACCTCGACGGGGAAGTAATGGGTTTCGTCCCACTCGGCTGCATGCGGTGCCAGGGATTCGGCCGCGAACTGCGTCACCATCTCGACGAGCGA
Organism: Salinibacterium sp. CAN_S4; assembly: GCF_015752305.1. Taxonomy (NCBI): domain Bacteria; kingdom Bacillati; phylum Actinomycetota; class Actinomycetes; order Micrococcales; family Microbacteriaceae; genus Salinibacterium; species Salinibacterium sp. CAN_S4. The sequence continues at coordinate 26,930 of NZ_JADOVB010000006.1, read as the reverse complement.
CGCCTGATCTTCTGTGACCGGATACATCGGAACCTTTCGACAATCGCCCCGCCGCGCTGCGGGACACGGGCCTATAATACAAGGACGTCCTACTAAACACTAGGACGTCAAAGTATCCCGCCTCACGCGCCAGCGGCCCTGGCAGCCTGAGGGAATCGCAGCGTGCGAACGGAGAGAGTGATGAAGATCGCCGTACTCGTGAAGGAAGTGCCGGACACCTGGGGTGACCGCCGGATAGATCCGGTGACGCTGAGGGTCGACCGCCACACCGATCTGGTGATCGACGAGATCAACGAAAAAGCCGTCGAGGTCGCGCTGCTGACGAAGGAAGCGCACCCCGGCTCAGAGGTGACGGTCGTGACCATGGGGCCGCCGACCGCGCTGGCCGTGATACGGAAGGCACTCGCCATGGGTGCAGACACGGGCATCCACGTCTCCGATGACGGCCTCGCTGGCTCCGACGCCGTGCAGACCTCGGCGGCACTCGCCGCCGCTCTCGAAGGGCGGGGATTCGACCTCGTGATCACGGGCAATGAGTCCACGGATGGCCGCACCGGCGCTGTGCCCGCGATGCTCGCCGAGCGGCTCGGCTTCGCTCAGCTCACGTTCATGCGCACCCTCGAGGTGGGCACGGATGCCGCGAGCGGGGAACGCCTCACCGCCACCGGCCACGTCGACGTGACCGCCCCACTGCCCGCGATCGTCTCGGTCACCGAACAGATCGCCGAGGCGCGCTACCCCAGCTTCAAGGGAATCATGTCGGCGAAGAAGAAGAAGGTGGAGTCGCTCTCGATCGCCGACCTGGGGCTCGACATCAGCGACACCGGGGGTGCACACGCCTGGTCAGCCGTCGAGCAGGTCACCGAGCGCCCCGCCCGCCAGGGCGGCACCATCATCAGGGATGACGGCACCGCCGGCACGCAGGTCGCCGAGTTCCTCATCGCCGCGAAACTCATCTAGGAGCGCGCCATGTCACAGGTTCTGATTCTCGCCCAGCTCCAGGATGGCGAACCCGCCGACACCACCGGCGAGCTGCTCGCAGCGGCCGCCCTCATCGGCGAACCCGCTGCGGTGATCGTGATTGACAGCGCCGATGCTGCGGTCGATGGATCGCGGATTGCCGCGGCACTCGGCACGCTCGGCGCCCACACCGTCTTCATTGCCACCGCGGCGAACTCCTCGAGCACGCTCATCACCCCCCAGGTCGCGGCACTGCAGGCGGCGCTGGCCGCGGCGAGCGCGGCCGGATCCGGCGTCGATGCCGTCATCCTCAGCACAGACAACGACAGCCGGGAAGTCGCCGCGCGGCTCGCCGTGCGGGTCGGCGGGGCCCTCCAGTGGGACGTCGTCGGCATCGACGCGACTGGCGACTCGGTCCTCGTCACGCAGCAGGCCTTCGGCGGCGCATTCACCGTGCGCTCAGTGGCCGCCCGCGGAATCCCCATCATCTCCCTTCGGCCGAACTCGGTCGCCGGATCCGCGCCAGCGGCTCCGGGCAGCATCACCGCGATCGATATCTCCGGTGACACAGCGCCCTCCGCCACGATCACCGCAACGCATGAGAAGTCGGAGGCGACTGAGCGTCCCAGCCTCCAGACAGCCGACATCGTCGTCTCGGGCGGCCGCGGCCTCGGTTCCGGCGAACAGTTCCGGCTCGTCGAGAGGCTCGCCGACTCGCTCGGGGCCGCCGTCGGGGCCAGTCGGGCCGCCGTCGATGCCGGATTTGTCGACCACAACCTGCAGGTGGGCCAGACCGGGATCACGGTGTCACCGAACCTCTACATCGCGGTGGGCATCTCCGGCGCCATCCAGCATCGCGCGGGGATGCAGGGGTCGAAGACGATCGTCGCCATCAATAAAGACGCGGACTCCCCCATTTTCGACATCGCGGATTTCGGTGTCGTCGGCGACCTGTTCACGGTGGTGCCGCAGCTGATCGACGCCATCGCAGCCCGCAAGAACTGAGGCAGGCGTAAACCATCTCGCTGGGGAGTCAACCCCTAGAGAGCGCTGCGGCACCCGACGTACGGTCGAAAGATGACCGACCAGTACACGTTCGATAACCCCGTCACCCGCTACCAGCAGCCCTCCCCTCCCGCCGAGCTCCAGGAAGAGCCGCCCGGAGTGGAGGCGCGCATCACCCCCACGCCCGACCTCGGTGCAGACACCTACCGCGGCTCCGGTCGTCTCACGGGCCGCAAGGCGCTCATCACCGGTGGGGACTCCGGAATCGGTGGAGCCGTTGCCATCGCCTTCGCTCGCGAGGGCGCAGACGTCGCCATCTCGTACCTGCCCATCGAGGAGGAAGACGCGAAGAACATCGTCTCGCTCATCGAGGCAGAGGGCCGCACCGCGGTCGCCATCCCCGGCGATGTCATGGATGCCACGTACTGCCGCGACCTCGTCGCGAAAGCCGTCGACGGACTCGGCGGTCTCGACATCCTCGTCAACAACGCCGGCAAGCAGCTAGCCGTGGAGTCGCTGGAGGACATCTCGGACGAGCAGTTCGACCAGACCTACAAGACGAACGTCTACGCGATGTTCCACATCACGAAGGCCGCCCTGCCGCACCTGAAGCCCGGCTCGACGATCATCAACTGCTCATCGATCCAGGCCTACGCACCGTCACCCAACCTGGTGGACTACGCCTCGACGAAGGCCGCGATCAACAACTTCTCGAAGGGCCTCTCGCAGCAGCTTGCTCCGAAGGGCATCCGCGTGAACGTCGTCGCGCCCGGGCCGATCTGGACACCCTTACAGGCCACCGGCGGCCAGCCCGCCGAAGCGCTTCCGACACTGGGTGAGGACACCCCGCTCGGCCGGGTCGGGCAGGCTGCCGAACTTGCGCCGGCCTTCGTGTTCCTCGCGTCCCCCGAGTCGAGCTACGTGATCGGCGAGACCCTGCACGTCAACGGCGGCATCCCCACCCCGTAACGCGCATCCCGCAACGAACTGACGGCCCCGCCTTCTGGCAGGGCCGTCGGCATAACACTCTCGGTGGGCGGTCGAGACTTTACCGACCCAGCAGCAGGACATCATCGACCTGCTCGGGCGAGAAGACGAACTGAATAGCGAGCATGCTCGCCCCGAGGATGGCGGCATCGGCTCCAGCGCGCGACTGCGTGATCTGCAGATGTCCGGTAGCGAGCGGCATCGAGCGGCTGTAGACCATTTCTCGAACGCCGGCAATGAGGTGCTCCCCCGCCTGGGCCATCGACCCTCCGATGACAATGACTGCGGGATTGATGAGGCTCACGCAAGCGGTCAGCACCTCCCCCACATCCCGGCCCGCCTGGCGGACGGCCTGTATGGCATCGAGATTCCCGAGTCGCACGAGATCGATAACGTCCTGGCTCGTGCTTGCCGTAATCGATCGTGAGGATAGCGCGCTGGCAATCGCCGGGCCCGAGGCCAGGGCCTCAAGACATCCGCGGTTGCCGCACCTGCACAGCACATCGCTGCCTCGGGACACGAAGATATGGCCGATGTCGCCGGCCGTGCCCTGGTCGCCGCGCTGCAAAGACCCACTCGAAATAACGCCCGACCCGATTCCCGTTGCGACCTTCACGAACATCAGGTGGTCTACGTCCGGCCAGGCCAGTTCACGCTCACCCAGGGCCATGATGTTCACATCATTGTCGACAAGCACCTCCACACCGAAGGAAGCCCGCAGGCGCCCCGCGACGTCATACCTGTTCCACCCCGGCATGATCGGAGGGTTGATGGGGCGGCCCGTGCTGTGCTCGACAGGGCCGGGCAGGCCCACCCCGATCGCGACAAGGTCGGCCAGTTGGTAGCCCGCAGTTTCGAGCAGCGCAATGCCAGAGCGCTCGACCCACGAAAGTACTTCCTCAGGCCCGGCGGCAACTTCGATCGCGACGGAGTCGCCAACCAACGGCCGACCTCGCAGGTCGCTGATCGCAATCTTGACGTGCGAGGCACCCACGTCGACTGCTAACACCACGCGGCCGGTGGTGTTGAAAACAAACTGCGTAGAGGGACGCCCGCCCGTAGAGGCGGCATCTCCAACCGGGCGCAAGAGCCCCCCGCGCATCAAGACCTCTACGCGTTGGGCAACGGTTGACCGTGAGAATCCAGTGAGCGTGGCGAGTTCGCTGCGCGTGCGCGGCGCACCGTCTCTCAGGATTTGGAACAGCTCCTTGGAGGCGGAACCTCGCAGGGTATCGTCAGCGTTGATCGTGGCCACGGCTCAATCCAACCATGCGGGATTACCGCTTCTTACGTGCGGCGAACCGCTGCTGCAGGAGAACTGCGAGGACGATGATAACGCCTTTCGCTACGGCCTGTACAGAGGTGTTGAGGTTGTTCTGAGTGAACACGTTTGTGAGCGTGGCGAAGATGAGCACGCCGAACACCGTGCCGACTATGGTCCCACGTCCACCGATGAGGAGAGTCCCGCCAACGACGACCGCTGCAATCGCATCGAGCTCGTACAACGCGCCGTGCGTCGAGGTCCCCGCCGTCGTACGGCCGAGAATCATCACCGCTGCGATGCCCGAAGTGAGGCCAGCGAGAGCGTAGAGATAAACGGTGTGCTTGCGAACTTTGAGACCGGCCAGGCGAGCGGCCTCCCGGTTTCCGCCGATCGCGACAGTTCGGCGGCCGAACGTGGTGCGGTTGAGCAGTACCCACCCCAGCACGGCGACGATGACGAAGATCCAGATGAGCACGGGGACGCCTAGGAGATTCGAGCGGAAGAACTCAATAAAGTCCTGGGAGCGCACGATCTGGGTGGTGCGGTTCGAGAGGATCTCAGCGAGACCCCTGGCGGCGACGAGCATGGCGAGGGTCGCCATGAACGCGACGACATTGCCGTATGAGACGACTATTCCGTTGATCACCCCGGCTGCGACCCCCACGGCGATCGCGACGAACACCATGACGAGCCAGCTGGACTGTTCGGCCAGGTTCTGCACCACCGATAGGGTGGCGACCACCGAGCCGAGGCCCATGACTGACCCCACCGAAAGGTCGATGCCTCCGCCGATGATGACGAACGTCATTCCGATGCTCAGAACGCCGATGATCGAGGCGAAGCGGATAATCGTGAGGATATTCTCTAGGTTTGAAAACCGATCGCCTGCGGTGACGGCCCCGATCGCGAAAAGTACGCCGAGCGCGATAATGAGGCCAAGGTTGCGGCCGGCGCCGCTCCCCAGTAGGCGGCGGAGCAACGATGCGTGCTTCTGGACGTCGTGGGTGGCTTCAACAGTCTGCTCGCTCACGCGGCACTTCCTTTCATGACCATGTCGAGCACCGAGTGCTCGGTCAGTTCCGCTGCGGGCGCCGTGGCCAACAGTCGACCCTCGGCGATTACTAGCACCCGGTCTGCGAGGCCGAGTACCTCCTCGATTTCACTCGAGACGACGACAATGGCGGTTCCCTCTGACGAGAGCCGTCGAATGAGCGAGTAGATCTCGGCGCGTGCCCCAACATCGACACCGCGCGTCGGCTCATCGAGCAGCAGCACATCAGTGCCCTGCACGAGCCAGCGTGCGAGCAGGATCTTTTGCTGATTTCCTCCCGAGAGCTCCCCGGCAGGCCGATCGGGATCATCGGGCCGCAAGTGGAGTGCCGCGATCTGGGTGCGCGCAGCGGCGCGTTCTGCGCGCTCATTGAGGAAAGAGAGCCGCGCGAACCGGGCGAAAGACGACAGGGTCACGTTTTGGTAGATCGGTTCGTCGAGAAGGAGTCCCTGGCTTTTGCGTTCTTCGGGAGAGAGCCCCATCCGATGATTGACCGCGTCACGCACCGAGCCGGGCTTGAGCGCGGTTCCGGAAACACGGACAGACCCCGTCGAGGGCTTGGTGGCGCCGTAGATCGCTTCGAGGATCTCGGTGCGCCCGGATCCCACGAGCCCGGCGAGACCAACGACTTCGCCAGCCCGCACCGTGAAGTCGATACCTTCAAAGACACCGCGAACGGCGAGATTCTTAACCTCGAGGACGACCAGGGCTCCGACGGGCACCGGCACAGCCGGCGGAAAAACGTTGTCAAGATTGCGACCGGTCATGAGCCTGATGAGCTCGGCCGTTGGAGTGTCGGCTACGGTAAGCCCTACCGCGGTCGTGCGACCGTCCTTGATAACCGAGATGCGATCACCGATCTGGCGGATCTCCTCGAGGCGGTGCGAGATATAGATCACGGCGATGCCCGCAGACGTCAGTTCATTCACGACCCGAAAGAGGTTCTTGACCTCCTCGGAGTCGAGCACAGCAGAGGGCTCATCCATGATGATGAGTTTTGTGTCACGTGACAGGGCGCGCGCCATGCTCACGATCTGCTTATTCGCTGGAGAGAGGCTGCCGACCTCGCGCGTCGGCGAGAGGTCACCATGGCCGAGGCGGGTGAGGAGCTTTCGGGTCAGCCTGTTGACATGACTCGAACGCGTGAAACCAGCGGTCGAGATCTCGTGGCCGAGAAAGACGTTCTCGGCGATCGACAGGCCGTCGACGACATCGAGCTCCTGGTACATCGTTGCGATGCCGAGGTCGAGGGCGGCAACGGGGTCGTGGATCGTGACTGGCTCACCATTCCACAGAATCTCTCCCGTGTCTGGTCCGTGTACCCCCGCGAGGAGCTTGATCAAGGTGGATTTTCCCGCACCGTTTTGCCCAAGAATGACGTGGACTTCGCCTGCAGCTATCGACAAGTTGACGCCTGTGAGTGCTTGCACTGATCCGAAGCTTTTAGTGATCGCCCGTGCTTCGAGCAGCGGAGCGACTTGGTCATCTTTGATCACTCAAGAAACATAACACACCACAAAATATCTCCGCGCGAGCAATTTGACTGGTGATGCCGGGATAGTTCACTGAAACTCAGGGCTTTACTTATGAAACCTAAAATTGAAAGTTGCCTACAAATTGGCTCTGTCTGCTAACGTCACTCATGTCAATGCGGACTGTGTGGCCCTTCTTGCGGGTACGCGAACTGTCCCGCTGGCACCCGCAATGTCCATTCAAGGAGGAAATCACATGCTCAAAATCCGTATGAGCCGCAAGTTGCTCATCACAGCAGGGGCGTCACTCACCGTCGTCGGCCTGCTCGCTGGCTGCACCTCGGGCACTCCCGACAGCGCACCGACCAACGAGGAAAGCACCGTCGAAGGCAATGAAGCCGCAGGCGATGCGATCACGATCGGCTTTTCCGGACCGGCTGCCGACCATGGCTGGCTGGGCGCCATTAACTCCGCAGCGATTGCGGAAGCCGGGAAGTACCCCGACGTCAATCTCGTCGTCGCGGAAGGCACCAACGATGCCAACCTGCAAATCAGCCAGGTCGAGACCTTTATCAACGACAAAGTCGACGCGATTGTGCTTCTCCCCACTGACGGGGCTGCGCTGACCGAGGTCGCGATCAAGGCGATGGAGGCGGGCATCCCCGTCATCAACGTCGACCGCGAATTCTCCAGCACCTTCGCGGCACGCGTCACGATTCTCGGTGACAACTACGGCATGGGGGTAAGCGCCGGCACTTACATCTGCGAGCAGCTCGGCGACAAGCCCGACGCCGTCATCGCCGAGATCGCCGGTCTCGACTTCCTGCCCCTCACACAGGATCGCAGTGCAGGATTCGAGAAAGCCCTTGATGACTGTGGCTTGTCCGTGACGAACCGCGTCGCCGCTGACTTCACCGTGGCGGGCGGCGAAGCGACGACATCCCAACTTCTGGCGGCGGCGCCAAAGATCGACGCGATCTGGAACCATGATGACGATCAGGGCGTTGGCGTGCTCGCGGCGATCGCTGCGGCGGGACGTAGCGAGTTCTTCCTCGTCGGTGGAGCCGGTTCGGCCAATGCCATGCGTGAGATCCAGTCGGGCTCCAGCGTGCTGAAAGCGACGGTCATCTACCCGTCGACGCAGGCCGCCGACGGGATCCGCCTCGCTCGCCTCGTCGTGCAGGGCAAGGCCTTGAGCGACCTGGTCGAGATTGAGGTGCCGACACGCATCGTGCTCAACGCACCGGTCGTAACCTCAGACAATGTAGAGCAGTACATCGGCTCGGCCTTCGAGTCCTAAACCCGCAGCACGCCGCGGGCGCCCGGGCAGCCGGGCGCCCGCACTATCAGCACTCCCAGGAAGAGAGACCGTGCATGTCGAGATCGATGAACGTGGCCATGATCGGCTACGGATTCATGGGGGCCGCCCATTCACAGGGGTGGAGGGTGGCACCAAAATTCTTCGACCTCGCCGCAACCCCGAACATGGACGTGCTTGTCGGTCGCAACGCTGAGGCCGTCGCATCCGCCGCCGAGCGGTGGGGTTGGGCTGAGACTGCAACCGACTGGCACGACGTCATCAACCGCGATGACATCGACATCATCGACATTGTCACCCCCGGCGATTCCCACGCCCACATTGCCATTGCTGCGCTCGATGCCGGCAAACATGTGCTGTGTGAAAAACCACTGGCCAACACTGTCGCCGAGGCCGAGGCCATGGCCGCCGCCGCCGAGCGCGCAGCTGCCAGGGGCGTGTTCGCCATGCTTGGCCACACATACCGCCGTGTACCAGCCATCACCCTCGCACGGGACCTCGTTGCGCAGGGTGCTGTCGGAGAGATCCAGCAGGTGCGCGCAACCTATCTGCAGGATTGGCTCGCCGACCCTCAGTCGCCGCTCGTATGGCGGCTTCAGAAGCACCTGGCGGGCTCTGGAGCGCTTGGCGATATCGGCGCGCATATCGTCGACGCGACCCAGTTCATTACAGGGATGACTCTCGAGTCGGTCTCGGGGACGATCGAGACCATCACGAAGCGACGGCCAGTGCTCGAGACATCCGTCGGCCTGGGCGGAACTGCCGGCGTCGAGTATGGAGACGTCACAGTCGACGATGTCGCACTCTTCACTGGCAGATTCGATTCCGGAGTGCTGGGTTCGTTCGAGGCCACACGGTTCGCCACTGGACGCAAGAACGCAATGCGTATCGAGGTTTCGGGCACCCGTGGCGCCCTCGCATTCGACCTCGAAGATCTCAATGCGCTCGAGTACTACGACTCATCCGGCCCCGCGACCACCCGGGGATTCACGAAGATCCTGGTCACCGAGCCTGAACATCCGTACATCTCGGCCTGGTGGCCAGCTGGCCACATCCTCGGATACGAGCACGCGTTCTCACACCAGGCCAAGGACTTCATCGATGCGATAGCGGCGGGCGAGCAACCCGCCCCGTCGTTCGCGGACGGCCTCCAACTCCAGCGCGTTCTCGCCGCCGTGGAGCGGAGTGCGAGCGACCACAGCCGCTGGACCTCCACGAAAGGACAATGACCATGAGCACGCATCCCGTGACCCTCTTCACTGGCCAATGGGCCGATCTTCCCTTGGAAGAGGTCGCTGCACTCGCAAGCGGCTGGGGCTACGACGGACTCGAACTCGCCTGCTGGGGTGACCACCTCGACGTGTGGCGCGCAGCCGAAGACGACGCCTATGCGCAATCACGACTCGACATCCTGGAGCGGCACAACCTCAAGCTCTACGCCATCTCGAACCATCTCAAGGGTCAGGCGGTGTGCGACAACCCGATCGACTTCCGTCACCAGGCGATTGTCGGTGCAAAAGTATGGGGCGACGGTGACGCAGAAGGTGTGCGCCAGCGGGCGGCCGATGAGCTGAAGAAAACGGCGATTGCCGCGCGGAAGCTGGGCGTAGACACCGTGGTCGGGTTCACCGGCTCGAGCATCTGGCAGTATGTCGCTATGTTCCCGCCCGTGGGACAGGACGTCATCGACGCCGGTTACCAGGACTTCGCCGACCGGTGGAACCCCATCCTCGATGTATACGACTCGGAGGGGGTGCGGTTCGCGCACGAGGTGCACCCCTCCGAAATCGCCTACGACTACTGGACAACGGTCAAGACGCTCGACGCGATTGAGCACCGCTCAGCGTTCGGCCTCAACTGGGACCCATCGCATATGGTGTGGCAGGGACTCGACCCGGTCGCGTTCATTCTCGACTTTCAGGATCGCATCTACCACGTGGATTGCAAAGACACACGGATGCACATGGGCAACGGTCGTAACGGGATCCTCGGCAGCCACGGTGCATGGGCGGACCCGCGTCGCGGGTGGGATTTTGTATCAACCGGGCGCGGTGACGTCCCGTGGGAAGATGCTATCCGCGCGCTCAACGCGATCGGGTACACCGGCCCCATTTCGGTCGAGTGGGAAGATGCCGGCATGGATCGCCTCACCGGTGCACCGCGGGCCCTCGAGTTCGTGCGATCGCTGCTGTGGGAAGCGCCATCCGGATCGTTCGACGACGCATTCGCCGCGAAGGACTAGCGTCTTCGTTTCCGGCTGCAGTCTCGCTACGGCTTCAGCACGACCTTGATGCAGCCGTCGTCTTTGTTCTTGAACAGTTCGTACATCTCGGGGGCATCCTCGAGAGACACCGAGTGCGTGACGAGATCCATCACTCCCAGGGGATCGTTCGGATCTTCGACGAGCGGCCACAGGTCGGCGATCCAGCGATGCACGTTGCACTGGCCCATCGTCAGTGTCAGGCCCTTGTCGAACATGGTCAGCATGGGGAGCGGATCGGCGACTCCCCCATAGACGCCGCTCAGCGACACGGTTCCGCCGCGCTGCACACCCTCCAGCGCCAGCAGCAGGGCGGCCAGCCTGTCGACTCCCACGACCTTCGCCAGCTTCTTGGATGCCGCGCTCGGCAGCAGCCCGACCGCACTCTGCGCGAACGCCGCCACCGGGCTGCCGTGCGCCTCCATGCCGACCGCGTCGAGCACGGAGTGCGGCCCGCGACCGTCGGTGAGCGCACGCAGCAGGTCGAGCACGTCGTCCGTGAGGCCGAGCGTCTCGACACCGTACCGTTCGGCCATCTCGCGGCGTTCCTCCACGGGGTCGATCGCGATGACGCGATACCCCCGGTGCTTGCCGATGCGCGACGCGAACTGGCCGACAGGCCCGAGGCCGATCACCGCGAGGGTGCCGCCCTCCGGGACATTCGCGTACTGCACGCCCTGCCAGGCCGTCGGCAGGATGTCACTGAGGAACAGGTAGCGCTCGTCGGGCAGCTCGCTGTTGATCTTGATCGCGTTGAAGTCGGCGTGCTGCACCCGCAGGAACTCGGCCTGGCCACCGGGCACTCGCCCGTAGATCTCGGTGTAACCGTAGAGGGTCGCACCAGCCTGCTGGTCGCGGTTCTGGGTGGTCTCACACTGCGACGTGAGACCACGCGTGCACATGTAGCAATAGCCGCAGGCGATGACGAACGGAATGACGACGCGATCGCCAACCTGCAGCTTCTGCACGGCGGTGCCGACCTCGGTGACGATTCCCATGGGCTCGTGGCCCATCACATCGTGACGGTGCATGAACGGGCCGAGCACGTCGAGCAGGTGCAGGTCCGATCCGCAGATGGCGGTGGATGTCACGCTGATGACGACATCGGTGGGTTCGACGATCTCGGCCATCGGCACGTCTTCGACTGTGACTTTTCCGGTGGACTGCCAGGCAAGCGCTCTCATACTTCAGGTCTACGCGCTGCCGGAGAAATAGGGAACGGGTTGACTCCGCGGGCCGAGCGATCTAACCAGCGCTGCTGTCGACGATCTTCCGTCGTGAGAGTCGGCCCATGATGCCATCGATCGCGACGCCGAGGCTGATCGCGACCAGCACCGACACGATCACGGCCACGACCGGATAGGCGGCCAGCCACGCGCCGAACAGCGCCCCGATGAAGCAGTTGTAGAGCGCCCAGGAGGCTCCGGCAACGAGAGTCAGCGGCAGGTAGCTGCGGTACGGGAATCCCGTGGCGCCCGCGGTCAGGTTCACGGCGATCCTCGCGAACGGCACGTATCGGGCCGTCAGAATGAGCGACGCCGGGCGGCGGGTGAGCGCCCGGCGCGCATAGTCGAAGGCTGCGTGGATGCGCGGGCGGCGCATCCAGCGGAATCGATCAGTGCCGACGCTGCGGCCGATCAGGTAGCAGAGGTTGTCGCCGATGACGGCACCGAGCGCGGCAACCGCCAGCAGCAACAGGATGTTGGGCGCCCCCGTCGAGAAGGCGAGCGAGCCGAGCGCGACCACGACTGTCTCGCTCGGGAGCACCACCGCGAAGGCATCGGCGATGACCAACAGCATGACGCCGACGTAGAGCCACGGCCCTTCGGCCGCGAGCTGGATCCACGGTGCGATGCCATCCACACCGCACTGTCTAGCCGTCGAAGGTGAACAGCCAGTGTCTCCGGATCAGCGGTGCCACGTCAGCAGTGCCAGGTCAGCGCGATTGGCGGTTGCGGCCCGGCTTCGGCTGGCCCTTCACCGCGGGAGCGCGGCCCTTGCCCTTCGAAGCCTTGGCCTTGCCGCCGGGTTTCGCCGCAGAGGCTGCCGCAGACTTCGCCGACTTGTCGAGCTGCCGTTCGGCATCCACGAGGAAAGCCTCGCCCGCGGGAGTGAGCTGGGTCGACATCGCGCTCGAGTCGAAGAGCTCGTACCCGAGCTGCGCCTCGAGGGACCTGATCGCGGCGATGAGGCTCGAGCGGGGAACTCCCAGCGATTTCGCGGCGTGCGCGAAGTGCAGGTGCCGCGCTGCGGCGACGAACTGCTTGAGCAGGGAATGATCCATTGCCCTCAGGGTAGGCGATCGAGGCCGACGACGATCACCCAGGCGGCTGCGAGCGCTCCGAAGAAGCCCACCCCCAGGGCTATCAGCCCGATTTGCGTGCCCGCCCCGGGGAGCGTTCGCGACGCCGTGAGTTCGAGGTGCACGCGGCGGTAGCGCAGGGTCGAGACCGCATAGGCGGCGGCGGCGAGCGCCAGGCAGATGATTCCAATAATGCCGGCCAGAAGACCGAGAGTGGGAGCACCGAGCCGGATGGTGATCATCGCGCCGACCGCGAGGGCGAGGCAGGTGCGCCGCCAGGCGAGGAGCGTGCGCTCGGGCTGAAGCCCGGCGTCGAAGGGCGCATCAGTCACTTCGACTCCGTCACCACAGCAGCCCGATCACCACGAGCACGCCGGCCACCACGATCCCGCCGACAATGAGGGCACCGATGCTCAGGCCCGGCAGCGCCGCGCCGATCCTCATCGATCTTTCCGTCTTCGCCCAGCTGATCCAGCCCTGCACGATGGCAACGAGCCCCAGCGCAATGAGCACGAGAGCCGCACCCAGCCGGAACCCGGGCTGGGCAGGAATCGCGAGAGCTTCGAGGGCTATTCCGCCGGCCAGAAGCGCCAGCGAGGTACGCACCCAGGCGAGGAACGTGCGCTCATTGGCGAGGCTGAATCGTGGATCGGGTTCGTCGCCCTCCCGATACACCCAGCGCGGGCGCCGCGCGTCCGCCGGACCCTGTTCACCAGCATCCATCGCCGGGTGCCTCAGGCTCGCGTGGAAAAGGCGGCGTCGAACGAGGCGTGTGGTGGCGTGATCTCGGCGAGCTTGCGCACGAACGCGAGAGCTTCCGGCGCTCCGACGAGCCGATCCATCCCCGCGTCTTCCCACTCGACGCTAGTGGGCCCCGAGTAGCCGATGGAGTTCAGCGCGCGGAACAGCCCCTCCCACGGCACCGAACCGTGGCCGGTGGAGACGAAGGTCCAGCCGCGACGAGGGTTCGACCACGGGAGGTGCGAGCCGAGTACGCCATTGCGGCCGTCCAGGTTGGTCACGGACTCCTTGCAGTGCACGTGGAAGATCCGGTCGGCGAAGTCGAGCACGAACGCGACACTGTCGAGCTGCTGCCAGACGAAATGCGAGGGGTCGAAGTTGAAACCGAAGCCGGGCCGGTGGCCGATCGCCTCCAGGGTGCGCTTCGAGGTCCAGTAGTCGTAGGCGATCTCCGATGGGTGAACTTCGAGCGCGAACCGCACGCCCTCATGCTCGAAGACGTCGAGGATCGGGTTCCAGCGGTCCGCGAAATCCTGATAGCCGGCATCGATCATCGCGTCAGACGCTGGCGGGAACATCGCGACGTATTTCCAGATGCTCGAGCCGGTGAATCCGGTGACCGTGGAGACGCCGAGCTTCGCCGCGAACCTGGCCGTGTTCTTCAGCTCTTCCGCCGCTCGCTGGCGAACGCCCTCGGCGTCGCCATCCCCCCAGACCCGGTCGGTCAGGATGTCACGGTGCCTCAGGTCGATCGGATCGTCGCGCACCGCCTGGCCAGCGAGGTGGTTCGAGATAGCCCAGACCTTCAGGCCATTCTTTGCGAGGATGTCGAGTCGGCTCTGCACATAGGCCGCGTCATCCCAGCGAGAGACATCGATGTGGTCTCCCCAACAGGCGATCTCGAGGCCGTCGTAGCCCCACTCGCCGGCGAGCCGCGCCACCTCCTCGAACGGCAGGTCGGCCCACTGGCCGGTGAACAGGGTGATGGGTCGGGGCATGTCAGTGGCCTTCCGGTGCTCGTGGGTCGATGTGCACCCATCCTGAATTCTGGGCTGAACTCGATTCGACGGCCGCGAGCACGCGCTGCACCCGCAGGCCATCCCGGAACGTGGGCTGCGGGTCCGCACCGGCGACAATCGCGTCGACCAGATCTTTCGCCTGGTGCACGAAGCCGTGCTCATAGCCGAGCATGTGACCGGCCGGCCACCACGCTGCGATGTACGGGTGCGCGGCGTCTGTGACCAGAATCTTCGTGAACCCCTGCCTGCCCTGGGGAGCCGTGTTGTCGTAGTACTGCACGGCGTTGAGGTCTTCGAGATCGAAGGCCAGCGCACCCTTGTCTCCGGAGATCTCGATGGTCAGCGCGTTCTTGCGGCCCGTCGCGAACCGGGTCGCCTCAAATGATGCGAGCGCACCATTCGATAGCCGCCCGGTGAACAGCGCGACATCATCGACGGTCACCTCGCCGAATCCCGCACCGGATCCTTCCGTGGCTTCCCCGGTGAGACCGGTGCCGGATGCCATCAGCGGCCGCTGCGTCACGATCGTGTCCACGATCCCCGACACCGCTGCGACCTCGAGACCGGTCACGAACTGCGTCATGTCGATGATGTGGGCGCCGATGTCACCGAGCGCTCCGGATCCCGCGTGCTCCTTCTGCAGTCGCCAGGCGAGGGGCATCGTGGCATCCACGAGCCAGTCCTGCAGATAGGCCGCCCGCACCTGCCGGACAGTTCCCACGGCACCATCGGCGATGAGGTCTCGGAGGAGGGTCACGGCGGGAGTGCGCCGATAGGTGAAGCCCACCATCGCGCGCACTCCGCGGGCGGCGGCGCGGTCGGCCGCATCCGCCATCGCTTCTGCTTCCTCGACGGTATTGGCCAGCGGCTTCTCGCAGAGCACGTGCTTGCCCGCCTCGAGGGCGGCAATCGCGATCTCGGCATGGGAATCACCGGGGGTGACGATGTCGACGATGTCGATGTCGTCGCGCGCGATGACCTCTCGCCAGTCTGTCGCGGACTCGGCCCAGCCCCACTTCGCTGCTGACGCCGCAACCGCCGATGCGGTGCGGCCGACCACGACGGCCATCTCGACGGAATCCGGCAGATCGAACACCGCCGGCGCCTGGCGCCAGCCGACGGAATGGGCCGCGCCCATGAACCCGTGGCCGATCATGGCCACCCTCAGCGTCATGCGCACACCGCCGCAAGGCTCTCGGCCACGTCACACAGTTCAGGGGGGACGAATCGCATCAGAACCTCCGGTCGATGGGCCACGGCGCCTCGCTGTGCAGGTCGAGTGAGTCTCTTCCGAACCCGCCTCGACTCTATCGCTCGACCTGACAGGCCTCTCGGCAGTCGGTACCGGAACACCGCGGGATCGATCATCTCTGCGGGCATGAGCAGCACGGCCGGCTGAACCTCGCCTAAGGGTCGATGCGCTCCTCGGCCACGCTGTTTCCGCCGTCGACCACGATGGTTTGGCCGGTCACATAACTTGCGCCAGGAGAAGCAAGCCAGGCAACGACGGATGCCACCTCATCCGGTGTGCCGCTACGACCGACCGGAACCAGTGCCCCCTCGATCGCTTCGCTCGGAAGCTGGGAGCCGGTTGCGATCCAACCCGGCGCGACCGCGTTGGCAGTGATGCCATTACGGGACTCGTCAACCGCCAGGGCGCGGGTGAGGCCGGTAAGACCCGCTTTCGAGGCCGCGTAAGCGACATCCCCGCGGCTGGCCATGATCGGGCCCGTCAGGCTCGTCACCGTCACGATACGACCCCAGCCAGCTGCGCGCATGAAACCGATCACGGCGCGGGTCGCGTAGAACGCTGTCGAGAGATTGATTGCGATGCCACGGTCCCATTGGGCCGCGCTCGAGGTCACGTCACCGCCTGGCATCCCGGGATCGCCAACCGCGATCATCCCGGCATTGTTCACCAGGATCGTAGGCTTGTCGCCGCTGGCGTCGAGGACGTCGCTGAGGGCTGTCGCACCGAGTTCGGTGTCGAGGGTGCACACTATTGCGGATGCGGCGATACCTTGTGCGGCCAATTCGGCCACCCGGTCGTATACCCGATCTGTCGTCCCTGTAAGGATGACGCGCGCACCGAGCTGGCCGAGCATCCGCGCCGAAGCGAAGCCGATGCCGGTGGGGCTCCCGGCTCCGGTCACGAGAGCGGTGCGCCCGGAAAAGGTGAATGCTGCGGAGACCGTCTGAGGGTCGCGCTGATGAGCGGATTCCATGCGGCAACGCTAGCGGAGCCAGCCACTCAAAGGCCTCGGGGACAGCTGCCGATCCGGCAGGGACGTGCCGATGCCCGCATGACCGACAAGCTTCGGAGGTGTAGCCCGATTGCCCAGGTTCTCCCACCGGGACAGCGGGAATTTCGACTCTATCGCGCGACCTGCCACGCCTCTCGGTAGTCGCCAATGAACGTCTCGAGCGACGTGGCGGGCGCACCAGTGAGTCGCCGGATGGTGCGATTGGGCAGCGCCGAGAGATTGCTGCGTACGACGCGATGGATCATTTTCTGCACGGAAAGATACTCCTCGTCCGCACCATGGAGCGCGAGGTCGTCGAGGTATTCGCTCTCGCTCGGCCGGGAGTACCGGATGGGGCGACCGAGAACCCGCGACATCGCGCGCGCGACATGCTCGTAGCCGAGTGAGCGCTCGCCCGAGAGCGTGTAGGCGCGGCCCACGTGGCCGTCGGAGGTGAAGACTGTGGCGGCAACGCGACCGATATCGCGGGCATCCACGAAGGCGGTGCGAGATCGACCCGCGGGAACGAAAATCTCGTTCGAGCTCCGGATGCGGTCCGCATAGTTTGTCGCCAGGTTCTGCATGAAGAAGTTGGGGCGCAGGAAGGTGAATGGTGCCCCGGCCCGGCGGAGGTACACCTCGACGGCGTGGTGCGGGGTGGCGCGATTGAACTGAACCCCCTGGAGGGAGAGGAACACGATCTGCCGGATACGCAGGCGCAATGCGGCATCGATCAGCGGGAACAGGTATCGCTGCACATCGGCGATGGGCGGCGGGCGCATGAGGAACAGCCGGTCGGCGCCGTCCAGTGCCGCCTCGAGGGCTGCCGGGGTGGAGTCGAAGTCGAACCTCCGAGCCTGCGTACCCTGCGGCAATCTCGCAACATCCGTTCCCCGCACGCCACCCAGCACCGGCACTCCGAGTTCCAGCAGGTGTTGCGCTACGGATGCGCCCACTGTGCCCGTCGCACCCGTCACGAAGACCGCCGGCGCGGTCACGAGCGCACCGTAACAAGGCTCAGTAGCGCGCTCAACGACTCCAGGTCGGCCGTGGTGAGTCGCTCGAAGTGCGGCATCGACTGCTCGACTGCCTGTGCTTCGAACATCGTCAACTCCTTCTCGGCAGAGCCGGTCAGGGTCAAGGTGATCGATCGTGAATCGGTCAGCGTCGGGGCCGCCACCACGAGCCCGGCTCTACGGAGTTTCGCGAGCAGCTGGGTCACTGCGCCGGCCGTGATCCGCATCGACGATGCCAACGCGCCGGGGGTCACGTTGTCGCGGTGCGCGATGAGAAACAGCGCCTCGAGGTGGGAGCGGCTCAGCTCCTGACCTGCGAGAGGCGTGACCCGCGGTCCCAACAGCATCCGGTTCGCTTCGATCAGTTCCTCCAGCACCCGCCCGACAGCGAGCTCACGTGTCGCCGTCTCATGCTCCGACATCAGGCCGACACGAAGGGCAGCGCGTGCACGAAGGTCCTGTCGTCTACCTGGGTGAGGATGAAGTCGGCCAGATCATCTCGACTGATCTGGGTACCGGTGCCGACTCCCACCCAGCCGACCCGGTAGCGTCCGAGACCCGGCGCTTCGGTGAGCCGAGGGCCGCGCACGACAGTCCAGTCGAGGTCGGTGTCGCGCAGCACCTGGAGATGACCTGCTGCGTCAGCCAGTACCTTCCCCGAAAGAAGGCGCAGGAGCAGCCTGATCACCCGGTCTGCCACCTTTGGGCGATCATGCGGATCAGGCAGCCCACCTCCCGAGAGAGTAATGATGCGCCGGATGCCCAGCCGATGCATCCCTTCCGTAATCGCCCGCGTCCCGTCGGCCTGCAGTGTCTGCGGTGAACCCTTGACCTGACCGAACACACTGATCACCGCATCGGCGCCCGCGAGTGTCTCTTCGACTGCGACTGAGTCCAGGATGTCGCCCCGGACCACGGTGACACGATCTCCGGGCGGCGCGGCGGCATCCGGATTCCGCGCCAGCATCCGCACCGTCAGCCCCGCCGCGACCGCCCGCTCGAGCACTCGCCGTCCCGTTCGACCGGTTGCTCCGAATATCGCTATCGTCGTCATGATTTTAGTTTAGTTGCTAAAACAAATCTGTGAGCGGTGATCGCGATCTTTTGAGGCGAAACTCAGGATAGGCTCGCGGGTTGAGAGCGCTCTCAACCAGCGCAGAACTCGAATCCGCACGGCACTTCTCTCGTACTCTCCATTCAATTCCGAGATAGTCTCAATGCATTCCGCTCGATGATGAACAGGAGGATGCGAGTGCTCCTGCTCAGAAGAATGCGGCAGCGCACGATGGTCTTCCTCGCCCTCTTCCTCGTCGTGGCCGTGAGCAGCGGGGTCGCCACCGGCATTCTGGGATTTCTCCGCGCCGCCGAGGTCGACGGCGTGCACTCGTTGCTGGAATCCCGGACCGGCGCCGACCGTGCCCTCGAACTCTCGCTCACCACCGAGGCCGACGCAGACGCGCAGGATGCACGGGTCGACGCGCTTCTGGGAACCGTGTTCCGCGATGGCGACAGGGTGCTTCCGGTGTCGGTATTCCGCAGCACGGTGTCGGCCAACCCCGTACCACTGTCGATCGTCGTCAGGGCCTTCGCGGCGAGCATCCCTGAACTCGAATCGAACGCCGACCTCATTGACGGCACCTGGCCCGCGGGCGCCGGTCACGCCTCGGTGCAGGCCGATGCTGCGGCTGCCCTCGGCCTGGTGCCGGGCGACTCGCTCGAGGTCGGGAACATGACCGCGACGATCACCGGAACGTGGCGGCTGTCGGATCCGTTCGACCCGCGCTGGGTGAGTGATCCACTCCTGACAACCGGCCTGGAGGGTGCTGTCCTCGGCCCGATCGTGCTCTCTCCCGATGCGCTGGTTGCCACCGGCGCCACCACCCGAACGAGATCGGCGATCGTGCCGGAGGTCTCGGCGCTGCGGGCCGGCGACCTGCAGATCTTCCTCACGGGGTGGGATGGGATCACCGACTCCCTGCGTTCCGATGGTGGTTTCAGGGTCGACAGTCTCGATCTGGGAGGCCGGTTCGACACCGCCGCCGAGAGCGCGCAGGAATCCGTCGACGCCCTTCGCGCCGTCGTGCCGGTGACCCTGCTCGTGGTTGCCGCGATCGCGATTCTCACTCTCCTGCAGCTCGGACGACTGCTCGCCTCCCTGCGCGCGGACGAGTGGCTGCTGTTGTGGTCTCGTGGGGACACCGTGCCCGGATTGCTGAGGGTGACAATAATCGAGGCCCTGGCTGTGGCGTCCCTGGCTGCCGCCGCTGGAACGGGGCTGGGGTTGCTGGCTCTGGGAGAGGATCCGCTCCTGCTCAGGTCGCTCGTGTGGATCGTTCCCGCGACGACCGTGCTGGTCGCCACCCTCGCCTTCGGCGCGACCACGTTCGTCGCGCTGCGATCCGTAGCCCGCCACGAGGCCGCGGAGGATGGCGGGCGGGCGGCGCGCGTGTCGGGCATCGCGGGGCCGATCCTGCTGGCGCTCGCCGCCGGCATCTCCACCTGGCAATTGCTTCTCTATGGATCCCCTCTCACCCCGACCCGTGACGGCGGCACCCAGGTCGACCCCCTGGCCGTGCTCGCTCCCGCCCTGGTCTTACTCACCCTCGTCACCCTCGCCCTCGCGACAGTGCCCATGCTCACCCGACCGCTCGACAGGCTGGCCGATCGTTCGACCCGCCTCGCCCTCGTGCCGCGCACCCTGGCGCGGCGCTCGCGCCTGCTCGCCGCTCCCCTCGTGCTGTGTGCGCTCGCCTCGGGGCAGGTGACCCTCGCCGCCGGCTACGCCCAGACCTGGAACGCCACCTACACGACGGCGAGCGAACTCCGCGCTGGGTCCGAACTCACGGTGACCGGTGCCCGCGCACGACTGACCGAATCCACTCTCGACACCATTGCCGGAGTCGACGGCGTGACGGTGGCGGCACCCGTCTACTCGGAACAGGTGCTCGTCGGCGCGACCACCGCGAGCATGATCGCCGTCACGCCCGCGGCTCTCGCGTTCCTGGCGATTCCCGTGACCGGAATCCTGGATCCCGCTGCACTCGCAGACCGGATCACCGCTCCGTTCGACGGCCCCGTGCTGCCCGACGGCACCAGCACCATCGGGCTGACGGTCGACTCCACCGCCGCAACGCCTGACGACCTGACGGTCGTGGTCGCCGATGAGTTCGGCGTGCAGCACTCGCTGCCTGTCACCGAGAGCTACAGCGCTGTGCTACCCGCAGGTCGAGGCGAGTGGCGGATCGACGCCATCATCGTGGCGCTGAAGGATGGAGGTGCCGCCTCCCTCACGATCACGGGCATCACCGCCGATGGGGCGGCCATCGACCTCGGGGCAGGGTGGTCCGCCGCCGGCTTCGACCCGCGGCCCGTCTTCGTAGCCCCGGTCTCGTCGGGTCCGGGATTCACCGACGCCGCGGCAGTGTCGACCGTGCATCTCACTCCGCCCCTCGGGTTTCTCGGCGGAGACACCCGGCCCCCGGTGGTCGTGTCCACCGCGCTGGCAGCGGAGGCGGGAATCCGGGTCGGAGATATCGTGCCGATCTACCTCGACTCCCGGCTGGATTCCGTCAGCTGCCTCGTCACGGCGATCGTGCCCGCCATCCCCGGCGCGCGCCTGGAGTCGGCCTTCCTCATCGATGGCGCGATTGTGCAGGCGGCGCGGCTCGGCATCTATAGCGAACTCTCGCCACCGCGGGTGGCATGGCTGGGAGCCGACGATCCGGCAGTGGCTGCCGACACCGTGCGCGCGGCTATCACTCCCGGAGTCACGGTGAGTGCACTCAGCACCGACGACAACCGCGCGATTCTCGGTTCGGCAGCCACAGCGCTGTGGATCGGTGCCGCCGGTGGAGGCATCCTTTCCGTCGTCGCCGTCATCGCGGTCGTCGGCGCGCAGGTGCGTTCGCGTCGCGGTGAGGTCGACGTACTCCGGGCGCTCGGGGTATCAGACCGGGAGCTCGCGGCCACCCGCCGGGCTGAACTCGGGGCCGCGCTCGCGGTCGGCCTCATCGTCGGGGTGCTTTCGGGTCTCGTGGTGACGCTGCTCACGATCCCCGCCCTGGCGCGGGCAGCGGTACCCGAGTCGTACGCGGCGATCGCGACGACGGTCGGGATACACCCGCTCGGGCTCGGGATCGGACTCGGGGCGTTCGCCCTGTCGTTCGGGATCATCGGAGTCGAGTACGGCCGGCGGGTGACCCGGTGAGCCGCCGGTCCGCCGTGAGCGACGCGGGGCTCGTCGGCCGTCACCTGCGGTCGCGGGCATCCACCTCCGTCGCCCTAGCCGTGCTCGTCGGGATCGCTGTCGCACTCGCTGCGCTGTTGCCCCGAGGGCTGGTACTGCTCTCGGATGCTGAGCTGCAGCACGCACTCACCTCGCTCGCTCCGGGATTCACCGACCTCTCGGGAGTGGGCGAGTTCGGTGCTCTCGACACCACGGGTGCGTCGACTACCGAGCAGCTCTTCGGGCCGGCAGACGCGGTGCTGACAGCGGTGCCGAGCGGGCTGCCGTCGCCCCTCGCCGACTCCCTCGGGCCCGTGTCGTGGGTTGCCATGCTGCCGCCGGACTTCGTGAGCCTCCCGACTCCGCGTGTGAGGGTGCAGCCGATTCTCGGCCTCGCCGTCGACCTCCACTGGCAGGATCGCGTGACGTTCATCGCCGGGGCCGCACCGCGCCCGTGGGCTGGCGATCCCGCTGTGCCGCTCGACATCGTCCTCTCCCAGGATTATGCCGAGCAGGCTGGCTTCGAGGTCGGCGATCTCATCGAGTTCACGGATGCTCCCCTGCTGGTGAGCGGCATCTACTCCGCCGACGACCCGGATGGTGCGTATTGGACCCACGCTCGCGAGCTCCGCTCCGCCATCGTCACGCGCCCGCCCGGCTCGCCGACACAGGTACGCGGGGCGGCCTTCATCGACCCGCTGTCTGCGGCGGGGCTGCCGGTGCTGCTGGAGCGCTCGGAGTTGCGCGCCTGGTACCCGCTCGAGGCCGACACCATGACCTTTGCCGAGATCCCGCCGCTCAATGAGCAGCTCCGCGGCCTGGGCACGCTCGGCCTGTACCTGCCGAGTGGCGAATACCTCGTCTTCGAGACCGAGCTCCCCCGGGCCCTGGATGGGGTGACGACGACGGTCTCGACGGTGACGGCCGTGCTCGCGCTCGTCGGCTCAGCACCGCTCGGCGCCCTGCTCGCCGTGATGGCGCTCGGCACCCGCACCGTCCTCGACCGTCGACGCGCGACCCTGGATCTCGCGGCGTCGCGCGGTGCGAGCGAGCGGCAATTGCGCACCACGATGCTGGGCGAGGGGCTCCTGATCGGGATTCCTTCCGCCGTCGCCGCACTCGTCGCGGTGACGCTGCTGCTTCCCGTGCCCGTCGGGCCCGTCACCGTCGCGCTGCCGATCCTTCTCGCTCTCCTCGTGCCTGCCCTGTTCGTCGGCGGCAGCCTGCGCAGCGCCGGAAGCCGCAACGACCTGGGTGCGCGCGGTGCACGCCGACGCTGGATCCTCGAACTCGCGGTCGTCGCCCTGGCAGCGCTGGCCGTGTTCCTCCTGGTGCGTCGCGGGCTCGTGGCCACCGAGGGCGGAAGCGTCGACCCGCTGCTGGCCGCCACCCCGCTGTTGCTCTCGCTCGTCGTCTGCGTTGTCGTGCTCAGGCTGTACCCGCTGCCGCTGCTCGCGCTGCAGCGAGCCGCCCGCGCCGGCACGAGCCCGGTCGGGCTGGTGGGCGCGACGGCGTCGATCCGGGCCGGTTCCGCGGCGTTCGGCACGGTGCTCGCCATGGTCGTCGGAGTCTCGACTGCGGCATTCTCGCTCGTGCTCGCAGCCACGCTGTCGGCCGGCCTCGGCACGGCCGCGATGAGCGAGACCGGTGCAGATATCAGGGTGGATGCCGTCGCCCTCGACAACGCCGACGCCATCGAGGCCATCGCCGGGGTACACGCGGTTGCGGGGCTCTCCACCGTCGGGGGCGTGCCGATCGCGTTCGGCCAGGACACCCCGCGGGTGACAGTCGTGTTCGCCGACACCGCGGCGCTTCACGAGGTGCGGCCCGATATTCCCGCGCTGGCGGAGGGGAGCATCCTCGTTTCACCCGATCTCGCCGACCGCGCGGGGACCGCGACACGGTTGAACGGGCATCCGGTCACCGTCGCGGGAAGCCTGCCCGGCCGTGCCCTGCCCGATCTCGCGCGGTCGTGGGTGCTCGTGGATGACGCCGAAGCCGTGGCGATCTTCGGCTCCGAGCGCGCGTTCGAGTCGCTCCTCATCGCTACCGAACCCGGCACCGACGTCGCAGCGACAGCCGAAACGATCGGCGACCTGGTCACCGAAGCCCAGCTCACCAGCAATCGGGACAGGGTCGAGGTCACCGATATCGCCACACTGCGTCAGGATGCCGCGGCCCGCCCCAGCATCGCCGGACTCACCATCGCCCTGGTCGCCGCCGCGGGCATCTCGCTGCTCCTGTGTGTCATCTCCGTGGCGCTCGGCGCCCTCGGATCGGCAGGCAGTCGTGCCCGCACGCTCGGGGTGCTGCGCCTGCTGGGCATGTCGCCGACCCAGTTGCGGGGTGTTCTGGCGTGGGAGCTGGCCCCCGTGACGGTCACGGCGCTCGTGTCTGGCATCGGATTCGGCGTCGCACTCGCGGTCGCTATCGTCGCCCTTGTCGACCTCCGGGCGATTGTCGGCGGCTCCGCGGTCATCCCGGTGAGCATCCCCTGGATGCTGCTCACGGGTGCCGCCGTATTCTTTGCCGCTGTCGTTGCGGCAACCGGGGCTTTATCGTCAGCAGCAGCACGTCGACTCACCGCCGCGGCGGCGGTCAGGATGGGAGCGGAATGACCAACTCCGGCAGCACGAACGCACCGCACATCGAGTGCATCGATCTCGTGCGCATCTTCTCGGCCGAAGGGGTCGAGGTGCAGGCCCTGCAGGGTCTCACCCTGCGCGTCGAACAGGGGGAGCTGACCGCGATCGTCGGCGCTTCGGGATCGGGCAAATCCACTCTGCTCTCCATCCTCTCCGGGCTCGACGTGCCGACGGCGGGCACCGCCAGGGTGGCCGGCCACGACCTGCTCGCGATGCGCAGTAGAGAGCGCACGGCGTTCCGTCGACACACCGTGGGCTTCGTGTGGCAGCAGACCGCGCGCAACCTCGTGCCGTATTTCACGGTCGCAGAGAACCTCGCGACCGCCCTCGCCGTGGCGAAGCGACCGGTTCGCGAACGTCGGCAGCGCATCGCGGACGTGCTGGAACCACTCGGCATCGCCGAGCTGGCAGACCGCCTTCCCGGCGAACTCTCCGGCGGGCAGCAGCAGCGTGCGGCGATCGCCGTGGCGCTCGTGAACGAGCCGGAGGTGCTGTTTGCCGACGAACCGACGGGCGAGCTTGACTCTCTCAACTCCGAGCTGGTGCTGGAGGCCATGCGCGATGTGAACGAACGGCTGGGCGTCACGGTGCTGATCGTGACCCATGACGCCGGGGTCTCCTCCCACGTGCGGCGAACAGTACAGATCCGCGACGGCCGCACCTCGACCGAGGTGCTGCGTTCGACCCGGACCAATGAGCTCGGGCGATCTGTGCAGCACGCCGAGGAGTTCGCGGTGCTCGACCGCGTGGGCAGACTCCAGCTCCCCCAGGACTACCTCACGAAGCTCGGCCTCAAGGATCGCGTTCGGCTCGACCTGGAAGAAGACCGCGTCGAGGTGCGACCCACCCGTCCGGAACCAAACACTGAGACAGAGATGAAGGAGCAGCCATGACCGAGGTAGTGCTGAAAGCCGAGAACCTGGGTCGCGTCTACGGCTCGGGCGAGACGGCGACCCACGCGCTGACCGATGCGAGCCTCGAGATCGGCGAGGGCGAGCTCGTCGTCGTGCGAGGGCCGTCCGGCTCCGGAAAGACGACCTGCTCAACCTTCTCGGTGGGCTCGACAACCCCACCACGGGCCGTGTGCACCTTTCGGGAGTGGATGTCACTGACGCGAGCCCGTCGGACTGGGTGAAGCTGCGCCGCTCGACTGTCGGATACGTGTTCCAGGCTTTCGCGCTCATCCCGCATCTCTCCGCGGCGGAGAACGTGGAACTACCCCTGCGCCTGCGAGGCACGCCCGTGCCCCAGCGCACGGCCCGCGTCGCCGAGCTGCTCGAGCTCGTGGGACTCGGCGGCCATCCGAACCAACGGCCGTCCGAGCTCTCCGGCGGCCAACAACAGCGGGTGGGCATCGCCCGAGCGCTCGTGAACCGACCGCGGCTGCTCATCGCCGACGAGCCGACCGGCCAGCTCGACAGCCTCACCGCCGCGACCATGATGGGCCTGATCTCCGAACTCGTGCACCAGGAGGGGGTCGCCGCGATCATCTCCACGCACGATCCGAAACTGACGGCCGTGGCCGACCGCGTGATCGATATCCAGGATGGGATCATCGGGGCCGGCCCGCGCGGGCGGCATTCCGCGTAACCCTCCACGCGCGGCTACCGCGCCCACACCTCGCGGGCCACCCGCACATCCGCGTTTACGGAAGCGGATTGCTCGATCGCCAGCCCGAGCGCGTGATCCTGGCAGGCCTCGGCGAGGGGGTACGGCCCCGGTCCGCCGGAACGTGCCCAGTCGCCCATCTTTTCCAAGAAGGATGCCACGGCGATGTCGTCTTCGGAAAGCCGGGTGCCGATCCACGGGTTCCGGTAGACGAGCCTCCCCTCGAACGACGCCGAGACGACCTCGTTGCCCTCCAGGTTCAGGTCGATTCCGGAGCGACGGAACGAGATGGGGGAGACGATGACACCCTCGTCCGTGACGCGGGTGACCGTGTCATCCACGATCTCGCCGAGCGAGCCGCGGATCACGATGCGTCTCGCCAGCAGCGGGTTCCACCACTGGTTGTCGACGAAGTTGTAGAGCCCCATCCGCCCCTTCCCGAAGTCGAGGGTGGCGATCGTCGTGGTGCGTGGCACCGGCGTCGGGTCGGCGACCCATCCCTCAGATGTGAGCGGGTCGGCGAGCGGAGCAGTGAACGTGCGCGCGGAGACGACGGTCTCGCCGAACCCGGCGTCGAGGAACGATCGCATCATGGACGTCGCGTGGTACAGGTGGGTGGACGCGACCTCCACGGCCGTCGGCGTGCCGATCGCACCCGACTGCACGGCGGCGAGCCGCGCAGCGTGGCCCGGCATCAGCATGTACTGCTCGGCGACCTGTGGGCTGCTGCGGGGATTTCGGACAGCGGAATTAGTGGATTCGTCTACGCTGCCAGGGCTGGCTGCTGATAACCATAGTGGACTTCGTTGGGCCG
>NZ_JADOVB010000005.1:0-301839 GCF_015752305.1 Salinibacterium sp. CAN_S4 | reverse complement strand
CGCTGTTGAGTTCTCAAGGATCGGACGCTCCTGACCTCCACCGCAACACGGCTTCACCCAGAGCAACACCTTCATCAGCCACCCCCGCAGAGCGAGGCAACCTGTCTAACTTACCACCTCTGCTCGGCTTCTCCAACCAGTCGAAGCGAGCCGAAAGCGCGCCAGACATGATGTGGAAAAGTTGTTCAGTGTTGGTTCTTCATCCGAAGATCTGAAGACGGAACCCTGTGCAGGTGTTAGCCCTGTGCAGGTGTTCCGCTGTGTGACTACGGAGTTGGTCCCTCTTGAGGCCGGGAAGCTGTGGGGAGGTGATCCGCACCGGGCTTTCCGCACCTTTGGGGTGACAAGAGATGACTTTACGTGCTTCTCCGGCTGCCCGGCAAACCAACCCACATCCCGGGCGTGTCGCGACTCGACCTACGCCATCGTCGCCGCCATCGCAGCCCGTCCGGCAGCGCTAACCGATGATGAAAATGCCGGCAAGTGTCTTCTTGCCACGACGGAGCACTGCCACGTTGCCCTGCAGCATTCCGCCCCCGACCACCGCCTGCTCATCCGCGATCGCGACGTTGTTGAGGTACACCCCGCCCTGCACGATTGCCCGCCTGGCCTCGCTCGAGCTGGAGACGAGTTCGGTGTCGACAAGCAATTGCACGATCGTCGAATCCGCGGTCGCGTCGACGTGAGGGAGCTCTCGAAGTGCCGCGGCGAGGGTGTGTTCATCCAGAGCTGCCAACTCGCCCTGGCCGAACAGGGCTGCCGATGCCGCAATGGCCGCTTCGGTCGCGGCCGTACCGTGAACGAGGGACGTCACTTCGAAGGCGAGAGTCTTCTGCGCTTCTCTCCTGAACGGAGCGTCAGAGACCGCGACCTCGAGCGCATCGATCTGGTCGCGGGAAAGGAACGTGAAGATCTTCAACCGCTGGACGACATCCGCATCATCGGTGTTGAGCCAGAACTGGTAAAACGCGTACGGGCTCGTCATGGCCGGGTCGAGCCACACCGCGTTGCCTTCGCTCTTGCCGAATTTGGTGCCGTCGGAGTTCGTGATGAGGGGCGTGCCGATTGCGTGCGCGCTGGCCCCTTCGGCCTTGTGGATGAGATCGGTGCCGCTCGTGAGATTGCCCCACTGGTCGCTGCCACCGGTCTGGAGCACGCAGTCGTAACTGCGGTACAGCTCGAGGAAATCCATCCCCTGGAGAATCTGGTAGCTGAATTCGGTGTAGCTGATGCCCGCATCGGAATTCAGTCGGGCGCTCACTGCGTCCTTTTTCAGCATCGTGCCGACCCGGAAGAACTTGCCGACGTCCCGCAGGAAGTCGATCGCGCTCAACGGCGACGTCCAATCCAGATTGTTGACGAGTCTCGCGGCGTTGTCACCGTCGAAACTCAGGAACTTCGAGACCTGGCCCTGGAGGTACCCCACCCACTCGGCGACGGTTGCCTCGTCGTTGAGGGTGCGTTCGGCGGTCGGTCGTGGATCGCCGATGAGACCGGTCGATCCCCCGACGAGACCGAGAGGCCTATGGCCGGCAAGCTGAAGGCGGCGCAGGAGAAGCAGCTGCACCAGATTGCCGAGGTGGAGGCTTGCTGCCGTCGGATCGAACCCGCAGTAGTAGGTGATCGGCGGCCCCGCCAGAAGCGACTTCAACTCGTCGGCGTTGGTGGACACGTGCACGAGACCTCGCCACGTGATCTCCTCCCAGACGTCGGGGAAGGATGCGTCGTTCTGCTGGATCGTCTCGGCTTCTGGCACGCAATAACCGTAGCGGAGAGTCACCTGGCTACGCGGTGACGGCGGAATCCGGCTCCGGCGGATCCGAGGGCCTCGGTGGGTATACCCACGTGACGAGAACCACCGAGATGATCATCAGCAGGAACCATGACCCGAGTTTCGCCAGGGACACGACCTGCCAGCCGTCTTCCTGTCCCGGGTACTGCCAGGCATCCGCCCAGGTTCCGATGTTCTCGGCGATCCAGATGAACAGGGCAACTCCCACGAAGATGGCGAGGAGCGGGATGCGCAGCCGATGTCTGAAGATCCTGAAACTCATGACGCAGCGTCCGAAAATCACCGCCGTGGCCACCATCAGGACGTATCGCGCGTCAGGCAGGTAGTGGTGCGTGAAGAAGTTCAGATAGATCAGTCCCGCGAGGATCGCCGTGATCCACAGCCGCGGGTAGCGATCGAAGCGCAGGTCGAACAACCTGTACACGCGCACCATGTACGAACCGATCGCGGCGTACATGAATCCGCTGTAGAGCGGCACTCCCCCGATATGAAGCACGCCGTCGCCCTCATACAGCCACGATCCGACGCTGGTTTTGAAGAGCTCCATGCCCGTGCCCACGAGATGGAACAGGATGATCACCCTGAGCTCGCGGAACGTCTCGAGTTTCGTGGCGACCATCGCCACCTGGATCGCCACCGCGGCGATCACCAGGAAGTCGTTGCGGGCGAGGGCCGCCGCGTCGGGATAGAACAGTTTCGTCGCCACGATGACCGACAGGATCGCCGCGCCGAACACGCAGGCCCACGCCTGCTTGAGCACGAAGACGGCGAATTCCACGAGAGTCGATCGGGCGCCCCGCAGCGGGACTCCGTCGAGGCGCCGGTGCGCCCAGTCGTCGATGCGCTGTTCGACCGGGGTGAATCGCGACATCAGCGGAAGGTCCCGGACGGCATCGGGCTCAGAAGAACGAGATTCCGCTGAACGCCATGACGGCCAGACCGACGACGATGGCCACGACACACACGACCACCGTAATGGTGATCGCCCTGCTCGACATTCCGCGTCGCCACCAGCCGGGATCCTGGTCTTTGTGCAGCGTCATCGTGCAACCGTAGCGGAGGAATCCCCGGGGCTGGCCTCGGTGGGCTGGCGGCGCTTCGGCACGTGGGCCTTGTACGGCGAGACCGACGGCTCTCCGGGCATCCAGAACCGCCAGGGAAATGATGCACCGCCGCCCTCACCCGACACTCCGGTTCGCGGACCCTGCTCGAACGGCCGGGGGTGATCCGAGAGTGCGAGTCTCACCCGCGAGCTGGCGAGATCCACTCCCCCATCGTCGAGAGTGATCCCCAGCGCCACGCACAGCCGAGCGGGACCGCGCGCGAGATCGGCATCGATGCGGCTGGTGGCGCGACGGGACCTGGCGAGCTCGACCCCCTCGATGACCTCACCCGCGCGCAACAGCACCGCCGATGCAACGCCGTCCGGTGAGCACACCACATTCGCGCAGACGTGCATGCCGTAGGTGAAGTACGTGTACAGGTGGCCGGGTGGGCCGAACATGACCGTCGTGCGCGGAGTCTGGCCGCGAAAGGCGTGTGAACCCGGGTCCTCCCCGCCGAGGTAGGCCTCGACCTCGGTCAGGCGTACCGTCACGCCGCCGACCGAGATCGTGGCACCGAGCAGTCGCGGTGCCACCTCGGTCGCGGGCAGAGACAGCAGCCCGATCAGAGCAGTCGGCCCGTCGCGAGGGCGCGGACCCGGTTCGTGAGCTCGATGCGCTGTTCAGCCACGCGCTCGGGTGCGGTGCCACCCACTCCGTTCCTGCTCGTCACCGAGCCTCGGATGGTCAGGACGTCGCGCACGTCACCCGTGAGGTGCGCGGAGATGCTCGCGTACTGTTCGTCCGTGGGTTCGTGGAGCTCGAGTCCCTCCACTTCACACAGGCGCACGAGTGCTCCGCTGATCTCGTGGGCTTCGCGGAACGGCACATGTTGCCGAACGAGCCAGTCCGCGACATCCGTCGCCAGCGAAAACCCCTGGGGCGCAAGCTCGGCCATGCGGTCGATGTCGAACGTGAGAGTGGCGACCATGCCCGTGAACGCCGGCAACAGGACCTCGAGAGTCTCGACAGAGTCGAACACCGGTTCTTTGTCTTCCTGCAGGTCGCGGTTGTAGGCGAGCGGAAGTCCCTTGAGGGTAGCCAGCAGCCCGGTCAGGTTGCCGATCAGCCTGCCCGACTTGCCGCGGGCGAGCTCCGCGATATCCGGGTTCTTCTTCTGCGGCATGATCGACGACCCCGTCGAGTATGCGTCGTGGAGCCTCACGAAACCGAACTCGCGCGTGTTCCAGATGATCAGTTCTTCGGCGAATCGAGACAGGTCGATTCCGAGCTGGGCGCAGATCCAGGCGAACTCGGCCACAGCATCCCTGCTGGACGTCGCGTCGATGGAGTTCTCGCTGGGTCGGCTCAATCCGAGCTCGCGGGCGACGAGTGCGGGGTCGAGCCCGAGGCTGCTTCCCGCGAGTGCGCCGGCCCCATACGGAGAGGTGGATGCCCGGCCCCGCCAGTCACGGAGGCGCTCGAGATCGCGCACGAGCGGCCACGCGTGGGCGAGAAGCTGGTGCGCCAGCAGCACCGGTTGCGCGTGCTGGAGGTGAGTGCGGCCCGGAAGGATTGCCTCACCGGCCTTTTCGGCCTGCGCGTTGATCGCATCGATCAGATCGACCACGAGGTCGCCGATGGCTGCCGCGTGGTCGAGAAGGTACATCCGCACAAGAGTCGCGATCTGGTCGTTCCGACTGCGACCCGCGCGCAGTCGGCCGCCCAGCTCGGGGCCGACGACGTCGATGAGCGCGGCCTCGAGGGCTCCATGCACGTCTTCGTCTTCCGGCCGCGGCTGCAACTCTCCGCTGTCGACACGGCGCAGCACCTCGTCGAGGCCGGCGTGCATGGCCTGCTCCTGCTCGCCGTCCAGGTAGCCGGCCGCGGCGAGCGCTTTCGCGTGAGCGTGGGATCCGGCGATGTCATACGGAGCCAGCTGCCAGTCAAAGTGGGTCGAGCGACTGAGCCTGGCCAGTTCGGCCGAGGGGCCGCTCGCGAACCGCGCGCCCCACAGCGAGCCCTCGCCGGTGGTGCCTTCGCTGAACCGGCCCTCGGTGGAATTCGACACAGGCACCCCGACTAGCCGCGAAGGTCGCGGCGCGCGCTGATCTTCGACGGCAGCGACCAGATCTCGATGAATCCCTTGGAGAGGGACTGGTCGAAGGTGTCGCCGGTGTCATAGGTTGCGAGGCTGAAGTCGTAGAGGCTCTGCTCGCTCTTCTGGCCGGTGACCGTGGCGCGGCCACCCTGCAGCGTGAGGCGGATCTCCCCGCTCACGTACTTCTGGGTGTCGTCGATGAAGACATCGAGCGAACGCTTGAGTCCCGAGAACCAGAGGCCGTCGTAGACCAGGTTCGACCACTCGGCTTCGACCCCACGCTTATAGCGGCCGAGGTCGCGCTCCAGGGTGAGGGCTTCGAGGGCTTCGTGCGCCTCGATGAGAGCGATGGCTCCCGGGGCTTCATACACTTCGCGGCTCTTGATGCCGACCAGACGGTCTTCGACGACATCGATGCGGCCGACGCCGTGCTTGCCGGCAAGCGCGTTGAGCTTCTCGATGATGGCGAGTGCACTCAGCTGGACACCGTCGATCGCAACAGGGATGCCCGAGGCGAAGGTGATGATCACCTCGTCAGCATCGCGCGGGACCGCGGGGTCCTGCGTGTACTCATACAGGTCTTCGATCGGAGCGTTCCACGGGTCTTCGAGGAACCCGGTCTCCACGGCGCGACCCCACACGTTCTTGTCGATGGAATACGGGTTGGCCGCAGACTGGCGGATCGGGAGGTTGTGCTGCTCCGCGTAGATGATCGCCTTGTCCCGCGTGAGGGCGAGGTCGCGCACGGGGGCGATGCTCGTGAGCTCGGGCGCGAGAGCAGCCACCGCCGCCTCGAACCGCACCTGGTCATTACCCTTGCCGGTGCATCCGTGGGCAACGCTGTCAGCACCGAGCTGCTTAGCGGTGATGGCGAGGTGCTTCGCGATGACCGGTCGGCTGAGCGCCGAGACCAGCGGGTAGCGCTTCTGGTACATCGCGTTGGCCTTGAGCGCCGGCATCAGGAAGTCATCGGCGAACTCGTCTTTCGCGTCGACGACGATCGACTCCACGGCGCCGCAGTCCAGCGCGCGCTGGCGGATGTCGTCCATGTCTTCGCCACCCTGGCCCACATCGACGGCGAGAGCGACGACCTCTTTGCCCGTGGCATCCTTCAACCAGCCGATGCCCACCGAAGTATCGAGGCCACCGGAGTAAGCGAGGACGACGCGTTCTGTCATGATTCCTGGTTCCTTTGCTGGGGGGTTGCGGGGTCAAGCCTATCGGCGCGTGGCGGCCGGGCTGCGCTGCGGGAGGCCGCGGTCAACAGCCACTCGAGAGGGCCTTTGCCGATGAAGAACTTCCAGAGCGACGCTGCCACGAGCGCGACGACGACGAAAACAAGCCACAGGACGTTGTCGTCCTCCCCCGGCACGCTCGCGCCGATCACCGCGATGGCGACGATATGGACCGTGTAGACGGTCAGCGCCATCGAACCCACGGCAGCCAGTGGATACAGGGGACGATGGATGACCCGGCTCGCCAGGAGGCAGAGCCCGACCACCGCGAGCGCGAACCCCAGCGAGCCGATGACCTCGAAGGGGCTGCCGCTGTGCGGCTCCGTCGTGGCGATGGATGACGGGCCAGACCTGGAGGCTGCGAACTCTCCGGCGCCGTACCCGATCACGGTGAGCGCCGCGCCGAGACCGAGCAGCCCCACATGCACGCTCCGCGCCGCGAGGTCGAGGCGGCCGACTCCGAGACCGACGAGCACGAAAGCAATCCACAGCAGTGCGGGGTAGCTGCCGTTGAGGAACAGATCGACGAGTAGCGCGATGACCTCGTTGGGCGGATCGCCGAGGGCCGGTGCGATGGCCTCGAGGAACAGGGGCACAACCACCGCGACGGCCACGGCCATCAGGAACAGCGCCGGGGGTGACATTCGCAGGAAGGGAAGCGCCATCACGAAGAGCACCGCATACACGGGGAGGATCACCGCGACGTTAGTGCCGAGCGCGATGAGCAGGCCCCCGATGACGAACACCAGGAACGCACGAACGACCAGGCGCAGCCTGACACGCGTGAGCTCGGCACCGGTCACCACCGTCATGCGGCCGGACACGATCGCGATCGACACCCCGGCGAGGGTGGCGAAGAGGATGGATGAGCGACCGCTCACCACGTCAGTCCAGGTGGCGGGCTCGAGCCAGTCGAACGGTGTGAGCACGCCGATGTGCGCACCGAACATCCCGAGCACGGCAAGCCCGCGCGCGACGTCGATGCCCACGATCCGCGTGCGAGAGGTCAACCGGCGCGCTCCAGCAGCCAGACCATGAGTGCCTTCTGGGCGTGAAGACGATTCTCCGCCTCATCCCAGATCACACTCTGTGGGCCGTCGATGACCTCGGAGGTCACCTCGTACCCGCGGTCAGCGGGAAGGCAGTGCAGGAAGATCGCGTCACTGTTGGCCAGTGCCATGAGCTCGGCGTCGACCTTGAAAGAACTGAGGGCTGCGACGCGTGCCGCCTTCTCGTCTTCCTTACCCATCGACACCCATGTGTCTGTGACGACGACGTCGGCACCGGCGACGGCTTCGAGTGGATCGGTGTAGAGCGTCACCGATCCGCCGGTCTGCACGGCGATGGCATCGGCGTCGGCGACGATGCGGCCATCCGGCATGTAGTCGGCAGGGCAGGCGACCCGCACGTGCATTCCCGCCGTCGCTCCCGCGAGGAGGTAAGAGTGCACCATGTTGTCTGCTCCGTCACCCAGGAATGTGACGGTCAGCCCCTTCAGCGTGCCCTTGTGCTCCCTGATCGTCAGGAAGTCGGCGAGCAGCTGGCAGGGGTGGAATTCGTCGCTGAGGGCGTTGATCACCGGCACCGTGGTATCCGCCGCCATCTCGATCAGCCCGGACTGCCCGTAGGTGCGCCACACGATCGCGGCAACCTGTCGCTCGAGCACGCGTGCGGTATCTGAGGGGCTTTCCTTGCCACCGAGCTGGCTGTTTGCCGTCGAGATGATCAGCGGCACCCCGCCGAGGTCCGCGATCCCCACCGCGAATGACACTCGCGTGCGCGTCGACGACTTGTCGAAGATGACGGCGACGGTCTGCGGGCCGGCGAGAGGCTTGCGCGCCCAGCGGTCGGCCTTGATTTCTGCGGCCAGGTCGAGGATCTCGGCCTGCTCTGCGGGGCTCAGGTCGTCATCACGCAGGAAGTGGCGGGTCACGGTGTTCCTTTCGATGCGCTGGCATGCAGCACGCTGGTGAACTTCTCGATGAACTCGGCGACCTCGACATCACCGATGATCAGGGGTGGTGCGAGGCGGATGCTCGAGTCGTTGGGGGCGTTGATGATCAGGCCGAGTGCTGCTGCCTCCGCAACGACGGCGCTCGCCACGGGCGTGGAGAGTCCGACTCCGATGAGCAGTCCCTTGCCGCGTACCTCGTCCACGAGAGGCAGCCCCGCGATCGCGGCACTGAGCTCGGCCCCACGGCGTGCGGCATTCTCGACGAGCCCTGCTCGCTCGATCTCGCCGAGTACCGCGTTCGATGCGGCGGTGACGAGGGGGTTGCCGCCGAACGTGCTGCCGTGCTGGCCCGCGATCAGCAGATCGGACGCCTCACCGAAGGTGACGAGGGCGCCGATCGGCACTCCGCCGCCGATTCCCTTCGCGACCACGATGGCATCGGGGACGATGCCGTCGTGCTGGAACCCGAACCACTCCCCCGTGCGACCGGCCCCGGTCTGGATCTCGTCGATGATGAGCAGCGCCCCATGGGCCGCCGTGATCTCCCTCGCCGCTGCGAGATATCCGGCCGGCAGGTCGACGACCCCCGCCTCACCCTTGATCGGCTCGACAACGAGAGCTGCGACATCCGGCCCCATGGCCTTCTCGAGGGCGTCGATCGTCGACTCGATGTGTGACACGTTGGGCAACAGCGGCTCGAAGGCCTCACGCAACGACGGTTTGCCGGTCAGCGAGAGGGCACCCATGGTGCGCCCGTGGAAACTGTTCTGCAGACTCAGGATGCGCGGCCGCCCGGTACGTCTGGCGAGCTTGATCGCCGCCTCGATGGCCTCTGCCCCCGAATTTCCGAAGTAGACACGGCCACGGTCAGCCGCGCCGGACAACCGGCGCAGTCGTTCGGCGAGTTCGAGCTGGGGAGGCGTTGCAAAGTAATTGGACACGTGTGCGAGTGTCGCGATCTGTCGACTGACCGCCTCCACGAGCACGGGATGCGCGTGACCGAGGGAGTTGACCGCGATGCCGGACAGGAAATCGAGGTATTTCTTTCCCTCAGAGTCCCAGACATACGAGCCTTCGCCGCGCACCAGTTCGGCGCTCGGAAGTGCCGCGGATTTCATGATCCGCTCCGAATAGTCGCGTTGCCAGGTCATGCCGGTACCACCTCCGTGCCGATGCCGCTCTGGGTGAAGACTTCGAGCAGGATGGAATGCTTCTCGCGACCATCGATGACGGCCGCCTTGGCGACTCCCCCGACGACGGCGTCCCTGCAGGCCGACATCTTCGGGATCATGCCGGATTCGAGCCCCGGCAGAAGCTCGTCGAGTTCCGAGGTCGTGATGACGCTCACGAGTGAGTCGCGGTTCGGCCAGTCGCTGTAGAGGCCGGCCACATCGGTGAGGATCACGAGCTTGGCGGCGTGAAGGGCGATCGCCAGGGACGCGGCAGCCGAGTCGGCGTTGACGTTGAGCAGGCCATCCGGCCCCTGGGCGACCGTGGAGATGACCGGGATCTGCCCCTGGTCGAGCGCGGCGATCACAGCGGCTGGATCGACCTCGGTGACCTCGCCGACGAGCCCGAGGTCGACGGTCTGCCCGTCGACGACCGCTCCCCTCGTCACTCCCGTGAACAGACCGTGGTCGTCACCGGAGATCCCTCGCGCGAGGCCGCCATGCTCAGGAGTGCTGTGCTCGTTGATCAGCCCGACGAGCTCACCGCCGACCTGCTCAGCCAGCACCTGGCGGATCACCCCGATGCTCTCCTGGGTCGTGACCCTGTAGCCACCCCTGAATTCGCTCGGGATGCCGCGGCGCGTGAGCTCGGCGGTGATCTGTGGCCCACCACCGTGCACCACCACGGGCTTTACCCCGGCGTAACGCAGGTAGACCATGTCTTCGGCGAACGCCCGCTTGAGGTCGTCGTCGATCATGGCGTTGCCGCCGAACTTCACGACGATGATCTCGTCATGGAACCGCTTCAGCCACGGGAGGGCCTCGATGAGCACGGCGGCTTTGGCCGCGGCCTGGTCCTGGGCCCTGTTGTCGGAGATGTACGGCATCAGCTGGAGTACGCGCTGTTCTCATGCACGTAGTCGTGCGTGAGGTCGTTGGTCAGGATCGTCGCGGCAGCCGTGCCCGACTTGAGATCGAGCAGCAGGTCCACCCTGCGGGCGGAGAGGTCCACGTCGGTGCGCGGCCGGTCCGGGGCACCCAGGTGACACACCCGTACCCCGTTCATGGAGACGTCGACGTCGTACGG
This sequence comes from Salinibacterium sp. CAN_S4, assembly GCF_015752305.1. Classification (NCBI taxonomy): domain Bacteria; kingdom Bacillati; phylum Actinomycetota; class Actinomycetes; order Micrococcales; family Microbacteriaceae; genus Salinibacterium; species Salinibacterium sp. CAN_S4. The sequence continues at coordinate 291,458 of NZ_JADOVB010000005.1, read as the reverse complement.
ATCGAACGCGGCATCCGTGGTTCCGATCGCGGCCAGCACCCTGCCCCAGTTGGGATCGTTGCCGAAGATCGCCGCCTTGAACAGGTTGTTCCTGGCGATCGAGCGACCCACCTCGACGGCGTCGTCTTCCGTCGCTGCACCCGTGACCCGGATGTGGATGTCGTGGCTCGCGCCCTCGGCGTCGCCCTGCAGCTGTTCGGCGAGATCGAGACAGACCTCCGTCAGCACGGCGGTGAATGCGTCGAGCTGCGGCTCGACGCCCGAGGCGCCGGACGCGAGGAGCGACACCTGGTCGTTGGTCGACATGCACCCGTCGGAGTCGAGCCTGTCGAAGCTCACCCGGGTGGCGCTGCGGAGCGCGATGTCGAGCTCCGCCGACGAGAGCACGACATCGGTCGTGATGACCACGAGCATGGTCGCGAGCCCCGGCGCCAGCATCCCTGCGCCCTTCGCCATGCCGCCGACGGTGTACCCCTCGCCGAGCCTGATCGACCGCTTCGGTTTCGAGTCCGTGGTCATGATGGCCATGGACGCCTCGACGCCATGATCCCCGAGGGCCGCCGCCGCGACACCCACCGCCGGCAGCAGCCTGTCGAGCGGCAGTTGCTCGCCGATGAGACCGGTGGAACACACGAGCACGTCGCCCGCACTCACGTCGAGCGCTTCCCCGACGGCCTCCGCCGTCGCGTGCGTCACCTGGAATCCCTGGGCGCCGGTGAAGCAATTGGCGCCGCCCGAGTTCAGCACGATGGCCGAGACTGTTCCATCGGCGATCACCTGCTTCGACCAGATGATGGGATTGGCGAGCGCGCGGTTGCTCGTGAACACGGCTGCCGCGTTCGCGAGCGGACCGCGGTTGACGACGAGTGCGAGGTCGAGCCCGCCGCTGTTCTTCAACCCTGCCTCGACGCCCGAGGCGTCGAAGCCCTTCGCTGCCGTCACACTCACGGTGCCACCCCGTCCACGGAAAGTCCTGTCGTTTCTGCAAAGCCCAGCGCGATGTTTGCAGACTGGATGGCGGCACCAGCGGTGCCCTTGACGAGATTGTCGAGCGCCGAGACGACGACGACCCGACCGGCCGCCTCGTCGACCGCGAGGCCGATGAGGGCCGTGTTGGCGCCGAGAGTGTCGGCCGTGCGCGGGAATCGGCCCGCCGGCAACACATGCACGAAGGGCTCGTCGGCGTAGGCAGACTCCCACGCGTCGCGCACCTGCGACTCGGTCGTGCCTGGCGCGAGCTTCGCGGTACTGGTCGCGAGGATGCCGCGGCTCATCGGCACGAGCACCGGGGTGAACGAGATGCTGACGTCGACCCCTCCCGCCGTCACCAGGTTCTGCCGGATCTCGGGGTTGTGGCGGTGCACGCCGCCCACCTGGTACGCGTTGGCCGAGCCCATCAGTTCGCTGCCGAGCAGCTCGGTCTTGAGCGACTTGCCCGCGCCGGAGGGTCCTACCGCCAGCACGGAGACCAGGTCGTCTCCGAGGATGACGCCGGAGTGGATGCCGGGAGCGAGGGCCAGCGTGATCGCCGTGACGTTGCATCCGGGAACCGCAATGCGGGTTGCTCCCCTGAGGGAGTCACGCTGGGTTCCGGTCCGCGTGAGCAGTTCGGGCAGGCCATAGCTCCAGGCGCCGAAGTACTCGCCGCCGTAGAACTCGGCCCAGTCGGCCTCGCTCTCGAGCCGGTGATCGGCTCCACAGTCGATGATGAGGGTATCCGTCGACAGCGCGGCGGTCACCTCGCCGGACTTGCCGTGCGGGAGCGCGAGGAACACGACGTCGTGGCCAACGAGGGTCGCGGCATCCGTCGGGTGCAGCTGCAAATGGGCGAGCGAGCGGAGGTGAGGCTGGATGGAGATGAGCGGCTGGCCGGCGTTCTGGTTAGCGGTGACCGTGGTCACCTCGAACTCAGGATGGGCCGAGAGCAACCGCAGAAGCTCACCACCTGCGTAGCCACTGGCACCAGCCACGGCGACGGAAAGAGACATGACACTACCTTAACGAGAGGAGGGACGAGGAGTTGCTGCGGCGAGGTTCGCGGGAGCCGAGCCTGCTCGACAAAGCAGGTGGCTGAGGGGGAACGTCGCCTATCGTCGCTCGTCGAGCTGGCGTCGCGAATCAGACTGACGCAGCCCTGCACCACGGCGCGCCGACGGTCGCAGCCTGAGGCGTGCGTCGGTGGCGGCAATCGTGATCACAGTCCGAGAGTACTGCACTGTTGTCGTCTCGAGCGAATCGCTAGCCTTGCGAACAGTGCTGAACCGAGCCACGGTGAGCCATCAACTACCCAGGAGATCCCATGTCGGATATTGACGGATTGCTCGCTCTCATCCCTGTCGGCGACATCGCACGCAAGCTCGGCATCTCGGAGGATGTCGCGCAGGGCGCGGTCGCACAGGTCGTCCCGACCCTGCTCGGCGGCATGGCTGCCAACGCGAAGGACGACAGCGGCGCTGCATCCCTCGAGAAAGCTCTCAGCCGTCATGCCGGCGTCTTCCCCGGCACGTCGGTCAGCGAGGTCGACACGGCCGATGGCGAGAAGATCGTGAGCAACGTTTTCGGATCGAAGAAGAACGATGTGGTTGCGGCCGTCGCGAGCACCGGCGACAGCACCATCACCCAGGACATCATCGCCAGGATCCTGCCGATCGTGGCACCGATCGTGATCGGATGGCTCGCCTCCCAGTTCCTCGGGGGAAAGCAGGCCGAGCCCGCCAAGCCGGCCGCAGCACCGGCACCCTCCGGAGGCATCGGCGACCTGCTGGGCGGGCTGCTCGGAGGTTCACTCGGTGGTTCGAAGGGCGGCGCCGGCGGCGGCGACCTCATCGGCAGCGTTCTGGGCGGGCTGCTCGGCGGCGGGAAGCGCTGAGCGCTACTCCCGCAGCACAGCTCCCATCCTGGCCGCAGCGAGCGCGACCGCGGCCGACTTCGCCTCGGTCGCCTCTGCCGCCGTCAGGGTGCGGTCGGTCGCCCGGAACCTGAGGGCGAACGTGAGCGACTTGCTGCCGTCGGGAATCCCGGAGCCGCGGTAGTCGTCGACGAGCGACACGTTCTCGAGCAGTTCTCCTGCTCCCTCGACCAGGACCGCCAGCAGCTCTCCGGCGCGCACCGACTCCGGTACGACGAGAGTCAGATCCTGCGTAGCGGCCGGATACGAGACGATCGGGGTCGGGGCGATCTGCTCGGCTCCGAGCTCGATGAGCGCGTCGAGGTCGAGCTCCAGCACGGCGACGACTCTCGGAAGGTCGAGTTCAGCTGCCAGCGACGGCAGCAGTTCTCCCGCATAGCCGACGACACGGTCTCCCGAGCGCAGCTCGGCCGTGCGGCCGGGATGCATGGTCTGGTGTGTTCCCGTCACGACGGTCAGCGGCGAGGCGAGCACCGTCGCAAGGTGCTGTGCCGTGCTGATCGCATCGGACAGCCCGCGCTCGATCGACGACTGGCCCGGCTGCTTGGCGACGGCGTCACCCACGAAGAGCGCTGCGACGTGCCACGGCTGCGCGGGGATGCTGTCGCGGAGCCCATCGAGCACCTCTGTCGACGGATGCACGTTGCCCGCGGGCAGCGCATCGCTGCCGTAGCGGCGACCGGACTCCGGCAGGAAGACGGTGCCGACCTCGAAGACGGCGAGATCGGTGAGCCCTCGGGACAGGTTGCGCCGCGCGACGGTCACCAGCCCGGGAAGCAGTGAGGTGCGCAGCCAGGCGACCTCGGAGTCGATCGCATTCGCGAGTTTCACTGCAGGCACCACTCCCGGGACGGGAGAGCCGAACAGGTCGTTCGACGACTGGCTGAGGAACGGATAGGCGAGCACCTCGGTGAGCCCGGCGGAAGCGAGCGATGCTGACACGGAGCGGCGCAGTCGCTGCTCGCGAGTCAGTCCACGCCCGGGAGGCGCGACGGGAAGCACGGAGGGGATGTGGTCGTAGCCGACGATCCTCGCCACCTCCTCGGCGAGGGTGGCGCGGTCGGTGAGGTCGGGGCGCCAGGACGGCGGCGTCACCGAAAGGCCAGCTGCCGCGGCATCCACCCGGCAACCGATGTCGGTCAGGGCGCCGGTGATCTCGTCGGCGCTGAACTGCACGCCGATCAGCCCGGCGATGTAGCCATCGGGCAGCTCGATCGGGGTGCGGGCGGTGGAGGCGTCGAGCACCGATCCGAGAGTCTCTGCGGTGCCGGCACCCAGTTCGACCAGCAGTGAGACGACCCTGGCCGCGGCGACCTCGGCCACCTGGGGGTCGACCCCGCGCTCGAAGCGGCGGGACGCCTCGCTCGGCAGTTTGTGGCGACGGGCGGTGCGCGCGATCGAGGTCGGATCGAAGTTCGCGGCTTCGACCAGCACGTTCGTCGAGGCCGAATCGATCTCGGTGGATGCTCCGCCCATGACGCCGGCCAGACCGATAGGGCCTGACGCGTCGGTGATCAGCAGGTCTTCCGTGCTCAGAGTCCTGACCCTGTCGTCGAGGGTCGTCAGGGTCTCCCCCGCGACGGCCCTGCGCACCACGATGCCGCCCGAGAGCTTGTCGAGGTCGTAAGCATGGGTGGGTTGCCCGAGCTCGAGCATGACGTAGTTGGTGACATCGACGGTGAGCGAGATGCTGCGGATACCGGCGAGCCCGAGCCTGGCGATCATCCAGGGCGGCGTGGGGCGTGTCGCGTCGATGCCGCGCACCACGCGGGTCACGAAGACGCTCGCACCGACCCTGCCGCGGATCGGAGCCGTGTCATCGACCGTGACCTCGAAACCGCTCCCAGCGACGGAAGCCGTCGCGAGGGCGGGGTCGCGGAATGTCGCACCGGTGGAGTGTGAGTATTCGCGGGCGATGCCGCGGATCGAGAACGCGTAGCCGCGGTCGGGGGTGACGTTGATCTCGACGGCGAAGTCGTCGAGGCCCAGCAGCGGCACTGCTTCGGTGCCGACCACGGGGTCGAGACCGAGACTCTTGAGCAGCAGGATGCCGTCGTGCTCGTCGCCCATGCCCAGCTCGCGGGCCGATGCCATCATGCCGTCTGACACGTGGCCGTAGGTCTTTCGGGAAGCGATGGGGAACGGCCCGGGGAGCACCGCGCCGGGAAGCGAGACGACGACCTTGTCTCCCACGGCGAAGTTGTGCGCTCCGCAGACGATGCCACGGGGTTCGGCTTCGCCGACATCCACCTGGCACCAGTTGATGGTCTTGCCGTTCGACTGGGGCTCCGGCGTGAACTCGAGAACCTGTCCGACCACGATCGGGCCTGACAGCTCGAAGCCGTGGACGTCTTCTTCCTCGAAGCCGACCTTGACGAGGGCGGCGTGGATCTGCTCGTGCGTGACATCCAGGGGGATGTCGACGAACTCGCGCAACCAGCTGATCGGAACGCGCATCAGACCACCATCCCGAACTGCTGTGAGAAGCGGATATCGCCCTCGACCATGTCGCGCATGTCATTCATGTCGTTGCGGAACTGCAGGGTGCGCTCGATCCCCATGCCGAACGCGAAGCCCTGGTAGACCTCGGGGTCGATGCCAGCGGCGCGCAGCACGTTGCTGTTCACCATGCCGCAGCCGCCCCACTCGACCCAGCGTGCGCCGCCCTTGGCGTTCGGCTGCCACACGTCCATCTCGGCGCTGGGCTCGGTGAACGGGAAGTAGTTGGGGCGGAGGCGGATCTGCGCTTCGTCGCCGAACATCGCGCGGGCGAGATGCTCGAGGGTGCCGCGGAGGTTCGCCATCGTGAGCCCCTTATCGATCGCGATGCCCTCGATCTGGTGGAACACGGGAGTGTGGGTCGCATCGAGTTCGTCCTTGCGGAACACCTTGCCCGGCGACACCACGTAGACCGGCAGCTCGCGCGTCAGCAGCGAACGGATCTGCACGGGGCTTGTCTGCGTGCGCAACACGAGGTGGCTGTCGACCGGGTCGACGAAGAACGTGTCCTGCTCGCTGCGGGCCGGGTGGTCTTCATCCATGTTGAGGGCGTCGAAGTTGAACCACTCGTTCTCGAGTTCTGGGCCGTCGACGATCTCCCACCCCATCGCGATGAACACGTCGCTCATGCGCTCCATGAGCAGGCTGAGCGGATGCCGCGCACCGGCGTTCCAGCGCGACGCCACCGCCGTGACATCCATCGTCTCGTCGGCGAGCCGCTGGGCCTCTTCGGCCACCGCGAGCTCGGCCTCGCGCGGGGCGAAAGCCTGGCCGACGCGTGCCCGTGCCTGGCCGACGAGCTTGCCCGCCGCTGCGCGGTCCGCCGGATCGATCGACTTCAGGCTGCCGTTGAGGCGGGCGAGCGGAGACGATTCGCCAGCGTGCTCGGCTCTGGCTGCCCGTAGCTCTGACATGGAGGTGGCGGCGGCCACAGCGGCAAGGGCCGCGTCGACGGCCTCCGCTACTGCACTCTCGGTAATGGGGGTTGATTCAGACACAACACCACAGTTTAGTCAGCCTAGGGCTGGTACCCGGTGTCGTGGTCGGAACGGGCGCCGGGCACGCTCAGGGGATCGCTCGCCCCGGCCATGCCCGCCCCGCCCAACTGGGCGATGACCTTGCCGGTACGCCTGCTCTTGCCGCCGCCCCGACCCGCGGCGGTGCGACGGGCGACGAACCGCGCGATCCAGGAGAGCGTCATGTTGACGGCGAGATACACAGCCCACACCACGAAGAACAGCGTGAAGAGATAGCTCGGACCGAATGTCGTCGGCCCCTGCTTGAGCACGACGTTGAGCAGCTCCTGGTATCCGAGGATGTACGCCAGCGAGGTGTCCTTGAGCAGCACCACGAGCTGGGCGATGATGATCGGCAGCATCTGGCGGAAGGCCTGCGGATACTCGATGGAGAAACGTGTCTGCAGCGGGGTCAACCCCACGGCGAGCCCAGACTCTCGCTGGCCCTTCGGCAGGGATGCGATCCCCGCCCGGAGAGCCTCTCCGATCACCGCCCCGTTGTACACAGCGAGGGCGAGCACGCCGGCCCAGAACTGGCCGGTCGAGAAGACCAGCAGGATAAACAGCATCATCAGCAGCACGGGCATACCGCGCAGGAACTCGATGAGCACAATCGCCGGGATGCGGATCGCAGCCGTGGTGGCGGTGCGCGCCATCGACAGCAGGATTCCGAACGTGATCGCGAGCACTGCCGCGACACCGGCCATGAGCAGAGTCGCAGAAAGACCACGCCACACCGCGCGATACAGCGCCCGGTCACCCAGAAGATCCCAGCGACTGCCGTCGAACACACCGGGCTGGGCGACTCCACCAGCGTTGATACGGGGTTGGGAGAGGAAAACGAAGATCGCGATGAGGCCGGCGGCGATCAGCACACCACCCACTATCGAGAAGATCAGGGAGAGTCTGCGAGCCCTGGGCCCGGGAACGTCGTACAGCACACTCATCGCTGCACCATGACCCTTCGTTCGAGGAGGTTGGCAGCCTGGCCGAGCGGCACGGTGATCACGAGATAGAAGGCGGCGACAGCGACCAGGATTGTCACCGTCGCGTCACCGTTGAGCTGGATCACCTGACGGGAGACTGCGACGAGTTCGAGCACCGCGAAGCCAGCGGCAACCGACGTGTTCTTCGTCAGGGCGATGAGCACGTTGATGAGCGGCGGAATGACCATCCGGATGGCCTGCGGCAGGATGACCAGACCGAGGGTCTGGCCGAAGCCGAGGCCGATCGCGCGTGCCGCCTCAGCCTGGCCGACCGAGACCCCGTTCACACCGGAGCGCACGGCTTCGGCGACGAACGGAGAGGTGTAGATGGTGAGACCGATCGTGGCCGCGACCGTGTAGTCGAGCCGGATGCCGAGTTGCGGCAACACGAAGGCGCAGAAGAAGAGCACGAGCGTCAGCGGGGTGTTTCGCACGATCTCGGTGTACACGGTGGCGAATCCGCGGAACGCGGGGACCGGTGAGATGCGCATCGCGGCAACCAGGGTGCCGATCACGAGGGCGCCGATGCCCGAGACGACCAGCAGCCGAAGCGTCATCAGGAAGGCGTCGATGAACCTCGGGAAGTTCTCGATGATGGCGTCCATGTGTCGCCTCTCGGGTCAGGTGGTGGCAGTGGGGAAGCGGCCCACCCGGACTGGCCGGGTGGGCCGCTTGTCAAACAGGCCTAGTAGCGGTCGACGGCGGGCGGGTCGGGAAGGGGAAGCTCAGCTCCGGCAGTCCTGTCCCATGCGGCAGCCCAGTCGCCATCGTCGTACGACTCTTCGAGCACGTCGTTGATGAACATGCGGAAGTCGGTGTCATCCTTCGCGAGACCGATGCCGTACGGCTCCTCGGTGAAGGGATTGCCGACGACCTCGAACTCGCCGGCACTGTTCGCGGCGAGACCGGCGAGGATCACGTTGTCCGTCGTCGCAGCGACAACCGCGCCCGAACTCAGCAGCGGCAGGCATTCGGCGTATCCACCGAGAGCCGTGATCTGGTCGGTGTATTCAGCGATGTTCGCCTCTGACGTCGAACCTGACACTGTGCAGACCGGCTTGCCAGCGAGGTCTTCAGGGCCTTCGATACCATCCGGGTTTCCTGCGAGCACGAGGATGTCCTGGCCGGCGTTGTAGTACGGGCCTGCGAAGGAGATGACTTCCTTGCGCTTGTCATTGATCGTGTATGTCGCCACAACGATGTCGACTTCACCGGACTGGATGAACGGCTCGCGGTTCGCGGACACGGTCTCGGTCCAGGTGATGCCGCTCTCGGGAATGCCGAGCTTGGCGGCGATCAGCTTGCCGATCTCGACATCGAATCCCTGCGGATCCCCGCTGCCGTCGACCTGGCCGAAGAGCGGCTGGTCGAACTTCGTGCCGATGGTGATGGTGCCCGCCTCGTTGAGCGCCGCCATGGTCGAGCCTGCTTCGAACGACACCTCTTCTACTGGCGCCTCCGATTCGCCGGCGGTCGGGGCACCCGAATCGGTGCACGCGCTCAGCGCAAGCACACCGGTAAGCGCGATGGCTGAGATCATTAGACCTTTTTTAAGTCTCATGGTTTCCTCCTGGTTACTGTGTTTCTCACCCACTGGTTAGTGGGTAAGCACTTTCGAGAGGAAGTCCTGCGCTCTCGGGCTTTGGGGGTCCGTGAAGAATTTCTCCGGCGCGGCTTCCTCGACGATCTCGCCGTCGGCCATGAACAACACGCGCTGTGCGGCTTTGCGGGCGAAGCCCATCTCGTGGGTGACGACGACCATAGTCATGCCGTCTTTCGCGAGGCCGACCATCACATCGAGAACCTCGTTGATCATTTCCGGGTCGAGCGCTGATGTCGGCTCGTCGAACAGCATGACCTTCGGGTCCATGGCGAGGGCTCTCGCAATCGCGACTCGCTGCTGCTGGCCACCGGACAACTGTGAGGGCATTTTCGCTGCCTGGTTTGCCACACCGACGCGGTCGAGCAGCTCCATCGCGCGCTTATCGGCCTCGGACTTGGACCGCTTGCGCACCTTGACCTGCCCCAGCGTGACGTTCTCGAGCACGGTCTTGTGCGAGAAGAGGTTGAACGACTGGAACACCATCCCGACGTCTGCGCGGAGCCTGGCGAGAGCGGCGCCCTCGGCCGGGAGCGCTTGACCGTCGATCGTGATCGTGCCGTCGTCGATGGTCTCGAGGCGATTGATAGCGCGACATAACGTCGACTTGCCCGAGCCGCTGGGGCCGATGACAACGACCACTTCACCCTTGTGGACAGTGGTCGTGATGTCTTTCAGAACGTGGAGTTCACCGAAGTGTTTGTTGACATGGTCGACGACAACGAGAGGCTCCATTGACCCACCCAACCACACCCCGCAAAGGGGGGTCAACCGACCTGAGGATTCGTAACCCCAGCGTGACACGCCCGAAACACGGGTTTTGTGCTAAACGGACCGCTGTGCGAAGGCGCTTTCGTAGAGGCACACCGACGCCGCGGTGGCCAGGTTCATCGACTCTGCGTGACCGTAGATCGGCACCGTGATGGCCCTGTCGGCGAGGGCGAAATGCTCATCGGACAGCCCGCGGGCTTCGTTGCCGAACAGCCATGCCGTCGGGCCGCTGAGGGTGCCTGCGGTGCGCTCGACGAGCAGATCCACGCCCTTGATGTCGGCCGCGATGACCTGAAGCCCCGCGCCCTTCGTCTTTTCCAGCACGGCCTCGAGCTCGGCGCCGACCGCCACGGGAATATGGAAGAGGGACCCGGTGGTCGCCCTGACGACCTTCGGGTTGTACAGGTCGACACTGCGCCCGGTAAGGATGACGGCATCGGCACCGGCTGCGTCGGCGGCCCGGATGATCGTGCCGGCGTTGCCGGGATCGCGCACCTCTTCGAGCACCGCGATGAGCTTCGGCTCGCCGCCGAGAATGTCCTTCAGCGAAGTTGGGAACTGGCGGCACACCGCGATGACCCCCTGCGGCGTGACGGTGTCTGCCATCGCGTCGATGACGTCCTCTGTGACGAACTCGACCTCGAGCCCGACCTCCGCCGCCATGCGCGAAATCGCGCCGTATCGCTCTGACGCGGTGGGGGTGGCGAAGAGTTCGACGAGCAGCTCCGGCCTGAACTCCAACGCCTCAGAGACGGCCTGCGGGCCCTCCAGGAGGAAGAGTCCGGTCTCCGACCTGGCATCCCTCTTCGCCAGCTTGGCAACAGCTCGGACCCTGGGCGAACGCGGATTGTCGATCATGACCCCAGTTTAGGCGCGCTGGAGCTATCAGAATCGCGCCGGCGATACCGCAGGCACAACGAAGATCGCCGTGCCAGCGCCAACAGAGCCTGCGACAGAGGTTAACGCAGGGAACCCCGAGCAGCAGCTCGGGGTTCCCTATGAAACGGTTGAATCAGGCGTTGACCCGCGGTGCGCTCGTGTCGGCCGGAAGAGCTGCCTTGGCCGTAGCGACGATCGCCGCGAAGGTCGCGGGCTCGGTGACGGCGAGGTCAGCGAGGATGCGACGGTCGACCTCGATGCCGGCCAGGTTCAACCCCTGGATGAGGCGGTTGTACGTGAGGCCGTTGGCGCGCGACGCCGCGTTGATGCGCTGGATCCACAGGCGACGGAAGTCACCCTTGCGGGCACGACGGTCACGGTACGCGTAGACGAGGGAGTGAGTGACCTGCTCCTTGGCCTTGCGGTAGAGGCGCGAACGCTGGCCACGGTAACCCTTGGCACGCTCGAGGATGACGCGACGCTTCTTGTGGGCGTTTACTGCCCTTTTTACTCTTGCCATGTTCTAGTCCTGACCCTTACTTACCGAGAAGCTTCTTGATGACCTTGGCATCCGCCGGAGCAAGAACCTGCTCGGCGTTCAATTCGCGCTTCTTCTTGCCGCTCTTGACCTCAAGGTTGTGACGCATGCCCGCGCCCTGCTTCATGATCTTGCCGCTGCCGGTGACCTTGAAGCGCTTTTTCGCACCGGAGTGCGTCTTCTGCTTAGGCATCCTTTTCCTCTTCTTTTGTTGATACTGCTGCTGCGACCGGGGCGGGATCCGCCTCGGCTACGACTGGAGTGTTCGGCTCGGCAGCGTCGGCTGCGTCACCCTGTGCACGTGCTGGCTTATTGGCCGCCTTGCGAGCATCGGCTTCGGCTTTCGCCGCTGCCTTCGTCTTGTGCGGGCCAATGACCATGACCATGTTGCGACCGTCGATCATCGGGGTCGATTCCACGGAACCGAACTCCGAAACATCTTCGGCAAATCTCTGGAGCAAACGCACGCCCTGGTCGGGGCGGGACTGTTCACGGCCGCGGAACAGGATCATGGCTTTGACCTTGTCACCGGCTGCGAGGAAGCCCTCGGCGCGCTTGCGCTTCGTCTCGTAGTCGTGGGTGTCGATCTTCAGGCGGAAGCGAACCTCTTTGAGGATCGTATTCGCCTGGTTGCGCCTGGCTTCCTTGGCCTTCTGTGCCTCTTCGTACTTGAACTTGCCGTAATCCATGATCTTGGCAACGGGAGGCTTGGAATTGGGAGCAACCTCAACCAAATCCAGGTCGGCCTCCACAGCCAGACGAAGAGCGTCTTCGATACGGACGACACCGACCTGTTCGCCGTTGGGGCCAACAAGACGGACCTCCGGAACGCGGATTCGGTCATTGGTACGGGGATCGCTGATGCGTGTTCTCCTTCTAGTACGTGTAATCGCGACGGTTGTCGCATGGCACGAGAGAGGAAAAACTTCATGATGCACCCTGCTATCCGGACGGCGCCATTGCAGGAATGACGAGCCGATCGAACGGGGTGTAACTACCCGGTAACCTTAGGAAGCGGTTGACAGGTGGGAGAATCTCCACTTTCGTAGCCGGGGCAAGCCCCGGAGCCTGTAGAAGAATAGCAGATTCCGCGCCAAACGACTAAGGCCGAACAGTTAAGGGACGCATGAGCGACGCACGATTCGATACCGATGACGAGATCAGGGACATTTCGGAGGTTCCTGCCGTCGAGCTGATCAATACGGTTGCGGTGCACTTCATGAGCGCTGCAGCCGTGAAGCTCGGCCTGTCGGACAGCCAGAACGCCTCGGCGGACATCGACCTGGACGAGGCGCGCAAACTCATCACGGTGCTGGCTGGGCTCGTGGTTGCGGCCGCCCCCGAGATCGGGGACCAGCATGCGCGACCGCTGCGCGACGGCCTTCGGTCGCTTCAGCTGGCGTTCCGCGAGGCATCGTCCATTCAGGATGCCCCTGGCAAGGGCCCTGGCGAGAAGCTCACCGGAGCCGTCAACTAGCGAACCGTCTGCAGCCCCAGCTCGATCAGTTCGTCGATGAGCTGGGGGTAGGCGAGACCGCTCGCCGCCCAGCACTTGGGGAACATCGAAATCGGGGTGAAGCCCGGCATGGTGTTGAGTTCGTTGACCACGAAGTCGGTGCCGGTGTAGAAGAAGTCGACCCGCGCGAGTCCCGATCCACCGATCGCCTCGAACGCGCGGGCCGCGACGCGCTGCATCTCGGCGAGCTCGCCCTCGGTCAGCTCGGCCGGGCAGACGAGCTGCGCGGCCGAATCGTCGATGTACTTGGCCTCGAAATCGTAGAAGCCGTCGCCGGCGACGATGATCTCTCCCGCAAGGCTGACCCTGGTGGGGCCGCCCTCACGGCCGGAAAGCACCGCACATTCGAGTTCGCGGCCGACGATGGCCTGCTCGATGAGCGCCTTGCCGTCTTCGGCCCACGCGGTCTCGAGGGCGGCATCCAGTTGAGCGGCGCTTGTGACCTTCGTAACGCCGACGGAGGAGCCGGCGCGCGCCGGCTTCACGAACACGGGCAGGCCGAGCGACGCCGCCCTCCCCCGCCACAGGTCGCTGTCTGCCGACCACTGTGCAGGCGACACCGTCACCCAGGGGGCGACCGTCACTCCGACCGCTTCGAGCGCGGTCTTCGTGAAGTGCTTGTCCATGCCGAGCGCCGAGGCCAGCACACCATTGCCGACGTAGGGCAGGCCGAGCAGCTCGAGCATGCCCTGCACCGTGCCGTCCTCGCCGAACGGCCCGTGCAGGATCGGGAACACCACGTCGACGGTTCCGAGCGAGCGGCGCTGGCCCGAGGCATCCGTCACGGCCAGCTCCCTGCTGGCGGCAGACTCAGGCCAGAGCACGCGGGTGCCGTTATCGATGACCGTCGGCATCGCCGTCGGGTTGAGCGCGAAGAGCGCGGCGTCATCCGGCTGGAGAGTGAAGGCACCGTCGCGCGTGATCCCGATCGGGATCACGTCGTACTTGTCGCGGTCGATCGCCGACAGCACTCCCCCGGCGGTGGCGCAGCTGATCGTGTGCTCGGACGAACGGCCGCCGAACAGCAGTGCGACAGTCAGCTTGTGAGGAGCGAGCCTGTGAGGAGTGAGCCTGGAGGGCGTGGATTCTGGCAACTATTCCCCCTGCGGGATGTCGTCGGTCGTGAGGTGGGGGGCGATATCGCGCGGATCCAGCGTACCGGCCAGCACTTCGGCGACCTGGCTGACGATCGGCATCTCCACATTCTTCGCGAGTGCGAGTTCGAGGATCGGCGCAACGGACGACAGCCCCTCCGCGGTCTGGTTCATCTGCTTGATGACCTCGCTGAAGCTGTAGCCCTGGCCGAGCAGCCTGCCAGCGGTGTTATTGCGTGAGAGGGGCGACTCGCACGTGGCAATGAGGTCACCGAGACCGGCGAGCCCGGCGAGAGTCTCGGCACGCGCCCCGTAGGCGACGGCGAAATCGGTCATTTCCGCAAGCCCCCTCGTGATGATGGATGCCTTGGTGTTCTCGCCGTAGCCGACCCCATCGACGATGCCGATCGCCACCGCGATGAGGTTCTTCAGCACACCCCCGAACTCGGTGCCGATCACGTCGGTGTTCACATAGGAGCGGAAGTACCGATTGGTCGAGGTCATGGCCACGACGGTCGCCGTCTCCAGGCTGTCTGACGACACGACGGCAGCCGTCGGCCATTCCTTCGCGATCTCCAGCGCCAGGTTCGGTCCTGACACCACGGCGACCCGATCACCGTCGATGCCGAGCTCCTGGCGGATGACCTCGCTCATCCTCGCGCGGGTGCCCTTCTCGACCCCCTTCATCAGCGAGACGACCACGGCATCGGTCGGGATGAGTTCGCGCACGATCCGCAGGTTCTCGCGGAGGGACTGCGCCGGCACCGAGAGGTAGACCTGCTCGGCGCCATCCAGGACCTCGGGCAGTCGTGACGACGCCCAGAGGCCGCGGGGCAGGTTGATGCCCGGCAGGTAGTCGCTGTTGCGCTTGGACTGGGAGATCTCGCGGGCGAGCTCGGGGCGTCGCGCCCACATGGCGACGTCTGAGCCGCCATCGGCGAGGATCTTGCCGAACGTGGTGCCCCAGGATCCCGCGCCGAGCACAGCGACCCTGCGAGCCTGCAGGGCTAGTGGTTCAGCGTGTGTCATCGAAGCGTCCGATCTCGGTTTGGCCATGCTCTGTGGGATTCCAGCGTTCCGTCGGCGCGGTCTCGTCCCGCAGCTGCTCAACGAGCGCGGTGATCGCGGTCATCAGCTTGAGGGTCGCCTCAGCCAGCACGCGGGAGTCACGCGGCCTGTCGGCGAACTCGCTCAGGTCTACTGGTTCACCGAAGACGATGTCGACCGACTTGCGGGGGAACAGGCTCAGGCGGTTCGTCGACTGCGGCATGATCAGCTGCGCGCCCCAGCTTGCGGCCGGGATGAGAGGGATGCCGGCATCGAGCGCGGTGCGCACGGCCCCGTACTTGCCGCGCATCGGCCAGCCGTCGGGATCCCGGGTCAGTGAACCCTCGGGATAGATCACCACGGCATGACCCGCTGCTGCGATCTGCTGGGCCTGGCGGAGCGGGCCAGCTCCATCGCGGGAATTGCCCGAGCGCTCGACAGGGATCTGCTCGGCCTTCAGCAACAGGGCACCGACGACCGGAATGCGGAACAGGGAGGCCTTGGCAAAATAGCGGGGCATCCTGCCGGATTTCCACAGGCCGATGCCGATCACGATCGGGTCGACATTGCTGTAGTGGTTGGGTGCCACCACGAACGGCCCTACCTTCGGCACATTCTCGAGACCTCGCACCCGATACCGGCCCACGAGGTTCATGAGCGGGATGAGCACCCCGGCGAAGAACCTGAAGATCGCGGTCTTCTCGGATGCCGGGTGCGCCGACTCCGTCGTCGGTCGAACGCTTTCCGTCACCGTCGGACAGACTTCATGGACCCAGCCTTCATGCACACAACCTAACGAAGAAGCGCTATCCCTCGTAGACGAAATCGGCTCCGAGCAGTTCGAGCTTGTCGATGAAGTGCTCGTAACCCCGGCTGATGATGCCCACATTCGTGACAGTCGACTGTCCCTCGGCAGTCAGCGCGGCAATGAGGTGACTGAAGCCACCACGAAGGTCAGGGATCTCGATTTCGGCACCGTGCAGCTTGGTCGGGCCCGTGATGACGGCGGCCTGCTCGAGCGGTCGACGGGGAACCCGCCGGCTGATCGATTCGAGCCCGTCCTTGTGCACGACGATGTCAGCCCCCATCTTGATGAGCGCATCGGTGAATCCGAACCGGTTCTCGTAGACGGTCTCGTGAACGACAGAACGCCCCTCGGCCTTCGTCAGAGCCACGATGAGCGGCTGCTGCCAGTCGGTCATGAATCCCGGATGCACGTCGGTCTCGACCACGACCGGCTTGAGTGGGGTGCCGGGGTGGTAGAACCGGATGCCGTCCTCGTGGATGTCGAACGCTCCCCCGGCCTTGCGGAAGATGTTCAAGAACGTCATCAGCTCCTGTTGCTTCGCACCCCCGACGAAAATGTCGCCCTCGGTGGCGAGAGCCGCTGATGCCCAGCTAGCCGCCTCGTTACGGTCGAACAGGGCGCGATGCTCGTAGCCGTGGAGCTTGTCGACACCCTCGATGAAGATGACACGGTTCGGTTCGACCGAGATGATCGCACCCATCTTCTGCAGGATGGCGATGAGATCCATGATCTCCGGCTCGATCGCCGCATTCTTGAGCTCCGTGACTCCCTCGGCCAGGACCGCCGTCAGGAGCACCTGCTCGGTGGCGCCGACACTCGGGTACGGCAGCTCGATCGCTGCGCCCTTGAGGCCGTTGGGGGCCGTGAGGCGAATACCCTCGTAGCTCTTGTCGACGACAGCGCCGAACGCTCGCAGGGCATCCATGTGGAAGTCGATGGGGCGGTCGCCGATGCGGCACCCACCGAGGTCGGGGATGAGAGCCTCGCCGAGCCTGTGGAGCAACGGGCCGCAGAACAGGATCGGGATGCGGCTCGACCCCGCGAGGGCGTCGATCTCGGCGAAGTGCGCCTTGAGTACGTTGCTGGGGTCGAGGTTGAGCGTTCCGTTGCCGTCGTTCGACACGGAGACACCGTAGGCCTCGAGCATGCCGGTCACGATGACCACGTCGCTGATGGCAGGGACGTCCTTCAGCACACTCGGGGTGTCGGCCAGCAGCGCCGCGACCATGGCCTTGGTCGCCAGGTTCTTCGCTCCCCGCACCTCGATGCGACCCTTCAGCGGTTTTCCGCCGTTGATCACGATCTTGTCTGACAGGAGTCCCACCCTTTTTGCTGCCTTTTGGGCATCCTTGGTAAGAGAGTTCATGCTCACCTCTGTGTTGCTATAGCTAAAGCCGTTGAATTTCGAATGTCCAGCTCAGCGAGCGGGAAGAGTTTTCGGACGCCAACTCTCACGCTTCGCCTCGAACTCGGTTATTCGCGCCTCATCGCGCAGGGTCAGACCGATATCGTCCAAACCTTCGAGCAAACGCCACCTAGTGTAATCATCGATCTCGAAAGCGAAGGTGGACTTGCCAGCCGTCACGGTTTTGGCTATGAGATCGACCGTCACCTCGACGCCAGGCTGCTCATCGATGATCAGCCAGATCGTCTCTACGTCCTTTTCGGTCAGCTGGGCGGCAAGAAGCCCCTGCTTTCCCGAGTTCCCCCGGAAGATGTCGCCGAACCTCGAGCTCAGCACGACCTGGAATCCGTAGTCCCTCAGCGCCCAGACGGCGTGTTCGCGGCTCGATCCCGTGCCGAAATCCGGCCCGGCAACGAGAACTGTGCCGTGCGTGTACGGCTCGCGGTTGAGCACGAACTCGGGGTCCTGTCGCCAGCCGTGGAAGAGCGCATCCTCGAAGCCCGTCTTGGTGACGCGCTTGAGGAACACGGCGGGGATGATCTGGTCTGTATCGATATTGGAACGCTGAAGCGGAACGGCGATGCCGGTGACGGTGGTGAACTTTTCCATCAGGCGCCTACCTTCACGTCGGACTGCGGCATGGGGCTGTTCTCGAGATCCCAGGGGCTCGAGAGCGTGCCGCGGATCGCGGTCGCAGCAGCAACGAGGGGCGAGACGAGGTGTGTTCGGCCACCCTTGCCCTGCCTGCCCTCGAAGTTGCGGTTGGAGGTCGATGCACAGCGCTCACCGGGCGCGAGCTGGTCGGGGTTCATCCCGAGGCACATCGAGCAGCCCGCGAAACGCCACTCCGCGCCGAACGCCTCGACGATCTTGTCGATGCCCTCGGCCTCGGCTTCGAGTCGCACCCGCGCCGACCCCGGCACCACCATGACGCGCACGCCGTCGGCCTTGGTGCGCCCCTGGATGATAGAGGCGAACGCACGCAGGTCTTCGATGCGGGAATTGGTGCACGAGCCCATGAACACGGCATCGACCCTGATGTCTTTCATCGGGGTGCCGGCATCGAGGTCCATGTATTCGAGGGCACGCTCGGCCGCGGCCCGGTCGTTGACGTCGTCAAAGGCGGCGGGGTTCGGCACGCTGTCGCTGAGCGAGACGCCCTGGCCGGGGTTGGTGCCCCAGGTGACGAACGGCTCGAGGCTGTTCGCATCGAGGAACACTTCGGCATCGAACACGGCTCCATCGTCGGTCGGAAGAGTGTTCCAGTAGGCGACGGCGTCGTCCCAGTCTTGGCCCTCGGGCGCATGGGCGCGGCCCTTCAGGTAGGCGTAGGTCGTCTCATCCGGAGCGACCATGCCGGCCCTCGCGCCAGCCTCAATCGACATGTTGCAGATGGTCATGCGGCCCTCCATGGAGAGGGACCGGATGGCGCTGCCGCGGAACTCGAGCACGTAGCCCTGGCCGCCTCCGGTGCCGATCTGCGCGATGACCGCGAGGATGATGTCTTTCGCCGTGACGCCGGGGCGCAACTCGCCCTCGACCGTGATCGCCATCGTCTTGAAGGCCTTGAGTGGCAGGGTCTGGGTCGCGAGCACGTGCTCGACCTCTGAGGTTCCGATGCCGAAGGCCATCGCGCCGAATGCGCCGTGGGTCGACGTGTGGCTGTCGCCGCACACTACAGTGATGCCGGGCATGGTCAGGCCGAGCTGGGGGCCGACGACGTGCACGATGCCCTGCTCGATGTCGCCGAGCGAGTGCAGGCGCACCCCGAACTCTGCGGCGTTATTGCGCAGGGTCTGGATCTGGGTGCGGCTCGTCAGGTCGGCGATCGGCTTGTCGATAGCGAGCGTCGGCGTGTTGTGGTCTTCCGTGGCGATGGTGAGGTCGAGCCTGCGGACCGGGCGACCAGCCTGGCGCAGGCCGTCGAAGGCCTGCGGGCTCGTGACCTCGTGCACGAGGTGCAGGTCGATGTAGATGAGGTCGGGGGTGCCGTTCTCGCCCTTGACGACCAGATGGTCTTCCCAGACCTTCTCGGCCAGGGTTTTCGGAGTGCTGTTCATGCTCATGTCCTTCTTCGATCGAGGGCCCGGCCGGGTCGCGTCGAAGCTCCGCGACGAGGAAGGCCGGTGACTAAGCCTCGTCGCGGCGACGAAGAAGTCGACCGAAATGCATGAGTCGAGAGTATCACCGAGGGGCTGCAGGGCCCGTCAGGAGAGTTCCACCTGGATGACGAGGTCTCCCAGTTCGAGGTCGGCGCCCGCCGGCACGAGCATCCTCTGCCCGGGTGTGACCTCGGTCGCGTCCTCCCCGGCCGGCACCACCCAGACGCCGTTGGTCGAGTCGAGGTCGTGCACCCAGAGGCCGCCGGCGTCGAGTTCGAGCATCGCGTGCGTCTTCGAGACCGACCTGGACGCGTCATCCACGGCAAGCACGGTTGCTTCTGGATGATCGGCAGCAGCGACAGGGTTACGGCCGAGGTAGAGCCGTCCTTCGATGGCGACAGGGGCGCGACCCTCGGCCACGAGGTGCCAGGCCGGCGCGGTGTGGCGAGAGACGCTGATGCTCGTCGCATCGTCGACGCTGGATCGCGCTGGAGCAGGGGCGGGCTCCTCAGCCGCGACAACGACCGGAACGCCCGGGACCGCGGGAAAGAACACGATCTCGTCGCGATCGCTACGCGGACGCTCTGCGCGCTCACGCTTGACCGTGCCGGAGGTCGAATCCACTGGCACCGTCATTCCCGGCGGCAGGCCGATGAATCCGTCGTCGTGCTCGTCCGTCACAGCTGGCCTTTCGTCACATTCCCCGGCCAGCACATGCTAGTCGATCGTGTGCGGCGGGCAGGTGCACGGGCTTCCTGCGGCGATCACGTCGGCGAATCAGGGATAGTTGTTCTTCTTATTGACATCTCCGCGAAGGAATGCCCCATCGCGACCGCGCAACTGCGTGATCGATTCCGGCATCTTCTCGATCCAGGGACCCGGGAGATGCCCCCAATACATAGCCCAGCCCGCGAGCGCCATACTCGGGTTCGTTGTGGTGCGTACCCATAGTTCGAGGTTCCTGGCACGCTGCCAATACTCCCGCTCCGCGTCCGTGACGCGACGTGCTCCCCTGCAGATCAGCGCGACCGTGGCTATCCCGACCGTCGCCGCCACCACAGCCCATGCCACACCGTTCGTTCCGCTCGAAGTCCTGGGGAAGTTCGCGGCAATGGTGCCAGCTAGCGCCAGTGCGCTACCCAGAACAGCCAGCGCAACGAGTCCCGCCGCCAGATAGCGCGACGCGACCGGTCGCACACCGAAAGCAGCGCGCTGGCGACCCCTGGCGTCGATGATGCTCGCGGTCAACGCTTCGCGGGTCGCGGTGTCCTCACGCGTCAGGATGAATGTTGCTCCCGAGGCGGGCGCGTCTGGCACCAGCGCCTGGAGTACCGGTAGTTCGATCTCATCCACAGTGGCGGCGTCGAGCACAGTGAATATCCACTCGGGGCCCGAGGAGCGTCCCGACCTCTCACCTTTGGCGAGTTCCGGTCCCTGCTTCTGGATATCGATGACACCCCGCGCCTGCCAATCCGCGAGCAACGGGATCGTCCACTGGTGCGCACC
The DNA here is from genome assembly GCF_015752305.1 of Salinibacterium sp. CAN_S4. Taxonomy (NCBI): domain Bacteria; kingdom Bacillati; phylum Actinomycetota; class Actinomycetes; order Micrococcales; family Microbacteriaceae; genus Salinibacterium; species Salinibacterium sp. CAN_S4. The sequence goes on along the minus strand of NZ_JADOVB010000005.1, from coordinate 270,783 downwards.
GGTGATCATGAGGATCGTGCCGTTCGGACGGGTCGCGTCGGCAACGGCCGGACCGGTCGCTCGACCCCAGATAGTCCGTCTGGTGCGGACCGCGAGCACGATGGCGGTGATGACCAGCACGATGCCAGCCCAGGCAATGAGGATCATGCGCTCGCTACGGTCGCCGTCGGGGCGGGCCATTTCATGGTGGACATCATCGCGTCGAAGAGATCGAGCATCTCGTCTTCGTAGTCGGCAAGCGCCGAACTGAACGTCACCAGTGCGAGGCGGTTGGGGTCGGATGCAACGACCCAGTAGTCAGCTTCAATGAACTCGAACTTCTGCTCCGCGTCGCCCTCGACGACATCCGTCGTGCGGCGCCATGCATGTCGCACCGCATGAATGGGAGTTGGTGAGGCGATATCCGATTCCCTTTTGGTGCCACCCTCGATCGCCGGGCCCGTGGAAAAATCTACGGACCGGACGAGGTCACTGAACCCGATTGTGCTGAGATCCGCAGACTCGTAGTCGGCGGGGAAGACGGCGATCCATGCGGGCAGCGGGATGCCGGGAACAAGCTCGAGCCCGATGAACATGTCTGTCGCTCCACCGCTCCTGGCGACATCGGCCGCCTTGACGAATCGCGCGCGCATCTCGGCTCTAAGCGTGGCCAGCTGATCCATTCGACCCGTGATCTGCTCGGTCATCTTCCGAATGGACGACAGCGTTGCCGCTTCGCTGCTGAGTGGGATTCGCGCCCATGAACCGGCCAGTGCGAACCGTGGCCCTGACTCGTTCATCCCGCCACCCTACGGTGTTCAAGTTGGCCTGGCACCCCGGGATCCTGGCCCGCGACCAGGGCGAGGGCGAATTCGACGATGTCGTCGAACAGCGAGAGATCCATGGTCGCAAGGTGCAGTTCGATCAAGGCTGGTTCCGAATCGACAAAGAATCCGATAGTGCAGCGTTCCCGCGCTGGTGCCAGCACACCCCCCTCACGCATGAGAAGGATGTCGTGCACGACCACCGCGCGACCCAGCCCCAGCGTGAATTCGAGCACCCGTTGATTCACCAACTCCACCCGGTCGGTCGACTGTTGAGAGCGCGCGAGCGCGAGATAGTCGTCGTAGACGTCGCCCTCTATCCTGCTGAACCTCCAACTGAGAAGCGCATCCACCCTGCCCTGTTCTGGGTAGCGCACGAGTGCGAAGCTTCGACGCTCGCCCGGCGCAAGCGACTGCGACCAGTCAGCGAAACTCACGAGATCAGATCGCAACGCCGTGACAGATGGCTCCCCCAGCGTCGGCACAAGGCTCGTGATCAGAGCATCGGCGATCTCTGCCGCCGAGTCAGTACCATCGCCGAGCGGCCACCAGGCACGGTCGAGCTGGATGGACACCTGTTCGAGACCAGTCACGAAGCACCGACCAGCGAACTGATGCCGCCCGAGAAAGCGAGGATGGGGTTGGCTGACCCACCGGACAGGGTGTTGGCGACCGGTTTCGCGAGGGCCGAGGTCAGTTCTCCCGAATTGAGATCCCATCCGCCACTGAGCGGCCCGAATGATCCTCCGTGGGCGCCTTCGGGGAAGAAGTCCAGGTTGATGTCGAGCCCACCCTTGGCCAGGCCGCCGAGCGCTCCGCCCGCCAATTTGACAGTCGTTTTCGCCGGATCGAAGAGTTTCGCTGCGACGTCCAGCCCAGCACCGGCGAAGGTTTCGGTCTTTCCCATGATCGCGTTGCTGAAGGCGAATGACAGCTTCATCGTCGACGTTCCGGATGACCACGCCGAGCGGGTGAAGACATTCGTCAGCCCTTCGAGCTTGGCCGCCGGCTTGAAGACATTCAGCCCTCCCATCTTGGAGGTGATGACGCTCGTCACGAGGCCGATGGCGTCACCCAACACGCGACCGAGCGACTCCTTACCGAGCGCGAAGAGAAGGAGCGAGCTGAGAAGGATCATCGCCGCGAGTGCAATCGAGACCAGCGTGAGCGCAGCCGCGAGCGGAGCCAGGAACGGCAGGAAAATCGACAGCACGGAGACGATGAGCGCGAGGATGTCGACGATGGACTTCAGCACTTCGAGGATCGAGCGAAGTGTTTCAATGAGTGGCGCGAGGTTCTCCTGCGCCCACTCGTAGGCATTTTCGAGAGCGTTGCCGACCCGGTCCCAGAATCCATCGTCGATGTCCGCTGCCTGCGCAGCCGAATGCAGCGCCGAGATCGCAGTCTCCACCGCCGAAGACTTGTCGGTCTCAGCACCGTGGTACTGGGACATGGCACTGTGGAACTCGGTCGCGAAATCCTGGACCCGCGATTGGGCCTCGGTGATGTCGTCGAGTAATTCCTGCGAACTCTCACCGGCGTGAGCCTGATCCGTCAGGGAGTTGAGTCGTCGGCGCCAGTATGCGGCCTGGGAGTTGTTGTCGGTGATGCGCTGTCGCGCACTATTCGCGCGATCCTGCGCCTGGGAGAGGCTCGATGTATACGAATGCATAGCATCAGCCGCGCCCTGGTAGCGATCCTCCACCTTCGAGATCGCGGTGCGGGTCTCATCGGCCTTGGTGCGGACTTCGTCGACCGCGTCGCTGATGGTGACGTCGTCGCTCGCGAGTTGCCTCAGCTCGGTGATCGCATCTCGCAGGGCCTGCGCGGTTGCACCCAGCACAGTCGCCTTCGCTCCGACGATCGATGGTTCACCGTCGAGCTGGTTGGGAACGGGATCGAGTAATAGCGTGGCCACGGTTTAACCCTTCAATCCGTCGGCGAGGTCGCCGTCGGTGGTTGCGAATCCGTCGGAGATCTCGCGAACCTTATCGCGCATCCACTCAATCTCTTCGCTGATCTGTCCGCGGTGGACCGACCAGGAATCGCCAAACTCTGTGATCTTGCCCGCGAGTCTCGGGTCGCCAACAGCGGCAGCGAGATCGGAGGTCGTGTGATTGTCGCTCTTCATCGAACTGACGATTTGAGTGAGCCTGCCCTCGAGCAGGGAGAGGTCACCGTAGTCGACCCTGAGTAGTCCGCCGCCGGCCACGAGCCTGTCCTTCCAAGTTTTTCAATGGGGTCACAACACGCTTGAGCAGTGACGACCGGCTCCCGCGAGTAACGGGAGCCGGCCATGGTCACTAGCCCCGGATCGCGCTGGCGAGACCCTCGTCTGTCTGCTGCAGGGCGTCTGCGGCCGACGTGAGGAAGTTGGCGAGGCCTTCGAGACCGTCGATGGCGCTCGAGGTGCCGGTGCGGAACTGCTCGAAGGAGTCGCGGTAGGCCGCCGACGACTGCTCGGCCTGGAAGCCGCTCGCCGTGAGGTTGGTCACGAGGTTGCTGAGCTCTGCAAGCTTCTGCTGCAGGTCGCCCTGGCCGTTCTTGAGTCGGCCTGCGACGTCGCGGAGGTCGTCGTATGTGACGTTGAGGTTAGCCATGATCGTGCTCCTTCTTGTTGGTTCCCGCTACAAGGAACGGGCTAGTGATCTCAATCTAATGACTGAGAAATCTTCGGTCTATGGGTAGAGGTACCCACGTCATGCCCCCAGAAAGGGCAACTGGACCCTGGTCGCCTTACCGCGGGCGATGAAGTATCCACGACCGGGAGGAAACTCGTTGCGGGCGATCCGCGGCAGGGTTGTCTTCAGGATCGTGTCGCCCTCCATGGCATCGGGCTGCAGGAGGAATCCCGTGCGACCACCCTTGACCTCGGCCAGCAGGGGCCAGGACGAGCCCCACCCGCCGGACTCGGATTCCGCGATCAGGAAGTGGTCGCTGCGCTTGACGGCCTTGATCATCTCCACCATCGACGAGTCCGCTGCCGAGCTCAGGAAGTCACCGATCTGCTCGATCACGATGACGACCTTCCCGCGGGTTGCCGGGTCGGCCACGGTCACGGCCAGTTCCTTGGCGAGACTCGTCGCATCCTCCACTGTGCGCGCTGTGGCCTCCCAGCCCGGCCCGGCACCGACCGCGGACCTCGGATTGCCGAAGTAGTAGCGCGTGACCTCGGGCACCGCCTCATCCACCGACCTGATGAGCCACGACAGGGCGTTGGTGCGACCGCTCGCCGGCGGGCCTGAGAGCACGAAAGTGCCGATCGGGTCGAAGGGCAACGGAGCGAGATCGTCATCCGAGATACCCAGCACCGGCATGCCGCCGATAGCTTTTGGCAGCTGTTCCGCGCCGAACTCTGTCGCAAGGGTGCCGACAGGCTCGGCTGGCTTTCGACCGGTGCGATTCATGGCCTCGGCAAGCGAGACGATCGCCTTCGACTGGTCTGCAACATTCGAGTGACCGCCGACGATCGCGATCTGCGTCTCGAGGCCATCGATGACGGCACGCCCCGGAGGCGAGGTCGCCGACAGCACATCGGCCGGGGTGTCCAGCAGCATGTACTGGCCGTCGTCGGCGAGCCGATGCACGACCCTGCGCTGGAATGAGGAACTGACCGCGGACGGAACGCTGCCCGGACGATCCGCCGTGATCGCCACGTGCATTCCCAGCGCGCGCCCCTCCCCCAGCAGTTGCTGGAAGACGCCGTACCAGACGGCGCGGCTGGCCCCGACCTCGAAGTCGTTCCTAAAGGCCGGAAAGTTGTCGACGAGGAGGAGGATACGACGCTCATCCGGAGCGTTCGCGTTGCGCCGGTAGTCGACGATGCTCCCCGCGTTCACCTCGGCATAGCGCTGCCCGCGATCCTCCAGGATGCCCTTCAACTTGCGCATCAGTCGGATCACCCGCTCGGGATCATCGCCGCTCACGATCGACCCGACGTGCGGAAGCGCCTCGAGCATCTTGAGACCGCCGGTGCCGAAGTCGAGACCGTACACATCGACGGGCCCGCCGCGCGGGGTGATGCCCGCCGCCGCCGCGAGGGTGCGCAGGGTGACGGTCTTTCCCGTTCCGCCTGCGCCATAGATGGCGATGTTGCCGTCGGTGTCGGGCCTGAAGAAGACCTCGTCCTGGCGCTGACGCTGCGGCACGTCGCAGACACCGAGCACGATGTCGGTATCCGTGCGCTGTCGGAGTCGGGTCAGGTCGAACGCAGTTGCGAGCTCGTCGAGCCACGGCCGACGGGGCGCTGGCAAGTCGATGGATGCCGCGGCGGCGATCAGGTTCGTCACGAGCCTGGTCTGGTCCGTCGGCCCCTGCTCCCCCGCGCCCGGAACCTCGATCTTGTCGCCAGGGATCTCCCACGGCTGCTCTGCCCCGAAGCGCAGCTCCGCGACGTCGATCGACGGTGCTACGGCCGCATCGCTCGTCCAACCACCCGCGTAGGCGGACTGGAAGCTCGTCAGCCGCCCCGGCCCGGTCTTGGCGATACCCCGACCGGGGATCGACGGGTCGAACGTTCCCGCGATCTTGTCGCCCACGACATCCATCGAGTCGGATTCGTCGGCCATGCGAAGCGCGATGCGGAGGTTGGTGTTCGCACGGAGGTTGTCTCGGATGACGCCAGCGGGTCGCTGGGTCGCCATGATGAGGTGGATGCCCAACGACCGACCGCGCTGGGCGATGTCGACCACGCCGTCCACGAACTCCGGCACCTCACCGGCAAGCGCGGCGAACTCATCGATCACCAGCACGAGCGCGGGAGGACTCTCGGGGTCGCCGCGCTTTTCGAGATCGAGCAGGTCTTTCGCTTTCTTGCGATTGAAGAGGTGCTCGCGATAGTGGAGTTCGGCGCGCAGCGAGGTCAGCGCGCGGCGCACGAGATGCGGGCTGAGGTCGGTCACGAGGCCGACACAGTGCGGCAGGTTCACGCAGTCCGCGAACGCCGAACCGCCCTTGTAGTCGACGAAAAGGAAGGTAACTCGGTCGGGGCTGTACTCTGCGGCCATCCCGAGCACCCAGGCCTGCAGGAACTCGGACTTCCCCGAGCCCGTCGTGCCGCCGACGAGGGCGTGCGGGCCCTGCGTGCGCAGGTCGAGGTGCATGGCGTCGACACCGGACTGGCCGACGAGCGCCCGCAGTTTGCCGGCGCGGCGCTTCTTCAACGGTCCGCCGGAGCGGTCGTGGATGGAGTCGTTCTCTTTCCACCGACCGACGGCGACCGACGAGTCCGTGGCGATCTCGGCGCCGAGCAGCGACAGCATCGAGACCGTACGCGGCAGGTCGCTGGAGTCGCGCAGCAGCGCGCTCGCGTCCACGACGGGCGCGAGTCGACGGGCGAACTGCATGGCCTGGTCGCGCGTGATCGGCTCGGTGACGACATCCATGACATCACTGCCCAGTCGCACCAGGCCGACGCGTGCAGAGGCGCCGTCCGAGGCGACGTCGACGAAGGTCCTGGCCACGGCGGGAAGGTCGGCGACCACCGACGACACCCAGATCGGATAGACCCCGGCATCGGCCGCTCGCTCGGCGAGCTGCACCAGCCGCGCGCGATCCACCGGAGCATCGTCGGAGACGAGCAGGAGAATCGCCGGAGTCGCTGATGGTGGCGGGGTCGCAATCTCGGCGCCATCGCCGGCGGAGGCGCCGGCCACGAGGGCCGACTGCTCGAACAGTGCGGCACCACGTTCACTGGCTTTGGCCTTGCGGCTGTTGATGAGTTCTTCGATCGACGACAGGAGCGCGTCACCCGTCGCCTGGCTGTTCGCGAGATGCACCGCCTCGATGGGACTGTGCGGTGAGGCCGTGTGCGGCAGCCATTTGAGCCACTCGAACTCTGGCGTCCACGCGTTGCTGACGATGGCGGCGACGACGACCTCGGCCGGGGAGTGCAGCCCGGCGATCTGGACTATCGCACTCCTGGCGATGTCGGCGGCGGCGGGTCGGGCGCCAGAGATTCCGAGAGCACCGGAGAAGTAGAGGTTCTCGGTCACTGGCACATCGGTGATGAACTCGTGCCGGTCACGGATGGCTTCGGCACGTTCGAGATAGATCGGCTGCGCCGCGTCCTCCTGAGCAAGAATGACGACATTCCTGGATGCCATCGAGCCGGTACCCAGGTGCATGCTGAGAAACTGCCAGTGCTCGGGCCGCCGCGTCCACAGCAGGGGGCCCAGCGTCATCGCGGCCTCGTAGACCTCTGCCGTGGTCGGGCTCTCCTGCTTGCGGATGCGGCGCTCGACCTCGACCTCGGCGTCGAGCGTCGACTCGAGATGGGCGGCTCGATCGTCGAACTGCTTGATCTCCTGCTTCTCCTTGCGCTTGCGCTGACCGCGAGACGTAAGCCAGGTGCCGATCATCAGCAGCGGCGCGGCCGCAACGAAGATGATCGCTTCCGGGCCGCGGCGCAGGACGAACACGAAGACGATGCCCATCAGAATCGGAATGGCGAGAGCGAGCCACGGGAAGGGCGTGGGATCCCTGTCGCTCGGCGGTTTGGGTCCGGCGTATTCCTTGCCGGGGTATCTCGATTCCACCCGTGGCGAGCGGTTGTAGGCCACCGGTCCGCTACTGACCTGCGCCACTTCTTCGGCTGGTGCTTCGATGACCGCCTGCAAGAGGCTGTCGCCTACCCTGACGGTCGCGCCGTTCTCGAGGTCGATCCTGGTGACGAGCCCGCCATCGACCTCCAGTCCATTGGCCGAATTCAGGTCGACGATCCTGATGGCCTGAGAGAAGACGTCGATGCGGGCGTGCCGCTTCGACACGAGAGGGTCGTTGAGCGTGACGTCAGACACGCTCGAGTCTCGACCGAGATACCGGGTGCCGATCGGCATGGGGAACTCAGCACCAGCGTCGGGGCCTTCGACGATCCTGAGCACGGCAGAGATGACCGCACGCGGTACCGCTTCCTGAGCACCGGGTACCGCGATCGTGATGGTGGCACCGGACCCCACGGCGGCTTCCGAGATCGGCAGATCCGGTTCGAGCACCGAGTGCCTCGATCCACGGGGGTCGACGATCCTGAGAGTGGATGCCGCAACAGCGGCTCCCGGCGCGGCGACCTTCGCGATGAACGGGTCGACAGCCGCGATCGCCGACGCCACCTCGCCGACCGTGGCCGCGGCATCCGTGGTGACGACGATGTCAGAATCGGGGCCAGCGGACCGCCGCAGCGTGAGCTTGAGTTTCATTCGCCCTTACCTGGATCTTCGAGTGGCTGCTGTGCCTGAGCGGGTGGGGTAACCGGGTCGACGATCAGTCGAGCCGGCTTGAGCCTGAGCTTCTTCGGCGGCTTCGGCTCTGGTTTCCGGGCCACGGATCCCGTGCGCGCCACCCAGTCCCGAGCCGATCGGATACGGAAGCGGCTGAGCAACTGGCGACCCCTTCCCAGGGTCGTCCTGGCAAGCTCGACCGCCCCCATGGCCTCGGTCCAGACACGCTCGGAGTGGGCATCGTCGATGACCCCGCCCGAAAACACGGCTTCATCGGTCACGACGGCGAGGCTGCGCAGCCGCAACGGTTCAGGAGCCGTCACCTGGCCCTCGATGCGCTCGGCGACAGCCACCCTCGTGAGCTTCGACGGCACGGCGTATCCGAGCTCCGAATACCGGTCCGTGAGCTCTTCCCAGGCACCGGCGACCCGGTCGTGACCGGCGCCCAGGGTGCGGCGCTTGCGGGCACGCCTGGCTTTGATCGCACCGATGACCAGCAGCGGGGTGAAGAAGATGACGGCGGGAATCAGGATGCTCAGCCCGACGACCCAGACCCACCCGGGCACGAGGAAGCCATCGGCTTCGTCGGTCTTGTCTGTCTTGTCGAGTTCGACCGGCGACAGCAGGTCTTCCTCGTCGTTGTCGGCGCGCGGTGGCTGGCGCACCTGCGGCTGCGGTTCGCTCTGCGGCTTCGGCACTTGGTCCTGCGGGATGTCGGTTTCGTCCGGGGTCGGGTTGAATGCGACCCATCCCACGCCATCGAACGCGACTTCGGTCCACACCGTCACGTCATCTCCGGTGACGGGCGTGCTCGACTGCCCGTCGACGATCTCGGGCGCGAAGCCCATCACGACGCGGGCGGGATAGCCGAGGCTGCGGGCCATGAGGGCGTAGGCGGAGGCGTACTGCTCCTGGTCGCCGATCATCTGGTTGCGCTCGAACAGTTCGGTGATGCGGTCGGCGCCGTGGCCGGCACGGGAGGGAACGGTGTCTGAGGCCCGGCCGTGGCTGAGGAATCCATTGTTCACGAGCGCCTGCCTGATGGCCTCGAGCTGCGCGATCGGGGTGGTCGCGCTGGCGGCATACTCGCCGGCCCGCACCGTCACGATGTCGGGAGAACCGTCGATGGATGGCAGGTCGACCGCGGCGATCTTCGCATCGGCCAGCTCCTCGACGGGAAAGACCTCCTGGGCCTCGGCGTCGAGGGTGTAGGTGTCGCCCTTGCGCAACCCGCTGGTGAGAACACCCGTGCCGGTCGAGGCGTTGTACCGCAGGCTGTCAGTCTCATCCTGTGCATCTCCCCCCGTGAACTGCAGGTCGGTCGGATACCCGATGCTCGGAATCCATACGTCGTCGTAGCTCTCGATGGTGAAGGTCACATTGTCCCGCTCGACGGGAGTGATGAGCGCGGGCTGGGGCAGGGAGCGCCCCACGAGCTCGAAGGAGCCTGAGCCCCCGGCCGATGACTCCGGCCCCGTCACGTTCCACAACTTCCCGGTGAAGGTATCGAGCGTGGCGAGCCTGATGGTGTCCCCGGCCTTCAGGCCGTCGACGGTGAACAACAGCTCGTCGGTGACCTGTTTCGTGTAGTGCCGGAAGCCCGACAGGGGGCTGGGATAGTCCAGCGGATCGAACGGTGGCTCGATCTCATCGCGCAGCACGAATCGCTGGTCGTTGGCTGGCGCGATCCACAGCCCTGCTGCTCCGCCGAGCACGACCGACGCCGCGACGATGACGGCAGTTCCTGCGAGTTTGCGATTGCGGAGCTTCGCGGCTCCGGCCTGGGCCACGGAATTGCCCTGGCGCCTCCAGCCGAGCCAGATGATGGCCAGCACGCCGAACACGATTCCGCGAATACCGGACTGGTACGGCTCGTCGGTTCCGATGAGGATGCCCGTGATGTACAGCGCGATCGGCGCGATCAGGGCGATGCCGAACCGCCAGGCCGTGCGCGGCCGCGCCGCGAGCCAGCGGCAGGCGAGAGTCGTCGACACGAGCGCGACGATCCAGGTCGCGAAGTACGGCACCACCGCGATGTATTTCGGAGCACCGATCGGCGTGCTCAGGGTGACGATGTCTGCCCAGCCGAAGACCGTGCCCTGCGCGAGACTCGCCAGCGACTGCAGGCTCGGCAGGACGAAGAGCGTGGCCTGGCTCGGCACGGCGATCGGGGTGCCGATGAGGAAATACGCGGCGACGGCGGCGGCGACCGTGGTGACGGCCCCCAGCCTGAACATGGAGGTCAGGATGCCGGTGGCAGCACCCAGCACGAGCCCGCCGATGCCGGCCACGAGGAATCCGTAACCACCGAATGACGGCTGGAACCCGATGACGCCCACGGCGGTGAGCACGAGGAGCACGGCCACGTCGGTCCAGGTGCGACCCGTGAGGGAACGGATGCCGGCGCGGATGGGCGCATGGTCCGCGGCATCGATCGTCGTCTCGCTCATGAGCTCAGCCCCCTGACCAGGCTGGGGAGATCTTTGAGGTCGCCGACCGTCATGAGGGTCAGGCCCGCCACGGCACCGAGCCTGGGCTGCGCGCCGAGGTCGACGTGGAAGGCGACCTGGTTGGTGTCAGACCCGAACAGCGACTGTACGCTGCGGAACTCCGCTGTCGTCATCTTCGATCCGCCGACGATGATCACCACGCTCGGGTTCGGGAGCCGCTTCGTCCGCTCGCGGGCGAACTCACGGACGCTGGGGAACACCTTGCCGACCGGGTCGATGCGGCACGAAGAGTCCAGCATCGATACAACGGTCGGTGTCTTCCACACTCCGCTTTCGCTCACGATATTCATCTGCGTGCCGTTGCGGATGATCTGCGCGGCGATCGACGCCGTGACGGAAATGGCCAGCTCGAACTCCTCGTCGGACGCGTACAGGTCGCTTCGGCTGTTGTGGATCATGGTGACCTGCGAACGTCGGGTCTCTTCGAACTGCCTCACCATCAGCTGGCCGATGCGCGCCGAGGTGCGCCAGTGCACGTACCGGCGGTCGTCGCCGGGAACGTAGGGGCGTAACGCGTGGAACGCGATGTCGTTATTGGTGATCTTCTTCGAAACCTGGCCTTCGAGATCCCTCACGAGCCCCGCCGCCGATGGCGCGAGCTTGACGGTCTTCGGATGCACGAACAGGTCGACCGCGTCAGCCCACGTGAGCGCCCGACGCAACAGACCGAGCTGGTCGCCGCGCACCGATTCCGCGGGGCCGGCAACGATCACCGCTCGCTTGCTCGTGGGGACGGCGAACAGCTCCTCCACCTCCTGCCTCGGGGTCATCGCGGGTAACTGGAACTCGGCGATGCCCGCTCCGACGGGAAGCTCCATGCGGGTCGGCTGGAGGTTTCTCGTCCCGGTGTTGGTGATGAGCATGCGCCCCATCGCCCTGTCGCCCACGACCACCCGGCGCGGATTCAGCTCGATGATGACGCCAAACGATGCTCGACCGAAGAGGAAGGCGCTGCACACGATGAAGGCCGCGAGCATCAGTGTGCCGAGGTACGTGAACTCCTGCCAGCCGAACACGAGGCTCAGCGTGAGCGAGGTTGCCGCGACGAGCAGCACGAGCCAGCCGACCGGAGTGATCACGCTGAGCACCGGGCGCACCAGCCGCCAGACTGCTGCCACCGCCGGCGACACCACGGCACGCCCTACGCGCAGGGCACGCACAGCCTTCAGGCCGGCCGCCCTCAGGGGCGCCGGAAACGCGGTTGCGCGATCAGCGGTGCTCGTCATGATCCTCGGGTTCGCTTACGCTGCGCGGTAGGCGGGCGGTTCGATGTCGACGAGGATGCGATCGATGATGTCGCCCGCTTTCACACCGGCGAACTCCGACTCGGGGTCGAGCACCAGTCGATGCGCGAGCACAGCGCTGGCCAGGTCCCTGACGTCGTCCGGAGTCGCGTATGTGCGTCCCTGCGTGATCGCCCACGTCTTGATGGCACGAGAGAGCGCCATGGCGCCTCGCATGCTCACACCGAGCGCGACGTCGCGGTTCTTGCGCGTGGCATCCACGATGTCGCTGAGGTACTGCATGACGGACTCATCGACGAAGACCTCGGACGCGAGAGCGGACATCGCGACGATCGACTCCGGCTTGATGATCGGAGTGACCAGCGAAGCGCGGGCGCGGTTGGCCGAATCCATCAGCAGCGCCACAGCGGTCTTGCCGTCAGGGTAGCCGAGACTCGTCTTGATCAGAAAGCGGTCGAGCTGGGCCTCGGGGAGCCTGTACGTTCCGGCCTGCTCGATCGGGTTCTGGGTCGCGATGACCAGGAACGGGGCCCCGACGGAGTGACCCTCGCCGTCGATCGTCACGACTCCCTCTTCCATGACCTCGAGCAGCGCACTCTGGGTCTTGGGGCTCGCGCGGTTGATCTCGTCGGCGAGCACGATCGACGCGAAGATGGGCCCGGGGTGGAATTCGAACTTGCCCTTGCCCTGGTCGTAGATCTGCACGCCCGTGACGTCAGAAGGCAGCAGGTCAGGAGTGAACTGGATGCGGCTCGTGCTGCCGTCGAGCGTGTTCGCGAGCGCCTTGGCGAGCACCGTCTTTCCCGTTCCGGGAAAGTCTTCGAGCAGCACGTGACCGTCGGAGATGAGGGCGGTGAGCACCAGCCGGATGACGTGATCCTTGCCCATGATCGCCTTATCGATATTGGCGATGAGCTTCTGGAAGGCGTCAGCGAACCACGTCGCCTGCTCTTGCGTTACTGGCACTGTTCTTCTTTCTTCGGTGTGGTTATGGGTCGAGCTAGCAGTTGGGGATGCTCGACATCGTCTGAGCGGGTGTATCGACGCCGTCGAAGGTAACCCAGAATTGTGCATTCTCGTTGATGGAACCGGCAGGTCCACGGTTCGCCCAGCTCTGAGTGCGGAGCTGTCCACTGCCGCCCGAGGCATTGCTGAGGAAGTTGAACGAGTTGTTGGGGTTGTCGACCTTCATGGTGTGGTTTCCACCGCTCTGGCCGCTCCAGTTGATACCGAAGAGGTCCCCCGATCCTCCGGGCACCTCGCTGCCCCGACCCGGAAACAGACATAGCGAAGCCCTCGCCGGGTCAGGGGGTGCCGGCCTCGTGTCGAGTCGCATAGTCGCCCCTGGACTTGCGGCACCAGCACCCGACTTATTGGTTGCCCGCACCTCGAGCGTATGGTTGCCGGCGCCCCGATTGTTGAGGTCGTAGCGCGTGGCGGTGCCGACGTTCTCCCAGCCGCCGCCGTTGTAGCTGACCTGGTAGGTGAGGTTGGCTGACCCGCCGGGGTTCGCGGTCACGGGAGCCCAGTTCCATCCGACCGACGACGGCGCGTATGTGCCATTCGCCGGGGACGAACTCGAGATCGTGGGCCTGTCCGGCGCGGCCTGGGTGGTCAGGGTTCCCGGAGCAGAGTTGCCGTCGGGGCTGCGCTTATTGCCGGTGTTCACCGCATAGACGGTCACCGTGTAGGTCCCGCCGTTGAGCGTCTGGTTCCCGGTAGTCGTACCCGTGGTGCTCCCGGATCCCCCGCCGCTGACCGCCCAGAAATAGGTGGTGGTGCCGCCAGTTCCCGCCACGGCGGGCCAGTCCGCGCGCAGCACTCCGTTCGGAGCCCACTGGTCGACGACGGTGATCGCCGGTGCGGGCTGCGCAGGGGTGCCGTACGGCGTGATCTGGTCGCTGGCCACCGAGAAGGCGCCAGAGCCGTTCTCGTTGATCGCCCGCACCTGGAAGGTGTACTGGGTGCCGTTGGTCAGGCCTCCGATCGTGCACGCCTGCCCGGCCGTGCATCCTTCGGTGATCGTGCCCGTCTGCACGTTCCTCACCTGGTAGCCGGAGATGTCCTTGCCGTTGGTCGCCGGGGCCGCGAACCTGATGGTCGCCGAGCCGTCGCCGCCGATATCCGAGCCACCATCGCGGTCAGGTTTCTGCACGACGTCGGGCACGTCGGTGACGGTGAACTGGATCGTGCCGTTGACCTGGCGATCCTTGTCCTTCGTGGCATCCTGCACCGTGTAGACCACCTCGATCACCATGTAGGGCGGGCTCGAGTTCGGGGTGACCCTGATCTGGGTGCCCGTGTGGCTGATCGTGCCGACGTTGCCGGCATTCGTGATCTGGGCATCGACGATCGTCAGCGCCTCACCGGTGGACTGGTACGGGTTCGAGTCGTTCGTCAGCGGATCCATGACAAAGGTGCCGACCGGGCGTTTGGTCTCGTAGACGTCGGAGACAGCGACGGGCGGCGGCTTGCTCGAGCCCACCACCGTGACGTTGATCGTGCCGGGCACGGTGAACTTATCCCAGCGGAGCGTCACCCCGACCGTGAAGGTGGTGCCCTTGGGGGTGTCCCTGGGAACGCTCAGCGACAGCTGTGAGCCGCTGAGGTTCGCGCTCACCACTGAGCTCGACGGCGAGATCTCGGAGTACGTGACCTCCTGCAGAATCTGCGGATTCTGATGACCCGTCGACTGCCGCAGGTCGACCGTCGCCGTCTCCCCGACCTCGACCGGCACGTTGGGTGTCGTGAAGGTGGGTGCGGTGTCCCTGAACTCAGGATCGCCGACGATGATCGGCAGTGTCAGGGTCTGCTGGATGCCCTTGGGATCGTTCTTCGAGTCACCATCAGACACGGTGAATGTAACCGACGCCGGGCCGCGGTAGTCGGGGGCAGCGGTGAAGCCGATGGTGCCATCGTCGACAAAGCTGGACTCACCGTTGCTGCGGATCGCGCTGACGCTCGACTCTTCGTAGATGTGGGCGTCACGACCCGAGGGCACCACGAGGATGTCTGACAGCGCCCACTGGCGCGACTCGTTCATGCTGACGTACTGCACAGGCAGATTGGGGTCGATCATGGGTGGCTCGTCGAAGTTCTCGTCGACGGCGGCCGGCACCATGATGAACGCGACGGCGCTCAGGTCGTCGGCTTCGTTCGTCACCCGGTAGGCGACGGCCTGGCGGGTGGGCCCGGGGGTCACTTCGATCTGGCCGTTACGTTCCAGGAGGGTTGCCGCATCAGCGTTCGGTCCTTCGACCGAGACGGTGAGGTCTTCCGTGAGGCCTGAGGGGTTGAATGCGTAGCCGTCGAAGATATCGACGGTGATCGACTTTTTGCCCGCGATGTCTTTGGTGAGGATCGGCACATCGTTGGCCGACGGGGGCAGCAGCGGGGCATCCGGGGTGACAGTCACGAGCACGTAGCTCATGGTCTTGCCACCGACGCTGTTGGTGAGCTCGTATCTCAGCGAGAACGACTGCTCGGTATCCGGCGCCGTCACGACGAGATACTGGCGACCGACGACTTCGGCGTCGATGCCCTCCGGCACGTCGACGAGCGCCTTCGAGACCTTGATCGGCGAGCCCTGTGGGTCTGAATCGTTGGCCATTAGGTCGACCTGCGCGATGCGCCCAGGTCGCACCGCAACGCTGTCCGGCGCGGCGTTGGGAGGCTGCAGCTCGCTCGGCTTCGGGATGATCGCGATCTTGATCGTCGCCTCACCGGTGGCCCCGAACGTGTCGAAAACCCGGTAACTGAACTCATCGGTGCCCACGGCGGCCTCGGACGAGGTGTACAGGAAGTAGTCGTTGCCGACCTCCGCGATCGAGCCCAGGGTCGGGTTCTGCGGGAAGCTCAGCAGTTGCGTCGAATCGCCGTCGGGATCGATGCCATTCAGCGGAACGTCGATGCGGATGGTGCCACCGGCAAGCACCCGGCCCACCAGGGGGTCTGGCACGGGGTCGCGGTTGCTGTCGTCATTCAACGGCGTCACGGTGAAGACCGCCGTCGCCGCGGCGGTCTCGCCGAAGGGATCCAGCACCCGATAATCGACCCGGTACTCTCCCGCCGTCGTGGGCGCCTGGAACCTCAGTGCGTTCTTCGACACGAACGCGAGGCCATCCGTGGGCGGTGTGATGAGGGCCGTATCCAGGAACATGGATGAGTCATCCGGGTGGAAATCGTTGGCAAGCACATCGAGCGTGATGATGTCGCCCACTCGCACTGTCGCCGCGTCGTTGACGGCGACGGGAGGCTGATGCTTGGTGAGTGCCGGCACCGGCACGACCGTGACGCCCGCGGTGGCCGTCGACACGCCGTCCGAGATCGTGTACGTGAAGTTCACCTGTTCCGTCAGCGCCGCCGGGGACGTGATGCGGATGAGGGTGGATTCGAGCAGTTCGACGACGAGTCCCTTACCCAGCACGTCCGGCGGCACCGACACCGACTGCACAGCGAGGATCTTCCCCGTGGGGCTCACATCGTTCGACAGCACGGAGACGGTGACCGGCTCCTCGCCGCGCAGGTACGCCGTGTCCTTCACCGCGACGGGCGGGAGGGTGTCGTCTGCCGGCGTGTCTTTGACATCGATGCGGATGATGCCCACGCTCGTGTTCGCCCCGGCCTGCAGGCTGTACTTCATGTAGAAGATGCCGGGGTTTGACGACGTGAACGTGACCTGGCCCCGGTCGGAGTTGAAGGATGCCACGGCACCCCCGGTCGGCTCGTCCATCCCGACCAGCGACAGTTGTGCCCCCGACGGCGACAGGTCGTTCTTCAGGGGCTCGACCACGACCGTCTCGCCGGTGAAGGATGTCGCGAAGTCGGGTGTCCCGACAGGGTTCAGGGTGCCTGCCGGCTCGACGGTCACGGTGAGGGTGCCCGCCACGGGAGGGCCGTTGCCGTCGCTGACCTGGAACTGCACCTCCTTCTCCCCGAGCTCGGAGGTCTGGTGCGTGAAGGTGATGAATCCGTCCGGCGTGAACCTGACGAGGTCGGCCGATTTCGGGCTCGCACCAATGAGGTACAGGTCGTCGCCGTCGGGGTCGCGCCAGTCAGACAGAACGTTGTAGGAAATCGTCTGGTTCGCCTCGACGGCGACACCGGGGAACCTGACGGAGTACGGAGGCTCGTTGATCTGCTCCGGCACCACCCTGGCCGTCACGTTCGCGGAGGCTGTGCCGCCGCGGCCGTCGTCCACCGTGTAGTTGAAGGAGATGCCGCCGACGAAACCCTCCACCGGAGTGAACTGCAGGGCACGCCCGCCGTCGATGGGGTCGAGCGTTCCCGTCGATTCGGCTATCGCGTCGAAGGCGGAGATCACCAGCACGTCGCCATCGGGGTCTGAGTCGTTGTCGAGCACGGAGAAGATCGTGGTGCGGCCGGGGCGGACGCCGAACTCGTCATCCTTCGCCGTCGGCGGCCGGTTCGTCTCGGTGCGCTCGGCGAGGGTGTCTTCGAACGACTGGATCGAGGACTTCTCCTCGCCGATCTCCTCGGACTCCTGCTCGACGGGAGGAGTGACGTCATCCCAGTTGTCGACGAGGCGCATGTTCTCGCTCGGCAGCCAGACGTTGCCGTTCGTCAGGTCATTGAGCGCGATGATCGTGCGGTTGACCCTGAATTCGAGCACGCCGCCCTGGGTGGGTTCGACGATGTCCTGCGGGGCGGGATCCTGGCCCTCACACGACAGCAGGTACTTCTGGGCCGCACCCCACGCCCCGTGCGCGCAGCCGTCCTGGTTCACCGGCGCGGCGACCCCGTCGAGGTCGTTGCTCGAGCTGTTGAACCCTGCGTTCACGCTGTCTGCGGCGCCGGAACCGAGATCCATCCGCACGAGCGAATCGGCCGTCGAGACTATGGCGAACGACGACTCGGGGCCGGATTGCTGCAGCTTCAGTCCCTGCGCGTCGCCGATGCCGTACTTGTCGCCACCCTCGGTGACGATCTCGTTCGTCGACTGGTCGAACACGACGGCGGTGTCACCGACGGCGGCGAGCTGGAACTCTCCCACCGCCGGGAAGTCAGCCGCGACCGGCGCATCGGCGAGCGACGCTATGCGGTACAGCTTCTTCTTCTCGGCGGACACCGCGATGATGCCGCCATCGCGAGTGACGGCCACGTGGGCGCCCTCGCCCAGCTCGAGCTTCGGGGCGTCGGACACGTAGTTGAACTGCAGGTCACCGACGGAGGGGATGCCCCAGAGCTTGCCGTCGGGAGCGAGGATGGCGATCACGCTGCCGCCGTACGCGACCTCGGCGCCGATGGGCACGTCCACGGCCGAGGTCACCTCGGTGCTGGCCGGGTTCACGGATTCGACGCGGCCGGCATCCGGATCGTGCATGAAGAGCGTGTCGCCATCCTGCATGACATCGAAGGCGGGGCTGGAGGCGACCACTGAACCGTTCAGTTCGTCGATCTGACGATTGAGCCGACCACCGAGCAACTGCTCGCCATTGGTGACCCACACGTCACGAGAGGTGAGCTTCACATCGGTGATGGGGAATCCCGGATGCAGCGCCGCGAAGGTCAGCGGAACACCGACGACCAGCGCGATGACGACCACGGAAGCGGTCGTCTTGCGCGCGGCAACCCACCTCGTCAACGCACTCACAAACATCCCCCGCGTTGATCGATACACCCCGTGAAATCCCGTTGATGGGGATTCTTCGACAAATCTAACACGGTGGTCGGGCGCGCGCGGTGGGTACCTCTACCCATCTTCGGGGGCAGTGCTCGCCGCATTCTCCCGGTCGTTCCGCTCCAGCAGGAACAGGTCTTCCTTGCTCACGAGATGGGTCGCAACGGCGTATTCGACCAACCGGAGGCGCCGGTTCGTCGCGAGGTTGCCCTTGCCGCCGCGGAGCCCCTGCACACCGATCTTGTCGAGCTTGTCGCACACATTGTCGAGCTTGCGATTGAAGGTCGTCATCGACCAGTGCAGTCGCGCGGCAGCTTCGGCCGACGTCGGGATGTCACCGCGACCCGGCGAATCCTGCCGAAGCATCATCTCGGCCAGGGAGACGACAAGCAACCGCTGGGTGGTGGTGAGGGCGACGGGAGCCATCGTCGTCTCGCCTCCGCCGCCGGCATTCGCCGCGGCGGTATTGAAGTAGTCCTGCGAGGAGTAGACGGTGAACTCGTAGGTCGTGGATCCTGCACTGAAGAGCACCTGCATCTGCGCGAACACGATCGGAAGTCGCGCACCGGGGGCCAGCCACGCCTGCACCTGGCCCGTGGCATCCGTCACCGTCGCCGACAGCAGCGTGCCGACGTTGGCCAGCCACCACATGCCGAAGTCTTCGTAGATGCGCAGGAATCGTCGATGCAGGTAGGGGTTGTCGTCGATGACGAGGTCGGATTCCCGGCCGATGTGGAAATCAGCGGGGTGGGCGACCTCGTACCACTCGCCGCAGAACTCGATCTTCAGCGGGCCGACCGGCGCGACCACTGCCTCCCCCTCGCTCATGCGGGGTAACAGGTTTCGAACGGGTTGGCCGAGAGCTTGCCGGCGCGGGCGATGCTGACCGACACGCACACCGTCGACCCCGGCGCGTAATCGTCGACGACGACCGCGTTGCCGTCAGCCTGGCGAACCGGCTCCGTCGCTGTCCGGTTGGTGATCTGCCACAGGAACGTATCGCCGTCCTGGGGGTCCGGGTTGGTGAACGTGAACGTGACGGTCGAGCCGTCGGCGGTGGGCGGCCCGGCGATCTGCGGCGTCGGGATGCTCTCGATCACGACGGGCGGCGCAGAACCCGTCGGAGTCGGGACTGCGTCACCGGGAGTCATGACCCCGCCGAACACGATCGCCGCCGTGACCCCGGCAGCAACGAGTACCGCAACACCGCCGATCACCCATCCCGCGATGCTGCGCGGGCGAGCCACCGGGGCCGGGGCCGCGACGGGTTCGGGCGACTCCGGAGGTGGCAGGATCGGCTCGCGTCGACGCACGACAGTCTCGCTGGGCAGCTCCCTCGAGCTGTCCGGACCCGGAGCGGAGGGCTGCGCCACGATGTTCTTCGCGCCGCGCACGACTGTTTCGTCTGCGCTGGACTGCTCCGGGGGATGTGCCGGTGGGCGCACCGCGGGCTGGGCGTCGATCGTGGCGACCGATCGCACTTTCGTCTCGTTCTCGTCCTCACCCTCGGCCTCGCGAACCGGAGCTGCGACGAGCAGGTTGGGAACATCGATGGCCGTCGGTGCGTAACCCAGCTCGAGTTCGACGCGCTGCAGGGCGCGGGCGAAATCCACCGCCGTCGCAAACCTGTCTGCTCGATCGCTCGCCATCCCCTTGTTGAGCACGGCCAGCAGCGAACGCGGGACATCGTCGCGAGACATCGGGGTGATGGCGCCACGTTCGATGCGCCCGATCAGGTCGAGGGTGCCGTTGGAACGACCGCGCACCTCGAACGGAGTCTGGCCGGCAAGGATCGTATAGATGGTCGCGGCGAGCGAGAACACGTCGCTGCGCACATCCGGCTGCGGGTCATCCTCGAACATCTCGGGCGGAGACCACGGCACACTCATGCCCACGGACTGCCCGGTGCCACCCTGCGTGCCCGTGTCGTTGAGCGCGGCGGCCAGGGTCGTGGTGTGCAGCGGCAACTCGTCGTCGAGCGCGGACGAGATGCCGAAGTCGGTCAGGGCGGGCCAGCCGTAGTCGTTGCTCAGCACGTTGGCCGGCTTGATATCCCGGTGCAGGATGCCCGCAGCATGGGCAGTGGCGACGGCGCTCGACAGTCGCACCCCCGTGCGGAGCGCATCGGCGACCGCGAAGGTCTCACGCTTGTAGCGGTCGGCGAGGCTCGGCCCGGAGCAGTACTCCATGACGAAGTAGGGACGCGCATCCGAGGCGACATCCGCCTGGTAGATCGTGACGATGTAGGGATGCGCAGACAATTGCGCCATGAGGTTCGCCTCTGCCACGAGAGCGTCGCGACTGGCGTCGGTGATGTCGTCGGTCAGCAGCACCTTGACGGCGACCCGACGCTTGGGCAGGTGCTGGTCGTAGAGGAACACATCGGAGAAGCCGCCGGAGCCGAGCAGCTTGACGAAGGTGTAGCCGGGGAGCTCCGGAGGGGTGGATGCTGCGCGCCTCACGCCTCGCCCTCCGCCGCGTCATCCTCGACGGTCAGGGTCACGCCGCTGCCCAGGTCGATGACGGTGCCCACGATGATCGATGTCGGCTCGCCCGCGCGCAACTTCTGCGGGGACTTCCCAGGAAATTCCACCATCGTGCCGTTGCGGGAGTGCAGGTCCGTGACGACCACGGTGCCGCCTTCGAGACTCACCTGCACGTGATTGCGCGAGATGTCCTGGTCGGGGGTTCCGACGGTCAGCAGGCGCGGGATGACTCCGCCAGAGACCTTGCTCACGCTCGGGCTGCGCCCCACGAGAATCGGCTGCCCGAGGGATTCCCGCACTCCGGTCGTCGAGATCGCGAGAACGAGCTGCGGCGTTGGCACGACCCCGTTCGCCACCGGTGTGGACGCGGGGCGTCGCCTGCCGCGGATCTTCGCGATGTCAGAGGTCAGCACTGTCTCGCCATCGTGGAGGGTGTCATCGACGACGACGACTTCAGTCTGCTTCCCGTCGGCCTCGGTGGCGGCCGGCTCGTGAACGACGGCATCCGCCACCGACCTGTACATCGTGTCTCCGAACAGGTAGTCGTACCCTTCGGCATCGGTGTCGTCAGGCGATGCCACGGAGGGCTCCGTGAGGAAGGTCGCCGCAGTCGGAGCTTCGCGCACCGTCTCCTCGGGGTCGGCTTCTGTCGTTGCCGCTGGTTCTGGTTCTGGTTCTGGTTGCGGAGCTGGTTCTGGAGCTGATCGGGCGGGGGCTTGTTCGACAGCTGTCGCAGCCGGCGTGCCCTGCGCCGCCGGTGCAGCAAACGTGATCTCCGAGACGAGCGCGACCCCCGCGTCGACCGGAAGTGTCGCAGTGCCCTGGGGCGCAGCACCGGGAACGCCGAAGTGGATGGCCGTGACCCCCGGAATGCCGCGTTCGACCCAGGTGGAGACACCCGCAGCCGACAGCGGCTCGCTGCCCGAGGCATCCGTCACCGTCAGCGGCGCCGTGCCCCGGAGGATGATGCGGGCCTCTGCCGCCTCGATCCACTCCACGAGCACGAACTGCGGGGTCGCTGCGACGCCGTTCGCCGTAAGCAGGTCGAGGATGCGCCGGAAACCGTCGGGCTCCGCGATCGCCGCCCACGCGGCACCCACGAGAGCGTCCTCACCGACCGGAGTGACGAGAAGCCTGGGGCCCGATGCGAACGCGAGCCAACCGCCATCCCCCGATGGCCTAACCGTCAACGTCATGCTGTCAGCCCCTCGGCCTGGTGTCTTCGAGTTGCCCCGACAGGGCGCCCCGGTCGAGCGTATCGTCGTCGGAGTGCTGGGAGCCGACTCCGACGATGTCGGATTCGACAATCACCACCGTCACATTGTCTGAGCCACCGGCGGCGATCGCCGCGTTGACGAGCCGCTCGGCGAGCGACAGCGGCAGGTTGTCCGTCTCCCGGAGCTGTTCGGCGTCGTGGAACACGATGATCCTGGCGATCTCATCGTCGCTGAGTTCTTTGCTCAGCCCATCCGAACACAGCAGGAAGGCCTGTCTCGCGCGGGCGGGCAGCAGCCAGATGTCGGCGTCGACGGTGTCGTCAGCTCCGAGCGCCCTCGTGATCACATTGCGCTGAGGATGCCGCTCTGCCTCGGCCTTCGACAGCACGCCCGAATCCACGAGCTCCTGTACGGCAGAGTGGTCGACGCTCAACTGGGTGAGCGTGCGACCGTCCCAGCGGTACGAACGGGAGTCCCCGACGTTGAACGCCATCCAGTGGTAGTTCCCCGCGGAGTCGAGGTCGACGAAGGCCACGCCCGTGAGCGTTGTGCCCGACAGGGAATCGTCGCCGACCGAGAGTTCGAGCACGGCATCGTTGGCGCGCTTCACGGTCTCGAGGATCGCGGTGGCGCTTGCGGGAGCCCCCTCGACGAGTGCATCGGCGAACACGGCGATGGCCGCCTGACTGGCGCGATCACCGAAGGCATGACCACCCATGCCGTCCGCGATCACGAACAGCGGGGCCGACATGAGGAAGCTGTCTTCGTTGATGCGCCTCACGGCACCACGGTCGGTATGCCCAGAGAAGCGGAATCGCACCGTGGCGTCGGGCAGCGCGAATTCGCGACTGATTTCGACCGACATCCCGCTCTCCCCCGCTCCCCGGCGCAATCCTTGAGACGCAGGTCACTACACGGTACCAATTACCGACAGAAACTCGGCACCCGCGGCATGGGCAGAACTCCCCATGCGCGAGCGCGGCGGTTCGTCAACGGTCGGCCGACTCGGTCACCCTGCTCTCGCGGTTCTTGTCGATACGGATCTTGATCAGGCTCGCGACCACGGAGATCGTCATCGCGGAGAGGATGACCGCGAGCGACGCCCACGTCGAGATCTCGGGAGCCCACTCGACATGCTCCCCGCCGTTGATGAACGGCAGTTCGTTCTCGTGCAGGGCGTGGAAGAACAGCTTCACGCCGATGAAGGCGAGGATGAACGCGATGCCGTAGTGCAGGTACTCGAGCTTGTCGATCAGGTCGCCGAGCAGGAAGTAGAGCTGGCGCAACCCCATGAGCGCGAAGATGTTCGCGGTGAACACGATGAACGGATCTGTCGTGATTCCGAAGATCGCCGGGATCGAGTCGAGCGCGAACACGAGGTCGGTGATGCCCAGGGCGACGAAGACCACGAGGATCGGCGTGAATACGCGGGTGCCGTCGATCGTGGTGCGCAGTTTCGCACCCTCGTAGTTGTCGGAAATAGGGATCCGCCGACGGAGGAGGCGGATGACGGCGTTTTCCTGTTCTTCCATGTCGTCGTGCTTCTGTCGCGCCTGCTGGATCGCCGTGTAGACGAGGAACAATCCGAAGATGTAGAAGATGAAGCTGAAGTTCTCGATGAGCGCGGCGCCCGCCAGAATGAACAGTCCGCGCAGCACGAGCGCGATCAGGATGCCGACCATCAGCACTTCCTGCTGGTACTTCCGGGGCACGGAGAAGCGCGCCATGATGATGACGAACACGAACAGGTTGTCGATGCTGAGGCTGTACTCCGTCACCCACCCCGCGATGAATTCTGCGGCGTGGTCGACTGATCCCTGCCACAGCATGAGCAGTGCGAACACCAGCGCGAGCCCCACATAGATGCTCACCCAGATCGCCGACTCTTTCGTCGACGGCACGTGCGGCCGACGGTAGGCGAGAATGAGGTCGAACGCGAGGATCGAGAGCAGCACCACGTATGAGGTGATCTCGAACCAGACGGGAAGAGAGGCTTCCATGTACTTCCGTTCAGGGAGAAGCGGGCAGGGCGATAGCCGAAAGTCTCTCCCGCAGCCGTCAGCACCGTGAGGTGGGATGGATGCCGCTGGCCCGGGCGAGCGACGACGCGCACCGTGTTGACGAGCTCAGCGAGGTGGGATACTCCCCTTCGCAGCCTTCAGCTTACTGCGCGCTGACGGGCACTACTGCTGCGTCGGCACCAGCATCCCGGTGGAACCCATCGCGCGGTTCACCGTGACGACCATGGCCACCCGCAGCGGATTGACTCTCGGTTGCCGGTATCGGGCCGCATAGCGTTCGACCGCGTCAGCGACGGTCTCTGCATCATCGTGGATGCTCACGGTTCCGCTCACGGTCAGCCACCTCGCGCGATCCACCTGGCTGATGGTCGCGATGCCGCCCCGCTGGGCATTCAGCACCTTCTGGGTGCCCCCACCCGTGATCACCCTGGCGATGCCGTCCGCATAGGTGAAACCGACTGGCACGGAGTGGATGGTGCCGTCGTCGGCCAGCGTGGACAGGGTGGCGAGATGGTAGTCGGTGGCGAACTGGAGCCCCTCCGGGCTCAGGAAGCGGTCGGTAGCGGCATCCTGCGCATCAAGGCTCATCTTCCGACAATAACCCGCCGCGGGCATCGCTGGGGGCGCGGGGTGACGGGGGCCGGTCCAGCCGCTACGCTGACCTCGGGCGCACACCCTCGCGCCCCGTTTCACCCCTCATTACTGTTGCGCCCACAAGGCCAGGACTCAGGAGAATGTCATGACACTGCACCCACCGACGACGCTGCATGCCGCACCGTCCTTTATCGCCAACGCCGAGTTCGGCCACGAAAAAGTGCTCATCTCGACCGGCAGGCGATCGGGACTGGTCATCACCGTGGCCGTGCATTCGACAGTTCTGGGCCAGGCTCTCGGCGGGGCACGCATGTGGAACTATCCGCACTGGACGGATGCCGTCGCCGACGCCCTCCGGCTCTCGGCCGCCATGACCCTCAAGAATTCCGCCGCCGGCCTTCACCGCGGTGGGGGAAAATCGGTCATCCATCTGCCCATGGGTGTGACCCTCACTGCAGACGAGAAGCGCGATGCGATGCTCGATCTCGGCGATGCGATCGAAAGCCTCAACGGCGCATACATGACGGCGGAGGATGTCGGTACGAGCGCAGAGCTGATGGCCATCGTGGCCGAGCGCACCGAGCATGTCTGCGGGCTGCCCGCCGACCAGGGCGGCGTCGGGGAACCGGCTGACGCGACATCCGCCGGCGTCTACGCCAGCATCCTCGCCACCTGCGACGCCCTGTTCGGCTCCCGCGACGTCCGGGGCCGCCATATCGTGATCTCGGGACTCGGCCAGGTGGGCGGCCGGCTCGCTCGGGCTCTCGCCGCGGCCGGTGCCGTGCTGACCGTCAGCGACGTCAACCTCGACCGCAGGCTGCTCGCCACCGAGATCGGTGCCGCGTGGGTGGATGCCGATGAGGCCCATCGGGTCGAAGCCGACCTCTTCGTGCCGTGCGGGCTCGGCGGTGCCCTCAACCCCCAGGTGATCGCGGAGCTGAAGGTCGGCGGTGTCGTCGGTGCGGCGAACAACCAGCTCGCGTACCGTCACGGGGCTGCAGAGCTGGCCGGGCGGGGAATCCTGTGGGCGCCGGACTTCGTCGTCAACGGCGGCGGCGTGATCTACCTCGACATGGCGACGCAACCCGACGCCGACGCCAGCGCCATCAGCCTGCGGGTGGAGGCGATCGGCGACACCGTCGCCACGATCTTCCGGGAGTCGGTCTCCGAGGGCATCACGACACTGGACGCGGCCGAGCGCCTGGCCGAAGCCCGCCTCGTCTGAATTCGCCTCGTCTGAATTTCCCTTAGCCAGAGTTTCGCCTCGCCTGAATTTCACTGAGATTCCGTCGGGTTAACCCGCCCCTTAACCCCACCCGGAATGGGGTATTCCGGCGTGCCCGGATGTCGCAATAGCCTGTCCACAGAAGAGGGGACCGAGAAGCGGCTCGCGGGGTACACAATACCCGGCACCGATCGACAGGTTCCCCCGCCTACCCGCAATCCCATTACCCTTCGGTGGACCACCCATCCCCCGATGCAGCAGCGGTCAGTGACTTTCTCCCAGGACACGATCGGCCATCACCGCGCTTACCCCGCGGTTGCATCATCCGGCCTTACCCGCCGACGCATGGCGGCGCCCCGGCGCCTACTTCCGCGTGCCCGATAGCGAAGAAACTGGACGTAAACCCGATGTCACTCCCTGCACATTTTCGACCCGAATTACTCCTGGGCAATTCCACAGACCCCGTCTACGGCGCTGAAGCCCGCGAACTCATCCGGGGCAAAATCGTCATGGTGACGGGCGCAGGCGGCTCCATAGGCTCTGAACTCGTTCTGCAAGCGAAGGCGCTGGGCGCCGCTCGCGTCTGCAACGTCGACACCGACGAGTTCGCCCTGTACAGCCTCCAGCTCGGCATGGAGGGTCGCGCCCTCCTCGACGACGACGACTACATCCTCGCGGACATCCGCGACGAGTCGCTCATGGATCGGGTCGTCCGCGCCAATGCCCCCGACGTGATCTTCCACGCCGCCGCCCATAAGCACCTCCCCTTGCTCGAGCGATTCCCGGACGCCGCCGCGAAGACCAACGTGTTCGGAACGGAATCGGTCGTACGTGCCGCCGTCACCAACGGTGTCAGTCGGGTCGTCAACATCAGCACAGATAAGGCCGCGTCGCCCACGTCGGCGCTCGGGTGGTCGAAAAAGCTCGCAGAGCAGGTCGCTGCCAGCTATTCGACCGACGCCACAGTGATCTCGAGCGTGCGCTTCGGCAACGTGCTCGGAAGCAGGGGCTCGTTCCTTCCGACGCTGATGTGGCAGATCAGCCAGGGCATCCCGATCCAGATCACCCATAAAGATGTCTCCCGATTCTTCATGACGATCCCCGAGGCCGCAGGCCTTGTCATCGAATCCTCACGCCTGGCTGAGGGCGGCGACGTGTTCGTACTCGACATGGGAACCTCGATCAGGATCGTCGATCTGGTCAAGGAATACGTGCGGATCTCCGGCAGCGCCGATCCCCACATCGTGTACACCGGCCTGCGCGACGGCGAGAAGATGCAGGAGACCTGCTTCGAATCGGAGGAGGATCAGTCCCCTACCGCTCATCCGCGCATCCTGTCAGCGAATATCGAGAGTGTCGACACCACGCGGGTGGTCGCGGAACTGCGCGAATTAGTCGCGGAAGGAGCACCTGCAGCAATCATCCGTGAGGCCCTCGAGTTCAGCAAAGCTGTGGCCATCGCCTGATGGAATGGCTGGCCATGCTGGTCTTCCCCCTCCTCTGGATGGCGGTGGACCTGGTCGGCAGCATTCGCGAGCGCCGGTTGAGCAAAGAAGGGCTGCGCACCGAGACCTGGCGGGACGATTTCCAGATCCTCGTTCCCATCTACGGGAGCGCGCGGTATCTGACCAATGCGGAGTATCTCGCGCCGCATGCTGGTCGGGTCATCCTGTGCACCACCTCAGGGGAATCGGATGAGTTCTACACCGAACTCGATGCGATAGCGGCTCGTTACAAGTTCACCGTGTATCGGAGCCCGCATCGCCCACCGATGGCCGGAGGCAAGCGGCTGACCGGGGGGACGATCCGCGATCGGATCGTGCGCGATGCGCTAGTGCACGCGGTGACGTTGAAGTACGTGGTCTGCCTCGACGCCGACACGACCACACCGCAGCCGCTGTGGCTGCTCGTCGGCGAACTCGCGCGACGGGATGCCGAACTCGCGTCGATCCGACTCGTGCCCCAGACCCACGGGCGATCGATGGTGCAGTTCCAGCGACACGAATACCGCCAGTCGATGAGGATGCGGTTCGTCGTGCCCTGGCTGGTGAGCGGAGCCTGCCACGCTGGCACGAGTGACGCGATGAGGGCCATCATGCTGCGCCACTCGCTGTTCTTCCAGGGCAACGACGTCGAGACCGGACTGCTCGCCGAGCAACTCGGCTACCGGGTCTGCCACATTCCGTTCGAGGTCAACACCGACGTCCCCGACACCTGGAAGGCGTGGTGGCGACAACGGCTGGCCTGGTCTGGCGGGGAGTTCAGGCTGTTCGTCGCGAACTTCCGCTACTTCCTGAAGCACCCGTTTCTCTGGGCGTACGGAGGGATCGTGACGATCGCGATGTTCTCCCTGCGCTGGTGGGCCATCTCCACTGCGACCACGACCATCATCGCCGTCGGAGTGCTCTACGTCTGCGCCGTGATCTGGCTGCACTGGGAGCATCGCAACAGATGGCTGCTGCTCCTGCCGCTCTACTCGCTGTTCACGAGTCTCATCGTCGCGCCAGTCGGCATCGTCTGGTACTTCGTGATGGCCATTCCGGAGAAGAACTTCGGCATCATCCGACCGAAGGGGAAGGTGCCCGCATCATCCCTCAACTGATGCCGGCCGACCCAGACCCCGCTACCCCGCGATGCGGATGAGCTTCTTGTTGATGAACTCCTCGAGCGCGAACCGGCCCATCTCGCGGCCGGAACCCGAGCGCTTGACCCCGCCGAAGGGCAGCTCAGCCGAGTCGCCCAGCACGAGGTTGATCCAGACCATCCCCGCGTCCATCGCGTCGGCCATGCGCAGTGCCTGCTCCTGGTCGGTCGTGTAGACGTAGGAGCCGAGCCCGTATGGCGTGTCGTTGGCGAGCGTCACGGCCTCCTCCTCGCTCGACACCCTGTACAGGGCTGCGACCGGGCCGAAGAACTCCTCGTGATACGCGTCCATCTCCGGCGTGACATCGGCCAGCACGGCGGGCGGGAAGAAGTTTCCGCTCGTCGTTCCGCTCGCAAGCACCGTAGCGCCCTGCTCGACGGCCCTGGCGAGTTGCTCATCGAGTCGTTCGGTCGCTGCCGCCGACGCGAGCGGCCCGAGCAGCGTGCCATCGACCATCGGATCGCCGGGCTGTGCCGCCGTGAATACCTCGGTGAACTTCGCAGCGAACTGGTCGTAGAGCGAGTCGATAACGATGAATCGCTTGGCGCCGTTGCAGGACTGCCCGTTGTTGTCGAGCCGTGCGTTGACGGCATCCTGAACCGCGGCATCGAGGTCGTTGGTCGAGAGCAGGATGAACGGGTCTGAGCCCCCGAGTTCGAGCACGACCTTCTTCAGGTGCCTGCCCGCGAGCTCGGCCACCGCGGCGCCGGCGCGCTCTGAACCCGTGACGGAGACGCCCTGGAGACGCGGGTCGGCAATGACCGTGGCGATCTGGTCGTTCGAGGCGTAGATGTTGACGTAGACGCCGGTGTGGGCGCCGAGCTCTGCGGCGGCATCGTCGAAGATCTGCGCGATCGCTGCGGCGGATTCCGGGCACTGCGGAGCGTGCTTGAGCAGGATCGTGTTGCCCGCGACCACGTTCGGGCCGGCGAACCTGGCCACCTGGTAGTAAGGGAAGTTCCACGGCATGATGCCGAGCAGCACCCCGAGGCCGGCCCGGCGGATGAACGCCGATCCACCGCCATCGGCGAGTTCGATCGGCTCATCCGCGAGGAACGCCGCACCGTTGTCTGCGTAGTACTGGTAGATCGCGGCCGCGAAATCCACCTCACCGAACGCCTGGTCGAGGGGCTTGCCCATCTCCCGCACGATGATGTCGGCGAGCTGGTCACGGCGCTCTGTGTGCAACTCGGCGACCCGTGCGACCAGCGCGGCCCTGGCCGCGACAGGGGCATTGCGCGACCACTCCGCATAGGCGGCATGGGCCGAACCGACGGCATCGTCGAGGGCGGAATCCGTGATCTCCGGGTATTCGCTCAGCGTCTCGCCTGTGGCGGGATTGATGACGGCGTAGTTGCTCATGCGATAGCTCCTTCGATATGTGAGATCCGACGGCGATCACCCTGTAATCCGAGGGCGAGGCCGTCAAGATCGAAGCTAGTGGCGTACGGGCGCTGAGTCCACTCCGGACTGCCGCCGTCACCCGGGAAATGAACCTTCACCCGGGAAATGAACCTGCACTCGGGAAATAAAAGAGCCCGGCTCTCTTGACGGGCAAGAGAACCGGGCAGTTGTGACCCCAACGGGATTCGAACCCGTGTTACCGCCGTGAGAGGGCAGCGTACTAGGCCGCTATACGATGGGGCCGCAGCACACAACTACAAGAGTATGCCACAGGTTGGGCGTGACTCCCAAAACGTGCAGGTGCATGGCCTTCAGGCGGGCGCGAAGATCCTCAGCGCCCCCGGAACTACTGTGACATCGACCGGGGCCGGGCCGATTCGCTCGCCGTCCGCATAGACGACCGCGACCGCGGACTCGATCCGGATCGACCTCACGCGGTGCACGGCGACCCTGGGGTCGCTGAGGTGCGTGCCCTTGAACACCCTGGGGAAGATCCGCAGGAACTGGATGCGCGACAGCGGCTGCACGACCAGCACGTCGAGCATGCCGTCGTCGATCTTCGCGTCGGGAGTGACCTTCATCCCGCCCCCGAGGGACACATTGTTGCCGACGCTCACGAGCATCGCCGAGGTCTCGAGCGGCCGGCCGTCGAGCACGAGTCGATACGGGATGGGCTTGAGCCTCAGCAGCTCCAGTCCGATGGCGATCGTGTAGCGGCTCGCGCCCTTCGGATGTCGCATCCGGTTGGCGCGTTCATTGACGACAGCATCGAAGCCGGCAGACAGGCTGCCGGCGAACCAGCGGGTGGACGCCTGCCCGGTGTCGTCGTCCACATACTCGACGCGGCCGGCATCGATCGTTCGCGGCGGCCCCTGCAACAGATCGGCAAGCATCCTGATCGCGGCCTCGGTGTTCTCGAACGGGATCCCCAGGCCGCGGGCCATGTCGTTGCCCGTGCCGGAGGGCACGATCCCGAGGGGAACCTTCGAGCCCGCCAGCAGGTTCGAGGCGAGGCTCACCATGCCGTCGCCGCCGACCACGATGAACGCATCCGGTCTGGTCGCGATGGCCTGCCGGGCAGACTCCATCAGTTGCTCGAAATCGGGCTCCTGGAGGCTGGTGACGGTGTGACCGATGGCCCGGAGGGTCTGCACGACGGCCGGGCCGACCCTGCTTCCCTTGCCGAACGACGCCGTCGGGTTGATCGCCACTACGAGGCGGAGCGGCTTCATCGTCACCTCGTCATTATGCAGCAGCACAGTGCAGGAGCACAGTGCAGTAGCACGCGCCTACCCCATGGCAGCCCCGCAGTACAGGGAGGGAGATCTCGGAAAGCTCGTAATAGTGTCGGATCATGAAGATCACGAAGTACGAGCACGCCTGCACGGTCGTTGAGAAGAGCGGTTCGACGATCATCATCGATCCCGGAGCGTTCACCACTCCGCTCAATGACGTCACAGGCGTCGTCGCCATCGTCGTCACTCACGAGCATGCCGATCACTGGACTCCCGAGCACCTGCGGCGCATCCTCGAGCGGAACCCCGGGGCGCGCATTCTCGGCCCGGGTGGAGTCGCGGCTGCTGTCACCGACGACGACCTCACCGTCGAGACGGTCAAGAACGGCGATGAGCTCCAGGTCGGACCGTTCTCTCTGAAGTTCATCGGGGAGAAGCATGCGGTCATCCACGAGTCGATCCCGATCGTCGACAATGTCGCGGTACTCATCGACGACAGCTTCTACTACGCCGGTGACTCGTTGACCCTGCCGAACGTTCCGGTCGACACTCTCGCCGTCCCCATCGGAGCCCCGTGGCTCAAGGTCAGCGAAGCTATCGACTACGTCCTCGCCGTCGCCCCGCGTCGCGCATTCCCCGTGCACGAGGCTGTGCTCTCACAGATCGGCATCTCGATCAACGGCGAGCGCCTCGACGCTGCGACACAGCGCGGTGGAGGCGAATACGTGCAGCTCGGCGTAGGACAGTCACTCGACCTATAGGTCGGCTTCGCCAATCCTGCATTTGCGCATTTTTGCAGTCAGTGCAAATATAGAACTATGGGTTCTCCTCCCGCTCTCGGCCTGCGCGATCGCAAACGCGCGGAAACTCGAGCCAACCTGGAGCGGGCCGCCACTGGCATCGTGCTGCGGCATGGGCTCGACCATGCCACCATCGACGCGATCAGCGAGTCGGCTGACGTGTCTCCACGCACATTCTTCAATTACTTCGACTGCAAGGAAGACGCGATCCTCGGCACCCAGAACGTCGAGGTCACCGAAGAGATGGTGCGCGCGCACCACCGCGAAGGCGACCTGATCTCCTCGATCGTCGGTGTGCTGCTCGACGTCATGGCACCCACCCTGGGATCGGCTGCCCTGCATGCCGTGCGCGTGCAGATCGCCCGCGAATACCCCGAGCTCTTCAGCCGCAAGATGGCACAGATGACCAGGATCATGGACGGGCTCGCGGTCGCCGTCCGGAGCCTCATGGCCGACGATCCTCGCTTCTCCGATGAGGAGTCACGGGCCCCGCTCGCGGATTCGATCGTCGCACTCTGCGGCTCGGCCGTGCGCACCGCGATCAGGGAGTGGGTCGCCGCCGGCAGCACCACGACCGTTCTCGAGATTCACGAGCGGGCAGTCGGCCTCGCCCGGGACGTCGTCGCACTGCTGCGCTGACGCGAGCCGATGCCTCAGTCGCGCGGCAGCTGATCGGGTGACACCTGCAGTCGCATGAACGCGAGATCGAGCCAGCGGCCGAACTTCAGCCCGACCTCGGCGACCACCATCGGCTCACCGAATCCGAGGCGCCGATGAAGAGCGATCGACCCCGCGTT
Source organism: Salinibacterium sp. CAN_S4 (assembly GCF_015752305.1). Lineage (NCBI taxonomy): Bacteria > Bacillati > Actinomycetota > Actinomycetes > Micrococcales > Microbacteriaceae > Salinibacterium > Salinibacterium sp. CAN_S4. The sequence goes on along the minus strand of NZ_JADOVB010000005.1, from coordinate 237,949 downwards.
CTCCGCATCGATCGCCGCGATCATGACGTGGATGCCGCGCTCCTTCGCCAGGCGGATCAGCTCCACCATCAGCGCCATCGCCACGCCCCGCCGCTGGAAGCCCCCCGCGACGTACACGGAGTTCTCGACGGTCAGGCGATATCCCGACTTCTCGCGCCAGGGGCCGTACGCCGCATAGCCGGCGAGCACCCCACCCACCTCGGCGACGATGACAGGATGCCCGGCGGCCTGACGCGCGGCCAGCCACAGCTCGCGATCCTCCCGACCGACCTCCACCTCTGTCCAGATGGCGGTCGTCTCGCGGATGGCGTGGTTGTGGATCTCGAGTATGGCGTCGAGGTCGGAGTCGTCAGCGGGCCTGATCTGCATCCACCCATAATCGCGCATCGCGGGCTGGCGCCAGCACCGAGGCCACTGCCGACACGACTGTCGCGGCGGCCACGGTCAGCCCGGCGGCGAGGATCGGTCCGGCGGGGCTCACGATCGACTGGCCTGCCAGCGACTGCCAGGTCAGCACGGCGACCGTGGCGGAGTACGCGACGACCGCCACGCGCACCAGCCGCAGGCGCACCTGCGGGGAGTCGAGCCGTGGAATCCTGCGCGCCAGGAACTCGAGGGCGATCACGAAGAGTGGGAGCACCTGGAGGGCGTGCATCCCGACGAAGTGCGGAATGCGCAGGTCGCCTGCCACCGTGCTCCAGCCCAACAGGAACAGGCCGGGGCCACCGTCGGCGACACCGACGGCGTGGGCTCCGGCTACGCCCTGGAAGTCGTCGAGCTGTTGCGCGGTCGGTCCCGTCATGAGGAAGGCGAGCCCCATACCCACGAGCGCGATGATCACGCCCGCCCTGATCGCGAGGGTTCTCGCACGGTCCCCCAGCGGATTGCGGAACAGGGCGACCCCGACGATCAGGGTCATCATCCAGACCACCACGATCGAGAAGGCCATGACCGACCACAGCACGGTGTGAAGCGGGGTGGAGACGTTGAAGTGACTCGTGTCACCGGTCGCCGCAGCGCCGACGATGATGACCGACTCGATCACCAGGCCGATGACGCTGACCGTGCCGGCGATGCGGGCGAGCCTGCGCATCCTGGTCAGCTGCCCGATGAGCCACGACAGCGTCAGCGAATAGATGCCGATGGATAGCGCGAACTTCAGCGGCTTGGCCCAGGCCGGCGCACCGAGCACCTCGCGGGGGTCGACAACGACGCCGATGATCGCGACGACGGAGAGCACAGCCATCGCGGCTGCGAGCCACAGCAGTGGCCGGTGCGCGGTCATGCCTGCACCGGTGCGTACTGGCGGTGCGCTTCGTCTTCCTGCGCCATCCGACGAAGCCCGGCAAACAGGGAATCGCCGAGCACTGTTCCGACCACGACGGTCTCAGACACGCGCAATCGGCTGGGCTGAAGCGCGATGGAGGCGAGGTCGGTGCGGGCGACCATGACCGCGGCCGCCGAATACGCGGGCAGCACACTCAGCAGCTCCTCGTGGTCGAGCTGCACGTACGAGTCGATCACCCTCGCCGCCATGCCGCGGCCGGGATTGTCGGCAGATACCGTCCAGCCCATCTCCTCGGTGACCCTGTCGATCTCGGCAACCCCGCGGGTGGACTCGACCGGCAGTTCGACCGAGCCGGGGATGGCGTGCTGTGCGACCCCCATCGCCCAGTCCAGCGGAATGTCGGCTTCGGCTGCGGCGAGCACCTCGCGCACGGTGGCGACGGACAGTCCCCCGACGTCGACGAGCGCACGGATGAGGCGCAGCCTGTCGACGTGGTTCGAGTCGTACCGGGCCTGGTTGGGGCTCGTGCGTTCCGCCTCGGGAAGGAGTTCCTCCCGCTGGTAGAACTTGATCGATGCGACGCTCACGCCGCTGCATTCGCTCAATTCGGACATCTTCATAGCCGATAGTGTAACTATCGATAGTGTCACTGTCTATATTTCGGCGCAGCGAATGTCACGGCATCCGGGCAACAAAAAAGCCCCGGATGACCGGGGCTCTTCGGGCTGCTCACTACACGGAGCTAAAGCTGGGGTACCTGGACTCGAACCAAGAACAAAAGAATCAGAATCTTCCGTGTTGCCAATTACACCATACCCCACAGGGCCCTGCCGAAGCCGGGCCGACTGTCTACTTTAGCGTACCTCAGGCGTGATGTCGTACTCGACGACGCACGACCCGGACTGGTCGCAGTTGGCGCTGGCCGCGACACCCATTCCGAGCCGGTCTCCCGGTCCCGCCGTGAATCCGAACGGCTCACCGGCCGCCACCGACGCATTCACGTCGGCGAAGATCGCATCCGTGTCGAGGGGCTGCCAGCCGAACTCTTTGGCCTGTGCGCCCAGATCGTTCAGCGCGACCCTGAACGGGACGATCCCGCTCGACTGGGCGATGATGTGAGAGATCTCGCCGCCCGACGTGGTGATGGACAGCTGGCTGACGGTGAAGCGCTTGCCGCCGAATCCCTCACCACCGCCGTTCGCGATCAGGTAGTAGTCGTTGTCGGTGTCGAAGTTCTCGCTCGGGCCGATGGTGGTCGTGCCGTCCGCGGCGAGGCCGAGGGCCGCGGCATCCGTCGGCGATCGGGACAGGTCGATGCGCACGTCGCGCGACCTCTCGATGTAGGCGAGGCCGTCTTCCGTGAAGGATGACCAGTTGAGCTCGGTCACCTCCCCCACCGTCGGCTCCGGAGCCGGCCCACCTAGGCCGTTACCCACCAGAACCGCCGACGTGATACCCACTGCGGCGACAATGAGCACCAGCGCGACAGCGGGAATCCATCCCACCCAGCGCGGTCGCTTCCGCTTCACGTCGAAGGAGGTCATGCGTCCACGATAGTCCGGGCGCTGCGCCGCGACTCGAGACCGACGAGGATCATGTGCGGCACGGTGAGCCCCGCGAGGCCGATGAAGACGACCTGCAGCAGCCGGTCATCCACGGAGACGATCGGGCCGACCGACAGCGAGACGAGCAGCACGGCGACGGCGCCGAGGATGGGCACGGCCGTGTACAGCACGACGATGAGACCAGTCAGTCGACCCCGGCTCTCGGCGCTGAACCCGGAGCGCAGGTGACGCACGCTGTGCAGGGCGCAGAAGTAGATGGCAAAGAACACGAGGGGCGGGGCGACGACGGCCAGCAGCGCCGCGACGACGAGCTCGGCAGCCTCATTCGGTCGACGGCGCACCGCGAGACCTGCTCCGATGAGCATTCCGACCAGGGCAACCGGCGCGATCCAGAACTGCACGGTCGAGATGGCATCGCCGCCGCCGGGAGCGAGAGTCTCGTAGAGGCCCGATACCTCTGCCCTGTGACCGAGGGACGGAAGGGAGAGAAGCCCGACGCCCGCCGCGATGCGCAGCCACACGGGTCGGTCGCCGTTCCAGTCCGCGCCGAAGTGCATGGCAGAGACGGCGAGGAACACCACAAGGCTGGCTACGGGGTTCAGCAGCCACAGCAGCACGACGACGACCACGGCTCCGAGGTAGGCGAGGTTGAACACCGCGAACCCCGCAGGGCCCTTCCACAGCCCGAGCCGACGGGCGATGAGCGGATCCAGTGCACCGTGCGGGAGGCCGAGCACTGCGGCGAGCACCCCGAGCACGATCACCTGGGCCTGCAGCGGCGGTGCGGCGGCCGGGGTGAGGAAGACCGCCACGGCGACCAGGGCGAATCCGCAGAACAGGTACGTCTCCACCGGGGGGCGTCTCGACTCGACTGTCGTCATCCTGCCACCTCCTCTGTCCGCAGAAAAAGCTCTGGCCTGCGAGGGATCTGGGCAAGAAACGGCAGCAGCGGGAGGCTCGCGATGATGCGGGCGTAGTCGCCGACCGTGGCCTGGTCGCTGAGAAAACGCACCAGCCGCTCGGGAGGAACCGAGCCGGCAAGGCGCAGGAAGTAGTCACCGGTCTTCTCCGGCCGAGCGCGGATCGCCTGCAGGAAGATGCGATCCATCTCGCGGCGATCCCATGGTTCTGCCGGATGCCCGACGGGAGCCCGGCCGGACTGTAGCTCCGCGGCGCAGGTTTCGGCCCAGCCCTGGATGCGCAGGAAGGCATAACCGGACGCCGCGCGCAGCGCGCCTCCCCCCATGCCCGCGAGCACCACACCGGGCACGGACGCCGACACCGCCGGGGGCCGACCCATCGGCAGCACGCCGCCTTCGTTCCGGATCACGCGAGCCGACGCCAGGCCTTTCGCATCGAGCACAGCGGCAAGTCCTGCGGCGAGTTCGGCTGGAGGGAGCGGCCTCGCGCTGAATCTGGTCCATTCGATGATGGCGCTGGTGGCAGTCAGCGGCAGGATGTACGTGAACCCCAGCCCATCAGCGTCGGAGCGCATGCCGGTCATGAGGCCGGCTTCGTCGAGATCGAACGGCAGCGGACTGTCGGACTCGATCTCCACGCCGGCGAAGCACTGGTAGAGCATGGCGGGGAGTCGCCGGGGCCGGGTATCCACCACCCAACGGGGCGTGAACTCTCCCGAATCGGTCTGCACACGCAGGCCATTGCCCTCGGGTTCGACGGTCGACACCCGCACCCCCGTGCGGATCGAGACGGAGCTGGATGTCGCTATCCGCTGCAGCGCGTCCGCGTAGAAGTCAGACCCTCGAATGTACTGGTACCGCAGGCCGGGGACTGCACGGGTCGAGGTGCGCCCGTCGGCACCCCTGAAGGTCCACGACGACCATGACTTCGACACGAGATGGCTGAGGTCGTGCTGCTCAGGTCTCCAGAAACACCAGCTGCGGTCATCCACGTAGCCGGTCCGCGCTTCGAGCACGACGACCGTCAGCCCTGTGCGAGCGTCGGCCAGGCGGGCCGCCAGTGAGAGGCCAGCGCAGCCACCGCCGAGAATGACGAGGTCGACGTCATGATCGGATGGCACATCCCCACTCTAAGCTTCCGCGGAGCTTCTTCAGCCCACGCCGCTAGAGGCTCGCGCGGAGCCTTTCGATGCGCCTGAGAGTGGATTCTCGACCGAGCAACTCCATCGACTCGAAGAGCGGTGGGCTGATCCGGCGGCCCGACAGTGCCGTGCGCAAGGGACCGAAGGCCGTGCGCGGCTTCATGCCCCTCGACTCGATCAACTCTGCGCGCAGCGCGGCCTCGATGTTCTCCGTGTTCCACGGCGCGACGGCGGGCAATACCGCCGCTGCGGCATCCAGCACGTCGGCACCGTCGGCACTCGGCATCGCGTCGGCGGCGAAGGCCAGGTCGTCGTCTTTCGTGAACAGGAAGGCGAGCAGTTCGCGGGATTCCCCGAGCAGCTGCATCCGCTCCTGCACCAGAGGCGCTGCGGCCAGCAACATGGCGCGATCGCCGTCGTCCTTGAGCATGTCTGCGACGTAGGGCTCGAGTCGCTTGGCGAACTCGTGCACTTCGAGAAGCCGGATCTGGTCGCCGTTGATGGACTCGGCCTTCTTCACGTCGAATCTGGCCGGGTTCGGGTTCACGTCGACGACGTCGAACGCAGCGACCATCTCGTCGATCGAGAACACGTCGCGGTCGGCCGCAATCGACCAGCCGAGCAGCGCGAGGTAGTTGATGAGCCCCTCGGGGATGAAGCCGCGATCACGGTGATGGAAGAGGCTCGACTCCGGGTCGCGCTTCGACAGTTTCTTGTTGCCCTCCCCCATGACGTAGGGCAGATGGCCGAATCGTGGGATGGCCGTGGCGACCCCGATCTCGATGAGCGCGGTGTACAGCGCGATCTGGCGCGGAGTGGATGAGAGCAGGTCTTCGCCACGCAGCACGTGGGTGATTCCCATGAGCGCATCGTCCACCGGGTTGACGAAGGTGTAGAGCGGCGCCCCGTTCGGTCTCACCACGACGAAGTCGGTGAAGGATCCCGCGGGGAAGGTGATCTCGCCACGGACGAGGTCGTCGAAGCTGAGGTCGGTGTCCGGAACGCGAAGACGCAGGGCCGGCTGGCGCCCTTCTGCCACGAACGCGGCCTTCTGCTCGACGGTGAGGTCGCGCTCGAAGTTGTCGTAGCCCTGCTTGGGGTCGCGACCGGCAGCAACGTTGCGGGCCTCGATCTCTTCGCCCGTCGCGAAGGACTCGTAGAGGTGGCCGGTCGCCTTCAGCTTCTCGATCACCTCGAGGTAGATGCTGGTGCGCTGCGACTGACGGTACGGCTCGTGCGGCCCGCCGACGTCGATGCCCTCGTCCCAGTCGATGTGCAGCCAGCGCAGTGCATCGAGCAACTGCAGGTAGCTCTCTTCACTGTCGCGCTCAGCATCGGTGTCTTCGACACGGAAGACCATGGTTCCGCCGGTGTGCCGGGCGTATGCCCAGTTGAACAGGGCCGTGCGGATCAGCCCCACATGCGGCGTTCCGGTGGGCGATGGGCAGAATCTGACGCGGACGTCGGTTCCGGTGGCTGTGGAGAATAGAGCGGTCATCGGGCTCAAGTCTACGAGGCGGTGAGCACAGCAACAGATGCCTCCGCGCAACTACCAGCTCCGGCGATGGACGTTCCGTCGTCGAGCAGCGAGCGCATGGCCTCCAGATGAACGGCGTCGATGACCGCGATGCTCCACGCACCGCCCGCCAGTTCCTCGAGCACGGCGAGCCAGCCGTCCCGCCCGAACTGTGCTCGGGTCAGGGGTTCGAGTTGCGCGATGACGAACGGTGAAACCACGAGTTGTTCCCCGTCGGCAGCCAGATCGATCGTGCCTGCCATCGCCCAGTGGCCGTCCCTTTTCCGATCGAAGAACGTGAGAAGGCTCTCGGCATCGAGGATCACAGGAATCCCCCGCGCGGCGGCGGACGATATCCCCCCACCGCGGACTCCACCGCTGCCCTGATGATCCCCGCGGACGACGTTCCGCGCGCTTTCGCGACAACCCGGACTCCGGCGACGACTGACGTGGGTAGAAACACCGTAGTTCGCACCATCCGATGCGGATCGTTCTGTGGGTGCTCGGGCTCCGGGATGTGGGCTGTCATCCTGCGAAGGTATGCCTCTTCGCCATACGTAGCGAGTGGAGCAACCCTGGTGGTCAGCAAAAACCGACCCACGAGGGCTGGGGAGGAGTAGAGCACGCAGCCCACGATGTGGTGGCCGTGGAACAGGATGTATGGCGGAGTGCCATACATCCTCTAAGGGAGCAGCCTTCTCCCGGGGCTGAAGCGGGCGGGTCAGCCGCGGACGGGGTTGCTCAGCACGCCGATTCCGGAGACCTCGATCTCGATGACATCACCGTCGACCATCTTTCCGACTCCGGCGGGCGTCCCGGTCAGGATCACGTCGCCCGGCAGCAGGGTGAACGCGGCGGAGACGTACGCGACGATGGACGCGACGGAGTGCACCATGTCGGTGAAGGGAGCGCCCTGGCGGGCCTCTCCGTTGAGCCGTGACTCGACACTGCCCGCCGCAACGTCGAACTCGGTCTCGATCACAGGCCCGAGTGGGCAGAACGTATCGAAGCCCTTCGCCCGCGCCCACTGGCCGTCAGTCTTCTGCAGGTCACGTGCCGTCACATCGTTGGCGATGGTGTACCCGAAGATCACCGAATCGACATCAGCCTCGGCGACGTTGCGGGCGATGCTGCCGATGACGATGGCGAGCTCCCCCTCGAAGTCGACGCGGTTGCTTTGCCGGGGAAGCACGATGGCGTCCCCAGGGCCGATCACCGACGTGTTCGGCTTCAGGAAGAGCAGCGGCTCCGTCGGAACCTCTCCCCCGAATTCGGCAACGTGATCGACGTAATTCTTGCCGACGGCGACGACCTTCGACCGCGGGATGACGGGAGCGAGAAGCTTCGCCTCAGCCAGCGGCACGCGCTCATCCGTCGTCTCGAAACCCGCGAACATCGGGTCGCCCGCCAGCACGACGATCTCATCGCCGTCGACGATGCCGAACCGGGGATCACCGCCCGTGCTGAATCGTGCGACCTTCACTCGGCGCCCTCGCTGTCGAGCCTGGTGAGCCAGCCGTGGGTGTCGGGGCGGCGACCGTACTGGATGTCGGTCAGCTCTTCGCGCAGAGACATGGTGAGCTCACCTGCTGGCGCATCCGCATCGCCGATCGTGAAACCGTCGGCCCTGAACTGGGCGATCGGGGTGACGACGGCGGCGGTGCCGCACGCGAACATCTCCACGATGTCGCCGGATGCCACACCCTCGCGGATCTCGTCGATACTGACCCTGCGGCGTTCCACGGTCAGCCCACGGTCGACGCCGAGCTGCAGGATCGAGTCGAGCGTGATGCCCTCGAGGATGCTCGGAGAATCCGGAGTCACGAGACGGCCATCCTTGTACACGAAGACGACGTTCATGCCGCCGAGTTCCTCCAGATACTTTCCCTCCTCGGCATCCAGGAACAGCACCTGCGCGCAACCGTGGTCGTACGCCTCCTGCTGTGCCACGAGCGACGACGCATAGTTTCCTCCGGTCTTGGCTGAACCCATCCCGCCCTTGCCTGCGCGCGCGTAACTCGTCGACACCCAGATCGACAGCGGGTTGACCCCACCCGTGAAGTAGGCGCCGGCCGGGCTCGCGATGACGTAGTAGTTGACCTTTGCCGCAGGGCGCACCCCGAGAAACGCTTCTTTCGCAAACATGAACGGACGCAGGTACAGGCTCGTCTCCGGGGCGGACGGCACCCAGCGGGAGTCGACGGCGATGAGCTGCCGGAGCGATTCGATGAAGTCTTCGGTAGGCAACTCCGGAAGGGCCAGACGGCGCGCCGAACGCTGCATGCGGGCGGCGTTCGCCTCGGGCCGGAACGACCAGATGGAGCCGTCAGCGTGGCGATAGGCCTTGAGCCCCTCGAAGACCTCCTGGGCGTAGTGCAGCACGGCGGCGGCCGGGTCGAGCGCGATGGGTCCGTAGGGCTGGACGCGGGCGCGGTGCCATCCGCCCTTCTCGCTCCAGCAGATGTCGACCATGTGATCGGTGAAGTGCTTGCCGAAACCGGGGTCAGCCAGAATGTCGGCATGCTCCTGCTCCGAGCGGGCATCCTGGTTTTTCTTCACCAGGAACTGGAGTGACACGGGAGCGAGCAGGTTCTTCATGGGGATCCTTCAGGGATTTAGTCGGACGTGCTACTAATTCTGCGCTACCGCAGCCGCAATCGCAGAACCGACCTCGGCCGTGGACCGTGACGTGGTGCCACGAGCGGCAAGATCGGCCTCGACGGCCGCTGTGACCTTCGCCGCGGCATCCTGCTCGCCGAGGTGAGTCAGCAACAGCGCAACGGAGAGGATCGCCGCAGTGGGGTCGGCCAGCTGCTGGCCCGCGATGTCCGGTGCCGAACCGTGGACGGGTTCGAACATCGAGGGGAACGTACCGTCGGGGTTGATGTTGCCCGAGGCCGCCAGCCCGATGCCACCGCTGATTGCGGCGGCAAGATCGGTGAGGATATCGCCGAAGAGATTGTCGGTGACGATGACATCGAATTTACCCGGGTCGGTCACCAGATGGATAGTCGCGGCATCGATGTGCTGGTACCCGACCTCGACGGAGGGGAACTCGAGGGCGACCCGGTCGACGGTGCGCTGCCACAGGCTGCCCGCGTGGGTGAGCACGTTGGTCTTGTGCACGAGGGTGAGCTTGTTCCTGCGCGCCACGGCCTGGCCGAACGCGAAACGCACGACCCGCTCGGCGCCGAACGCGGTATTGATCGAGACCTCTGTGGCGATCTCGTGTTCGGTTCCGACCCGGATGCCGCCGCCATTGCCCACGTACGGGCCCTCTGTGCCCTCGCGTACCACCACGAAGTCCACGGTGCCGGGGTTCGCGAGCGGAGACGCCACCCCGGGGAACAGGGCCGTCGGGCGCAGGTTCACGTAGTGGTCGAACGCGAACCTGAGCTTCAACAGCAACCCACGCTCGATGATGCCGCCGGCCAGCCGTGGATCGCGTGGATCTCCGCCGATGGCCCCGAGCAGGATCGCATCGAAGGGCGTCAGCGACTCGAGGTCGGCAGCGCCGAGGATGTCACCGGTGGCCAGAAAATGCCCGGCGCCGAACGGGAACTCGATGGTCGTGGCATCCACCCCCGTCGCCGCAAGCACCTTGAGTGCTTCTGCGATGACCTCGGGGCCGATGCCATCGCCGGGAATGACTGCGAGATTCAGGGTTGGTGCCATGGATGTACAGTACCGCCGTGCGGCACCCCGACTCGCCCGGCCGGGCGCGCCTAGCCGCGGGCCTTCCGCAGCGTGAGCAGGGTCACGGCGATGGCCACGAGCATCATGGCTGCCGCGAACCACGAGGTGACGGTCACGCCGGAATCGAAGGCGCTGCGGGCCGACTCGAGCAGGGCGTCGCCGACACCGCCGGGGAGGGTGGATGACACCTCCACCGCGCCACCGAGGGTGTCGCGGGCCGCCTGCGCATCCACGTCGCCGACCCCGTTCGGTATCACTATCGAGCTGCGGTAAAACGCGGCAAGGATGCTTCCGAGCACAGCTGTGCCCAGCACGGCACCGAGTTCGTACGCGGTCTCAGAGACTCCGGATGCCGCACCGGCCTTCTCGGGCGGCACACTGGCGATCACCAGGTCGTTCGACAGGGTCTCTGCCGCTCCGATTCCCGCCCCGAGCAGGCAGAACGCGACGACGAGGGTGGTCACGGTGGCGCCGCTGCCGATCACGGCGGTCATCGCATAGGCGGTGAAGCTCAGCCCGAGCCCCGCGGCCATGACGAAACCGGGCCGCACGATCCGCACGAGAGGAACGGCGAGCAGGCCCGTCACGATAATGATGACCACACCGGGGATGAGCGCGAGCGCCGCATTCAGCGGCGACAACCCGACGACGAGTTGGAGGTGTTGCGTGAGGAAGTAGAGGAATCCCACGAGAGAGAACACGCTCACGAGGTTGACGATGACCGCCCCGCTGAACGTGGGCACCCTGAACAATCGCATGTCGAGCATGGGGTTCGGCTGCGCGAGGAGTCGACGCACGAACAGGAACCCTGAGACGACTCCGACGGCGACGAGCGCGACCGGCATCACACCGATGCCATTGGTGGCAACACTCTTGATGGCGTAGACGATGGGCGTGAGGGCCGCCATCGAGAGCAGCACGCTCACGGGATCGAATGGACCGGGCGTCGGATCCTTCGACTCCGGCACCAGCAACGGCACGAAGATCAGCAGCGGCAACAGCACAGGCACGGCGATCAGGAAGACCGACCCCCACCAGAAGTGTTCGAGGAGCACACCGCCCACCACGGGCCCGATGGCAGAACCCGCCGAGAATCCCGCCGCCCAGATGGCGATGGCCAGCCGACGCTGCCGGCGGTCGGTGAAGAGGTTGCGCAACAGCGACAGGGTCGATGGCATCAGCATCGCCCCGAAGAATCCGAGCAGCACTCTCGCGGCAATGAGCAGTTCTGCGGATGGCGCGAACGCGGCCAGCGCGGAGACGGCGCCGAATCCCGCCGTGCCGATCATGAGCATCCGGCGACGGCCGAACCGGTCGCCGAGGTTTCCCATCGCCACGAGCAGCCCCGCGAGCACGAGCGGATAGGCGTCGACGATCCACAACTGGCCGGCCGCGCTCGGGCGCAGGTCCCGGGAGATCTCGGGGAGAGCAAAGCTCAGCACCGTGTTGTCGATCGAGATCAGCAGAACGGGCAGCATAAGCACAGCGAGCCCGGCCCACTGCCGCGAACCCGCCCTCACTGTTACGTCATCAATAATCACCTGATTCACTATACCGTCCAGCCGGTACAGTCGTCCAACTATACTGTGGGAGTATGACGTCCAGCACCTCGACCCGTGACCTGATCCTCGACGCGTTCGAGTCGATCGTCATCGACAGTGGGGAACGAACTGCCACTCTCGACGCTGTCGCAAAACGGGCAGGCGTATCGAAGGGCGGCCTGCTCTATCACTTCGCCTCGAAGAACGACCTCGTCGACGGCGAGATCCAGCGGGTCATGACGCTGGCCGAAGAAGAAGTGGCCGAGTTGATCGCAGCTCCCGACGGGATGGTCTCACGGTTCATGCGCCTCTCGGTAGCCGAGAACACCCCACTCGACCGCGCCTTCACCATTGCCAGCCGCCTCGCACAGTCCGGCCAGTATCCCGGCATCATCGCCGCCCTCGAGACCGTGGAGAGCTCCTGGCTCAGGATGCTCACCGACGCGCTCGGGGACCCGGTGGTGGCGCGCATCGTGCTGCTGATGAGCGACGGACTGTATTACCGCTCTGCGCTGTTTCCGAGCGGAGAGAACGTGACACCCGACACCGACGAACTGCTGGCCGCCGTCGACCAGTTGATCGCCGCGAGATCACGCCTCTAGCGCACTCCAGACAGGCGACACAAGCCCCTGGCGCCAGCCTGCCAGCGGCCTAGGCTGTGCGCATGAGTATCGGAACCGGAATCGTCCTTTTTGTCATCGGCGCAATCCTCGCCTTCGCCGTCAACCTGCAGGTCGACTTCATCGACCTCCAGCTGGTCGGTTACCTGCTGATGGGAGCCGGTGCGCTCGTTTTCATCCTCGGCCTCGTGCTGATGCTGCGTAAGCGCCAGTCGGTCACGACCGTGCACTCCGGCGTCGACGGCAGCGGCCGCTCTGTCCAGGAGCGTCGCACCAGCACCACCCCTGACGAGATCTAAACTCCGCAGTCTTCACAACTCAGGCCCGGCTCGTTCTTTCGAACGAGCCGGGCCTGAGTGCGTGTGGCCCTGGAGCCTGTCGGGCTAGGCCTCGACGATGTCGATCTCCGTAAGAAGTGTCGCGTCGATCGCGGTGCGCACCGTGTCGAGAAGCTCAGTGGGCACCGGCGAATCCACGGTCAGGACGCTTAGTGCCTGGCCGCCAGCCTTCCGACGGGCGATCTGCATGCCGGCGATGTTGATGTTGGCGTCGCCGAACTCCTGGCCGTACACAGCCACGATGCCGGGGCGGTCGACGTACGTCATCACGATCAGGTGCTCAGCGAACGGCACCTCCACGTCATAGCCGTTGATCTCCACGATTTTCTGCGCCTGCTTGGTGCCCGTGAGCGTGCCAGAGACCGAGACCTGCGTTCCGTCGGCAAGGGCGCCGCGGATCGTGAGGAGGTTGCGGTATTCCTCGCTGACGGCATCCGTGACCAGTCGCACGGTGATGCCGCGCTGCTCGGCCAGAAGGGGAGCGTTGACGTAGCTGACCGACTCGCTGACGATGTTCGAGAAGATGCCCTTGAGCGCAGCGAGCTTGAGCACATTGACGTCGAACTCGACGATCTCGCCGCGGACCTCGATGTCGATATTGGTGATCGGGTCGTCGGCGAGCGCCGAGAAGACCTGGCCGAGCTTCTCCATGAGCGGGATGCCGGGACGCACGCTCGGGTCGATGACCCCACCGGCGACGTTGACGGCATCGGGCACGAGCTCACCGTCGAGGGCGAGCCGCACGGAACGTGCGACCGAGACCCCGGCCTTCTCCTGCGCTTCATCGGTCGAGGCACCGAGGTGCGGCGTGACGACGACGTTCTCGAGCGCGAGAAGCGGCGAATCGGTCGGCGGCTCGTTCACGAAGACGTCGAGCCCTGCTCCGGCGATGCGCCCGGACTTGAGCGCCGTATAGAGGGCATCCTCGTCGATCAGGCCGCCGCGGGCGACGTTGATGATGAACGCCGTCGACTTCATCCGCGCGAGCTGATCGGTCGAGATCATCCCGGTCGTCTCGGGGGTCTTCGGCATGTGGATGGTGATGAAGTCGGACTGGGCGAGCAGTTCATCCAGCGGCAACAGCGTCACGCCGAGCTGCTGGGCGCGAGCCGAGGTCACATAGGGGTCGTAGGCCACGACGTTGGTGCCGAAGGCCTGCATCCTGGCGGTGATGAGGGCGCCGATACGACCGAGCCCGATGATGCCGATGGTCTTCTCGTAGAGCTCGACGCCCGTGTACTTCGAGCGCTTCCAGAGACCCTGGGCGAGCGCGCCGTGCGCCGCGGGGATGTGGCGGGCGAGGCTCAGGATGTGACCTACGGTCAGCTCGGCTGCCGAGATGATGTTCGAGGTCGGGGCGTTCACCACCATCACGCCGGCGGCCGTTGCCGCCCTGATGTCGACGTTGTCGAGACCGACGCCTGCACGGGCGATCACCTTGAGCGTGGAGCTGGCCGCAATGGCCTCCTCGTCCATCCTCGTCGCGGAACGGATCAGCACGGCGCTGGCCCCCGCGAGTGCGGCGAGCAGCGCTGGCCTGTCGGTGCCGTCGACGGAACGCACGTCGAAATCGGGGCCGAGGGCCTCGACGGTAGCTGGGGAGAGTTCTTCGGCAATCAGCACGATCGGCTTGGCCACGGGATCGAGTCCTTCGATGGGGTGGAAGTTGGATGGCGCGATGACCGCAGCCCCAGCAAACTTTACTGCAGGCCGAGTGGGTGTCCCGGCGCGCTACGCCGGGCGACCCTCGCTTCAGCTTGCGGCGGCAGCGAGTTCGGGCACCAGCTGGTCGAGTACGACCGGGATGCTCAGCACGCTCGCGGCGCTGTACGCACCCGACAATTCCGAGTCGGGGTCGATGAACACGGCGCGGTCATCCTTCACGACCTGGAGGCTCGCGATCAATGGATCCGACTCGGTCTCGGCCAGGGTGTATCCGATCGGGAGCATGACGATGACGTCGGCGTCGAAGGCCGGCACATTCTCGGCTGACACGGCCACGTAGAAGCCCTCAGAGCCCAGGGCTTCGATGGCGGGGTTACTCACGAACCCGAGATCGGACAGGATGTCGAACCGGCCATCACCGGAAAGGTAGGCCCCGTAGGCGTCGCCGAACTTGGCGGCAGAAGCCGTGGTCTTCCCGGCGAATTCCGGATGAGCCGCAGCGGCATCGGCGATCGACTGTTCGGTCGACTCGATGAGCGACTGCCCGTCGTCGGCCAGCCCGAGCGCCTCTGAGACGCTCGAGAGCTGGGTCGCCCAGTCCGTCGCAAACGCTGCAGTGCCCTCCGGCGCGGAGACGGTGGGAGCGATCTGGCTCAGTCGCTCGAATTCCTTCTCGTCGTTGCTGCTCCTGGTGTTCAGGATGAGGTCGGGCTCCAGCAGCTCGATCTGCTCGAAGTTGAGGTTGTCCGAGCTGCGTTCGATGATCTGCGGATCTGTGTCGCCGAAGAGGGACGTGGCCCACGGACCGACGCCCTTGTTCTCTGCGCCGAAGCCCTGCCAGTCGTAGACCGCGACGGGCACGACACCGAGGGAAAGCGCCATCTCGGCGTCAGACCATCCGAGAGCAACCACGGTCAGCTCCCCATCGGCGGGGGTGGGAACGTCGACGGTGCCGAACATCGTGTCGACAGAGCCGAGCAGGTCGCCCTGCGCGCTCTCGGGTGACGGCGTTGCCGCGCATCCACTCAGGACAAGGATCGCTGCGGCCACGGCGGCAGCCGCGGAAAGGGTGTGACGGGACGTCGAGCGCAAGAGGGGCCTCCGGTTGATGGGCTTGGTATTAGTTAGGTTAGCCTATCCAAACTAAATTCGCGACCCAGCCTCTACCGCCGGCTGGCCAGCGGGATCACCAGCGGAGTGCCGGACTCGGGATCCGAGATGATGCGGGCACGCAGTCCGAAGACGTCCTCGACCAGCTCGGCCGTGACCACCTCCGCTGGCGCGCCCTCGGCGACAACGGCGCCGTCTTTCATGGCGATGAGGTGCGTGGCGTACCGGGCGGCCTGGTTCAGGTCGTGGAGCACGGCCACGAGAGAGTGCCCGCGCTCGCGGTTGAGCCTGTCGAAAAGATCCAGCAGCTCGACCTGGTGGGCGATATCCAAAAAAGTGGTCGGCTCGTCCAGGAGCAGGATCGACGTCTCCTGCGCGAGCGCCATCGCGACCCATACCCTCTGCCGCTGGCCGCCCGACAGCTCGTCGACGTGGCGCAGCGCAAGCTCGGTCACATGGGTCGCTTCCATCGCCGCGGTCACGGCACGCTCGTCGGACTCGCTCCACTGGCGCAGGAATGACTGGTGCGGATACCGGCCGCGCGACACGAGGTCGACCACGGTGATGCCCTCCGGCGACACCGAGGATTGCGGCAGCAGCCCGACCCTCTTCGCGACCTCCTTCGACGGGAGCCGGGCGATATCGCTGCCGTCCAGCAGCACCGCTCCGGCCGACGGCGTGAGCACCCGCGCGAGTGCGCGCAGCAGCGTGGACTTGCCGCAGGCATTCGGCCCGACGATGACGGTGAATGCGTGATCAGGAATCCGCAACGACAGCGCGCTGATGATCTCCCGCTGGTCGTAGCCGACGCTGAGCCCGTCGGTCTCGAGCCTGGCGGGAGACGACGCCTGCGGGTTCGAAGCTGGCACTGTCACAGCGATGACCTCCTGGCCTGGGATATCAGCAGCGCGACGAGATAGACGCCCCCGACGACGACGGTGACGATTCCGACGGGCAGTTGCGTCGGCGCGAGCAGCCGCTGCGCGATGATGTCGCTCCCGAGCGTCAGCAGGGCTCCGGTCATCGCCGCGGGGATGAGCACGACGGAGGGCGAGCCCGTCATCCGTTTGGCGATCTGGGGAGCCGCGAGCGCGATGAACGCCACCGGGCCGACGGCTGCCGTGACAACCGCCACCAGTGCGATCGCAGCCAGCAGTGACACTATGCGCGTGCGTTCCGCCGACACTCCGAGGGCTATGGCGGCGTCATCACCGAGTTCCAGCACCCGCAAGCGGCGACTCGACCACAGCAGGGCGGGAATGGTCAGCACGATGACGGCCGCCACCACGAGGTTCTCGCGCCAGTCGACGAGGTTGAAGGAGCCGGCACCCCAGCTCGCCGCGGCGAGCGCGCTGTTGAGATCGGCCCGGATGATGAGCCAGCCGTTGATCGCCTGCAGGAAGAATGACGCGGCGATCCCCACCACGATGAGCCGGTAGCCGTGCACTCCCCCGCGGCGATAGGCGAGGGCGTACACCACGAGGGCGGTCACGAGTCCGCCGAACAGCGCACCTCCCGCGATCTGCAGGTAGTTGCCGCCCACGACGAGGATCACGACGAGTGCACCGGTGAACGAGCCGGAGGTGAAGCCGATGATGTCGGGGCTTCCGAGAGGGTTGCGAGTGACGGATTGGAAGACGGCACCGCTGACCCCGAGAGCGGCTCCGGCGATCACGGCGAGCACGATGCGGGGAAGGCGGCCCTCGACCACGATGCGGCGGACCGCGTCGGAACCATCCCCGCCGATCGCCGCCAGGATCTGCCCGATGCTGATCGGGTACTCACCCAGGGTCACCGCAACAGCCCCGAGCCCCACGAGGAGCGCGGCGACGGCGACAATGAAGACGATCGGGCGGACACTCACGCGCGAGCTGACCCCACCGATGCGCAGCACCCGGCCGAATATCCTCTGGGCACTCACAGTGACCTGGCCTTCGACGACCGGATCAGGATGACCAGCAGCGGTGCCCCGACGAACGCCGTGACCAGGCCCACCGGCACCTCGCCCTGAGCGAGCACCCGCCCGAGCATGTCGGCGAGCAGGAAGATGATAGGCGCAATGACCGCTGTGAGCGGGATGAGCCAGCGCTGGTCCGGTCCGACCACGGCACGTGCGACGTAGGGCGCCATCAGACCGAGGAACGCGATCGGCCCCGCGGCCGCGGTCGCCGCCCCGCACAACAGCGTGATGGCGAGCAGCCCGATGATCCTGATGCGCAATGGATGTGCGCCGAGGGACGCCGCGAGTTCGTCACCGAGAGCGACGATGTTGAGAGAGCGGGCGAGCACGAGCACGACGGCGATACCGACGGCGAGGAACGGCAGCACGCCGAGCAGGACGTCGAGCTGGCGTCCCTGCAGCGAGCCTGCGCTCCAAAAGCGGATCTTGTCGAAGACCTCGGGGTAGACCAGCGTGATTCCGAAGCTGATTCCGTTGAGCAGGTACGACACGGCGACTCCCGCGAGCACGAGTCGCACCGGGGTGACGCCGGCGCCGCGACTCCACCCGATGAGGTAGACGGCGATGGAGACCACGACCGCCCCGACGAACGACCACCACACGTAGCTGGTGACACTGGTGGCGCCGAACCACGTGATCGCGATCACGACGGCGAGATAGGCGCCGGCGTTCACGCCGAGGATCCCCGGGTCGGCGAGCGGGTTGCGCGTGATGACCTGGATGACGGCGCCCGCGAGACCGAGGGCCGCTCCCACGACGAGGGCGATGAGCATCCTGGGCACGCGGAAATCGTTGATGAGCAGTGCCGTCGTGTCGGTGCCGCCCTCGGTGAGGGCGCGCCACACCTCCCGCGGCTCGATCGCGCCGGAGCCGACGAACAGGCTCGTGGCCGCGATCACAGCGAGCAGCGCCGCGAGACCTGCGAGCCACGACGCGCGCTGCCGGTTCGAGCGGGAGAGGCTTCGAGCGGGCGCTGCAGGGACGCCGGGGCTCATTAGGTAAGCCTAACCTATGTAGGCCCAAGCCTCGATCCAGAGAGAATGGATCGTGCCTCCCACAGTCGTCGACGTCATCCGGTTCATCGTGCTTGCCGCCATCGTCGCCGTGTTCGTGGTGATGGGGCTGAACCACTTCAGGCCGAAACCGGCGCGCATCATGGCGAAGATGATCCCGCCGTTCCTCAGGTTCGAGGGCGCCTTCCGGCCGATCTCCCTCGTCTACATCACGGGAGTCTGCGAAGTGCTCGGCGGTATCGGACTGGCCGTGCCCATCACGCGACCCGCCGCCGCGATCGCGCTTTCACTGTTTCTCGTGGCCGTGTTTCCGGCGAACATCTATGCGAGCCAGCATCCTGACACCTTCAGGTCGCTGTCGATCCCGTTCTGGCCGCGCCTGGCCGCGCAGGTCGCCCTGATCGGCCTGATCATCTGGGTCGGCCTGTTCTAGCGGCGCGGCTCTAGCGCGCGGTTCTCGCGAGCGGTGTTAGCGCGGCACCAGCAGGATCGTCGGCCGCAGCACGTCTTCGAGGCCGATCACCCCGAGACCGAGGGCCGAGGTGACCGCGAGTCCCACCACGAGCAGGATTGCCTTCACGAGCAGCGGTCGGCCCCGACCGAGCAGCAGCGCCGCGGCGAACACGACCACGGGAATCGCCACACCGATGATCAGCAGCCACCACGGCACATTCTCGCTGCCGAATCCCGCGTAGTCGTAGAAGCCGGGAAGCGCGACGAGGTTCGAGACGGCCTCCCAGGTGTCCCAGGCGAAGAACAGCCCGAACACCACGGCGAGCGCCACGGCCGGAATCACGCGCCTCATGCCGTCCACGCTCCCAGCACGAACGGCCATGGTGCGACCACCACGAGCCCGGCCAGCAGCCACAACAACCTCACGATCGGGCGGCGACCCCTGGTGAGCATGAACGCGGCGGCGAACCACGCGACCGGGCTGACGATCGCGAGCGCCTCCCCCAGCTGGAACATGATTTCCGTCAGCGCGTCGTTCGACGGCACGCTCAGGGCATTCAGTCGCTGCAGGGCGACCACCCAGCCTGCGAGATAGATCAGGTGGATGCCCCCCAGGATGCCGTACGTCACGAGAAGCACGGCGGGCAACTGTGGCGCGGCCTCGACCTGCCGTCGAACGCGAGCCGGGGTGGGTTCCGGCTTCTCGTCGCCCGCCCAGGCGAAGGCGTCTTCCTCGGGCTCGGACGGCCCGGAGCCGCTAACGGGCCAGCCTCAGTTCGATGACCTCGACCACGTGAGGAAACAGCGGATGCGTCGGCTCGAGCCCGGTGATCGACCCGGCCAGGGCATCCGCCGCCGCTCCGCCGTCCAGCATCGCCTGCAGTTCGACGCTCTCTGCGTCGGCCTCCACGTCGAAGCGGAGTGCTGCGCCGACCGCGTTGAGCAGGTTCCAGACCTCGAGGCCACGCTCCGCGAGCTCTGCGGCCGGCCCGATGAAGCGCTCGTGGCGGCTGAGTTTGCGCAGCGGGCTGCGGCCCACCCGCTCGCAGGTGTCGGGCAGCGCGGGATTGGAGATGCGCATGAGGGTCTTCTCGATGTACGCCTGCTGCTCGTCGGGGTCGAAACCGTGTTTGACGACCAGCAGTTCCTTCGTCTCCGCCAGCACGGCACGGATCTCGGCCTGAAGTTCGGGGGTGGCCAGCGCCTCACGAATCGAGACCCAGCCACGGTCGATGCCGTGATAGGCCGCGGCGGCATGAGCCGTGTTCACGGTGAACAACTTGCGCTCGATGAACGGCTCGAGGTCGTCGACCCAGGTCACGCCGACGATGTCGGGGGTCGAACCGTGGAACGGGGTGCGGTCGACCACCCATTCGAAGAACGATTCGATCGTGACATCCAGCCCGCCGTCCTGTTCGGGCACGATGCGATCGATGGCACAGTTCGCGAAGATCGCGTTCGTCGCGGGGTCGTGTTTGCGCACTTCTGCCGCCAGCAGGTCTGTGCCGCCGATGGCGTTCTCGCAGGCGATGACGGCCAGCGGCTCGGGATGGGTGCGGGCGGCGAGGCCTTTCGCGATCACCGGTGCGACGAACTGCAGGATGCGCGCTCCCACGGCCGTCGTCACGATGTCGGCGGCCGCGATCTCGGCGATCACGTCGGCCTCGTGCGTCTTCGAGTTGATGGCGCGGTAGTTGTCGACGACCCTGGTCCTGGCGCCATCGCCGACCTCGATCACCTCGTAGCTGTCGCGGTGCTGGAGCGCGCCGATGAGCTCTTCGCTCACATCGGCGAACACGACCTCGTATCCGCTCTCATGCAAAAACTGCGCGACAAAACCGCGCCCGATGTTGCCTGCCCCGAAATGTACAGCCGTCTTCGCCATGCCCCCGATCCTATTCTCGTGGGCTGGGTGTTGGTGGGCCGGGCCCCGCGCTGCTGTCGGAAATTCAGGAACCGCGGGCACTGATACCGGCTCCCGCCGCGCGCCGTGACGCGCTTCGCGCTGAGTTCCTGAATTTCCGAAAGGGGAGGTCGCAGGAGGTTGGCAGCAGACACGCACCACGGCGTTACACCGGCGACACATCCATGCTGTTGACTCGGAGGCCATGCTGTTGACTCGGAGGACTATGGATCTGATCGACGTTCGCGAGGTGCGGGTGGCCCACTCCCGCGCCGACGTGGTGCTGGGCCCGGGCGAGCGCGCCATGGGCGGCGGCACCTGGCTGTATTCCGAGCCACAGCCCGGGCTGACCGGGATCCTCGACCTCACCGGCATGGGCTGGGAACCGGTCACGCGCACTACGGACACCCTCACCATCGCCGCGACCTGCACGATCGAGACGCTCAGGGCGCTGCCCGAGCCGCTGTTCGAGCAGTGCGCGGACTCCCTGCTCGCATCCTGGAAGATCCAGCGCACAGCGACAGTCGGCGGCAACATCGCCCTCGCCCTGCCCGCCGGCCCGATGACCTCCCTCGCCTCGGCCCTCGACGGCGTCGCCGTGATCTGGACCGCGGACGGCGGCGAGCGCCGCGAACCCGTCGCCGAGTTCGTGACCGGGGTCGTCACAACCACGCTCGCTGCCGACGAGATCCTGCGCGCCATCGAGATTCCGGCGGCATCCCTTCATCGCACAGCCTTCCGGCGCATCTCCCGGTCGTCGATGGGGCGCACCGGCACGCTCGTGATCGGTCGGATGGATGCCTCGGGCGAGACGGTCATCACCGTGAGCGGTGGCACGACCCGACCCCGGCAGCTGAGGTTCGGCGTCGCACCGAGTGCTGAGGATGTGGCATCCTCCGTCGATGCGATCGACGACTGGTACGACGACCCGCACGGCTCCCCCGACTGGCGCCGGGCGATGAGCCTGCTCTTCGCCGAGCAGATCCGGCAGGAGCTGTCATGAAGTTCAGCGTGAACAATGAGCCCGTCGAGACCGTCGCGCAGCCGGGCCAGGTGCTGCGCAGCCTGCTTCGAGAGCTCGACCACTTCGAG
The DNA here is from genome assembly GCF_015752305.1 of Salinibacterium sp. CAN_S4. Classification (NCBI taxonomy): domain Bacteria; kingdom Bacillati; phylum Actinomycetota; class Actinomycetes; order Micrococcales; family Microbacteriaceae; genus Salinibacterium; species Salinibacterium sp. CAN_S4. Next base: position 216,127 of record NZ_JADOVB010000005.1, on the reverse strand, counting down.
GTCAAGAAGGGCTGCGACGCCGGCGACTGCGGCGCGTGCACCGTGCTGCTCGACGGCGGCCCCGTGCACTCCTGTTTGGTCCCCGTGCACAGGCTCGAGGGTTCCAGCGTCACCACGGTGTCCGGGCTCGGAACCGTGGATGCTCCACACCCCATGCAGCAGTCGTTCGTGGCGGCTGGCGGGTTCCAGTGCGGATTCTGCACGGCCGGGCTCGTGGTCACGGCATCCACCTTCACCGAAGACGATCACGACGACCTGCCGCGGCTGCTGAAGGGCAACCTCTGCCGCTGCACCGGCTACCGGTCCATCCACGACGCGATCACCGGGGTCTCCAACACCGTCACGGCGAGCGCGGGACACGCGGCAGGGACATCCATCGCTCCCCCGGCAGCCATGCGCGTCGTCACCGGCACCGAGCCGTACACGCTCGACGTGAAGACGACGGGGCTCGTGCATCTTGCGGTGCTCGGCAGCCCCCATCCGCACGCCAGGATCGAATCGATCGATGCGACGGCCGCCGAAGCCATGGACGGCGTACATGCCGTGCTGACCCACCTCGACTCTCCCGGCGTGCACTTTTCGACGGGCCGACACGAGGATCGCAACGATGATCCGGATGATTCGCTCGTCTTCGACCGGGTGCTGAGGTTCCGCGGCCAGCGGGTCGCCGCAGTGGTTGCCGACACCGTCCGCATCGCCGAGCTCGCTCTTGCGGCCATCGCTGTCGACTACGAGGTGTTGCGCGCGGTCTTCGATCCCCGGCTCGCACGGGAGCCCGGCGCACCGCTGGTGCACGGCGATAAGGGACCGGAGGCGCGCATCGCTGCCCCCGAACGCAATACCGTGGCCGAGTTCCACGGCGAGCTCGGTGACGTCGACGCCGCGGTCGCAAGCGCCGCGGCCTCCGTCAGCGGCACCTGGACCACCCAGCGCGTCAACCATGTCGCGCTCGAGACCCACGCCGCGAGAGGGTGGATCGACGGGGACGGCCGGCTCGTGCTGCGCACGTCGAGCCAGGTCCCCTTCCTGGTCCGCGACGAGTTGTGCCACATCTTCGGGCTCGAGCCGGAGGGTGTGCGCGTGTTCACGGCCAGGGTCGGGGGCGGATTCGGCGGAAAGCAGGAGCTGCTCACCGAAGACCTCGTCACCCTCGCCGTGCTGAAGACCGGGAGGGCCGTGCAGTACGAGTTCACCCGCGAGGACGAATTCACCCTGGCTCCGACGCGGCATCCGATGCAGGTCTCTGTGACCGTCGCCGCGACCGCCGACGGCACGCTGACCGCCCTCGCCGTCGACCAGCTCATGGATACCGGTGCATACGGCAACCACGGCATCGGCGTCATGTTCCACTCGATCCATGAATCAGTCGAGGTGTACCGCTGCGCCAATAAGCGGGTGGATGCGCAGTCGGTCTACACGAACAACCTGCCGTCGGGTGCCTTCCGCGGCTATGGGCTCGGGCAGGTGATCTACGCGATCGAGTCGGCGCTGGATGAGCTGGCCCGGGAGCTCGGCATCGATCCGTTCGAGCTCCGCCGCCGCAACGTGATCGTCCCCGGCGACAACTTCGTCGTGACCGACGCCGAGGCCCAGAGCGACCTGTCGATGGCCAGCTACGGCCTCGACCAGTGCCTGGATCTCGCCGAGGCCGCACTCGACCACAGTCTCACGGGGCCGCAGGGCTGGCAGGTCGGCACGGGTATGGCCCTCGCGATGATCGCGACCATCGCCCCGCGCGGGCACTTCGCGACGGCGACGGTGACGGTGCTGGAGGCCGGGCCCGAACCCGTCTTCGAGATCGCGGTCGGCACTGCCGAGTTCGGTAACGGCACGACCACCGTGCATACCCAGCTCGTCGCGACGGCGCTCGGAACCACGGTCGACCGCATCCGGATCAGGCAGTCCGATACCGATGCCACGAGCTACGACACCGGCGCCTTCGGCTCGGCCGGGGTCGTCGTCGCGGGCAAAGCCCTGCTGGTCGCGGCGGAGCAGCTGCGCGACGCGATCGCGAGCGACGGTCTCTCCGTCGGGCTGTCTGCCACGGCGGATCACGACGGCACCCCGCGCAGCGTCTCCTTCAACGTGCACGCGTTCAGGGTGGCCGTGAACCCGGCGACCGGCGAGGTGCAGATCCTGCAGTCGATCCAGGCGGCGGATGCCGGGGTGGTGCTCAACCCCGAGCAACTGCGGGGGCAGATCGAGGGCGGCACGGCGCAGGCCATCGGCAGCGCGCTGTTCGAGGAGGTGCTGCTCGACGGCGAAGGCCGGGTCACGACCACCGCCCTGCGCAACTACTACGTGCCGAGATTCGTCGACCTGCCGGTCACCGAAGTGCTGTTCGCCGAGACCTACGACCCCCTGGGACCGCTCGGGGCGAAGTCGATGAGTGAAGCTCCGTACAACCCGGTAGCGCCGGCCCTCGCCAACGCGATCAGGGATGCGATGGGGGTACGCAGCTTCGAGCTGCCCATGTCCCGCGATCGGCTCTGGCGGCTGGCATCCACTCAGCAAGGCTGAGACGCGCAGCAAGGCTGACTCTCAGGCGCTGACCTCGCGCGAGACTGTGTGGATCGCTCCGGTCGTCACGGCCAGCGGCAGGGCCGTGCTGTCGGTTCGCGCGACGAGCACCTCGGCGAGGATCGATACCGCCGTCTCCTCGGGGGTGCTGGCACCGAGGTCGAGCCCGATCGGCGAGTGCAGGCGCAGCATCGCAGACTCGCTGACACCGCGTTCGTGCAGCGAGGCCACGCGACGGTCGTGAGTGTTGCGGGAGCCCATGGCGCCGACATAAGCGACGGGGAGTTCGAGCGCGAGCGCGACGAGTTCGGCGTCGAACCTGGCGTCGTGGCTCAGGATGCAGATGGCAGTGTGCTCGTCGACCTCTGTCGCCGCCAGGTAGTCCGTAGGCCACGAGACCACGACCTCTGCCGTGGGGAACCTGGCGGATGTCGCAAACAGCGGCCGGGGGTCGCATACCGTCACGCGGTAGCCGAGTGCCGCCGCTGCCGGGGCCAGGGCAACCGAGAACTCCATGGCCCCAAAGATGATCATCCTGGGCCTGATCGGAGGGTGCTCGACGAACACGTCTGTGGTGTTCCCGTCGCTGTCGCACACGATGGTGGTGATGCTCGTACGGTCGCGGAGCGCGGCAACGATCGCCGCCGTGACGAGCTGGACGTGGATGCGCAACGCCCCGCCACACGTGAGACCCACGCTGAACGCGGTCTCGTCACTGACGCCGAAGTCGATGGTGCGGGCCACGCCATCCTCGAGCACGAGCTCGCAGGTCTCGACCACGGAACCCTCGACGCAGCCCCCGGCGATGCTGCCGATGACCTCGAGGCCGTCGAACGCCATCGACGTTCCGACGGTGCGGGGCGCGCTGCCATCGATCGCGACGGCCGTCGCCACGACGAGCGTGCGCCCGGCATCCACTGCGGCGAGAAGACGATCGGCGATGTCGAACATGCGCCAAGCGTCGCACATTCGCGTTTCGTTGTCGTTACGAAAGCCCCACCATGTCGGCGCTGCGCTCCCACAGTCCGTTCGCGAGGCCCGATTCGTAGGCCTGGGGATTGGCCTTCGTCACCCGACGCTTGCTGAAGTACTCCCCCAGTGGCCAGTCCACGCCGGGGCGGGTGGTGGCGAGCCACACCAGGGTGTCGGCGCCGGTCTCGGCAGACCCGAGGAACCTGTTCAACACCGAGCGGTAGACGATGCGCAGGGGGCTCGAGCTGTCGGCGGCGAAGTTGGTCGCGATCACCCCGGGGTGGAAGGACGCAGCGTGGATGCCCTGCTCGCGGTAGCGGAAATCCAGTTCCCTGGCAAACAGGATGTTGGCCAGCTTCGCGTCGCCGTACGCCTTGTTCGGCGAGTATTTCCTGGCGTTCTGCAGGTCGTCGATGTCGATCTTCGCATAGAGCTTGTTCGCGATACTCGCCGTGCCGATCACCGTGGCAGTGCTTGCCACCAGGGTGGGCATGAGCAGGTTGGTGAGCAGGAACGGTGCGAGGTGGTTGACCTGGAAGGTCTTCTCGAAACCGTCGACCGTGATCTCCCTCGCGCCCATGATCCCGCCGGCGTTATTCGCAAGAACATCGATGCGGGGGAAGGCGGCTTCGAGGGTCTCAGCGAGCTGGCGCACGTCATCCAGCTTCGAGAAGTCGGCGACGTGAAAGGGAGCGCCGAGTTCTTTCGCGATCGCCTCGGTCTTCTGCGGCGAACGCCCGACGAGCACGATCGTGTCGCCCGTGCCAGTCAGCTTCCTCGCGGCGGCTGCCCCGATGCCATCGCTGGCGCCGGTGATGATGATGGTCCTGCCTGGCATTCACGTGCTCCTGTCGTAGCGAGCTTTCAGCGTAAGCGTTCGCGTCACCCCCACCTGACTGCCCGTCATACGCCCGACACATCACGGTGCTAGAAACGACACCATGCTCTCCCTCACGAATGCGGCAGCGATCGTCATCGACGTCGTCACGGAATCGAGCGGCGACCTGCACTTCGCCGAGGCTCCGGATGAGGTCATCGACGCGACCGGCTGCGTCGTCACCCCTGGCCTCGTCAACGCGCACCACCATCTTCTGCAGAGTGCGTTCCGCACGCTGCCCGGCACTCGCGGGGTGCCGATGGCGCACTGGTTGCCGACGATGGCCGCAGCGTACGCGCGAGTCGGAGTGGATGCGGAACTGGCCGCCGCCGCCGCCTCCGTCGGGGTCGCTGAAGGGCTCCTGAGCGGGGTGACCACCGTGGCAGATCACCACCTCACGTGGCCGGCCGGTGCAGATTCCGTCGCCATCGCGACCGCGGTCGCCGACGCGGCCCGGTCACTCGGCGGCCGGCTCGTGTTCGTGCGCGGCGCCGCCCGCGACGACCCGCAGGAGGCAGCGGCATCGTCCGAGGCCATAGTTCGGGCGCTCGTGCCGGGTTCGGGCGGAGTCAGTGGCGACGGAATGTTGCAGCTCGCCGTCGGCCCGGCCGGTGTGCACAGCGACCCCCGCGAGACCTTCGAACTGCTCGGCGAGGTGGCGCTGAAACACGGGCTGCGCCGACGCACGCAGGCCAACGAACAGGTGGATGTCGCGATCGCGCTGGAGAAATACGGCAGGCGACCGATCGAGCTGCTCGAGGAGTGGGGCTGGCTCGCCGCCGACGTGACTCTCGCGCACCTCTGCGACGTGACGGCCGACGAGATCCTCAGGTTGGCGGCATCCGGGATCACGGCGACCCACGCACCGGGCTGCGACCTGCCGATGGGCTGGGGAATCGCTCCCGTCGCCGCCCTGCAGGCTGCAGGAATCACGGTCGGTCTCGGAACGAGCGGCGGTGGCAGCAATGACGCCGGGCATCTTCTCGCCGATGCGAGGCTCGCCATGCAGGTGGCTCCGCTGGTCGGTGCGCCGCTGCCGGCTCGCACTGTGCTTGCGATGGCGACCGCGGGCTCGGCCGCCGGGCTCGGGCGCCAGGAGCTCGGGCACCTGCGCGAGGGCTCGGCCACCGACCTGTGCGTCTGGGACGTCTCCGGGGTGGCGGATGCTGGAGTAGCCGACCCCGTTGCCGGGCTGCTGTGGGCGAATCCGGGCAGGCGCCCGAAGCATGTCGTGGTCGCCGGTCGGGTCGTCGTGCGCGATTACCGGCTGGTCGCTGCGGACGAGAGGGACATCGTCGATGCCCTCGATCGACGCCTCGCGCGCTGTGCCTGAAGCGAGGCCTAGAGCTCGAGCGTCAGCTTCGGCCCCGCCGAGCGCGAGACACAGATGTACATCACGTCGTTGGCGGCCTGCTCGTCGGGCGTGAGAATCGAGTCGCGGTGATCGATCTCGCCATCCATCACCCGCACCTCACAGGTGCCGCACGTGCCCTCACGACAGCTCGACAGCACGAGCACGCCAGCCTCCTCCACGACGTCCAGGATGCTGCGCTCGGGTGGCACCGTCAGTTCCAGTCCCGAGAACGCGAGTTCCACCTCGAACGGTTCAGCCAGCACCGGCTCGCCCAGCTCCTTCGGCTCGAAGCGCTCCACCTTCAGCTGCCTGCCGGTCGCGGCGACTTCGACGGCGTCGATCAACCGGGCGGGGCCGCAGCAGTACGTGGTCGTGAAGGGCGGAAGATCGGCGAACAGGGTGGCGAGATCCATCCGCTGGCCCTCGTTTCCGGCGTAGACGGTCACCCTGCCGGCATACGCCTCCACGAGTTCGTCGACCAGCGCCATCGTTTCGCGCGAACGCCCGGCGTACTCGAGCCTGAAGTCGACGCCGACGGCCGCGGCCGAGGCCAGCATCGCCGAGAGCGGGGTGATGCCGATGCCACCGGCGATGAACAGATACCTCGTGCCGCGCTCCGGAATGAATTCGAAGTGGTTGCCCGGGCCGGATACCCGCACGGATGCCCCGACGAGCAGTGAATCGTGCACCCAGAGTGATCCGCCGCGCCCGTCAGGCTCGCGCAGTACACCGACGCGCCACGTGTCAGAACCCGGTATGCCGCACAGGGAATATTGGCGAGAATCTCCATCCGGAAGCAGGAGGTCGATGTGCGCACCGGGCTGCCAGCGGGGAAGCGGGCCGCCGTCCGGCAGCTGGAGGTCGATGAATTCGACCTCGGCCGCGCCCTTCGTGCGGGCGGTCACGACCATGTCGAATGCGGAATCGTCGAGAGCGTTCATAGTGGGTGTGGTTTCTCCTTGAGAGCACACGGCCGGAATGCGGTTGCACACCGGAGTCCATCTTCGTCGAGAACGCATGCTTTTTTACCACGGAGTATTGTGGCCAGAGCCGGGAATTAATACGTGGAAATGATCGCGTCACACGCCAGAAACGTGACCTCCGTAGATTCGCTCCTGTTGAACACATCAACATTCGCGCGCAGCCAACCCGACGGTGAGGGGGCTGCGCTTCCGCCCGCTCCCCCAGAGACGATGTACCGTGACCTCACTTCCTCGCCAGCTGTCCGTGCTGAGGAACGCCACGCTGTCGGACGGCTCGATCGTCGATGTGGAGCTGAGCGGCGACATCGTGGGCGAGGTGCGACCCGCGACCGGTCGGCCGGTCATGGAAGGGCAGCTCGACCTCGAGGGCTTCGTGCTTCTCACCGCGCCGGCGGAACCACACGCCCACCTCGACAAAGCTCTCTCCTGGGACCTCATCAACCCTCCGGCTGGCGACCTGGGCCGCGCCATCGAATCGTGGCGCGCGTATTCCAGCGTCATGACGGTGGAGAGCATCGCCGACCGGGCCCGCGAGCAGGCGCTGGCGATGCTGCGCAACGGCACGACCGCCATCCGGTGCCACGTCGACATGCTCGTCGGCGCAGAACCGCTGCGCGGCGTCGAGGCTCTCGTGCAGGTGCGCGCAGAGCTTGCCGACCTCATGGACATCGAGCTGGTGGCGCTTGCCGGCCCGGATGCCACGGATGACACGGTCGAGGCCGCACTCGACCTCGGGGTCGACCTCGTCGGCGGGGCACCGCACCTCGCACCGTCGCCGGGCCACGATCTCCGGCGCCTGCTGGCGATCGCTGAGCGCCGCGGAGTCGGCGTAGACCTGCACACCGACGAAGGACTGGGCGGTACGCCGACGATCGTCGAGCTCGCGCGGATCGTGCGGGACTGGACGGTTCCGGTGAGCGCCGGCCACTGCGTTCGTCTCGGCACCCTCGAACCTGACGAGCTCGCCGAGGTGATCGTCGAGATCCTCGCGAGCGACATCGGCGTCATCAGCCTGCCGATCACCAACCTCTACCTGCAGGGCTGGGATCACCCGGTCTCCACACCGCGTGGCATCACCGCGTTGCGCAGCCTGATCGATGCCGGGGTGCGGGTGGGAGCCGGCGCAGACAACGTCCGCGACCCCTTCAACCCGGTGGGCCGCAGTGATGCGCTGGAGACGGCATCGCTGCTTGTCACGGCGGCACATCTCTCGCTCGATGAAGCGTACGATGCGGTGTCGACTGGCTCGCGCTCGGTGATGTCACTTCCGTTCGCCGGAGTCGAGGTCGGCGCCAGGGCGGAGCTGCTCGCGGTGCGCGGGTCCAGTCTCTCCGAGGTGATCGGTGCGGCATCCGCCGACAGGTTCGTCATCCACGCCGGGCGGCTCGTCTCGCAATCCCGCGTGACGCACGACATCGCAGCCCCCAGGCTGATCGACACCCTCGCACTCGAACTATCCCCCACATCGAATTGAGGTGACATCACACATGTCTTCCACCACCACCATCGCCAGTGACGCGATGCCGGCCACAGACCCAGCGACGCTTCTCGACTTCCGTGACGTGGCCATGACCTTCCCTGATGGCACGGTGGCGCTTTCAGGCGTCGACCTGACCGTCAAACGGGGAGAGTTCGTGACCGTCGTGGGTCCATCCGGCTGCGGAAAGTCGACCCTGCTGCGCATCGCGTCGGGGCTGGAGACGGCATCCCACGGCTCGTTCGAGCTCAACACCGACCGGATCGGCTACGTGTTCCAGGACGCGACGCTGCTGCCGTGGCGGCCCGTGCAGGCCAACGTGGAACTGCTCGCAGAGTTGCACGGCGTGCCCAGGGCGGCTCGCGCCGCGAAGGCGAAGGAAGCCATCGACCTTGTCGGGCTCACCGGATTCGAGAAGCACCTGCCCAGGGCGTTGTCCGGCGGAATGCGGATGCGCACCTCGCTCGCCCGCTCGTTGACGCTCGACCCCGAGATTTTCCTGTTCGACGAGCCCTTCGGTGCGCTCGACGAGATCACGCGCGAACGACTCAACGACGAGCTGCTGAGGTTATTCGCCGAGAAGCAGTTCGCCGGGCTGTTCATCACGCACTCCGTGACCGAGGCCGTCTACCTCTCGACGAAGGTGATCGTGATGTCCGGTCGACCCGGCAGGATCGTCGACACCTTCGAGGTGCCGTTCGACATGCCGCGCGATCCCGAGATCCGATTCACCGGGGAGTTCGCCGAACTCGTCGGCAAGGTCTCGCACGCCCTGAGGGAAGGACACCGCTGATGGCCGACACTATGGCTGACACCGTGACCACGCAGCGCCTGCGACGCCGCGGCAGGAACTTCGGCCCGGCGAAGGTGGGGCTGTGGGCCCCGCCGATCGCCCTGCTCGCCGCGCTCGTCGGAGCGGCCTACCTCGGCAACGCGCTGCTCGGCCAGCGTGCTTTCCTGCTCCCGCAACCGCACGTCGTGCTCGGCAAGCTCATCGAACCGAAGACCGCGCCGGACATCTTCGAGGCCCTCGGCAACACGGCCCTCGTCGCACTCGTCGGCCTCGTGCTCGCCTCGGCGATCGGCATTGTGTGGGCGATCGCGATGAGCCAGGCGCGCTGGGTGGAACGCACACTCTTCCCCTACGCGGTCGTGCTGCAGGCCATCCCGATCATCGCGATCACGCCGCTGATCGGCTTCTCCCTCGGCTACGATTTCCCGTCGCGCGTGGTCGTTGCCGTGATGATCTCGCTCTTCCCGATGGTGGGCAACACGCTGTTCGGCCTGCAGGGCGTCGACCGATCCCATCGCGAGCTGTTCAGGCTGCAGGGGGCATCCCGCTGGACCATCCTGACCAAGCTCGAACTGCGCGCCGCCACTCCGGCGATCTTTGCGGGACTGCGCATTTCGGCCGGCCTCAGTGTCGTCGGAGCGATCGTCGGTGACTTCTTCTTCCAGCGCGGTACGCCCGGAATCGGCGCCCTCATCGCCAAGTACAGCGCCCGACTCAACTCCGCTGAGCTGTACGCCTCGGTCCTGGTCGCCTCGCTCTTCGGTGTCGTGATCTTCCTCTTCTTCGGATGGCTCGGTCGACGCGCCGTCGGCAAATGGTACGACTTCGGCTGATCGACTCGATCAGCCCACGACCTGACCCAATGATGCGTCGGACCCTGCACCACCCATCACATTCCCAGAAATCACATCCACAGAAGGAGATTCCATGCGCATCACCCGTACGCGTGCGATCATCGTGACCGGCCTTGTCGCCGGCTCGCTGGCGCTCACTGCTTGCAGCTCCCCCGCAGCCGAGGAGCCGGCCAGCCCCACAGCCGCTGGCGCAATCGACCTGGCCGCCGCTGGCTGCCCGGCCGATATCAAGATCCAGACGGACTGGAACCCCGAGGCCGAGCACGGCCACCTGTACGGACTCCTGGGCTCCGACTACACAGTCGACACCACCGACAAGACCGTCACCGGCCCGCTCCTGGCCAGCGGCGAGCCCACCGGCGTCAACGTGACCATCCTCGCGGGCGGCCCGGCCGTCGGGTTCTCGCAGCCCAACGCGCAGCTCTACAGCGACGACTCGATCTTCATGGCGTATGTCGGAAGCGACGAGGCGATCGCACACTCGGTCGACCTGCCGACCGTGGGCGTCTTCCAGCCCCTCGAAAAGGACCCGCAGATGATCATGTGGGATCCGGAGACCTACCCGGACGTCGAGACCATTGCCGACCTCGGCAAGACGGATGCCCCGATCCGCGTCTTCCCCGGCGGCGTCTACATCGACTACTTCGTCGGTGCCGGCATCCTCTCGGCCGACCAGATCGACTCCACGTACGACGGATCCCCGGCAGTGTTCGTGTCTGAAGCCGGCAAAACGGCACAGCAGGGCTTCGCCTCGGCCGAGCCGTACATCTACAAGAACGAGGTGCCGGAGTGGGGCAAGGACGTCAAGTACGAGCTGATCAACGACGCAGGCTTCCCGAAGTATGCGGCCATGGTCTCGGTACGTCCGGATGACGTCACCGCGTACGCCGACTGCCTTACCGCTCTTGTGCCGGTCATGCAGCAGGCCGAGATCGACTACTACGACGGCACCACCCTCGACGCCACCAACGCGCTGATCCTCGACCTCGTCGACCAGTACGACACCGGATGGGTCTACAGCCAGGGCGTCGCGGACTTCTCGGTCGAGACCCAGCTCGCGGACGGCATCGTCTCGAACGGGCCTGACGACACTCTCGGCAATTTCGACGACGCCCGTGTCGCCGAACTGTTCGACATCGTGGAGCCCATCTTCACCGCACAGGACATCACGATCGCCGAGGGACTCGCCCCGACCGACCTGTACACGAACGAGTTCGTGGACATGTCCCTCGGCCTGAAGTAACCCGCACACAGCAACAGCAGCAAGGAGCCCCGCCAGTGACATCGACCGACCGCCTTTCGGGCAAACGCGTCATCGTCACTGGCGGGGCTCGCGGCATCGGCGGCGAGATCGCCTCCCGGTTCGCGAGCGAGGGCGCGACAGTCGCCATCCTGGACCGGCTCGTCGATGAGGGAACGGCCCGAGCCGCCTCGATCGGCGGAACGTTCCATCTCGTCGACCTGCTCGATCCCGTCGCTACCGCGAGCGTCACGCAGTCGGCGGTGGATGCCATGGGCGGCATCGACGTGCTGGTGAACAGTGCAGGCATCCTGCGGTTCACTCCCCTGCTCGACCTCACGGTGCAGGACTGGAACGAGACGTTCTCCATCAACACCAGGGCGATGCTCACCACGATGCAGGTGTGCGTGCGCTCGATGATCGCCGCCGGTCACAGTGGCAAGATCGTCAACCTCGCGAGCATGGCCGCCAAGAAGGGCGGTGCCGGCGAGGGAGCGTATCCGCCCTCGAAGGCCGCGGTCGTCGCCCTCACGAGGGTGGCGGCGCTGGAATGGGGATGCCACGGCATCACGGTGAACAGCCTGTGCCCCGGTTACATCCTCACGGAGATGGGCGCGGCCACACGCACACAGGACGACATAGACACCTGGTCGTCGTATTCACCGCTCGGCCGCCTCGGCTGCACCGAGGATGTGGCCGCCGTCGCGCTCTTTCTTGCGTCATCCGACGCCGACTATCTCACCGGGCAGGCGATCAACGTCACCGGTGGGATGCTGATGCATTGACCCCCAATGAACCTGACCCGCAGCGAATGAGCACCAGAGGACCAGACCATGACTTCCCCCGTTGAGGCACTGCACGCCGAACTTCTCGACCTGCTCGGAGAAAAAGGGGTCAGCATCGAGCTCGCCGCTCGGGAACGCGCATCGGTCGACGGCTCCCGAATGTCACCGGTGATCAGCGAGCTGCTCCCGCTCGGGCTCGCCGACCTCGTGGCGTATCCGTCGAACGCCGAGCAGATCGCGGCCACGATCGCCGCGTCAGTGCGCCATGACGTGCCGGTCACCCCGCGCGGTAAGGGCACCGGCAACTACGGCCAGGCCATCCCGATGTCAGGGGGGCTCGTGCTCGACATGAGCCGGGCCCGCGCCATCACCGAGGTCGGAGATGGCTTCATCACCGCCGAGGCCGGCGCCACCATGGTCTCGGTGGAACTCGCCGCGAATAAGGCAGGGCAGCAGATCCTGATGTACCCGTCGACCGCGCAGTCCTCTCTCGGCGGATTCATCTCCGGTGGCTCGGGAGGCACAGGGTCGATCAAGCACGGCATGCTCCACCAGGGGTTCGTGCTCGGGCTCGACGTGGTGCATGCCATGCCGGATGCCGAGCTGCTGCACGTCGACGGCGAGGCTGCTGAGCCGTACATCCACAACTACGGCACCGCCGGCATCATCGCCAGGGCGACTGTCGCGCTCGAGCCGTTGCAGGACTGGTACGGGTTCTTCGCGAGCTTCGACACCTTCGAGCAGGCGCTCTCGGTGATCCGCCCGTTCGCTGACCTCGAACCGACCCCGCGCCTGGTCTCGGCAGACCTCGCGACCCTCGCCAATGCGCTGCCGGCCGACCCCGGCATTCCCGCCGACCGGGCGTCGCTGCGCGCGATCCTGGATGTCGCCACCCTCGATGAGGCCCGCGCCATCGTCGAGGCGGCCGGCGGCAGGGTCGACGACATCCGCGACGGCGCACAGACCTCCATGAAGATCAGCATGATGAGCTACAACCACCCCATCGAGTGGCTGCAGAAGGCCTACCCGAACACCTACTTCCACGTGGAGGTCGCCGGGGATGCCCTCATCGACCGCATCGACGAAGTACACGCGGTCTACCGTGGGGGCATGTTGCACATCGAGGCCCAGAAGGGTCGCCCGATCGGCATGCTCGCCGGCATCTACGAGTCCGCCGAGGAGGTCGTGGCCGGGTTCGACAGGCTCACGGCGCTCGGCGTCGGGTATCACAACCCCCACCAGTGGAACGTCGACTTCGAGCCCGAGCGCACCGCAGCGCACGCGGCGGTCACAGACCCCGGCCGCCTCCTGAACCCCGGCAAGCTGCTCGCCAGGCCGAGCGTCGCGACGGGAAGCCAGGTATGAGCACGCGCGAACTCGCCGAACTCTCGGGGCCGGCCGCGGCATCCACGCTCACCGCCGACTCGATCATCGTGCTGCCGACGGGTTCGATCGAACACCACGGCCCTCACCTGCCGCTCGCCACCGACCTGATCATCGCGGACATGCTGTCGTCGATGGTGGTGGATGCCGCTGCGAGCACCGGTCTCGACGTGTGGAGACTCGCGCCCCTCGCGTACACCAAGTCCAACGAACACCACTGGGCCGTCGGCACGATGTGGATCGGCTGGGACACGCTGATGCGCACGCTCCTGGACATCGGACAGTCCGTCGCAGCGACGCCGGCGAAGACCCTCGTGTTCTACAACGGGCACGGCGGCAACACGGCGCTGCTGATGGTGGCGCTGCGGGAGATCCGGATCGCGTACGGGCTGCGCACCTTTCTGATGAATGCGAGCGTGCCCGCGGGCGACGGAACTGACGGGCCGGATGAGCGCGGATTCGGCATCCATGGCGGCCACGGCGAGACCTCGATCGTGATGGCGCTCAGGCCTGACCTCGTCGACCTTTCGCCCGCCGAGCGCTGGGTGCCCGACCAGATCGCGGACTTCGAGCACGTGAAGTTCAACGGTGGTGCCGTCGCGTTCGGCTGGACCTCTGACGACTTCGGCCCCTCGGGTGTGATCGGCGACCCCACGGTGTCCACGGCGGAATGGGGCGCGGAGCTCGTCGAGCGGTCCATCGCGAAAGGCGTGGCAGAGTTGGGCGAGATCGCGCGGTTCAATCGATGAGCTTCCCGCTTCTCGACGAGTGGCTGCCCGCCAACTCCGAGCCAGAGCGGCCGCAGATGATCCTGTCCACGGTGTCCGGCAGCGGAATCCCCGATGCGCGCACCGTGCTGCTGACCGAATTCGACAGCGACGGGCTTTACTTCCACACCGACTCCCGCTCACGGAAAGTCGCGGATATCGCGGCCAATCCTGCCGTGGCGCTGACCTTCCTGTGGCCGGGATTCACCCGCCAGCTCGTCGTGCAGGGGCGGGCGGAGATGGCTCCGGCCCCCGAGCTCGTTGCCGCCTTCGAGGCCAGGTCGCCCTATCTCAAGCAACTCGCGTGGCTGAATTCTGCCGAGTTCGCGCAGCTCGAGCTCGACGAACGGCTATCGCAATGGGCAGCATTCGAGCTTCCCGCCGAGGCGCCGAACACGTGGATCGGCTTCCTCGTGCGACCCACGCGCCTCACCTTCTGGCGCAGCAACCAGGACGCCGCGTCCCGCCGCGAAGAGTTCACCCTCGTCGGCGGCGACTGGGTGTCGAGCTACCTCCCCGGCTGAACCCGCTGTGCGGTCGCCATCCGCCGCGCACCGTTCATAACTCCTGCAGATCGCGGGGCATCGGGCGTTACGCTCCCGGGTTTCCGGACGTGCGGGTCGGGATCCACGTGCTCCTGCAGGAGTTATGAACGCAGGGTGCCGCGTTCCGTCGGATGCGGCACCGGCATCCCCGAATCGACAGACCGGCGCCGACCCGCGTAAAGTAGACCTGTGAAGCTCTGACTCCTGCCATTCCCGCGTCCGTGGCTATGCCCGGCGGGATTCGTTCACACGAACAGGAACCAACACCGTGTCACCCAAAACCGTCATCGCGCTACGCGCCCGTGAACTCTCCCACGCCTACGGAGACCACACCGTCTTCTCCGACATCAGCCTGACCGCGAGCGCTGGCCAGCGCATCGGCCTGCTCGGCGAGAACGGCGCGGGCAAATCGACCCTGCTGCGCATCCTCGCCGGCAAGGAGCGCGCCGACCGGGGCAGCCTCGTGCGCCCCCGACGCACCGGACTTCTCGAGCAGGAGGTGCGCATCGACCCCGCCAAGCCCCTCTCGGCGATAATCGAGGCCGGCATCGGCTACTACCGGGGCATCGAAACGACGCTGCAGGATGCCGCGGCCGCCATGACCACGGATCCCACCGCCGAGGCGCGCTACACCGAGACGCTCGAGCTCGCGGATGCGGCGGATGTCTGGGCCATCGACAGGCGCCGCGACGAGTTGCTCACCGGTCTCGGGGTCGCCGGCATCCCTCTCGACACCCCCATCGGCGATGTCTCGGGCGGCCAGCGCTCGAGGTTCGCCCTTGCTGCTCTGCTGCTCGGCAAGCCGACCGCGGTGCTGCTCGACGAGCCGACGAACCACCTCGACGATGCATCGGTCGTTTTTCTGGAGCAGATCCTGCTCGAGTGGAAGGGCGTCGTCATTTTCGCCTGCCACGACCGGGCCTTCCTCGACGAGGTGGCGACCGACCTGGTCGATATCGATTCGTCGGGCAAGGGAGCCACCCGATTCGGCGGAAACGGGCGCGGCGGTACGTTCACGGCGTACCTCGCCCAAAAGGCGGCGGATCGTCGGCGCTGGGAGGCCCAGTTTTCGTCCGATGAGGCCGAACTCGAAGCGCTCGAGGAGGTCGTGTCGGTCAGCGGGATGGCGGTGTCCCATAACCGCGGGGCCCGCGATAACGACAAGCTCGCCCATAAGTCCAAGGGCGGCAAGGTCGAGAAGCAGGTCGCCCATCGCCTGCGTGACGCGCGCGGCCGCATCCACGTGCTCGAGGAGACGCGGGTCGAACAGCCTCCCGAGCTGCTGACCTTCGCCGGTATCCCGGTCGATTCGCTGTCGACCGACGACACGGAGCCCCTGCTCGAACTGCACGACATCCGGGTGGGCGCGCGACTCGCCGTCGACTCGCTGTCGATCCACCCGCAGGAGCGACTGCTCGTGCTCGGCCCGAACGGCGCCGGAAAATCGACTCTCCTGGGCGTGCTCGCCGGTCGCATCACACCGGACTCCGGATCACTCTCCCGTCGCGAGGGCACGAGGTTCGCGCTGCTGGAGCAGGATGTGCGCTGGAGCGACCCCCGCGTGACACCCCGGGCGCTGTACACGCGATACCTCGGTGACGAGCGGGCGGAATCCACTCCCCTGTCGGCGCTCGGATTGCTCAGCGAGCGGGAACTCGACAGGCCCGTCGGCGCTCTCTCCATCGGCCAGCAGCGGCGCACGGCCCTTGCTCTCATCATCGCGCGACCACCACACCTGCTGCTGCTGGATGAACCGACCAACCATCTCTCGTTGATGCTGGCGACCGAGCTCGAGGACGCCCTCGGGACGTATCCGGGTGCCGTGGTCATCGCCAGTCACGACCGCTGGCTGCGTCGTCGATGGTCGGCGCCGGTGCTGCACGTGCGCGCTCCGGCATGAGCACGGTCGACCTGAAACAGCCGTTCACCGTCGTCGACGGTGGGCTGTCGACGGTGCTCGACGCGCACGGCTTCGACCTGCGGCATCCGCTCTGGACGGGCCGGCTGATCACGGAATCTCCCGAGGACCTCGTCGAGGCCCATCTCGCCTATCTGCGCTCGGGCGCCGAGGTGCTCATCACGGCGAGCTACCAGGCGACCGTCACAGGCCTCGAACAGATGGGGCTCGACCGCACGGCCGCCGAGGTCGCGCTCGCGTCGACCACCGCTCTCGCCAGGGAGGCGGTCCGTCGCCACGGCTCCCCGGCGCTGGTCGCGGCCTCGGTGGGTCCGTTCGGTGCGACCCGTGCCGACGGCTCCGAGTATCACGGTGACTACGGCGTCAGCGCGCAGCACCTGCTCGACTTCCACCGCAGCCGGCTGGAGGTGCTGATCGGTTCACGCCCCGACCTGCTCGCGATCGAGACGATCCCGAGCGTGGCAGAGGCCACCGCCATCGCCGGCGCCCTCTCAACAGCGCAGACCGTCCCCTCGTGGTTCTCCTTCGTGTGCCGTGATGAGCGGCACACCGCGAGTGGCGACAGCATCGAAGCCGCGATCGAGGTCGCTGCGGGCATCCCCGGCATCGTCGCGATCGGAGTGAACTGCACAGACCCGCGGTTCGTGGGCGAACTGCTCGAACGCGCCGCCACCGTCACCGACCTGCCCCTCATCGCCTACGCCAACAGCGGCCAGTCGTGGAACGCCGCGGATGCCGAGTGGCAGGGCGAGTTCGTTCCGGTCGACGATCCTGCCCTCGTGGGCCGGTGGATCGCCGCCGGCGCGAGACTGATCGGTGGATGCTGCGGCGCGGGCCCCGCGCAGATCGCGAGCCTCCGCGCCCAGCGTGACGCGCTCGCGTCGCAGGGCTGATCCCGTCCGCGATCAGCGCAACTGCCGCGAGATGGTCGCGAGAGCCTCCGCGAACCATGCCGAGCGACCGGGAGCTGCGCCACCCGAGAGGTTGACGCCGGCGACACCCTCGATGTGCAGTAGCTCGCGGCTGAGCTCGACGGCGGCGGCGATTCCCTCGGTGAACGGGTCACGGGAGTCGAGGATGCGGTCGAGGTAGCCCTCGGGAAGCGCCATGGTCGTGAACGACCTCAGTAGCTCCGCGCTGCCGCGATCCACCACGATCGGGATGCACGGCACGTACGCCATGCTCACGCCGAGCGCGGCCGACCTGGCGATGAACTCCGCGACGGGAGCCGCGCCACCGCTGTGGTTGACGAAACAGACCTCGGCCCCGGCGCGCATCTTCTCGAGCAGCCGCTCCGGCCTGCGCTCGGTGGGCGGGGTCAGCGGGGCTTCCCCCACCGAGACCAGATGGCCGAGCGACCTCGCGAGGGCGGCCGCCTGGGTGGAGTCCAGGTCGAACACCGGTGCGGCATCCGGTCGCTCCCCCGTCTCGGTGTGATCCCCCGTTACGCAATGCACTGCGGCGACCCCGACGTCGAGCAGCGCCGCGAGCTCGCCTTCCATCGCCACGCGGTTGCGGTCGCGGCAGGTGAATCCGCTCCAGGCCTGGAGCCCGCCGGCCTGGATCAGAGAAGCCCGGTACGCCGGGGGAAACTGCACTCTCGCGTTGCCCGCGTCGCCCGCCAGCACCGCATCCACCGATCCGCGCATGATCGCAGCACATTCCGCGATGGATGCCGCGTCGATGGCGGCCGCGGGAAAGTCGGCGACCACGATCGGCCGGGTGCGCATGAGCTCTCTCATCGCGACCGCTCCGCTCGAGTGCGCGACCGGGGCTGCGACCGCACTTCCACGCCACGGCACAGTCGGCAGGCCGAGGAACGTGCACGGGTCTGGGGAGACTTCGCAGGAGCCGTCGAAGTTCACACCGCCGCAGGGGCCGAACTCCATGTGCTTCGGGCATTCGAGGAGGGGCTGGGGCATGACTGATTCTACCGGGAGGCAGTGCCTCGCCCCGGGATAATGGGCAGATGGCAACGTCGTATGAAGTGGTGGTCAGGGCAGCATCGGCTCTCATCGACGGGAGGTTCCGTCCGGCCGAACTCGGCATCGACGCGGGCACGATCGTCGAGATCTCGGACGGCCCACTCGACGGCGCACGGATTCTGACCCTCGCCGACGACGAAGTTCTGATCCCCGGAATCGTCGACACCCACGTGCACGTGAACGAGCCGGGGCGCACAGAATGGGAGGGTTTCGCGAGCGCCACCCGCGCTGCCGCTGCGGGCGGGGTCACGACGATCATCGACATGCCGCTCAACAGCATTCCGGCGACCACAACAGTCGATGCCCTCGAGGCCAAGCGTGCCGTCGCGACGGTGAGCGTCGACACCGGATTCTGGGGCGGAGCCGTTCCCGAGAACCTGGGGTCGCTGCGGCCCCTCCACGACGCCGGCGTGTTTGGATTCAAGGCGTTCCTCGCTCCCTCCGGAGTCGACGAGTTCGGCCACCTCGACGCGGAGCAGCTGTCGGCAGCGCTCGACGAGATCGCGGCCATCGGCAGCGTGCTGATCGTGCACGCCGAAGATCCCGGCGTGCTCGACGCCCACGAGAACCACGGCGGCGCCGACTATCACGCGTTCGTGCAGTCGCGACCCGACGAGGCCGAGACCACCGCCATCGAGCGCGTGATCGCCGGGGTACGCCGCTCCGGAGCGAGGGCGCACATCCTGCACCTCTCCTCGGCCGCCGCCCTTCCCGCGCTGCGAGCCGCCCGCGCAGAAGGGCTACCCATCACCGTCGAGACCTGCCCGCACTACCTCACCATCGTGGAGGAGTCGATTCCCGACGGCGCCACCCAGTTCAAGTGCTGCCCGCCCATTCGCGACGAGGCCAACCGGGAAGCGCTCTGGCGGGCCCTGCTCGATGGCGACATCGACCTCGTGGTCACGGACCACTCCCCCAGCACCGCGGAGCTGAAATTCGCGGGCGCCGGGGACTTCGGCCAGGCCTGGGGTGGCATCGCGGGGCTGCAGCTCGGCCTCGCGGCGGTGTGGAGCGAGGCGTCGCGCCGCGGCATCCCTCTCGAAACGGTCGTGGGGTGGATGTCACGGGGCCCGGCCGATTTCGTCGGCCTCAGCCGCAAGGGCCGCCTCGAGGTCGGGGCAGATGCCGACCTCGTCGCGTTCGCCCCGGAGGCCACCTTCACTGTCGACGCACGGCAGCTGTTGCACAAGAATCCGGTGAGCGCCTACGACGGCCGCACCCTGCGGGGAGTGGTGCGTGGCACGTGGCTCAGGGGGGAACGCGTCGGCGATTCACCCCGGGGTCACCTGCTTGAGCGCTGACCGAAACACACCAGCAACACCACAGTGCGAGGATTCGGACATGGCAATCATCCTGGGTGAACAGCAGTACGGAAAAGCTGAGTCTCGAGTCGTGCGGATCTACCGCGATGGCCCGCGACACGAGATCCGCGACCTCAACGTGTCGACCGCGATGCGCGGGCCGTTCCACCCCGCGCACCTCGTGGGCGACCAGTCGAATGTGCTGCCGACAGACACCCAGAAGAACACGGCTTTCGCGTTCGCCAAATCGCATGGCATCGACTCGATCGAGCACTACGGGCTGGAACTCGCCCGCCACTTCGTGCGCGATGTCGCACCCGTGGATGGTGCCCGCATCGAGATCGAGGAATATGCCTGGGAGCGTGCCGTCGTGGATGGCATTCCCCACGACCACACCTGGGTCAGGGCCGGCCGCGAGACCCGCACCGCCGCGGTCACGGTGGATGCGACTGGTGAATACGTGATCGGGGGCTTCAAAGACCTCGTCATCCTGAAGTCGACCGGCAGCGAGTTCGCCGGGTTCCTGAAAGACGAGTACACGACGCTGCAGGAGACGAAAGACCGCGTAATGGCGACATCCCTGGTGGCGAAGTGGCGCTTCGATTCGAGCGATGTCGACTGGAACGCCGTCTATCCCGAAGTGAAGGCGATCATGACCACGGAGTTCGCGACCCTCCAGTCGCTCGCGCTCCAGCAGACGCTGTGGCACATGGGCAAGGCCGTCATCGAACAGATCCCCTCCATCGTGGAGGTGCGCCTGACCGCTCCCAATAAGCATCATTTCGTGGTGGACCTCGAGCCGTTCGGCCTCGAGAATCCCGGAGAGGTCTTCATCGCGGCAGACCGCCCCTACGGCCTCATCGAAGCGCAGGTGATTCAGGATGACGCACCGCCCGCTCACGACGCCTGGCGTGCCTCGGCGGGACTCGCGTGAGCGGCTCCGATGCGCAGTGGTTGGAGCGCACCATCGAGCTCGCGACCAGCAACGTGGGATCCGGTGGCGGCCCCTTCGGCGCGCTGATCGTGCGCGACGGCGAGCTGGTGGCGGAGGGGCAGAACCGGGTGACCGCGAATCTCGACCCGACCGCGCACGCCGAGGTCGTCGCCATCCGCGCAGCCTGCCAGGCCGTCGGCGACTTCTCTCTCGCGGGTGCGACGCTCTACACCTCCTGCGAACCGTGCCCGCTCTGCCTCTCGGCCGCTCTCTGGGCGCGGGTCGACCGGGTCGTGTACGCCGCAGACCGGCACGATGCCGCCAGGGGCGGATTCGATGACCGGGAGTTCTACGAACTCTTCTCCCGCGACCGTTCGACCTGGCAGTTGCGCATCGACTCGGCGAGACCGGAGAACGCGAGCGCGCCCTTCGACGCCTGGCTCGACCACGATCACCGCACCGACTATTGAACATGGCCTGCTGAACACGACCCCGGGCAATAAAAGCTAGGGTCGAAGCATGGCCACCGCTGATCAGTTCCGCGACGGCGTCATCACCATCTGGAAAGACGACCGCGGGTTCGGGTTCATCGAGCCGGCCGACGGTGGGGCCAGGATCTTCGTCAACGTCAACGACTTCGCCCTCGGGCTTCCCCGGCCCGCAGTCGGGGACGCGGTGAGGTTCGCGACCGTCAGCGATCCCAACGGCAAGCCGCGCGCAGTGAGCGTGTCACCGCCGGGGATGACGGCCCTGAACGCGCCCATCCCCCGCGTGAGACTGCGCGCACCCGAACTGCTGGGATGGATAGCGGTGATCGTGTTCATCCTGCTGCTCGTCGCGCTCACCGTGTTCTTCGCGCTGCCGATCTGGGTCAGCATCACCTATATCGTGCTGAGTGTCGGCTGCTTCACGGCCTACGCGGTCGACAAGTCCGCGGCGGTGACAGGTGCATGGCGGGTCTCGGAGGCCAGGCTCCTGGCCCTGGGCCTCATCGGCGGCTGGCCGGGGGCCGTCGTCGCCCAACGGGTGCTGCGGCACAAGACCCGCAAGCCCGCCTTCATCTCGATCTTCTGGGTGACGGCGGCGGTCAACCTCATCGCGCTGGTGGTCTTCGGGTGGCCACCGTTGCTGCAGTCCCTGATCGAGCTGGCGACCTGACCCGGCGTCAGCTGCCGCGGTAGGTGGAGTACGCGAACGGGCTGAGCAGCAGGGGCACGTGGTAGTGCTCAGCGTCGCCCACGATGAAGTCCACGGTCACCCTCGGGTAGAACGATTCACGGCCGGTGCGAGCGAAATAGGCCCTGGTGTCGAACTCGAGGCGATAGTCGCCAGCAGCCAGCCTGTCATCGCCGAGCTCGGGGATGCGACCGTCGGCGTTGGTAATCCCCGTCGCGACGACCTCTCCCGTCGGGTCGCACAGTGCGACGGTGACACCGGCGGCGGGCATGCCCAGCGCCGCATCCAGGATGTGCGTGGTGACGTGACTCATGCGGGGGCCTCCGCGCCGAACTGCTTCTCGAGGCGGAGCAACGCGATGTCGCGCAACTGCTCGCCGACGACCTGCAGCTCGGTCGAGTCATCCAGTGTCATGCGGCGGTTCAGTTCATCGACGATCTCGGTTCGCGTGCGACCGGCCGCCCTGATGATGAACACCCTGCCGAACTTCTGCTCGTAGGCGGCATTGCCCGCTGCGAGTTCTTCGGCCAGCTCGGTCGCGTCACCCTGCTCGGCGCGGCTGAACGACTGGGCAGCTCCCGTGCCGACCGGCTTCTCGCCGATGCGCGGATGGTGCGCGATGGCCTCATCGATCTCGGTCGCCGCGAGCGGTGTCGCCTCGGCGTAGGCGACGAGCAGCAGCTCGCTGAGGTCGTCGAAGGGCGCGCGGGAGGCGACATCCTCCACCCAGCGGGGCACGGCGAGGCTCGCCGTCAGTGCGGCGCGCAGGTCAGCATCGGTGACATCCATCATGGTGTGTATAACTGTAGCGATGGCGACACGGGGAAACGGCGAGGTGACGGGCATCGTGCTCGCCGCTGGCGCTGGCACTCGCGCCGGCGGGCCCAAGGCTCTGCGGCGGCTTGCGTCCGGCGAATCGTGGCTCAGCGTCGCGTGCAGCGCACTGCTCGATGGTGGCTGCTCCCGGATCGTCGTGGTGCTCGGTGCGCAGGAGCGAGAGGCACGGCCGCTGGTTCCCGACGGCGTCGAGATCGTCGTCGCGACGAACTGGGAGCTGGGCATGTCGGAGTCCCTGCGGGTCGGTCTCGCGGCGGCGACGGGCGCCGCTGCCCTCGTCACCCTCGTCGATCTGCCGGGGCTTCCCGCATCCGTCGTGCGCCGCGTGCTGGCGGGTGAGGGAGAACTACGACAGGCCACGTTCGACGGCTCTCCGGGTCATCCGGTCTACCTTTCGGCCGAACACTGGATGCCCGCCGCCGACTCCCTCGTGGGCGACACCGGTGCCCGCCGATACCTGGCGGCTCACGGCGTCGTCGAGATCGAGTGCAGCGACCTCTGGGACGGCGCGGATGTCGACGGCCGGGGTTAGGGCTCAGGCCGTTCCCGCGCAGGATCAGGCTTCCTGCCCATCGCGTTCAGGACGCGGTCGCGCAGTGTTGGCAGGCCTGAGGTGGTGACCGGTGACATAACACCCTGTCGAACTTCCAGCGGCAGGACGAACAGTGTTCTCCCGTCACTGAACTGAAACAGTAGCGGTTGGGGTCCGTGCCAACGTCGAGGCTGCGCAACCTCCACTTCAGAAACGTCAGCTGCCTCCATCGAATGGGTGGGGAGCGGCGACTGTGCATCGGCCCAGATCTCCACTTGACTCGCCGAGATGGCCACGACACAGCGTTGACGGTGGAGCGGTTGATAGTCCAAGCTCCAGCGCAACGCGGCTGGGGTTGGCCCTAGTGAGATGATCGTTGCTGCGCCCGGGCGCAGTATCTGCACGTGACGTTCGAACTTTCGGAACCATCGATTGAACAAGACGGATGCGATCGCACCGCCCAAAAAACTGATGGATAGAATTCCCCAGATAATGAGAACCGCAGGCGGGAGTGTGAACAATCGCTCCGGATTTCCAGCTGCCGCCATGACGAGGGCACTCACTGGCCGAATCGAGAAGTATCCCCAGACGGCAACGATCAGAGCCACGATCGCAGCTGGTGTGAATTCTGGAACGTGACGCATTATGCGGGAACCACCCGGTCCTCTCTCCACATTATCTCTTGGCTCTTTGACCTCTGTGCGCCCAACAGCTGACGTCAGCCACTAAGTAAGGGGCCAACCACCGCTCCTACGATGAATCACCCTGCTGCGGGGACACAACAGAACCTCAACCCAGGCGTCAGACGGGGTCGAGGAAGTCAACTCGATGCCTCACCTCGACGATGTTGACGCAGGGGACCCATGAGTGAGTCGGCTTCTGGAAAAAAGCACGAAGTATCGAACGACGAATCTCTACTAAACGGTTGTGGTCAACCCATTCGAGGGACTTTCCTACAGATGCCCAGTCCCGAATAAACCAGTAAGCACCAACAACCCAAATGATCGTTGCGACGGGCACGACAAGCCAGAGCAGAAACCCACGAACGAACAAGAGACACAGCCATGCCAACGGATTCGCTCGATGGTGGTTCACGGTGACCTCCTTGAAAGCCAACTATGTCACCGTGAATAAACCGTGGAAAAAATCCAGAGAAAGCGAGACTAGGCCGCGGCGACGGCGCGCACGGCCGCCTCGAACGCGGTGAGTGCCGCTGCGACATCCTGAGCCGTCACCGACTCGTCGGGGTGGTGGCTGACGCCGCCCTTGCAGCGCAGGAACAGCATGGCGATCGGGGTGACGGCGACGATCGCGACACCGTCGTGGCCGGCCCGACTCCACAACGCTATCGGCTCGTCGTCTCCGGTCGCGCGGATGCCCGCCTCGAAGGCCGCACGCAGGTCGAGGTCGCACACCACAGCATCTGCGCGGTAGAACTCGTGCAGTCGGAACTGCAGTCGGCGCCTGGCTGCGATCGCGTGCCCGGCCTCCTCGATGATCCTGAGGGCGTCGTCGCGATCCTCGTCGAACTCGGCGCGCAGGTCGAGGCTGAACTCCACGAGACCGGGGATCACGTTCACACCGCCAGGATGTACCTCGAGCCTGCCGACCGTGCCGATGACCCCGCGCTCGCGTGACAGCCGCTCGATCTCGACGACGAGCTCGCTCGCACCCACGAGCGCATCCTGCCGGCGCTCGAACGGAGTGCCGCCGGCGTGCCCGGCCTTGCCGAGCATGCTGAGCTCGAAGCGCCTGGCTGCGGCGATGGATGTCACCACGCCGAGCTCGCGGCCGGCATCCTCGAGCGCCGGCCCCTGTTCTATATGCACCTCGAGGTATCCGATGAGCTCCTCGGGGCGGCGAAACGCGCCGGGGAGTCTCGCCGGATCCAGCCCGAAGTCCTGGAAGGCCTCGAACAGCGTGATGCCGTCGTCGTCAGTGAGGTTCCACCACTCGTCGTCCCACGTGCCGGCGACGGCCCGGCTGCCCAGTAGCGCCGTTCCGAACCTCGTGCCCTCCTCGTCACTGAACGCGACGACCTCGAGGGCGAACGGCAGGGTACCGGCCTCGATGCGGCCGGCGACGGCGATCGCGAGCAGCACCCCGAGCATCCCGTCGTATCGTCCGGCGTCCGGCACCGTGTCGATGTGGGATCCGAGCAGCAGGGCGGGCAGCCCCGGCTCACGACCCTCGAGTCGACCGCACTGGTTGCCTGCGGCATCCTGCCACGTCGTCAGCCCAGCCTCGGCCATCCAGCGTGCCACGAGCTCGTTCGCCGCGGCGTGCTCTTTGCTCAGGTGCACGCGCTTCAGGAATTCTGGTTCGCTGGAGAGCGCCGCGAGCTCGTCGCAGCGTTCCAGGATCAGGTGGGCGTCAGTCTGCACCAGTCTCACTCTCCATAAGACTCCAGGGCAGCCCCGACTCCGCTCCCCGCGGTGATCGTCATGCCACCGCGACGCAGCATCTGCTCGAGCGCCGCGAGGGTGGTGAGTACCGTGTCGCGCCGGGCGTTGTAGCCCATGGTGCCGATGCGCCAGACTTTGCCGGCGAGCGGGCCGAACGAGGTGCCGATTTCGATCCCGTAATCCGTGAGCATCGTGGTGCGGCCGCCGTCGGGGTCGATGCCGCTCGGCACGAACACCCCGATCACGTTGTTCATGCGCACGGATTGATCTCCGAAGAGTTCGAGACCGAGACCGGCGAGCCCAGCAGCCATGGCGGTGCCGTGAAACCGGTGACGCTCGACGGCCTGCGGAATGCCCTCCTCCATCAGGATTCGCGCGCACTCCCTCGCGCCGTAGAGCATGCTCGTGGCCTCGGTGTGATGGTTGAGTCGCTTCGGGCCCCAGTAGTCGAGAATCTGGCTGAGGTCGAAATAATTGCTCCGGATGGGATGCTCGCTGACCGCGTCCCCGTCCGAGCGGATGCCCGCCTCGATGCTCTTGCGGCTGTTCACGACGTCGACAGCGCGGGGTGAGAGCGTGATGGGGGCACTTCCGGAGGGACCGGCCAGGCATTTCTGCAGGCCGGAGGTCACGGCATCCAGCCCCCAGGCGTCGGTCTCGAAGGTGTTGCCCGCAAGCGACGCCGTGACGTCACTGTAGAAGAGCACGCCGTGCTTCTCGCAGATCGGCCCGATCTCGTCGAGGGGCTGGGCGAGAGTCGTCGAGGTGTCGCCGTGCACGACGCCGAGCAACACGGGCTTGTGTTCGACGATCGCCGCCTCGATCTCGGCGGGGGTGAAGACCGTGCCCCATTCCCGCTCGATCACGCGCACGTCGGCCTGGCAGCGCTCGGCGATCTCGCGGAGCAGGTGGCCGAAGCGGCCGAAGATCGGGATCAGCACCACATCGCCCGGCTTGACGAGGCTGACGAAGGCCGCCTCGATGCCCGCGCGCGAGGTCCCATCGACTACGAGCGTCGCCTCATTCGAGGTACGGAAGACTCCGCGATACAGCTCCATGGTCTCGTTCATGTAGCCCGTCATGACCGGGTCGTACTGGCCGACGAGCTGGGCAGACATCGCTCTCAGCACGCGGGGATCGGCGTTGATCGGGCCAGGGCCCATGAGCAGTCGTGCTGGCGGGTTGATCGGCTCTACTGGCATGAGTCCATGGTACGGATCTCGTGCTTCCGGCATGTTTCAGCGGAAGTCGAATTGCACGAGGGTATCTCAAGTTCATGCGTTCAGATGGAATTCATAGGTTATGTGCTTAGGGTGAATCCAGTGAACATGCTCACGAACTACCTGACGACCGATTCCCGGAGAAATTCCCTCCCCATGACAAGCCGGTTTCGACGACGTCTCTCTGTGCTCGGATTGAGCACTCCCCGCCTCCTTCGCGGGCCCCGACTAGAAGAGCCGCTCGAGGCGCCGGTCGTACGGACCGAGCGTCTGGTCATCCGACCGCACCGGCTCTCCGATGCCGATGCCTGGTACGAGATGCAGTCGGATGAGGGCATCGTCCGCTTCCTCTCGTGGCCGATCCGCACTCGAGCCGAGTCGCTGCAGCATCTGAAGGATCGCACCCAGCACACCGTTCTTTCGCGGGCCGACGACCTCCTCGCACTCGCGATCGAACGCGACGATGCCCTCGTCGGCGACCTCTCGGTGCACCTGCGCACCGTGCATCCCGACTTCCGCTCGGCGGAGATCGGCTGGATTCTCGGCTCCGCCCACGGCGGGTCAGGACTTGCCACCGAGGCGGTGTGTGCCGTCATCGACATGCTGTTCGACCGCATCGAAGCGAGGTGGATCTTCGCCGTGGTCGACGAGCGCAACGCGAAGTCGCTGTCCCTGGCGACGAGGCTCGGGTTCACCGTCGTCAACCGCGACGGGCCGCTGATCACCATGATGGTCACCCCCGAATCCAGCATGACCTGCTCCCACCGTTCCGAGCGCCGCTCCGACTCCTGATCAGCGACCCACGTTATTCCGTGGGCGTGAGGCCATCCGCGAGGCCGATCACGGCAAGGTCAGCGAATCGCGGCCCGACCGGGGCCGGCAAGAGCGCTCCCGGCTGAGGCACTCCCAGCAGCGGAGCGCTCACCGCCGGCCGACCCGTCAGCCCGGCGATACAGGTCAGTCGAAGCGTGTCCTGCCTCGTGCGTTCGATGAGCGCAGCGTCAGCCTGCACCGACGGAGCGATGGATGACGCTGACGGCACGAGCAGCACGCTGTCGCCGAGCACCGACTCGAGTCTCGCCCTCGCGGTCGCCAGCGCTGCCCGGCCAGCCGACTCCTGCTCGGCAGTGATCGTGGACGCGAAGGCGAACCGGGCAGCGACATCCTCTCCCAGCGCGCCGGGGTGGGCCTCGATCCACGCTCCGTGGGTGCGCCAGGCTTCAGCCGCCTGGACCGTGCGGAACGTCCGGAACAGGTCGTCGATGTCGCCCAGGTCGACCTCGGTCGCCTCCAGCCCGGCAACGGCGACGCCGAACGCCTCGCCGACTCCCGGCTCGACGTGGGCTGCCAGGGCTTGAGCGATGACGAATCGCGGCTCCACGGCGCGCTGCCGTTGAGCGTCGAGACTGGAGCCGGCCGCCGCCAGGAGGGTCGCGGCATCCCGTGTGATCCAGCCGACGGTATCGAAGCTCGGGGCCAGCGCGACGAGCCGATCCATGCTGACCGCGCCGTGCGTCGACCGGAGGCCCCATAGCCCCTGGTATGACGCGGGAACCCGGATGGATCCCGCGGTGTCGGTGCCGAGGCCGATCGAAGCCTGCCCGGTGGCGACCGCCGACACCGGTCCGCTCGACGACCCGCCGGGCACGGCGCCGTTAACGGCAGGATTCGGCGGGGTGCCGTAGTGCGGACTCCGGCCGGCGATCGAATACGCGAACTCGTCGGTGCGGGCGATCCCGGTGATCGATGCCCCGGCCGCGAGCAGCGACGCGACGGCCGGGGACGTTCCTGTCGCGGGCATGGACTCGGCCAGGTAAGCCGGGATTCCGGCGCCGACAGGGAAGCCCTCGACCTCGAAAAGGTCCTTCACCGCGACAGTCTCACCGAGGAGGGCACCGGTCGGGGCACCGGCGACGAGCGGAGTGCCGACCGTGCGCCAGATGGACGAGTTCACGGCGGGCGCGGGCAGGGACACGTGCGCGGCGGCGACCACCCAGGATCCGGCCACACGCCTCCACAGTTGCGACTGCTGGCCCCGACCGCCCGTGAGCGGTGCCGTGACCGCGATAACCAGAGCCGCGTCATCCGCGATGTCGATGACCTGCACGTGCAGTACGTCGCGGGCCGGCGCTCCCCCGCGGCCCTTCCTGAAGCCCGAGATCGCGTCGTGGCCGACGAGGATGCCCGCCGCATCGCCGCGGATCGTGCCGTCCCCCGGCGCGAACAGCACGTCAAGCGCGTCGAGGTCGTTGCTCATGAGCGCCCGTTCGTAGCGCCAGAACGCGTCGAGAAGCGCCTCTCGCACGGGCTGCTGCAGGGACTCAGGCAAAGTCGGCCTTTCGGATCCTGGCGTGCACGCCCTTGACGAGGTCGACGACCTGGGAGATGTTGAAGTCCGTCGCGGCGCTGAGGTAGGCGTAGGCGTGAGCCGCATCCATCCCATAGCGGGCCCTCAGCATCGCGATAGCGGCCCGGACGCAGTCCTGCATGGCGACGTCGAGGTCGGCATCCATCCCCGTCGGCACCAGGAATTCGTGGGTCTCGGCGAGCGGCCCCGCCAGTTCGCCGAACTCCTTCACCGCGGTTTCGTGGGCGACGACCTCGAACCTGATGGTCGCCCGCAGCGAGGCCTCCATCGCGGTCAGCGCGACTTCGCCGTCCCCTTGCGCGAAATGAGGATCTCCGATGTAGGCGAGAGCGCCATCGACCTGCACCGGGAGGTAGAGGGAGGCGCCGACCGTCAGCAGGTTCACGTCGATGTTGCCGCCGTGGGGGCCGGGCGGCACGGAGTGCGGGCGCTCGGTACCGGCGACAGCCACGCCCATGATTCCAAGGAATGGATGCAGCGGAAACCGCACATCGTGCGCACCGCCGAGCACCCGCGGCATAGTCCCGTGGTCGCCGTCGACCCCGGCAAACACGCTCACGAGGTCACCGCGCTCCGGATATTCGCCGGGCAGGGCGCCGCGGCCGTGTCGGTTCGAGATGATGCCGTACGGCACCCTCGGGAGGGTCTCGAGCACGGTCATCCTGAGCAGGTCGCCGACGCGGGCGCCGGTGACCCTGATCGGGCCGGAAATCACATGCGGGCCGCCGTCGGCGCGGTCGTAGTCAGAGGCGGCGAGCGCCACGGCATCATCGAGAACCTCGGCGGCACCGAAGCCGCCGAAGAAGGCGCGGGGATCCCTGCCCTGGTCTTCGAGGATGCCCTCGTGGCTGATCGTGTCGATCGTGACCTCGGTGCCGGAGTCGACCGTGAGCACCGCAGAATCCGCGGCGCACGGGAGCCTGCCCCACAGCGTCGTGGCGGGATCGACGGGGAGGTAGGTGGCTGCACGGATGGGGCCGTGGCCGGGTTGCAGGGCATCCATGGTCATCAATACCCCTCGCGATTCAGTAGTGTCTCAAACACTATCTAGTCCTGAGGAGACCCGTGATCAAGCGCCTGCGCCGCAATCCTGACCGACTGCACCTCGCGCTCATGCTCGCGCTCACGTTCTCGACCGGCGTCATCGATGCCGTCGGATATCTCGGCCTCGACCGGGTGTTCACCGGCAATATGACCGGCAACGTCGTGATCCTGGGAATGGCACTGACCGGTGCAGACGGACTTCCCATCGTGGGCCCGATCATCGCCCTCGTGCTCTTCATGCTCGGCGCGGCGGTCGCGGGCAGAACACTCAGGCCGGTTGCCGCGGGCTGGTCGGGCCGGTCCACCGCGCTGTTCGCCGTCGTTGGGCTCGTGCTCGCCGCATCCGCTGTGCCCATGCTTGTCATCGCCGACCCGAGCGAACCGGTCAAGTTCGCCGTGACGGGTGCCCTCGGCCTCGCGATGGGGATGCAGGCCGGTGCCGCCAGGCACATCGGCGTGAAGGATGTCACCACCGTCGTGGTCACGTCGACCATCGTCGGCCTCGCCTACGACTCGGTGTTCGCCGCCAGGAGCAAGGGGCACCCGTGGCCGCGCCGCGTGCTCGCGATCGCCCTGATCGGCGCCGGAGCCGCGGTCGGCGCGCTCCTGCTGCAGATCTCCCTTCCGGCCGGGATCCTCGTTGCCGCCGGCATCACGCTCATCGCTGCTCTTCTGGGTCACCTCGGTCGCCCACACGCGACCGCCGCCGAGTAGCTTCTCCGCACGGCGCACCCCCGCCGCGGCATCCACCCCGCCGCTCCGTCCCGCCGCCGCTCCCGCTGCCGCTCCCGCCGCTCCCGCTCCCGCCGCTCCCGCCCCCGCCGCTCCCGCACCTCCCGCTCCCGCCGCTCCTACCTTCCGAAACGACGGAGTTTCGCCCCCGCGCGGTGCTGCTCCCCCCGCTCCCACCTTCCGAAACGACGGAGTTCCGGCCCCGCGGCCTGCCACTCGCCCCACTGTCACGTGGAAAACCGGGGCCAGGACGTCATCGTCGCGCGAGAACTCCGTCGTTTCGGAAGGTAGGTGGCGGGGCGGAAGGTGCGAGAACTCCGTCGTTTCGGAAGGTGAGGGGCGAGTCAGCGAGAGCGTCGACCAGGCAGTGCGAGGGAGGTGGATGCCGCGTCAGTCGTCCGACCAGCTGGCGACGAGTCTCGACACGTAGGAGGTCGCGGGCGCCTGCACCAGCTCGCGGACCGTGGCTCGTTGCGTCGCGCGACCGCGTTCGATGACGACCACGTCATCGGCGAGGGCGACGACATCGTCGAAGAGGTGGGTGACGACGATCGTCGGTCCGCCCCACTCCCGGATGTGCCGGGCGAGCTCCGCGCGCACCTCCTCGCGGATCTCCACGTCGAGGGCCGCGAGAGGTTCGTCGAGCAGCAGGAGTTCGGGATCGCTCGCGAGCGCCCTGCCGAGCGCAACGCGCTGCGCCTGCCCTCCGGAGAGCTGGGGAGGGCGGCTCGACGCGAGATCGGCGATGCCGAGCCGGTCGAGCCACTGGAGCGCTACGGCTCGGGCCGCGGCCCGCGGCACACCCGAGGAACGCGGGCCGAACGCGACATTCTCGAGCACGCTCAGGTGGGGAAAGAGCAGGTAGTCCTGGAACATCACGCCGACGCGACGGTGCTCGGTCTCGACGTGCGTCGAGTCGTCGTCGAGCACGCGGCCGCCCACGACGATCGAGCCGGAGTCGAGGTCGATCGTGCCCGCGAGCAGCCCGAGGGCCGTCGACTTCCCCGCGCCGTTCGGCCCGAGCAGGGCGAGCGTGCGGCCGGCGGTGACCGCGAGGTCCAGGTCGAGGGTGAAGGCTCCGCGCGCGAGCTCGAGTCGGGCAGCAACGCTCACGCCGTTACCCCCGGCACCCAGCGGTCGCGCAGGCTGATGAGGGCGACCGCGGAGATGATCATGAGCACGAGCGAGAGGGCGATGGCGGCATCCGGATCCGTCTGCAGTTGCAGGTAGGTCGCGATCGGCAGCGTCTGGGTCACGCCGGGGAAGCTGCCGGCGAAGGTGATCGTCGCGCCGAACTCACCGAGCGCGCGGCAGAAGCAAAGCAGCGCGCCGGCGGCGACCCCGGGCGCCACCAGCGGAAGGGTGATGCGGCGGAAGATGGTGAACCTCGACGCGCCGAGCGTGGCCGCGGCCGTCTCGAACCGTCGGTCCGATGCCCGGAGCGCGCCCTCGACGGCGAGCACGAGGAACGGCATGGCGACGAAGACCTGCGCGATGACGACTGCCGCCGTCGTGAACGGAAGCTGGAACGGCAGGAACTGGCCGAGCAGCCCCCTGCGGCCCAGCAGGAGCAGCAGGGCGACTCCGCCGACAACGGGAGGCAGCACCAGCGGGACGGTCACGAGCGCGCGGAGCAGCCGTCTCGGCACGGCGCGCCACTCGGCCGACCTCGCGAGCACGAGCGCTAGCGGGATGCCCAGCACCAGTGAGATGGCGGTCGAGGCCAGGCCGGTCGTCAGCGACAGCACGAGCGCCGACACGACGGTCGGCTGGGCCAGCAGTTCGGGCAACTGCGACCAGGGCGCGCGGACGACGAGGGCCACGAGCGGCAGCCCGAGCAGCGCGAGCGCCAGCCCGGCGGGAATCCACAGCGCCGGCGTCAGGAAGCCGCGCCGCTTCCTACGGCGTTCCGAAACCGGCATCGTCCAGCACTTTCTTTCCGGCCGGTGACAGCACGTAGGCGATGAAGGCCGCCGCGGCATCCTGATTCGTGGATGCCGCCAGCTGCGCGATGGGGTACTTTCCGAGGGCGGTGGATGCCTCGGGGAACGCGATTCCGTCGACCTCGGGCCCGGCCGCCAGCACGTCGGTCCTGTAGACCAGGCCCGCGTCGACCTCACCGAGTTCGACCTTCGTCAGGACTGCCTTGACGTCCTGTTCGAGAGTGTCGGGGGCCGGAACGATCCCGGCACCGTCGAACACCGTCGCCGAGGCCGCGCCGCAGGGCACCTCGGCGGCGCAGATCGCGATACTGAGCGCGGGGTTGGCGAAGTCGCTGAGCCCGGTGACGCCAGCAGGATTGCCTGCGGGCACGGCGATTTCGAGGGTGTTGGTCACAAAGACTGTCGGGTCGCCGTCGACGAGCGCGGCATCCGCGACCGGGGTCATCGTCGACTCGCTCGCGGCCGCGAAGACGTCAGCGGGAGCCCCCTCCACGATCTGCGTGGCGAGGGCCGAGCTGCCCCCGAAGTTGAGTGCGACCGCGACTCCCGGGTGCTCCCGCTCGAACGCGTCGGCGATGGCCCCGAACGTGTCGGTGAGGGATGCCGCGGCGAACACGGTCACGGTGCCACTCAGCGTGCCATCCTCCTGTTCCTGGGCTGGCTGGGCCGAACATCCGGCCAGCAGTCCCGCACCGACCAGGACTGCCAGAACCCGCGTCATCTATGCGCCTCAAGAGTCTCGACGACCACCGTGGTGGCTTTCACGCTGGCGGTCGCGAGGGTGCCGGGTTCGAGCTCGAGTTCATCTGCCGCTTCGCGGCTCATGAGCGACACGATCCGGAACGGCCCGGCCTGCAGTTCGACCTGCGCCATCACCCCGTCTTTCGTGACCTTGGTGACGATGCCCGTGATGCGGTTGCGCGCCGATGCCTTCGAGGTGGGGAAGGCCGCAGCGAGCGCCGATTCCGCGGCAAGCTCCTGTGCGAGAGCCGCGAGGGCGCGCCCGTCGACGAGGGCCCGACCGTTCGGGCCTGTACTGAGCTCGAGCCTTCCGCCGTCGGCCCAGCGGCGCACGGTGTCGTCGCTGACGCCGAGCAGGGCCGCGGCTTCGGCCACCGTGAATTGCGTTGCCGCCATTCGAGCCTTCTTCCGTATTCGCGTTCAGATCATGCTATCGGATCCGCTAATGCGGTCAGCTGCGGCAGGAGCGGTCGCAGGAGCGAGAATGGAGCCATGGATCTCCGCTACTCGCGCCAACTCGCGCTGCCCGGCTTCGGCCCCGACGAGCAGGCCAGGCTCGCGGCATCCAGGGTGCTCGTGATCGGAGCAGGTGGGCTCGGCAGCAGCGTGATCCCCTCCCTCGCGGCGGCCGGTGTCGGAACCATCGGCATCGTCGACGACGACACGGTCGAGCTCAGCAACCTGCACCGGCAGCTCATGCACGGCATGAGCGACGTGGGCCACCGCAAGGTCGCCTCTGCCGTCGCCACCGTCGGTGCGCTCAACCCGTCGACCACCGTCATCGCGGTGCCGGAACGACTCACGGCCGCGACCGCTCTCGACCTGTTCTCCGCCTTCGATCTCGTGCTCGACGGCAGCGACAATTTCGCCACCCGCTACCTCGCGAGCGACGCTGCCACGCTCACCGGCATCCCACTCGTCTGGGGCTCGGTGTCGCAGTACGGCGGCCAGGCGAGCGTCGCCCTTCCCGGCGGCCCCGGCTACCGCGACCTCTTCCCGGCGCCTCCCCCACCCGGATCCGTGCTCTCGTGCGAGGTCGGCGGCGTGATGCCGACCGTCGTCGCACTGATCGGGTCGATCATGTCGACGGAAGCCATCAAACTCATCACCGGCATCGGAACCCCCCTCACCGGTCGCGTCACGATCGTCGATGCGCTCACGGGGTCGTTCCGCGAGCTGTCGTTCGCGAAAGACCCGACGGCGGCACCCATCACGGGCCTCATAGACTACGAGGCGTTCTGCGAGGCATCCACCGCCGACGGCATCAGCCCGGCCGAACTCGCCGGCCGAACCGACGACTTCACCCTGCTCGACGTCCGCGAGCCGTGGGAGGCAGTGCTCGTCGCGCTTCCGGGGTCGACGCTCATCCCCCTCGGCAGCCTCGCGCAGCGCCTCTCGGAGATCGACCGGTCGAAGCCCGTCGTGGCCTACTGCCACCACGGCGTGCGATCGGCGGGAGCGCGCGACATCCTCGCCGCCGCCGGTCTCGACGCCACCCACCTCACCGGCGGAATCGACGCCTGGGCGGTCGACCTCGACTCTGAGATGGCGCGATACTGACATGGCGCGATACTGATGGCCCACGCGACGGTCGCCGAGCACGCCGCCCACGTCGCCGCGATGCTCATCGCGGCCCTCGAACCCCGCGTCGAGACTGTCGCGATCGACGAGGCGCTCGGCAGGGTGACGGCGACGTCCGTGGCATCCCCCGTCGACCTCCCCCTGTTCGACAATTCCCAGATGGATGGATTCGCCGTGCGATCCGCCGACCTGGCGACCCTGCCCGCGATGCTTCCGATCGCCGGCGAGATCGCGGCGAGACCGAGTGATCCGCTGCCGCTGCTGCCGGGATCCGCGGTGCGCATCATGACCGGCGGCGTCGTGCCCGCGGGGGCGGATGCCGTGGTCCCGGTCGAGGACACCACGGTTGAGAACAGCACCGATGATGGCGCCTACGTCACGATCTCGCGCGCACGGTCTGTCGGCGAATTCGTGCGCTACCGGGGCAGCGACATCCGCCGGGGCCACGAGCTCCTGCCGGCGGGGCTCAGGCTCGGCTCTCGCCATCTCGCGGTGCTGGCCGCCGCCGGGCTGACCTCGGTTCCGGTGCTCGAGCGAGTGCGGGTCTCGATCATCACCACCGGGTCAGAGCTCATCCAGCCGGGCACTGAGCCGTCGCTCGGGCAGGTCTACGACTCGAACGCCACGGCGCTGGCCGCCGCTGTGCGTGCGACGGGCGCGGTCGTCACGTTTCGGGCACACGTCGTCGACGACCACGAGTCGATGCGTGGCGCCCTCACCGTGGCCGCGTCGGAGGCCGAGGTGATCCTGACGTCCGGCGGCATCTCGATGGGCGACTATGAGGTAGTGCGCGAGACCCTCGAGCCGCTCGGCGCGAAGGTCGGGCACGTCGCCATGCAGCCGGGCGGCCCGCAGGCCACCGCCGAGTTCGACGGGGTTCCGGTGATCTGCTTCCCGGGCAACCCGGTCAGCACGCAGATCTCGTTCGAGGTGTTCGTGGCACCACTGCTGCGCGAGGTCGGCAGGGTCGCGCCACCCGCGCGGCGCAGGCGCACGCTCACGGCGGGCACCGCGTCCATTGCCGGGAAGCGACAGTTTTTGCGGGGAACGGCGGTGGGTGATGAGTCTGTGACCCTGGCCGGTGGGCCCAGTTCGCACCTCGTTGCCGGGCTCGCGGCATCCGACCTCCTGGTCATCGTGCCCGAGGATGTGACGGAACTCAGCGCGGGCGATTCCGTGGAAACATGGGAACTATGACCGACGCGACCCTCAGCCACCTCGACGGCGACGGGCGCGCGCGCATGGTCGACGTGAGCGATAAAGCCGTCACGAAACGCACGGCGACCGCCACCGGGAGGTTTTCGAGCACGGCCGAGGTGATGGCCCTCGTGCGCGCCGACGACCTGCCCAAGGCCGACGTGCTCTCGACCGCCCGCATCGCCGGGATCCAGGGCGCCAAGCGCACGAGCGACCTCATCCCGCTCTGCCACCAGCTCGCGCTGAGCTCGGTGACCGTCGACTTCTCTATCGACGACACCTCCATCGAGATCACCGCGACCGCGACCACGACCGGCAAGACCGGCGTGGAAATGGAGGCGCTCACCGCGGTCGCCATCGCCGGGCTCACGCTGCACGACATGACGAAGGCCGTGGATCCGTTCTCCGTGCTCGGCGACATCAGGCTGCAATCCAAGACCGGCGGCAAGAGCCGCAGTGCCGTGCGCGCGTCGACGGCAGCGGTCGTCGTCGCCTCGACGGGTGGCGCCGCCGGCACCCGCGACGACACCACGGGCCCGCAGATCGCCGACTGGCTGCGCGAGCGCGGCTACCAGGTCGATCACTCGATCATTGCCGATAAGGATGTCGCGGCAGAGCTCGCCCGGGTCGTCGCAACGTCACCCGCCGTCATCATCACCACGGGCGGCACGGGCATGAGCCCGACCGACCAGACCCCGGAGGCCACCCGAGCTCTTCTCACGAGGGAGCTTCCCGGAGTCGCCGAGGCGATCAGGGCTCGCGGAATCGCGAAGGTCCCCAGCGCCGCGCTCAGCCGAGGGCTCGCCGGAACCGCGGGGAACACCGTCATCGTCAACCTTCCGGGGTCCGCCGGCGGTGTCAAAGACGGGCTTGCCGTGCTCGACGAGCTGCTGGATCACCTCGTCGCGCAGGTCGCGGGCGGAGGCGCACATGAGTGACGTGCTGGCCCTCATCACCGGGGAACCGCTCGACCAGGACAGCTTCGAAGCCTTCGTACTCGACAGCGCGAACGGCGCCATCGTGACCTTCCGCGGGGTCGTCCGCGACCACGACCACGGGCAATCCGTGTCAGCGCTCGACTACCAGTCGCATCCCGATGCACAGCGGTTCCTCGAGGAATGCTGCGCGGCCGTGGCGGCCGAGTCCGGGTTGCGGGTGGCTGCCGGCCACCGCACGGGATCGCTCGTCGTCGGGGATGTCGCGCTCGTGGCATCCGTCGCCGCACCGCACCGCGCAGAAGCCTTCGCCGCCTGCGAGAAGCTCGTGGAGTCGATCAAACTCACGGTGCCGATCTGGAAGCGCCAGCACCTCGCCGACGGCGCAACCGAGTGGGTCGGGCTGTAGCGTGAGACGTATGTCCCGCAACTCGAAGGCTCCCTCGCAGGGTGCGATGAACGCCATGAACCGCGTGCACCGGGCGCTCATCCGGCTCACCGGCGGACGGGTCGGGTGGCACCTCAGCGGGATGCCCATGCTCGAACTCACGACGACCGGTCGCACCTCGGGCGAGCCGAGGTCGACCATGCTGAGTTCCCCGCTGCAGCCTGGACGCAGTTACGTCGTCGTCGCCTCGCGCGGTGGCGACGACAAGCACCCCGCCTGGTACCTCAACCTCGTCGCGAACCCTGCCGTCGAGGTCGACTGGAAGGGTAGCGGGAAGAAGAAGCGGATCGCGCGGGTGGCGACCCCGGCGGAGCGCGCCGAACTCTGGCCGAAGATCACGGCTGACCATCAGAACTACGCCCAGTACCAGTCGAAGACCGACCGGGAGATCCCGTTGGTGTTCCTCGACCCGATCGCGTAGCGAGCGTCGCTCCCTGGCGCCTACAACCCTCGCGACGGCCCCAGAACAGGAGCTTCTGGGGTTCCTGCCACTGAGCATCCGATCACTGAATCGATGACTCCCACCGGCGCGCCCATGTCGGTTGTTCCGGGGACGAGGACGTCCCATACCCCGTCAGCCGCCAGCGTGGCGTCCACCTGTGCGGGCGAATTCGGCACGTAACCCGTTTCGGGACTCTCGCCTGTTCGAACCCGCTCGTCGAAATATGCCAGACAGACACTTTCGAGCATGTCGACCGTCCAGACGGCATTCGGCCCGTCCGTGATGTCAGGTCCGGGTGCCGGTGGCGAGGTCTCACCGGACGGGCTCTCAGGAGAGCGAGTGGACGACGGGGTTTGGATCGCGCCATCGTCCGGGAGGCCAGGCACGCAAGCCGAAACCAGCAGGGCCACACTTGCCAGGGCACAGGTGGAGACTAAGTATCTCGCTGCTCGCATGGTCAGTTCACAGAAGTCGAGTGAGACCGGAGGGCCGGCACCGAGAGTCGGGCTGCAGAATCCTGAGGCATGCTTCAGTCTGATGCGCACGGGGCGCACGGCGCAAGTGGCCCAGCGCGGGTCAGCCGCCCGCGAACGGCGGCAAAACGTCGACGCGTGCGCCGAGCACCCGCGAATCGTCGCGGCTCACGACACCATCGACGAGAAACGATCCGGCAGCCAGCACCCTGGCCATCGCATGGCCGTGACGCTCGATGAGCACCGCCCGCAACTCCCCGACGGTCGCGACAGCGGGAAGCGCTTCCTCGAGAACGCCCGCCGCATCCGCTGCGGCAGCGAAGTAGCGCACCTCAACCACCGATCGCCCCCATGCTCCGCTGAGGCCTGACGAAGTCGGCACGCTCCATGCCGTGGCCCTTCTGCTTGCCCCACATCGCGGCCCGCCACCACTCGGCGATCGTGGCATCCGTCGATCCATTGCGCAGCAGCGCACGCAGGTCGGTCTCGTCGTCACCGAACAGGCAGGAGCGAACCGTGCCCTCCGCCGTCACGCGAGTGCGGTCGCACGCCGCGCAGAAGCTGCGGGTCACCGAAGCGATGATGCCGACGGTGGCAGGGCCGCCGTGGTAGCTGTGCCCCTCGACGAGCCATTCCTCGGCCGGATCTGACGGGTCATCGCGGTGCGGTTGCGTGAGAGTGAATCTGGATCCGAGCACGTCGAGCAGTTCGGCGGCATCCACCATGTTGTCTCGCGCCCAGGCCTCGTCGGCATCCAGCGGCATCTGCTCGATGAAGCGCAGCTTCGCGTCATGGGCGAGCGCCCACTCGAGGAGGTCTGCCGCGCCGCCGAGGGTGTCGCGCATGAGCACGGCGTTGATCTTCAGGGGTGCGATGCCCGCCCGCTTCGCCGCGTCGATCCCGGCGAATACCGCCGGAAGCCTGTCGCGGCGCGTGAGCCTCGCGAAGTGATCGCGGTCGACGGTGTCGAGCGAGATGTTGAGCCTGGTGAGTCCGGCTGCCACGAGCTCGTCGACTCGCTTGTCAAGGCCGATCCCGTTGGTCGTCATAGAGATGGATGCCCCACCGGCGACCGCGGAGCTCAGGCCGATGATCTCCACCAGGTCCGCACGCATCAGCGGCTCACCGCCCGTGAAGCGGATGTCGTGCACGCCCAGGTCGCGCACGGCGATAGCGACGAGCCGCGCGATCTCCGTCGGCGTGAGCAGGTCGTTCCGGGCGATGGTGGGGAGGCCGGCCTCCGGCATGCAGTACGTGCAGCGCAGCGAGCATTTCTCCGTGACCGAGATACGGAGGTCGCGGGCGGTGCGCCCATGAGTGTCGACGAGCCCCGTGACATCCGGCCGCCCCTCGGTCGACGGCATGCGAGCGGGGTCGCGCCGGATCGCGGGCAGTCCGAGCGACAAGGTCATTGCGTAAGCCTACGTGTGTACGCCTGACGGTTCGGTACCCTGAAGCATGGCCATCTTCTCCCGCGGTTTTACGGGGCGCCCCCGCGAGGCGCAGCCCGACCTGCCCCCGGGTCAGTTCCTCACCGAAGACTTCCCGGTGCTCTCCGCCGGCCCCACCCCGACGATCGCCGAAACCGACTGGTCGTTCACGATCAAGACCGAGCTCGGTGCGACGCATTCCTGGACCTGGGATGAGCTGAACGCGCTGCCCTTCGAAGACATACACACCGACATCCACTGCGTCACCCGCTGGTCGAAACTCGCGACGAACTGGCGCGGAGTGTCCATGGACACCCTGTTTGCCGACGTCGAATCGAGCTACGACTACGTGATGGTGCACTCGACCGGCGGTTACACGACGAACCTGCCGCTCGAAGATATCCTCGACGGCCAGGCCTGGATCACCACCGAGTTCGAGGGCGAGCCACTTGAGCCCGACCACGGCGGCCCGGCCCGCATGATCGTGCCGCACCTGTACTTCTGGAAGAGCGCCAAATGGGTGCGCGGCATCACTATGCAGCGCAGCGACTCCCCCGGATTCTGGGAGCAGAACGGCTATCACACCTACGGTGACCCGTGGCGTGAAGAGCGCTACAGCTGAATGAGCCCTCGAGACTGGCTCGTGGGCACCGTCGTGTCCACGACGCAGCAGACCCCGAACGCGAAGAGCATCGTGCTGGATGTGCCGGGCTGGCGCGGCAGCACCGCTGGCCAGCACGTCGACGTGCGCCTCACCGCGCCCGACGGCTACAGCGCTGTCCGTGCATACTCGCTCGCCTCGACCGGCCCTGGATCCCGGGTGGAGCTCGCCGTCGACCTCATCGATGACGGAGAGGTCTCGCCCTACCTCGTGGAGGAGCTGCGCGCCGGCGACCAGCTCGAGTTCCGCGGACCCCTCGGTCGCTGGTTCGTGTGGAAGCCTGAGCACACCGCCCCCGTGCAGCTCATCGCCGGTGGATCCGGCGTCGTACCCCTGCTCGCGATGATCCGGGCGCACACCGCGGCGGGCAGCTCCGTGCCCATGAGGCTGCTGTACTCGGTACGCTCGCCCGCCGACCGCTTCTTCGCCGACGAGCTGGCCGCGGCATCCGGAGTCGACGTCACCATCGTCTACACGCGTGAGGTTCCGGATGGATGGCCCACCGCCCCCGGTCGCGTCACGAAAGAGCTCATCACCTCCGCCACCACGCCCGCGACCGAAAGCCCCGCAGTGTTCGTGTGTGGCCCGACCGGATTCGTGGAGGCCGTCGCGACCGCCCTCGTGGAACTCGGCCACGACCCCGTCGCCGTGAAGACCGAACGCTTCGGCGGAAGCTAGATCCTCGCTCTACCGCCGCGCCGACTGTACGCGATGCACAGCGCCGCGATCGCGAGGATGAACACGGTCAAGCCGACGATATACGCGACGACGCTCCCCCACCCCGCGGTCGCAGGGTCGATGAACGGATACGGGTAGATGCCGGTGAACGCGCCGCGCCCCAGGGTGAATGCGAGCCACAGCACGGGGTAGATGATCGGGATGCGAAGGGCCCGCCACGGCAGCGGTGGTCGACCGGGCGAGAAGAGCCAGTCGAGGGCGATGACGATCGGCACCCAGACGTGCAGCACCTCGTTGGGCCATTGCAGCCCCTGGAATCCCTCGTAGGGAACGCCGCGCAACAGCAGGTTGTAGACGCCGGCCGTGACGACGGCGTAGGTGACGATCGACATCCTGATCGAGGTGTAGAGCACGGTGTCGCGGCTATGGCGCAGCGCCATTGCACCGCCCACGAGCAGGACCACGATATTGATGAGGCACGACTGGATCGTGAAATAGCTGAAGTACTCCGTGGGGTCGAAGGCGTTGTTGAGCAGGCGGTCGGTGATCTGCACGATCACCGTCACCAGCACGAACAGGCCGACGGCGATCCGGATGGCTCCGAGCATCCTGCGACTGCGCATGGATGATCCGGTGCTGACTGCGCGACGTCGCGCGTGCTGAAGGGTGTTCACGAGAGGTATTCGGAGCCGTGGGTGGCCGGGATGGTCACCTCTTCGGGGGTGCGCGGTGACCGATCCTGCGCGACTTTCCCAGCCGCCACACGGCGACCCGGGAGTACCGTGGGTGACAGCAGTAGAGCGTTCGTCGAAAAGGAGCTGTCATGCCATCGAAGTGGACCCGCTGGATTCCCGCCGCCCTCGTCCCCGTCGTCGCCGCCGCCGGCGTCGTGCTGATCCCGATGGCTGCGGATGCTACGCCGGCACTGCCCGAGAAGTCGCCGGAACAGCTGCTCGAGTTCATCGCCGGCAGCGCGGACGCCCAGTACTCCGGCACCGTGGAGCAGAGCTCGAACCTCGGTCTGCCCGACTTGTCATCTCTCGGATCGAGCTACGGAGGCGGAGCCGGGTCAGACTCTTCCGTCTCGGCTGCGATGGAACTTCTCACCGGCTCCAACTCGGC
Source organism: Salinibacterium sp. CAN_S4 (assembly GCF_015752305.1). Lineage (NCBI taxonomy): Bacteria > Bacillati > Actinomycetota > Actinomycetes > Micrococcales > Microbacteriaceae > Salinibacterium > Salinibacterium sp. CAN_S4. The sequence goes on along the minus strand of NZ_JADOVB010000005.1, from coordinate 173,474 downwards.
CCGCGTCTTCGTCGGCGGAGCAGACACGGCGCGCATCCAGGTCACGGACACCCTCGCCGAGCGCAACGTCATCCGCAACGGTGCCGAGGTGTGGACCTACGATTCGAAAACGAACGAGGTGCAGCACGTCACGGCCACGCCCGGCACGAAGCCAGACACCGGTGTCACCACGACCCCCGCCGAGCTCGCCACCCGGCTCATCGACGGCATCGAGCCGTCGACGGACGTCACCGTGACCGAGACCGCGAGAGTCGCCGGTCGTGCCGTGTACCAGCTGGTGCTCACCCCCGACGATGACGCCACCCTCGTCGGCTCGGTCATCCTCTCCGTCGACTCGGAGACCGGACTCCCGCTCGATGTGCGCGTCTTCGCCGACGGCCAGAGCGACGCCGCCTTCTCGGTCGGGTTCAGCTCGATCGACTTCGGCGCGCAGGATGCCGCGCTCTTCAGCTTCACACCTCCGGCCGGCGCCACCGTTACGGAGAAAGAGATCACCGAGAACGAGCTCGATGGACACAGCGAGACGGCCCCGGACGAGTTCACGAAGCCGGAGGTCACGGGTGCCGGCTGGAGCAGCATCATCGAACTTCCCGCGGGCACCGCGAGCGACCTCGGTGACTCGTCGGCGGCCGCGATGCTCGGCCAGGTACTCGTGCCGGTCACCGGCGGCCAGGCGCTCGAGACCTCCCTCGTCTCCGTGCTGATCACCGACGACGGCCGCGTGCTCACGGGCGCCGTCGGCATCGACCAGCTCCAGGCTGCAGCAGCTCAGTGACGCATGGCGCGTTCGCCATCGAGACGCACGGGCTGACCAAGAGGTTCGGCTCACAGCTCGCGGTGAACCAGCTCGACATCGCCGTTCCCAGCGGATCGGTCTTCGGCTTTCTCGGGCCGAACGGCTCGGGCAAGACCACGACGATCCGCATGCTGCTCGGGCTCGCGTCAGCGACATCCGGTGAGATCAGGATGCTCGGCTCGGCGATGCCCCAATCGCTGCAATCGGTGCTCCCCCGCGTCGGTGCTCTCGTCGAGGGGCCCGCGATCTACCCGTTCCTCTCGGGGCGAGCGAACCTGGCCCGCCTTGACTCCGCCGATCGCTTCGCGTCGTCCCGCACCAGGGCGGCGAGAGTGGATGCAGCACTCGACCGTGTCGGGCTCAGCCATGCCGCGCGAAAGAAGGCGCACGCGTACTCGCTCGGAATGAAGCAGCGACTCGGCATCGCTAACGCGCTGCTCACGCCCCGCGAGCTGCTGATCCTCGACGAGCCGACCAATGGACTCGACCCCCAGGGCACGCGCGAGGTGCGCAACCTCATCCGGTCGCTCGCAGCCGAGGGCACGACGGTGTTCGTGTCGAGCCACCTGCTCGCCGAGATCGAGCAGACCTGCAGCCATGTCGCGGTCATGAGCGCAGGGAAACTGGTGGCCCAGGGCACGCTGGACGACCTGCGCGCCGCCGGTGTGACCCGCGTCGAGGTGCGCACTCCGGATGTCGCCCTCGCCCGGGAGGTTCTCGCACGCTGGGGGCTCGATGCCCAGCCGGGACCGATCGACTCTTCCCTGACGGCGGTGCTGACGACGAACATCCCCGTCGAGCAGCTTTCCGAAGCACTCGTCACGGCGGGCGTCCGCCTCCGTGGCTTCACGGCGGAGGGCGCGAGCCTCGAAGACCGGTTCGTCGCGCTCACCGGGGAGGGTTTCGATGTCGCAGAGTGACACGCGGCGCAACCTCGGCCTCGCGCTGCTGTGGTCTGAGATCACGATAGTCTTCCGCCGCAGGCGCAACCAGGCGATGCTGCTCGCCCTGGCCGCTGTCCCGATCCTCATCGCCGTCGCCGTGCGGCTGTCGAGCAACACCTCGGGCCGCGGCCCAGCCTTCCTGGCGAGCATCAGCGAGAACGGGCTGTTCGTCGCTCTCACCGCGCTGACCGTCTCGATCCCGCTTTTCCTGCCCCTGACGGTGGGTGTCGTCGCCGGCGACACGATCGCCGGTGAGGCGAACCTGGGCACGCTCCGCTACCTGCTCATCTCTCCCGCCGGTCGGTTGCGGCTGCTCCTGGTCAAGTACGCGGGAGCCGCCGCCTTCTGCGTTGCGGCCACGGCCGTCGTCGTCATCGCCGGTGTCGCGATCGGGGCGGCCCTGTTCCCCGTGGGGGCCGTGACCCTGCTCTCCGGCGACACCATCGATGGCGGCGAGTACGCGATCCGGTGCCTCCTGCTCGTGGCGTATGTGTCGATGTCGATGCTCGGGCTGAGCGCGATCGGGCTGTTCCTCTCGAGCCTCACCACGGTGCCGGTCGGGGCGATGGCGGCGACGATAGTGCTGTCTGCGGCATCCCAGATCCTGGATGCCCTGCCCCAGCTCGACTGGCTGCATCCGTGGCTGTTCAGCCACTACTGGCTGGGGATCGCCGACCTGCTCACGAACCCCGTCTCATTCGATTCGTTCCAGAACAATGCGCTGCTGCAGCTGGGCTACATCGCCGTGTTCGGCGCCCTCGCCTATGGGCGGTTCGCCACCAAGGACGTGCTGAGCTGACCCTCAGGCCGTAACAGCCGCCGGTCGTCCCGCGCGCGCCCGGCTCCACGCGATGCCGATGGACGCGAGCCCGACGATGAACACGGAAATCCCGACCACGTAGACGGCAATGCTGAGCACACCGGTGGATGGCTCGAGGAACGGGTACGGGAACCACCCAGTTGCTGCTCCGCGCAGCATGGTGAACGCGAGCCACGCCAGCGGGTAGATGACGACGAACCTGAGCCCGGTCCAGCGCAGGGCCGGGCGGCCGGGCGACAGGAACCAGTCGAGCGCGATGAACAGCGGAATCCAGACGTGCATGAGTTCACCGGGCCAGCGCGATTCGATGAATCCCTCCTCGGGGATGCCTCTCAGCAGCACGTTGTACACCACCGCGGTGACGACGGCGTAGGAGAAGACCGACATCCGCACGACCGTGTACAGCACGGTGTCGACGGGCAGGCGGAGGGCCATCACGCCTCCGACGATGAGGGCCACAGCAGCGATCAGCGACGACTGGATCGTGAAGTAGCTGAAGTACTGGTCAGCCACCATGTCGTTATTGGCGACCTTCTCGATGATCTGGAAGGTGAGGGCCGCCGCGAGGGCGAAGCCGGCGGCGAGGCGGAGGATGCCGACGATGCGGCGGGCGGGTGTCGACTCTGGCACGGGCTCACATTACCCGGTGTTGCGTCGGTGAGGCAGAATCGAACCATGCTGCTCGTGACGAATGCCAGACTCATCACCATCGCCCCCGTCGGCCCCGCCGTGATCGACGAGGGATGGATGCTCGTCGCCGACGATGGCCGCATCGATTCCGTCGGCTCCGGCACCCCGCCACGGGTCGAGGCGGCCGAAGTTCTCGATGTGGCTGGGTCGTTCGTGGCACCAGGATTCGTCTCGTCCCACAGTCATCTCTTCACGAGCGGATTGCGCGGACTCGGCGTCGACGCGACGCTCTACGGCTGGTGCGATTCGATGCTCGGCTTCACCGCCGCGATGAGTGCAAAGAATATCTACTGGTCCACCCTTCACGGTTCCCTGGACTTCCTGTCCAATGGCGTCACGTCGGCATTCGACTTCACGGATCCGAGGCTCAGCTGGGTGCCGATGGTCGAGGGTGTGCGCAGCGGCAACGGCACGCTGCGCGACATCGACTACGTCTTACGGCAGGCCGACGCGAAGGCCGACAGCGGCATCCGCTACATCAATGCGGTCGGTATGGATGTCACGGTCGGCAGCGATGACGAGATCTTCGAGCGATTCGCGGCTGCCGTCGCTCACGACGTAGCGGCTGACCCGTCGCGGATGCTCGGCTCGGCCGTCTTCGGGGCGGTGCAGTGGTCTCCCCGCCGGGATGCGGCAGAACTCGAGGTGGAGGCGATGCGCCGCTTCGGCGTGATCAACCAGGCGCACTTCCTGGAGACCCGCGAGGAGGTGGAGCTGCAGCGTTCGAAGTTCGAGTGGTACGCGGAGGCCGGTGCGCTCGGCCCTTCGCTGGTGTTCGGCCACTTCATCCAGACCACCGCGGACATCATCGACCGGGCGGCGGCGGCCGGCAGCGGGATGTCGTGGCAGCCGGCCTCGAACGGGCGCCTCGCGTCCGGGATCGCCGATCTGCCCAGGATGCGCGAGCGGGGCATGACGATCGGCGTCGGTCTCGACGACCAGGCCTGCACGGACGTCTCCGACCCGTGGCAGAACATGCGCATCGGCATCTTCCAGCAGCGCGCAGCCACGGGTGACCCGAACGCGATGTCCCCGGCCGACATGCTCAGGATGCACACCCTCGGTTCGGCGCAGGTGCTCGGCATCGCCGACCGCGTGGGCAGCCTCGAGCCCGGCAAGTTCGCCGACTTCGTCGTGGTCGACCCGCGCTCCCCCGATATGGGCCCGCTGTGGCATCCCATCGACAACTATGTGCTGTCGAGCAGCCTGCGCAACCTCAAGCAGGTCTACATTGGCGGTGTTCTCGTCAACGAGAACGGAGTCTCGACGAGCCCGCTGGCCGCCGAGGCATCCGCGAAGGTGCACGAGCAGCTGCCGGCCCTCGCCGCGAAGCACGGCTGGCCCGCCTGACGGTTCCCGCTTTCGCAACGTATGGCACTCCGCCATACCCTGCCCGCGAGCATCCATTCTTGGTCCGACATGACGAGGGACGCAAGCGCCACCTGCCGAAACGCTCCTACCTCGGAGGCTCCTCGGGCGCGACTCTGAGCGCTGGGCGATCTCCCGGTTGCCGCACCGACGGACCGACGGTGGAGGTTCCTGCCCCCCGCTCAACCTTCGCCACCGAGCGCGCGCCGCTGACGCAGGGCTTGAGGGAGGCGACCTCCGAGGTGAGGGTGGCAGTCCCCCCGAGAAGTACGATCTCCTGAGTTCCCAGGGTCTCCGCCTGCGCGAGGATTGCGGCAGGAACGCAATAACCAGGCACCGTGTACAGCGGCGCTTTCTCGGCTCCGGCCAGCGCGGCTCCTACGAGACCGTCCGGGAAGTTGAACCCGGTGGTTACGTAGATACGTGATCCAGACGGGAACACACCCTTCGCGATAGCATCCGCATTGATGGTTTGTGATGCGGTAAACCGGTCTGCGCCACCCAGGAATTCCACGGGCGCTAGGGTCTCCAACTCCGTCCGGATGGCTGGCCCTACCGAGCCACCCGCGACCTTGATGACCCCAGGGCTCATAGACTCGATAAGCGCGCGCGATTCAGCATCGAGCGTGGCCGCGTTGCCCTGGACCAGCAACACTGGTGCACCACTCGCTCCAGCAGCCGCACTCGCTGAGATGGCGTCGGGAAAGTTAGCGCCTGTCGCGACGTACACCACGGGAAAATCGGCGGCATCGACAGCCCATGTGTCAGCAATCACCGATCGTGATGCGGCGTAGCGATCTGCGCCTCCCAGACGATCGACATTGCCCTCCCCCACAATCGAGAGCAGGTCGGTCTCGATGGCGGGAGACACAGAATTCGTTCCACCGACGATGACGATCCGGTCAGGCGATAGCCTCACGATCTCCGCCCGCACCTCTGCTGGCAGCAGCCCGCTCGGCGTGAGCAGAAGAGGGCCACCGTTGGCCACCGCGGCCGGTGCTGCGCTGAGCGCATCCGGGAACTTCTCTCCGCTGGCGAGGTACACCACAGGGACGGCCCCCACCGGGTCTGGATTCAGTTCCTGGGAAACCGATACCCCAACGGCATATCGATCCGCACCGGCAAGACGCGAGGTTTTCGGAGGGACTTTGAGGACGCTGTTGTATTCCACAATGTCCCCCTCTTCAACCTGAATCGGACCCGACAGCGCGTTGACCGACCGCCCATCATCGACGTAGGAAAATCTCAGCCGATAAAGATCCGGGTAGAGGTCGTGTACGAAATATGAACCGTCCGCACGCACTTCCGACACGTCACCGGTCCTCGCCCACATTCCCGAGCCGTAGTCGAAAACCAGAACTTCGACAGTCGCAAGCCCACTGCTGGCAAGGTTGATCCTCGGAACACTCACTACCCCACGGATGAGGCCTCCGCGGTACATCGTCGAATCGAAACCAGAGTTGATGACGTCAGCCACGATCCTGAAACGGTCGCCGTAGTAGAACCGACTGTATCCCGGCCAGGCAGAGGCTGAATAGGGAATGGCTTGGTCAAAATACAACTCGTAATCGTATTCGGCGGCCAGGCGTGGAAGAGAATACTTGCCCGTCGGGCCAGAGTAAGTTACGACTTCGAGTGCCACCTCATTCATTTGGGTCCCGGATCTCGGAAACCCCAGCGCGGTTATGCGAGCGTCGTCTATTGGTTCTCCTGAGGAGTTGCGGACAATCCCCGAAATTATGGTCGATTTCGCGAATGTCGTATTGATACCCGTGATGTCAGATCCGTCGACGTCGGCGTTCAGCACAACGTAGGGCTCGAAAGCGTCCGCTCCGAGATATGTGAAATTCACCGAGTAGCTTCCATCGGGCAGCCCTGCCACGCTGAAATTTCCGTTCATGTCAGTAAGAGCGCTGTAACTCCCGGAGGTGTAGCGCTGGAGGAACCTTATTTTCACTTCATTTTGCCCTGCCGGGCAGTTTGCCCCGCCCAGAGTCACATGCCCAGTCGCGGTATACAGAGGATCAAAACGAAAATTTCGAATGATGGAGCTGTCTAAGATCTCCACAAATTCACTCGGCGGAGCCCTTAGTCCCGGCACCCCGGCACTCGAGGGGATGATCGAGTACCGGCCGCGATCGAGTCCAGAGATCGTGTACTGCCCTGAGCTATCGGTGACACTTCCTACTGTCGTCGGGACCCCATATCCAGTCTCCAAGTTGTAGTAGCTGAAATTGATAGTCGCCCCAGCAACCGGGAGATTCGAATTGGACGCCCGCACTGTGCCGGAAATACTGAGCGTAGGTGGAAGCGTAACGTGTCGAACCAAATCCGTTCCGGCTCCGAAGTCGAACTGCCGCTCGCCTGTCTCGGGAGAAATATTCTGAAAACCACCAGTTCCGAGATAGCTGAATTTGAGCTGGTAAAGGCCAGCCCGAAGCTGCGGAAAAATATATCGACCAGAAGCATCAGTTGTCACCGGCGCGCTCCAGGAGCCCGTTTGTATCCTCCACCAATCAATTGTTCTGTAAGACACGCTCACCTCGCCTGGGCCGGCCGAGATACCGGGCGCGCCCAGCGAAACTGACCCTGTGATCGCGGCGAGATGAGGCAATATGACGCTTGCGCCTGTTATCGAACCCGCGACGATCGGCACCGGTTGCAGCCCCGGCAGCCTGTCCCCCCAACCAACCCCTGAAAATGGGCCCGAACCCACGTAGTCAAACTCAAGACTGTAGAACTGTCCGGGTTCGAGATTAGAAATCACATAGTCACCGTTGGCATCCGTCAAAACAGTTCCCAACAGAACGGGTTGCCAGGTGGTGGATTTGCTGTACCGGATCGCTACCTCACCGGCGGATGCGCTAAATCCAGCAGAACCCAGAGACACATGACCACTGAGATTCGCCGTTGCGGCCGTGGCAGGTTCTGCTGCAAGCCCCACCCCAAGAGCCATGCTCAGCCCCAGGATCATGGCCACCGCTAGGTGACGAGCGGATGAGGTATGTCGCTCCATGAAGCTTTCTCCGTCACAGCCTGTTGAGGGCCACTTCGGCGGCACTGACGACAAAGTATCAGCCGATGAAGTGCTCCACATGCCGAGGACTTCAACTGAGATCCAAGAAACACCCCCAATTCGGGGGTACGACCGTCGTCCCATCCCTGCGGGCCAGGACACCTTTCGGGCCCTCGCGGCGCAGCACGGCTGGCCCGCCTGACGGTTCACTCCACGGCAACGTATGGCGCTCCGCCATACGTTACCGATCAGCCATTACCCTTCCGGAACGTACCCCTCCCGAACGCGAAACGGCCCCGATCCGAAGATCGGGGCCGTGGGGGACGCAGGGAGGGTCAGCGCGCGGCTGAGCCCTCGGTGTAGTCCTCGTCGGTCTGCTTCCACGCGAAGAGCGAGCGCAGCTTCTGGCCGGTCGCCTCGATCGGGTGGGCGGCGCCCTTGGCGCGGAGGTCGAGGAACTCGGGTGCTCCGGCATCCTGGTCCGCAATGAAGCGGGCCGCGAAAGCGCCCGACTGGATGTCGGCCAGCACGGCCTTCATGTTCTCCTTGACCGAGGGGTCGATCACGCGCGGGCCCGACACGTAGTCGCCGTATTCGGCGGTGTCTGAGACGCTCCAGCGCTGCTTCGCGATGCCACCCTCCCACATGAGGTCGACGATGAGCTTCAGCTCGTGCAGCACCTCGAAGTAGGCGATCTCGGGCTGGTATCCGGCCTCGATCAGGGTCTCGAAGCCGTACATGACGAGCTGCGAAGTACCGCCACAGAGAACGGCCTGCTCGCCGAACAGATCGGTCTCCGTCTCCTCGGTGAAGGTGGTCTTGATGACACCCGCACGGGTTCCACCGATCGCCTTCGCGTACGACAGTGCGACATCCCAGGCCTGGCCCGAAGCGTCACGCTCGACGGCGATGATGTCCGGGATGCCACGGCCGGCAACGAACTCGCGACGTACGGTGTGGCCGGGAGCCTTCGGCGCGATCAGAATGACGTCGACGCCCTCGGGCGCATCGATGTACCCGAAGCGGATATTGAAACCGTGAGCGAAGGCCAGGGTCTTGCCCTCAGTGAGGTTGCCCTTGATGCTGTCGTTGTAGATACCGCGCTGGTGCTGGTCCGGCGCAAGGATCATGATCAGGTCCGCCCACTGCGTGGCGTCAGCAACGCTGAGCACCTCGAAGCCGTCCTCCTGCGCCTTGGAGGTGGACTTCGATCCGTCCTTCAGGGCGATCTTCACCTCGACACCCGAATCGCGGAGGTTCTGCGCATGCGCGTGACCCTGCGAGCCGTAGCCGACGATGGCTACCTTCTTGCCCTGGATGAGGGCGAGGTCGGCATCCTGGTCGTAGAGAAGTTCTGCAGCCACTTTGTTATCTTTCTGTTCGGTTGTTGAGAGATCAGTTTTTCGTCGCCCGGAGGACGAGTCAGTTCTTGAAGACGCGCTCGGTGATGCTCTTGCCGCCGCGGCCGATCGCGAGAAGGCCGCTCTGCGCGATCTCCTTGATGCCGTAGGGCTCTAGCACTCGCAGGAACGCCTGGATCTTGCCGGAGTCGCCCGTCGTCTCGATCACGAGCGCGTCGGTTGCGACATCCACCACGCGCGCCCTGAACAGGTTCACGGCTTCGAGCACCTGCGAGCGGGTCGTGTTGTCGACGCGCACCTTGATGAGCAGGTGCTCCCTCGTGACGGATGTCTCGGGGTCGAGCTCCACGATCTTGATGACGTTGATGAGCTTGTTGAGCTGCTTGGTGACCTGCTCCAGCGGCAGCTCCTCGACGTCGACGACGACCGTGATGCGCGAAAGCCCGTCGATCTCGCTCTTGCCCACGGCGAGCGACTCGATGTTGAAGCCGCGGCGCGCGAACAGGCCGGCGACGCGGGTGAGCAGGCCGGGTTTGTCTTCGACCAGCAGTGACAGTACGTGACTCATGCGCCCTGCTCCTTCGATACCAACATCAGTCCTCGTCCCACTCGGGAGCGTGATCCCTGGCGTACTGCACACTGGAGTTGCTGAGCCCCTGTGGCACCATCGGCCACACCATCGCGTCACGGCTGACGATGAAGTCGATCACCACGGGCCTGTCGTTCGTGTCGAGGGCGAGCTGGATCGCGGCATCCACCTCCTCGGGCTTCGTCACGCGGATGGCGAGGCAACCGTAGGCGTCGGCGAGCTTCACGAAGTCCGGGATCATCGCCGTGCCGTGGCCGGTGTTCAGGTCGGTGAACGAGTGGCGACCGTCATAGAAGAGGGTCTGCCACTGGCGCACCATGCCAAGCGACGAGTTGTTGATGATCGCGACCTTGATCGGGATCTCGTTGATCGTGCAGGTCGCGAGCTCCTGGTTGGTCATCTGGAAGCACCCGTCGCCGTCGATCGCCCACACGACGCGCTCAGGATTGGCGACCTTTGCACCCATGGCGGCGGGTACGCCGTAGCCCATGGTGCCGGCTCCCCCCGAGTTCAGCCACGCGTTGGGCCGCTCGTACTTGATGAACTGCGCTGCCCACATCTGGTGCTGGCCGACGCCCGAAGCGTAGACGGCCTCCGGCCCCGACATCTGGCCGATGCGCTCGATGATCTGCTGCGGAGACAACAGACCGTCGTCGGGCATCGTGTAGCCGAGGGGATACTGTGCCTTCAGCTCATCGAGTCGACGCCACCAGTCCGAGTAATCGGCGGTCGTCGAGGTGGATGCCTCGGCGTAGGCCGCACTCAGGTCGACGATCACGTCTTTCGCGTCACCCACGATCGGCACATCCGCCGCGCGGATCTTTCCGATCTCGGCGGGGTCGATGTCGACGTGCACGATCTTCGCGAGCGGAGCGAACTCGCTCGGCTTGCCCGTGACACGGTCATCGAACCTCGCACCGAGGGAGATGATGAGGTCGGCCTCCTGCAGCGCGAGCACCGCGGGAACCGTGCCGTGCATGCCGGGCATGCCGAGGTTCAGTTTGTTCGAGTCGGGGAATGCACCGCGAGCCATCAGGGTCGTGACCAGCGGAGCCCCGACACGCTCGGCGAGCTCGAAGAGCTCCTCAGAGGCATTGGCGCGGATCACTCCACCACCGACGTAGAACACCGGGCGCTCGGCCTCCACCAGCAGCTGAGCTGCAGCCTGCACCTGCTTGCCGTGGGCCTTCACGACCGGGCGGTACCCGGGGAGGTCGACCTTCGGCGGCCAGATGAACGGCGCGCTCTTCTGCTGGCAGTCCTTCGTGACATCCACCAGCACCGGTCCGGGCCGACCTGTCGTGGCGATGTGGTACGCCGCGGCGAGGGTGGCTGGCACGTCTTCCGGCTTCGTGACGAGGAAGGAGTGCTTCGTGATCGGCATCGTGATGCCGGAGATGTCGACCTCCTGGAACGCGTCTGTTCCCATCGACGTGGAGAAAACCTGGCCGGTGATCGCGAGCAGCGGCACCGAGTCCATGTAGGCGTCGGCGATAGCCGTGACGAGGTTCGTGGCACCCGGACCCGATGTGGCGATGGCGACGCCGATCTTTCCTGAGGATGACGCGTAGCCCTCCGCAGCGTGCCCGGCACCCTGCTCGTGGCGCACGAGGATGTGGCGAACCGCGGTGGAGGCCATCAGTTCGTCGTAGAAGGGCATGATCGCGCCACCGGGGAGACCGAAGACATCCTTGATCCCGAGATGTTCGAGCGAGCGCAGGATCGCGCCTGAGCCCGTCAGTATCTCGGGTGCTGGAGTGTCTGACGTCGAACTCTTCGGCCGCGGCATCGAATCCGTGGACATGGTGAATTCCTTTGAATAGGACGGGGTGTGATCGCGGGTACTACCCGGTCACCGCACCCTCGGCTGCTGAGTGCACTAGACGCGAGTACTTCGCGAGAACGCCACGTGTGTAGCGGGGAGGAAGGGGAGCCCAGCCGTTTCGGCGAGCTTCCAGCTCAGCCGTGTCGACAAGTAGGTCGAGTGAGCGAGCTGCGATATCGACCCTTATTAGATCACCATCGCGCACGAAGGCAATAGGACCTGCGTCCACTGCTTCGGGAGCTATGTGGCCGATACACAGTCCGGTTGTGCCGCCTGAGAACCTGCCGTCTGTCAAGAGTAGTACATCCTTGCCGAGGCCAGCGCCCTTGATGGCTGCCGTGATGGCGAGCATCTCCCGCATCCCGGGGCCGCCCTTCGGTCCCTCGTAGCGGATGACCACAACGCTGCCGGCCTCGATGGTGCCCTCGGTGAGCGCATCCAGTGCTTCACGTTCGCGCTCGAACACCCTCGCGGGGCCTTCGAAGATGTCGGCGTCGAAACCGGCGGTCTTCACGACGGCACCCTCCGGCGCCATCGATCCCTTGAGGATCGTGAGCCCGCCGGTGGCGTGAATGGGGTTGTCGAGCGTGCGGAGCACCTCGCCGTCGAGCGGCTCGGGGTTCAGCTCGGCGAGATTCTCGGCCATGGTCTTGCCCGTGACCGTCATCGCGTCGCCATGCATGAGGCCGGCATCCAGCAGCGCCTTCATCAGAACGGGAAGCCCACCGTGACGGTCGACGTCGTTCATGACGTACTTGCCGAAGGGCTTGAGGTCACCGACGTGGGGAATCTTCGCGCCGATGCGGTTGAAGTCGTCGAGAGTGAGGGTCACCTCGGCTTCGTAGGCGATGGCGAGCAGGTGGAGCACGACATTCGTGGAACCACCCAGCGCCATGGCGACAGCGATGGCGTTCTCGAACGCTTCGATGGTCAGGATGTCGCGGCTCGTGTGCCCGCGCTCCAGCATGCCCACGACCGCTTCGCCCGAGCGGTGCGCGTAGTAGTCGCGTCGGCGGTCGGCGGATGCCGGGCTCGCAGACCCCGGCAGCGACATGCCGAGTGCCTCAGCGACGCTCGCCATCGTGTTCGCGGTGTACATGCCGCCACAGGCACCCTCACCTGGCGCGAACGCGCACTCGATGCGCTTGGCGTCTTCGAGGCTCATCTTGCCGGCCTTGACCGCGCCGACAGCCTCGAAGCTGTCGATGATCGTGATGTCTTTCTCCGTGCCGTCGGAGAGCTTCACCCAGCCTGGCGCGATCGAACCTGCGTAGAGGAATACGGAGGCGAGGTCGAGCCTCGCTGCGGCCATGAGCATGCCGGGAATCGACTTGTCGCAGCCGGCGAGCAGCACCGAGCCGTCGAGTCGCTCTGCCTGCATGACGACCTCGACGGAGTCCGCGATGACCTCGCGACTGACGAGGGAGAAGTGCATGCCCTCGTGCCCCATGGAGATTCCATCGGAGACGGAGACGGTGCCGAACTGCAGCGGGTAGCCCCCGCCGCCGTGTACACCCTCCTTGGCCGCCTGGGCGAGCCGATCGAGAGAGAGGTTGCATGGCGTGATTTCGTTCCACGAGCTCGCAATGCCGATCTGGGGCTTGTCCCAGTCTGCGTCGCCCATACCGACGGCGCGGAGCATCCCGCGCGAGGTGGTGGCTTCGATCCCGTCGGTGACCGTGCGTGAGCGCGGTTTGAGATCAGGTATCTGTGGTGATTGTGGACCCTGGGGCATGTTACGAGGGTACAGCGCCGGAGGGGTCGGTGCGCTCGCCGGGAGCCCTGTCCGGAGAGGGTGCTGATGCTTCCGCCGAATCCCGGGTGGCGCGTTCGATGACCTCATCGAGCTCGTCCACATGCAGGATCTCGGCGTTGAAGTTGCCGGTGCGATATCCCGCCCGACCGACCATATGAGCCGAGATCGGGGCGGTGAGCATCTGGAAGACGAGAATCGGGGCGAGCGCGAGCAGCGTCGACCAGCTTCGCGACATCAGGGCGATGGCCGCCAGGATGAAGATCAGTCCGAGGATCTGCGGCTTCGTCGCGGCGTGCAGTCGGCTGAGGGGATCCGGAAATCTCATTAGCCCCACCCCCGCCGCGAGAGAAAGGAAGGCGCCGAGCAGCAGGCTTACTGCCGCGAGCAGGTCGAGTATCTCGTCGAAGGTCACGAGTCGCCTTTCGCCAGCGGATCTCTGTCAGACAGCGGATTTCCGTCAGACAGCGGATCGCCGGGTTGCCGTTCAACTCCGGTGATCGCCCTGTCCTGTTTCGAGACGTATCGAGCAACCGAGACCGTGGCGAAGATCGCGATGACCGACAGCACGAGCATGACGGGGATGCTGCGGGTGTGGCCGTTGATGACCATGTCGGCTCCGACCACGAGCATGAGAGTCGTCAGCAGCACGTCCGAGGCGATCATCCTGTCGAGAATCGAGGGACCGCGCACGATCCTGAAGAGTGCGAGGAGGCCGGCTCCGACGAAGAGGATCGTGGCGGCGATGTACAGGATGTTCGTCACGACTCTGCTCCGTCCCTGGGCTCGACGATCGGTATGCCAGCGGTCGGGCCGCTGCCGGCGAGCACACCGGTGTCGCGCACATCCTCCGCAGACCCCAGCGCCCGGACGAGGCTCCGCTCGACCGACAGCACCTTCAGGCGCGTCTGGATCACGGCCTCGTCGTCTCCGACGTTGAGGGCGTGCAGGTACAGGATCGAATGTCGACGATCCACCTCCACGACGATCGATCCGGGGATGAGCGAGATCGCGACGGCGGTCAGAGTCATGATGAAGTCCGAGCGCGTCACGAGATCGACGGCGATGACGCTGTTGCGCCGGATGCCCCGGGGGCCCAACGCCTGGAAAGCGACCTGGAACGATGCGACGACCAGGTCGACCGCAAACCTGCCAATGAAGACGATGAACCAGAACGGGTTGAACCGGCCGGAGAGCTCGACAGGGGGCAGGTAGAACACACTCGTCACGGCGAACGCGACAGCCACTCCCGTGACGAGGCTGAACAGGCTGAACGTTCCCCAGAGCAGCATCCACAGCAGCACGAGCGCGATGATCAGCGGCAGCTGCACCCAGATGCGCCACCGGAGTTCGCGGCGGGTCACCGGAGTGGGCTGGCCGATCTCAGCGGTGCCGCTGCCGTCCGTTGCCAGGTCACTCATCGATGCCTCCCGACTCCGACGTTCCGGGGAACACGATATCGACGTAGGTCGACGGCCCCTCGAGATTCTGTCCGGCACGGCTGCTGAGCGCGAACAGCGGCCCGGCGAACACCGTCAGCGCCACACTCACCACGACCACTCCTGCGGTCGCGCCGATCATCAGGCGGGGCAGTCGCCTGGTCGCCTGCACGGTTCGGCCGCCCGGCGCTTCTGTCACATTGTCGAGAAGGGGTGACTCATATCCCTCCACGTCCTTGGCCGGCCGCCAGAACGCCATGTTCCACACCCTGATGAGCGCGTAGAGCGTGAGCAGCGAGACGAGCGCGCCCGCCCCGATGAGCACATACGCGAGCACCGATCCCTGGTCTGCGCTCGCCTGGAACAGGGCGAGCTTGCCGATGAAGCCGGAGAACGGCGGAATGCCCCCGAGGTTCAGGGCAGGAATGAAGAACAGCACAGCGACGATCGGCGCCGACTTCAGGAGCCCGCCGAGTTTGGTGATGGATGTACTGCCGCCGACCCGCTCGATCAATCCCGCCCCCAGGAAGAGGGTGGTCTGCACGACGATGTGATGAACGATGTAGTAGATCGCGGCGGAGGTTCCCAGGGCAGAACCGAGAGATACCCCGAGGATCATGTAACCGATGTGACTGACGAGCGTGAACGACAGCAATCGTTTGATATCGGCCTGTGCCACCGCCCCGAGCACGCCCACCACCATCGTGAGCAGGGCCACCACCATCAGCACAATGTTCAGTTCGGGGCCGGGGAAGATGATCGTCTCCGTGCGGATGATCGCGTACACGCCGACCTTCGTCAGCAACCCCGCGAAGACGGCGGTCACGGGAGCCGGAGCAGTCGGGTACGAGTCCGGGAGCCAGAACGACAGGGGGAATACTGCCGCCTTGATGCCGAAGGCCACGAGCAGCATGATGTGCAGGATCACCTGGACGTCGATCGGGATGTCGGCCATCCTAATCGAGATCTGCGCGATATTCACGGTGCCGACGGCCGCGTAGATCATCGCGATCGACGCGAGGAAGAGCATCGACGACACCAGACTGACCACGATGTACGTGGTACCTGCCCTGATGCGCGCTTCGGTTCCTCCGAGGGTGATGAGCACATAGCTCGCCACGAGCAGGATCTCGAAACCGACGTAGAGGTTGAACAGGTCGCCCGCGATGAACGCGTTGAAGACGCCGGTGGCCAGGATCAGGTAGGTCGGGTAGTAGATGGAGACCGGGGTCTCGTTGTCGCCGTCGGCGAGACCCTGGCCGACAGAGAACACGAGCACGGCCAGCAGCACCAGGGCCGACACCACGACCATGAGGGCGGCGAGCCTGTCGACCACGAGCATGATGCCGAACGGCGCAGCCCATCCCCCGACCGCCATGGCCAGGGGGCCCTGGGTATCGACGATGTAGAGCAGCATCCCGCCGATTCCCAGCACGATCACGAGGGAGACGATCGCAATGATGCGCTGCGCCGGCGGGTTCTTGCCGAGGATGAGCGCCCCGGCCGCTCCGATCAGCGGGACGAGTACGACGAGCGGTACGAGCCAGGTCATCGCGAACCTCCGCCGTCGGCAGCCGTGCCCGGCGCCATGCCATCGTCGCTCCGCGCGGAATCCCGAGCACTAGAAATCGCGGCCTCACCACGATTGCCGAACTCGGAGTCTGACGAATCCTGTTCATTGCCGTCACTCGGCACCAGCAGCGTGCCAGCACGGAGCGCGATGTCGTCGGCGTCATCCTCGACGCTGTCTTCCCGCGCGAGTCGCCACGACCGATAGATCAGGGCCATCAGGAACGCCGAGACACCAAAAGTGATGACGATAGCCGTGAGGATGAGCGCCTCGGGCAGCGGGTCGGTCATGTCCTCCGGGGCCACGCCGTCGGCAACGATCGGCGCAGAACCGACCTTGCCCGCTGTGATCAGGATGAGCAGGTTCGTGGCGTTGCCGACAAGCAGGAATCCGAGCAGCACCCTCGTCATGCTGCGTTCGAGCAGCAGATAGACGCCGCTGGCGTACAGAGTCGCCATGACGGCGAGCATCACGATGGAGACGCTCACGATGTCACCTTCCGTTCGCCGCTGGCTACCCTGTCTGCCGGCTTCTCCTGAACGCCGTCTTCCTCGTATTGCCGGTCGACTTCGGCACCGAGGCTGCGCAGCACATCCAGCACCAGCCCGATCACGACGAGGTACACGCCGATATCGAAAATCGTGGATGTCACGAACTCCACCTGTCCGAAGATTCCGAGGTCCCACTCGAAGAAGGTCGAGGTGAGCGCGTCGACGCCGAAGAACAGCGGTACGAGCGCGGTGCCCACGGAGAGCACGAGCCCTGCGCCCAGCAGCTTGCCGGCATCGACCGGGGCCGCGGCACCAAGCTCGTGTCGCCCTCCGGCGAGGTACCGCGCGACCAGCGCCATTCCGGCGACCAGTCCGCCGGCGAAGCCTCCCCCTGGCGCGTTATGGCCGGCGAGAAGCAGGTAGAGCGACACGACGATCACCGGGTGGAAGATCAACCGCACGACCACTTCGAGCAGGATGGATCGGTTGCGGTCTGCCAGTGTGCGGCCGGCGAGCAGCCACGATCCACGATCGGAGTTCGCCGGGTCCCTCGAGTTCAGCAGCCTGTCTCTCGCGGCCTTTCTCGCTACGCTCCGAGCGACGGTGGGCAGGTTGTCGACACCACGACCGCTGATGAAAATGAGGCTGGCGACGCCGGTCGCCGCGGCGATGACGACCGACAACTCGCCCATCGTGTCCCAGCCCCTGAGGTCGACGAGAGCGACATTCACGATGTTGCGACCGTGCGCCTCCTCGTAAGCGAGGTCCGCCCACGCCAGGGAGATCGGGAGTTCGGTGCGTGCCCCGAGCGCGACGGTGGCGACGACCGCCATCAGGATGCCGACGCTCGCCCCGATCAGTGCCCGGATGCCACCGTGGGCGGTGCCGTGCTTCTGGCCGAGCCGTGCTGGCAGCCTCCGCAACACCAGCACGAAGGCGACGAGGGTCACGATCTCGACCAGGATCTGGGTGAGCGCGAGGTCGGGAGCGCCCTGCAGCGCGAACAGCGCGGACATCCCGAACCCCGTGACGCCGACGAGCACCACCGCCTGGAAGCGCTTTCCGGCACGCGTCGCCGCGAGAGCCGCCACGATCATGATCACACCGATGGCCACCTGGGCCGGATAGTCCCAGGGCCTGACCTCGTCGGGCCAGGTGCGATTGAGGATGAGCGCCGTGCTGATCGAGACAGCGAAGACGGTGAGGATCACGCCCAGGTAGAACGGCAGTGAGCCGCGCTGCGTGAGGCTGGTCGTGCGGGCGGCGGTCCGGTCGATGGAGCGCATCGTCGCCCCATACGCATCCGCGGCTGATACCCCTGTGCCGAGCCTCTTCTGCAGCCTGGACACCCGCTCCCGAGCCAGAAAGAGCACAGAGCCCGCCATGAGAGTGACGAGAGAGATGCCGAGTGCAGGTTCGAGACCGTGCCACAGCGCAAGGTGATAGGGCTCTCCCTCGGATGGGAAAGCCGACGAGTATCCCGTCAACCAGCCGTCGACGACGCTGGCCAGCAGTCCGAGGATGAGTCCACCGGCCGCCAGCACGGCGGGGGCGGCGAGGAAATCGGCGTGCTCGTGAACCGGACGGCAGGATTCGACCCCCGGCTTCCGCGCGAACGCTCCCCACAGGAAACGGGCGCTGTACGCGACGGTCAGCACGGAACCGAGGGCGACCCCGACGAGCGCGATCCAGCCGAAGGGCTCCCCGGCCGTGGCATCCTCCAGCAGGGAGGTGAACACCGCCTCCTTGGCGACGAATCCGAGGGTGGGAGGCAGCCCGACCATCGACGCGACGGCGAGGGCCGTGATGATCGTGAGCACCGGTGCCTCACGCCCGAGGCCGGAGAGCTTGCGCAGGTCGCGCGTGCCCGTGCGGTGATCGATGATGCCGACGGCGAGGAACAGTGTCGACTTGAACATGGCGTGTGCGAGCAGCAGGGCGATACCGGCGAGCGCAGCATCCCGCGTGCCGTAACCCACGACGATGACCAGGAATCCCAGCTGGCTGACCGTGCCATATGCCAGGACCAGCTTGAGGTCGTGCTGCTTGAGCGCGTTCCACCCGCCGAGCAGCATGGTGAACACGCCGAGCCCGATGATGACCTCGTGCCAACCCGGGATCTCCGAAAATCCGGGGGCGAGCCTGGCGACCAGGTAGATGCCGGCCTTGACCATCGCCGCGGCGTGCAGGTAGGCGCTCACCGGCGTGGGCGCCGCCATGGCCGCCGGCAGCCAGAAGTGGAAGGGGAAGATGGCCGATTTGGAGAGCGCCCCGACGAGCACGAGCATGATGGCGACGATCGCAATGGCATCGGATGGCGCGGCCTCGATGATTCCGGAGAGGCTCGAGGTGCCGGCCTCCACGGCGAGCAGCACGAGCCCCACGAGCATCGCGAGCCCACCGAACGTCGTCACCAACAGTGCCTGGAGAGCCGCAGCCCTGCTCGCCTTCTTGCCGGTGTAGTGCCCGATCAGCAGGTAGGACAGCACGCTGGTGGCTTCCCAGAAGATGAAGAGCAGGTAGACGTCGTCGGCAACGACGAGCCCGTACATTGCCCCGGCGAACGCGAGCAGGACCGCGGCGAACCTACCCAGCGAATCTTCGTCGCTGCGGAAATACCGTGCGCAGTAGACCAGCACGAGTGCGCCGACACCGCTGACGACGAGTGCCAGCAGCCACGAGAGCGTGTCCATCCTGACCGACACCGTCATCGCGAGCTCAGTGACCCAGTCGACGCTCTGGACGATCGGCGAGCCCGACATCACCCGGGGGCCCGCGACGAGTGCATCGATGAACGCGGCCAGAGGAACCAGCGCTGCAACGAAGAACGCGTTGCGACCGAATCGTCGTACGACGAGCGGCATGACCAGAGCGCCCACACCGAAGGCCAGCAGTATGACGAGCATCTGTCCTTCCAGGGCGCTGATCGATCGAAGGGCGGCGGCATATGCGCGTCGCAGCATCCAATAGGCACTGGAGAGCATCGGGGTGAACCGTTGCCGCACGTCGATTCTACCGGTTGGATGGAGGCATGGATTCGCTCGAACGGCACACGGATTACGGATCGACCCCGCTCAACGAGAGCGATGTGTCGCCCGATCCGTTCGAGCAGTTCGTCATGTGGCTCGACACCGCGGAGCGCGAGGAGGTCTACGAGCCGAACGCGATGGTGGTCGGCACCGTCGACGCCGACGGCCGACCGTCGAGTCGGACCGTACTGCTCAAGGGGCTCGGGGACGGGGCCTTCGAGTTCGTCACCAACTATCGATCGGCCAAGGGGGCGCAGCTCGACAACAACCCGGCCATCTCCCTGCTGTTCCCGTGGTACTCACTGCACAGGCAGGTGATCGCGCTCGGCTCGGCCACGCGCGGCACCACGGAGTCGAGCGACGCACTGTGGGCATCACGCCCGCGCGATTCGCAACTGGCATCGATCGCCAGCGAGCAGTCCCACCCTGTCGACTCCAGGGCCGACCTCGAGCACCGCGTCGCCGAGGTGGAGAAGCAGTTCGAGGGCATCGACGTCGTCACGCGCCCGTCGTGGTGGGGAGCCGTGCGGGTCGTGCCGCGCTCGATCGAGTTCTGGCAGGGGCGCACCTCACGCATCCACGACCGCCTGCGCTACACCGCCACCGGTGCTGGCACGTGGAGCCTGGAACGACTTCAGCCGTAACCCCTCGGGCCGCCTACTGTTCGTGCACGTCGCCTTCGCGGAAGTCGGCCAGCAGCGCGAGAGTGCGCGCGACCTGCTCCGGGCCGTGCACCCGGAAGTTGGCGAGGGTGGATCCCTCGCCGCTCTTGAGCCCCAGGTCGTCTGCGCCCAGCGCGGCGAAGGCATCTTCATCCGTGACATCGTCGCCCGCAAAGAACACGGCATCCGCACCGGTGTATTGCCGGAGGTGCTCGACGGCCTCCCCCTTGGTGGTGGAGCGAACAGAGAACTCGAGCACGTTCTTGCCCTCGCGCACGGTCACGCCAGACAGCTCTGCCGCGACTTCCGATCGTGCGACCAGGTGCGCAACCCTGCTGTTGTGCTCCGTTGCGAGCCTGGTGTGCAGCGCGAAGCCCGCAGGCTTCTCTTCGAGCCAGACCTGATCCATCGAATCTGCGACTTCGCCGAGCACGAGGTTCAGCACATCGACCCTGGCCTGTTCGGTCGAGTCGAGCCCGGAGTGGTCGTCGTTGGGGTCGAGTCGGATTTCGATGCCGTGCGATCCCACGAGCAGCGCGGAATCGGGGAGCTCGGCAACCTGCTCGAGACTCTTCATCGCCCGCCCGGAGACCAGCGCGACCCTGGTGTACGGCATCTCGAGGAGGCGGAGCACTGCAGCTCTCGCTTCGGGAAGCGCGCGGGCTTTCTCCGGATCGTCGACCTCAGGCGCCAGGGTGCCGTCGAAATCCAGCGCGACAAGCAGGCGTTTGGTGCGAGCCAGCTCGCGAAGAGCGCCGATGAGAGGCTCGGGCAGCTTCGACCAGGGAGGATCGGTGTCGACGTCGACCATCAGTTGGTCCAGCGCTTATCTACTGTCCACTCGAGTTCATCCGGCAATTGCACGGGCACCAATCGGTCGTATCGACTGGCGCGGGCCTGATCCAGTGTCTTCAGGAAGTTGGTCGACCAGCGGGCGACATCGTTTTCGAGCACGCGCTTGCGCAGCGAACGCATCCGCGAGGTGCGCTCCTTTTCCGGCATCGAAATGGCCTGCAGGATGGTGTCCTTCAGCCCGTCGATATCGTGCGGGTTGATCAGCAGCGCCTTCTTGAGCTCGTCCGACGCCCCAGCGAATTCGCTGAGTACAAGCACGCCACCATCATCGAACCGGCTGGCCACATATTCCTTGGCCACCAGGTTCATGCCGTCCCGCAGGGCAGTCACGAGCAGCACATCGGCCGCAAGATAGAGCGCCACCATCTCCTCACGGGGGTAACCGTGGTGGTGGTAGCTGATCGCCGTGTGGCTCATCGTCGCGAAATCACCGTTGATGCGGCCGACAGTCAGCTCGATCTCGTCCCTGAGCTGCATGTAGGCGGCGACTCGCTCGCGGCTGGGGCTGGCGACCTGGACGAGCGTGACATCCTGCACGTCGACCCTGCCCTCGGCCAGCAGTTCGCCGAAAGCCTTGAGTCGGTGGCCGATGCCTTTCGTGTAGTCGAGCCTGTCCACCCCGAGCATCACGGTCTTCGGGTTACCGAGCCCTTCGCGGATCTTCCGCGCGCGCTCCTGGATGTGGGGCTCCCGGGCCAACTGCTCGAAACTCGATGCATCGATCGAAATCGGGAAGGCCCTTGCGACCACTCGTCGGGGTCGCTGGGAGTCAGTCGTGACCTCGACGACGGGATTCTTCGTCTGGTAGCTGGTGAGCCGGCGCACGGCGCGAAGGAAGTTGCCGGCATCCGCGACACGCTGGAAGCCGATGACGTCGGCCCCGAGCAGTCCCTCGATGATCTGGGTACGCCACGGCAACTGCGAATAAATGCCATATGGCGGAAAAGGTATGTGGTTGAAGAAACCGATGGTGAGATCGGGCCGCTGCTCCCGCAGCATCCGGGGAACGAGCTGGAGCTGGTAATCCTGCACCCAGACGACCGCACCCTGGGCGCTCACGTCCGCGGCGGCGTCCGCGAAGCGCTGGTTCACCTTCACGTAGCTCTCCCACCACTCGCGGTGGTATGCGGGAGACGAGATCACGTCGTGGTACAGCGGCCAGAGGGTGTCGTTACTGAATCCCTCGTAGAACTCTTCGATCTCGCTTGCGCTGAGGGCGACGGGAATGATGTGGATGCCGTCATTCTCGAAGCGCTCGATCTCGAGATCGGGTTGCCCGCCCCATCCGACCCAGGCGCCGTCGGCGTCACGCATGACGGGCTCGAGCGCGGTGACGAGCCCACCGGGAGATCGGGTCCAGCTGGCCACGCCGTCAGAGTCCGTGACACGGTCGACGGGCAAACGGTTCGAGACGACGACGAAATCGTATTCGGGTGTTGGGTGGTGCGTCGAGTCAGACATGTGACTTCCACGTTAGCAGCGCGGCCAACCGGCAAAGGGCGCGGCCTATCATGGCGAAATGCCCATCATCGACAACGCGATCTACCGCGATGGCGTGCGTGACGCGCACCCGGTCACTCTCGATCTCACCTTTGAAGACCTCAGGGATCACGGAGGCTTCGCCTGGATCGGCATGTACCGTCCGACCGACGAGGAGTTACGCGCGGTTGCCGTCGAGTTCGGTCTCCATCCGCTGGCGGTGGAAGACGCGCTCAAGGGCCACCAACGCCCCAAGCTCGAGCGATTCGGCGACACCCTGTTCGTCGTGCTGCGCCCCGCCCGCTACCTGGATGGCCCGGAGGAGGTGGAGTTCGGCGAAGTGCACCTCTTCATCGGTCCGAACTTCGCGGTGACGATCCGTCACGCGGAGTCCCCCGACCTCGGTCGGGTGCGAAAGCGGCTCGAGAAAACACCGGAGCTGCTCACGCTCGGCCCACAGTCAGTCCTCTATGCGGTTCTCGACGAGGTCGTCGACCAGTATCTTCCGGTCATCACGGGGCTCGAGAACGACATCGACGAGATCGAAGACCAGCTGTTCAACCGGGATCCTTCTGTACTCCGCCGCATCTACGAACTGGCCGGGGAGACCATGGCGTTCCAGCGCGCCACCCATCCGCTCGTCGGCATGCTGCGATCGCTCGAGGCAGGGTTCGCCAAGTACGACGTCGACATCGAACTCCAGCGCAACCTCCGGGATGTGCTCGACCACAGCCTCAAGGTGGTCGAGCGTGCCGACTCGTTCAGGGCGGTGCTCGAGAACGCACTGACCGTACAGTCAACACTGGTCATGCAGCGACAGAACGACGAGATGCGCAACCTGTCTGAGACCAGCATCCGCCAGGGCGACCAGGTGAAGAAGATCTCAGGATGGGCGGCCATCCTTTTCGTACCCACCCTCATTGCCGCTATTTACGGCATGAACTTCCGGTATATGCCCGAACTCGAATGGACCTTCGGCTACCCGCTGGCCCTGCTGCTCATGCTCGGCTCTGCCGTAGCCCTGTATTTCGTGTTCAGAAGGCGCGACTGGTTGTAGCGGCGTGTCGTTTCCGGCGACTTCGGTGTGCGTCCCTCACACTGAGCACATGTCCGAGCGACACACAGCATCCACCGAGGTCGAACAGCAACTTGTGTTCGACCTCATGCGCGAGCGTCTGATCGATATGTTCGGTCCTGGCGGAAGCTTCCGCATCACCATGGGGCGACCCGCAGCAGACGACGCATTCTTCGTCGCCACCGTCGCCGACACCATCGCCCACGAGGTCGCGGCAGCCTTCAACCCCGTCCGTCTGACTGAAGGTCGCCGGGTCGCGGAATCCACCCCCATGGCCGAGCACGAAAAGCTGTGGAAGCACATCGAGGGTGAGCTCGGCATTAAGACCACCGGCCCCGCGACCATCGCCGCAGACGTCGATCGCGAGATCGCGATCGTGCAGCACCGTACGCTGCTGTACCACGCTGCCTAAGTAGTCCCTGCAGCGCTGCGGCCTCCGCTCATTTAGGCTGGGCTGATGCTTACAGTGGTCATCCCGTGGCGCGCCCAGCCCACACGAATCCCTGCGCTCGACTCCGTGCGCAACTGGTATCTCAACGAGATCGGCGACGTGAACTTCGCTCTCGTCGATTCCCATGACGAGATCTTCAATCTCTCGCAGGCGCGCAATACGGGCATCGCTTCGATTTCCGATCCCGATCGGGTCGTGGTCGTCAACGACGCAGACACCATCCCCCAGCGCGAGCCCCTGCTGGAGGCGATCGCCGCGGCCCAGGACTCAGGGCTGGTGCACCTGCCGTACACGCGGTACCACTGGCTCGGGGCATCCGGTTCGGCTCAGCATGCGGCGGGGACCGAGCTCGACGATTGCGATTTCGAACTCGTGCGCGGCGCGTGCTCGGGCGTCTACGTGACGACCAAGCGCACCTGGCAGAGCCACGGCGCCCAGGATGAACGCTTCAGGGGATGGGGTTTCGAAGACGCGGCCTGGTACCTCGCCCACTCCACGCTGCTCGGCGAACCTCCGCGTCGCTCTGACGGCACAGTGTTCGCGCTCCACCACAAGGCCGAAGCCCGTGAAGGCGAGCACTACGATGCGAACGCTGCGCTCATGCAGCGATACACGTCAGCAGCGGGAGACGTCGACGCGATGCGAGCGCTGGTCGAGGAATCCTATTCCGTCATGGCAATGAACGCTCGGGCACTGCCCGGCGCCTGACGCAGGCTCTGCGCCAGCTCGACGAGTGGCTGTCGCGGAAGCGCGAGAGCCGCTGTGATGGCGTCCTCCAGTTCGGCGATGGTCGCCTCGTTGGGGGCCAGTGCCACTCCGAATCCTTCGCGCTCGATGGCTTCTGCGCCCGCGAACTGATCGGTCGAGAACGGCAGGACCACGAGCGGCACGCCGAATGTGACGGCTTCCGTCACGCTGTTGTTGCCGCCATGGGTGACGGCCGCGGCAGCGCTGCCGAGCAACCTGACCTGGGGCAGGAACTCGCGCACGAGCCATCCTTCCGGCAGGTCGCCGAGGTCGCTTCGATTGCCGGAGCCGAGCGCGAGAGCGACCCGCACCCCGAGCGACTCCAACGCCCGCACGACCTTCGCCGTGACATCCGTGCGCACCGAGAGGAAGCTACCGAAACTCACGTAGACGAACGGCTCCGCGCTCGAGGCCAGCCAGGCGTCGACCTCCGCATCGGGGGCTTCTTCGCGCACGGATGACCCGAGGAACACGTGCCTGGGCAGCGCCTGTTTCCTGGCGTCGTCGGCGAGTTCTTCCGGGTAGTTCAGCAGCAGCAGGTCACCGTGCTCCGCGAAGGCACTGAGCGATGGTGGTGCGGAAGGATTCAGTTCGGCGAGGGCGGCGTTCCACTCGGCGGTGAACGATTCGCTCACGCGGTCGCAGAGCTCGCGAAGCGCGCCGAGGTCCACCGGGTCCGGCTGGAACGCGGCGGGCCAGTCCGGCGGGAATCCGTAGACCTCGCCGGCGAGCGGCAGGGCTGAGGGATGCCCCACCAGCACATCCGCGTACGAGATGCCCGCGGCATCCAGTGCCAGCCTCGAACTGAAGGCGAGGTGATCGACGATGATCGCGTCCGGCGCGACGGATTCCACGACCTGCTGCACCGCGCGACCCACCCTGACCGGCTCCCACATGAAGTCGCTGAGTCTGGCCTCGGCCTGGAACGCGAGCGTGTCGACCATTCCGCGCCGGGTCGCGTCGAAGAAGCCGCGCAGCGCGTCGTCCTCGCCCTTCGGCTGGTCTTCCGGCCTGATCACTCCGGGATTGGAGCCCTTGCCGAGCTGCAGGTGCACCCTCTCGAAACCGAAGGATTCCACGATGGGAGCCGTCGCAGGGCCAGTGGCGACGACGACGCGCTCGCCGGCTGCCCGCCAGACCGTGCCGAGCGTGGCGAGCGGCAGAAGATGTGACGCGTAATCCGGGCAGATGATCAGCAGAGTCACGGTGTGGGTACTGCCGATCCGCGAAGCCCGGCCTGGTCTTTCGACACGTCGTTGTAGACCTCCGCGAGCGATCGCGCCATCGCCTGGATGGTGAAGCTCTCCTCGACTGTCGCCCGCGAGAGCGCCGGTCGCTCGTCGTCGGTCTCGGCGGACGCGAAATCGAGAGCGTCGACCATCGCCGCGCGCAGCAACTCGAGATCCCAGGTCGGCACGAGCAGGCCCGTCACGTTCTGCTGGACGTAGGTCGCTGGACCGCCACCGGCGGGGGCGACCACGAAAAGCCCGGTCGCCATGGCTTCGAGCAGCGCAATGCCGAACTCCTCCTTCAGGCTCCCGCAGACGTAGACGCCTCGCGGCGCCGCGAGCCCAGGGACCCCGAACCGGGCGGCGGCGACCCACCGTGCCGCGGTGTCGTTCGGCTGGTGGCCGGCGAGCAGCAGGCCGCGCTGCACGCGGTTGTCGGCGGGGATGACCGAGTCCATGGCCGCGAGCTGCTGCAGTTCATCCGCTGACGGCGACTGCAGGTCTCCCCCGATCAACAGCAGGTTGGCGCGATCGGCCAGCGGACCGTTGGCCCAGGCTTCGACGATCGTCGCCATGCCCTTGACCCGGTGGAACCGCCCGACGCTGACCAGCAGCGGAAGCCCCCTGCGCCATTCCGGCAGGGCTTCGAGCAGGTCTCGCAATTGCTCGAGCGGCTGCGAGCCGGCAAGGCCCGCGGCGAGGTCCGCAGCCTCATCAACGGCGCGATCCACGACACCCATGTCGATGCCCTCGGGCACGATCGAGTGCCGCTCGGGATGCGCGTTGATGTCGATCCCGACGAGCTCACG
This sequence comes from Salinibacterium sp. CAN_S4, assembly GCF_015752305.1. Taxonomy (NCBI): domain Bacteria; kingdom Bacillati; phylum Actinomycetota; class Actinomycetes; order Micrococcales; family Microbacteriaceae; genus Salinibacterium; species Salinibacterium sp. CAN_S4. The sequence continues at coordinate 146,476 of NZ_JADOVB010000005.1, read as the reverse complement.
CATATCGCTCTCGAGGTTCGGCCTCGGGAACAGCACGGTGTGGTCGGCATTGGCCGCCAGGCGCTGCACGAGCCTGACCCTGAACCAGAAGTGTTCACGTTCGTCGACATCGCCGAAGTTCTGCTGGGTGAGCGCTCCCGAATTGTCGAGGGAGTCGATGACGGCGTGCGGATCCGGCGCCACGGTGAAGACGACGGGGATATCGAGTTCCCTCGCGACGTCGGCCGCGGCGAGGCTGCCGACATCTGCCATCCTGAGGTGCAGCACGTCGACGCCGCCCGCGGCTCGCAGCAATCTCCGGATGCCTCGGCGCACGGCGACACGGAGGGGCCAGGCGCTCGCGGACTGGATCGGCTCACTCAGGGTCGGGACGCGACCGTAGACGTGTCCGGATGCGGTGGTCGCGATCTCGGAGACGCTCGCCACCGCGTCCGCGGCGGTTCCCCGCGACAGGGTGATGACCCGCTCGACCCTGGTCGAGGCATCCGGCGCCGCGATGAGGGCGTCGCCGAGGCGCACCAGAAGTGTCGCGATTCCGCCGTTGTCTCCACTGCCGACCTGGGAGAGGTCAGCGTCGATATCGGCGTGCAGAAACAGCTGCGCCATGGTCAATCCGTCTGTCACGGGCTGGACTGCCAGCGCGGAGATGTCGAACTGGGACAGCTTCGCGACGTCGGCGAGGTAGCTGTCCGCCGCCGCTTCACTGTCGAGATAAGTGACGATGCGAGGGTCGGGACCGCGCTGGCCGAGGGCAGACATGGCGGCCACCCTGACGATCTCGAATTCGTTCTCATCGGCCGCCATGCGCAGCAGCGGCGCGATGGTCATGCTGCTGCGGACCAGGCCGAGCGTCTCAACGAGCCGGTACCGCGCATCTTCGTCGCGAACGCCGAGGAGGGCACCTTCGACACCGACGGCGATGATCTCAGGCGTCGCGTGGGACCACTGTTCGAGGGTGCGCTGGGCGACCATTCCACCGAACCCCCCGACGATGACGAGACCGATCAGCCGGCTGACGGCGTCGACCTGGGGAAGCCGCGAGCCCAGCGCCCAGGCCGCGTGCTCGCGCAGGAAGCCTTTACGGCTCGACAGCAGTTTCGAGATGGCTCGGTCGGCGTCTTCGTCGAAAATACCGGCCAGGGCGTGGGTTGCCGCGATCGCGACGAGCTGGTTGTCGTCGGCGATGGCCGCTTTCAGCACACGGATAGTCCTGACGCCACCCTCGCGGCTCGCCTCGAAAGCGAGCTCATCGGCGAGCCGCATGGCATCCACCAGCCTGGTTGCGTGCCGAACAGCATCGAGCGCGGTGAGAATACCCACGGTTCACACCCTTCCCGTATGTCGGCCTTGCGGCCTGGATCGTAATCCACCTCGATGATAAGCGTCAGCGACACGGTAAAGGATGAGCTAGCGTAAACGCGACCAAAAGGAGCACGGGTGCCACAGCGAATTGTCGTCATCGGGGATATCGGTGTCGTCGACGGGATGATCCACATCGGCGATGAGGCGATGTTCGAAGCGGCCGTCGATGCGCTGCGGGCACGCGGAATTGTGGACGTGACCGGCGTCTCCACGACACCCGAGGAAAGCGCAGAGCGATACGCCATCTCGGCCGTCCGCACCATCGGGTGGCCGGGATCCCGGGCCGACCGCGAAGACCGGCTCTCACGGGTCGTCGCTGCCGTCTCCTCCCCTGCGGCCCTCGACCCCGACGACCCCGCCCACGCGGTCATCGCAGCCATCAGGGACTCCGATGGGCTGGCCATTGCCGGGGGTGGCAACATGTCGACCCTCTGGCCTCACCACATCTTCGAGCGCGCGGCCCTCGGGCGCATCGCCGTCGCCCTCGACAAACCCGTCGTCATCAGCGGCCAGACGATCGGACCCGAGCTGGATGACGCTGACTCCGCGCTCGTGCGCGACCTGCTGGCCAGCGCTGAAGTGGTGGGGTTGCGCGAACCGAGCTCGTTTGCCCTGTGCGAGCGGTGGGGACTCACCAACCTCACCCAGACGATCGACGACGCCAGCTTCCTGGTCAGCGCTGAGGTGCCCGCATCGTCGACCTACTGTCTCGTGAGCGTCGCCAGCCATGTCGGCGATTCCTCCCGGCCGGAGGTCGTGGCAGCCCTCGCCGTACTGCTGGATAGTGTGGCGGAAAAGACCGGCCTCGAGATCGTGTTCTTCGCCCACTTCGGCCCGCTGGATGGACCCTCCCGCGGTGACGCTGTCATGCATGATGCCGTGATCGCCGCGATGTCCAGCCCGGCCAGGATCGTGCCACCCGTCGACTCGACCACCGGCGCGAGCCTGGCGAGGGGCGCCGCCATGGTGGTCAGCAGCCGATATCACCCCGTCGTCTTTGCCGTTCCAGCGGGCGTCCCGACGATAGGCATCCCCGTCGACGACTACACGGGCGTCAAACTCCGTGGCGCGCTGGGAAACTTCGGCCAGGACGGCCTGCTCCCCGTCGACGAACTGCTGGCGGGCAACGGCGCGGCCCTCGTGGCGAGGCTGTGGGCCGATCGCGATGTCATCCGTTCCGGTGCTGCCACGCTGGCACCAACAGCTCGGGCCGCGTCGTCGGCCTGGTGGGATCGAATCGCGGCGACCTTCGGCGCAGCCAGCTGATTGCAACCGTCCGCTGCCGCCCGCGCGCGACCTGACGGATCTCTTGTACACTGGAATACAACAAGGGGAGTACTCCCGACTGCGGTCGGCCCGTCAATACGAATGCATCGTCGCATTCCGGGCCGCCGGTTCTGAATCGATCATCACTGATCGGTTCGAGCGGAGGAGACCTTGGCGCCACATTCACGCCAATCCCTTTGGAGTACCCTCATGCAGGTCACACCCCTGATCTGGATCATCACCATCGCTGTGACGATCGCTTTCTTCGTCTACGAGTTCTTCGTTCATGTGCGCAAGCCGCACGAACCCACCATTGGTGAGTCTGCCCGCTGGTCGGTGTTCTACATCAGTCTCGCGCTGCTGTTCGGTGTCGGCATCGGCATGGTGTCGGGATGGACGTTCGGCGGCGAGTACTTTGCCGGCTACCTGACCGAGAAGGCGCTCTCGATCGACAACCTTTTCGTGTTCCTGCTCGTGATGAGCGCATTCGCCGTGCCGAAGGCCTACCAGCAGAAGGTGCTGATGATCGGCATCGTGATCGCACTGATCCTGCGCGGTGGCTTCATCGCGATCGGTGCGACCCTGATCGAGAACCTGTCGTGGATCTTCTACGTATTCGGCGCGCTGCTGCTCTTCCTGGCATACCGCCAGGCGTTCTCCAGTCATGAGACCGACCCGGCCAACAACAAGTTCATGCGTTTCGTGCGCCGCCACCTCTCGGTGACCGACGAGTATCACGGTGACAAGCTCACCGTGAAGAAGGACGGCAAGCGCTTTGTCACCCCGATGCTGCTCACCATCGTCGCCATCGGATTCATCGACCTGATCTTCGCGGTCGACTCCATCCCTGCCATCTACGGACTCACCGAGGAGGCGTACATCGTCTTCACGGCGAACGCGTTCGCGCTGATGGGCCTGCGCCAGCTGTTCTTCCTCATCGGCGGATTGCTGGAGCGGCTCGTGTACCTGTCGCAGGGACTCGCGGTCATCCTGGCCTTCATCGGCGTCAAGCTCGTCTTCCACGCCCTGCACGTCAACGAACTGCCGTTCATCAATGGCGGCGAGCCCCTGCTGTGGGTGCCGGAGATCCCGATCTCGTTCTCCCTGCTCTTCATCGGCGCCACCATCGCGGTGGCGACTGTCGCCAGCCTGCTGAAGACCCGCAAGGATCGCCCGAAGGACGACACCCCGCGATCCATCGATCCATCGACCGAGAAGGAGTACTCCGCATGAGCATGTTCTCGAAGCTGACCGGCCTCGCACAGAAGGCCCTCGACAAGTCGGGATCGTCGACCCCGGGCGGCAGCTCTGGCCAGACCGACTGGCGGGCCATCGTCCGCACCGCGGCAGACACTCTCACCGGCGATGGTCGCAACTCCGACCAGGTTCGGCAGCCTGAACCGCAGTACCGTCGTTCCGCGGCCCCGCCAGCCCAGGCAGGTGCGGCTTCTCCCTCGGCGCCGCTCAGCAGCGCCGATCGGGCCGCCATCGCTCGCTACGATTACCTGCTGCAGACGGCAGATCCGCACCAGGTCGAACTCGTGCACCGTGAAGCCTTCGAACGCCTGACCCCCGCGCAGCGCGAGCAGATCCAGCAGCGGATGACCGCGGAACTGCCCGCACACGAACACCCCCGCACGTCGACCGCCGACGACCTCGCCCGCACGGCAGCGAGGACCGAGGCGAGCCGCCCCGGAGTCCTGAAGGGCCTTCTCGCCCGCGCGGGTGGCGGAGCCGGCCGCGGTGTCGGTCGAGGCGCGCTGATCGGCGGAGCCGCGGCCGGAGCCGGCTTCGCTGCCGGTGGCGTCCTCACCGCGGTGGCCGGGGGCGCCATCCTCAGTTCGGTCGCCGGACCGCTTCTCGAACAGGCGGCGAACATCGGAGTGGACTTCGAATCCCTCGCCAATGGCATCGACCTCGAGTCGATCGCGGGCGGTGTGAACCTCGACGGCCTCACCGGAGGCGTCGACGAGCTCGCCACCAGCGCCGGCGATACCGTCTCGGGTCTCGGTGACCAGGTCAGCGAGTTCGGATCCGGCTTCACCCTTCCGGGGCTGGACGACCTCTTCGGGCGCTGATCGGGCGGAGGATGCCCGCAGGGCTCCGCGCTTGGAGCTTTCGGAAATTCAGGAACTGTGAACGAGCCTGACACTTCAAGTACCGCCAGTTCGCCTGCAGTGCACACAGCGTGACCGCTGTTCCTGAATTTCCAACGCCAGCGATCGAATCAGCCTGCCGGTTTGCCCTCCGGGACGCTTACGGGACTGCGCACCCGACCTAGGCAGTGACCGGCGCCAAGCCGAGGGCACTCGCCCGCCGCGAACGCCGCATGGCGACCAGAGCCAGCAGCGCGCTCAGCGCTCCGAACAGGAGCAGGACTGCCGCTGCCGCGACCACCGTTGCCACGCTGCCCGCCGCGATGATCCCCTGCATACCGCTCACGGCATACGTGAGAGGCATCAGCGGACTGACCGTCTGGTACGGCTCGGCGAGGGCCTGGATCGGGTAGATCCCGCCCGTCGAGGTCAGCTGAAGTGCCAGCAGGAATAGCGAAATCACGAGCCCACCGCGGCCGAAGGCCGTCGTCAGCAGGTAGTGGAACGCGGTGAACGCGAGGGCGATGAGCAACGAGAACCCGAGGGTGGCCGGCAGCAGGTTCCACCCGACACCGAGTGCACCGTGCAGCAGTCCGACGAGAAGAACGGCCTGCGCGACGGTGATGAGCCCCGCTCGACCGAGAGCTGCCGACACCAGACGGCCGCTGCGGGCTGTCGATGCGAGAGCCCGCGTGGTGGCAGGACGCATGACGAGGAAGACCGCGAGCGTGCCGATCCACAGTCCCAGCGGAATGAAGAACGTCGCGACCACCTGGCTGAGATCCGACACCTCATTGGCCGTCGACACCGACAACGTGACGGGGTCCGCCACGATCTCGGCAGTGGATGCCGCGGTGTCGGGGTCTCCGGCGGGCACAGAGTCGGCACCGGACTGCAACCCCGTGGCGAGGTCTGTGGCGCCGGTGGCGAGTCCGCTCGCCCCGCTCACGAGTGCGGGCCCGCCTGCACTCAACTGTGCAGCTCCGTCGGCGCTCTGGGAGATGCCGTATTGCACTCCCTCGATGCCGTTGGCGGCCTGCGAACTCAGTGCCGACCCGCCGGCGGCCGCTCCCGCGAGCTGGTCTGTGATGGCACGCAGTCCCCCGGAGATGGCGGGATCGACCGTGGGGTTGGCCTCGATGGCCGGAGTGAGTTGCGACAGCGCACCCGAGAGCTGGGAGACTCCGCCGGTGTAGCTGGTGATCCCGTCGGTGAGGTCGGTCAGGCCGTATGCACCGTCCCGTAGGTCTCTGAGGCCGGTGGCCAGCGACCCGACCCCCGCGGTGTATTGGCCGAGCCCGCTGGACAGCGTTGCCGCGCCGGTCGACAGCTGGGTGGCTCCCTCCGCCGCGGTTCCGAGCGAGGTCCCGAGGTCGCCGAGGCTCGCGTAGATGCCGCCGATGTACTGCGCGGTGATCGTCTTGCCGAAGGTGTCTGTCATGGTTTGGCCCACGACCTGCGCGACAGATCCGGTGAGGTAGCTGTGGGAGTCGTCGGTGCGGATCGAGATGTCCGCCTGCTGCGGTGTGGCGCTGGAGAGCGACAGGATCGACGTCGAGAAGTTGGACGGCACGGTGAGCACGGCATAGACCTCGCCGGCATCGAGCGCTGCCGCGGCATCCTCAGCGTTGGTGATCGTCCAGTCGAAACCCTCAGCACCGGTGAGCTCGGTGACGAGGAGTCGACCGGCGAACACCGGCGTTTCCGTGCCGTCCGGCGCCGTCGTATTCTGCAGGGTGTCGTCGTTCACGATGGCGACGGGGATGCTGTCGAGTGCCTTCTCGCCCTGGCCGAGAGCCCCGACGAAGAGGCCGGTGAACGCGAGGGGGATCAGGACGACCGCGGCGAGGCCGACGCGACGCCAGGTGCGAGTGGTGGTCGTCATCGGACGACTCCTTCCGAGCTGAGTTGCAGTGTCTCCGGCAGGTCGAACGGCCCGGAGAGATCGATGTCAATGTGGGTCCTTCCGCCGGTCGCGTTCGCGAATGACGCGGTGCGGACCAGGCGTGACGCCGGCGGGGTGCCGATGACGATGACCGTCGATGCCGTCGCCAGTGAACACACCGCCGCGACGAATGCGGCTTCATCACGCGGGTCGGCGAACGCATCAAGCTGGTCGAGCATGACCACCGTCGGGTGCTCGGCTATTGCGATCGTCGCGAGGGCGACCGCCCGCTCGAGCTGCGGGAGCCCCACGAGCGTGCTCTCCCTGGTGACCACCGTGCGCCCCTCCCCGAGCACCGAGTTGATCCTGTCGAGCCAGCGCTGCGACTGCCTCGCGATCGTGAACATGCGGTACCAGGGCTGGGTCAGCTCGAGTCGTTCGTCGAGAAGCTCCCCGACCGTGACACCCGGCTCTGACGGCTGGCTTCCGCCGATGTCGGCGAGCGCCACGATCGCGCGCACCGCAGCCGACTCCGATGGCAGTGGATGCCCGCCCACCTGTGCCTGGCCGGACAGTGGTTCGAGCCTCCCGGCCAGCGTCGCGGCCAGCCGTCGACGGTCCATGGCGTCACCGCTGGCGGTCACCACGGTACCCTCGGCGACCGAGAACGTGATGGGCCCGACGCTGTCGTCGGCGGAACCGACGACGAGGTTGTCTGCGCTCAGTACCGCCGTGGATCCTGCGGCCCAGTCGAGGGAGTGCTTGTGTTCGCGCAACTGCTCACCTTCGATGTCGACGTTCGGCAGAAGGCGACCGAGCCAGCGTGGCATCCACCATGCGGCGTTGCCGAAGAGGGTCATGAGCGCGGGAACGAGCGTCATGCGCACCAGGAACGCGTCGAGTGCGATCCCGACCGCCAGTCCCAGTGCGATGCCCTTGATGGTGCCGCTGCCTTCGGGCACGAAGGCGAAGAAGACGAAGAACATGATGAGAGCGGCGGCCGTGACGACGCGCGCGCCGTTCGCGAATCCGGTGCTGACCGAGTGTCTCGCATCGCCGGTCTTGACGAACTCCTCGCGCATGCCGGAGACGAGGAACACCTCGTAGTCCATGGCGAGGCCGAACAGCACGGCCATCAGGATGATCGGCATGAAGCTCAGGATCGGGCCGGGGTTCTCCACATGCAGCAATTCGGAGAACCAGCCCCACTGGAAGATGGCGACCACGATTCCGAACGACGCGACGACGGAGAGCAGGAAGCCGAGGGCGGCCTTGATCGGCACGAGCACCGACCTGAAGACGGCCATGAGCAGGATGATCGACAGCCCGACCACGATGAGCCCGAACGGCACGAGCGCGTTGGTCAGCCGGTTCGAGATGTCGATGCCGATGGCGGTGGCGCCGGTGACGAAGATCGGGGTGTCGTAGCGGGACTCGATGGTCGGGCCGAGCTCCCTGATCGCCTCGACGAGTTCCTTGGTCTCGACCGCGTCGGGAGCGCTCGACGGCGTGACCTGCAGGATCGCGGTGTCGAGGCCCTCATCCGGGATGCCCTGTGAGACGAAGGCGACATCCGGCAGCGTGCGCAGGTCGTCGGCAATCGAGTCGAGATCGCCCAGGATGTCCGTGGTCTGGGTGATGTCGACGGCGACGATGAGCGGGCCGTTGTAGCCAGCACCGAAGCCATCGCTCACGAGATCATAAGCTTCGCGCTGGGTGGAGCCCGCGGGCTCCGATGCGCCGTCCGGCAGGTTGAGGTCGAGGCTCAGGGCGGGGATAGCGAGAGTTCCGAGGATGCCGATTACCGCGATGGTGGCGAGGATCGGGTGCTTCATGACGCCCTTGACCCATCGCATGCCCATGCTCTTCTGCTGTCCGGGTTCTGCGTTGGCGCGCTTCCACGCTCGCGAGCCGGTCTTCGGCGCCAGGCGGCCCTTCGCCAGCCCCAGGAACGCGGGCAGCAGGGTCGTCGCGACCCCGATCGCGATGAGCACTGCGACGGCAGCGCCGACCCCCATGACACTCAGGAAGGGGATGCCCACCACGAGCAACCCGAGCAGGGCGATGATCACGGTGATCCCGGCGAACACGACGGCGCTACCGGCGGTGCCGACAGACATCGCCGCGGATTCCTCGGGGTCTTCCCCCCTGGCCAGCTGGGTTCGATGCCGGGACAGGATAAAGAGCGCGTAGTCGATACCCACCGCGAGGCCGATCATGAGCGCCAGCAGCGGGGCGGAGCTCGACACCGTCGTGAAGGCCGAGAGCGAGATGATCGCTCCCATCACGATCCCGACGCCGATGAGGGCACTGATCAGCGGCATTCCCGCGGCGAGCAGCGACCCGAAGGTGATGAACAGCACGACCCCGGCGAAGAGCACTCCGAAGACCTCGGTCACGGTGATGCCGACGGTGTTGTCCTGGAACACCTGCCCGCCGAATTCGACCCTGAGCCCGTCGTCCTCGGCAACTCCGGCCGTGGCTTTGAGGTCGGCGATCGTCTCCTCTGAGACGTCGGCCGAGGATCCGACGAGTTGGACCCTGATGATCGCCATGTCGCCGTCGTCGCTGATGGCGTCACCCGCGTATTCGCTGAACGGGCTGAGCGCGGAATCGACTCCATCGATGTTTCCGATGGCCGTCACGAGGTTCTCGATGCTGGCTTCCTCATCATCGATGGATGACCCTGACGGGGCCACGACGACGGCCGTCGCGCTGGCTCCCGCCACAGACGGGAACACGGCCTCGAGTCGGTCGAGGGCATCCTGCGACTCGGTGCCGGGGATGACGAAGGATTCCTGGGTCTGGCCGCCGAGCGCGATGCCACCGCCCAGCACGCCGACGATGAGCAGCAGCCACACGCCGAGAACCCGCCAGGGGCGCCGGTACGCGAAGCGGCCGAGTCGGTAGAGAAGAGTTGCCATTGGTGACCCCAGGGTGGTTTCGAGTGTGTCTATCGGGTGGAGATCAGCGGGCGCTGATCGGGACAAGCAGTTCGCTCATGATGGAGATGAGAGCAGCCCTGGTCTCATCAGCGGGAAATTCGAGTCCGTAGGTGGAGGCCGTGCACAACATGTACGCCGCCCCGCCGAGGGCGATACCGAAGCGCATGTTCTCTTCGAGGGACTGGGAGTTATCCGAGAAGAACTGCGCGAGCCGAACGACCAGGGCGCTGGCGCGTTCGATCACGGGAACGTCGACCAGGGACGGGCCCTGGTTGATGAACATGTTCACCTCGAGGCGATACATCAGCAGGAAGTCGACGAAGTCCTCGAGGAATCGCTGGCGGTCGTCGAGGTTGCCGATGGTCTCCAGGGGCGCGAGCACCATCTCCATCTGGTCGATCGCGGGGCTGATCGCAGCCTCGAGCAGGTGCTCTTTGGAGGCGAAGTGGTACAGCACGCTCGACTTCGACACCCCGGCGAGCTCGGCGATGCGCTGCAGGGAGGTCGCCGAATAGCCCGCGGAGGTGAATTCCGCGAGCGCAATGACCCGCAACTCTTCCTGGGTGGACATGGATTAGAGAGTAGCTGACCGATCGGTCAGATCCTTCGGGATCCCGAATCCTGTCAGCTAATTTCCAGTTCGGTACAGTGTCGTCAGCGAGTTGACGCGAGCGCGAAGGTGGATGCGGCCACCGTGAGCGGAGCCACGATCAGCCCGAGACCGACTAAACGCAGCCACGAGACCTCGACACCGAGCGAGGTCAGCCGGTTTCACGAGGCTCTCCGAATCCTCCCGAGTGCCGGCGCGAGCATGAGCGTCGCGAACGCCACCGGCGGGATTCCGCCGAGCTCATGCAGGGTCCCGCCGAGAATAGCCGTCTTCACAATCCTCAGTATCGCCCGGTGCGCGCAGCGGGGTGAACCGGGTAGCGTTGAAGAAAAGCTTCGGAGGCACCGTGCGTAAGTTCCTGTTCAACACAACCCTTCTCAGCGCCGTCGTCGGCGGCTGGGGAACCCTGCAGTCGACCCGGAAGGGTCCCCGTGACTGGCGGCTCATCCTGATGTGGGTCAGCTGGGGTGCGACAGTCGCGATCGCGGTCGGCACGATCGTCAAACAGGCCAACGGCGACGACGAACTGGAACGCTGATCGTGTTCGGGAATTCCTACGGCTGGGGCGCACTCAACCTCGTCACCACGTTGGTCGGCGGTCTTGTCTCCTTCTTCCTGATCCTCGCGACAGCCGCTGTGTTGTTCCTTCTCGTGCGATTCCTGCTGGTGGCGACCACCGCGGCGAAGATCTACGTGGCCAGGAACTCCCCGGCGAAGCCTGCGCCTGCGGCTTCGACGTCTGAACCCGGAGAGCCTTCGGCGCCGTCCGCCCCGTCCTCGGCGGCATCCGCCCCGTCCTCGGCGGCATCCACTCCGCAGAAGGCGCCCGCCGAAACAGTGCTCACCAAAACAGTGCCAGCCGAAACAGTGCCAGCCGCCACGACTCCCGCCTCGCAGGCAACCGCGACAGTGCCCCTGAACGCTCCGGTCACGAAGACTGCCGCGACGAAACCTGCCGCGACGAAACCTGCAGCCGCGAAGCCCGACGTCACGAAGCCGGCGCAGGTTGTTCCTTCCACGACGAAGCCCGTCACCAAGCCCGTCACTAAGCCACGCACCCCGCGCACGCCACCCACTCCGCCCGCGGTCTGACATGAGCGTCACCTTCACGACCGTGCTCGCCCAGTCCCCGGCTGCGCTGAAAGCGGCCATCGCCGCGGCATCCTGACTCCTGCGCGGCCAGAGATTGCGCGAGTGTTCCGCTTTCGTGACCAACAGGCCCGCATATTCCGCAAAAGCGGAACACTCGGCGGCCCGCGCGGAGCTCGAGGGCCCAACGGCGACCGACGTCAGCCCAGGAACGCCCGAAGCAGCGCGGCGGAGCCAGCCAGGTGCTCGCTCATGGCCTCTCCGGCGCGGTCGGGGCTTCCGGTGAGGATCGCGACCACGATGACCTCGTGTTGCTCGTTCGAGTGCGCGATGTTGCGCGCAAGCAGGGGAATCCCGTCCAGCAGTTCGTTGACGTGGGTGCGATTGTCGGCGAGCAGCGGCACGAGCGACGGCGTTCCGGCAAGCTCGGCGATGGTGAGGTGGAGCCGGGAATCGAGCCGGCGGTAATCGTCGACCGAGGAGGCGCCCACCTCTGCGAGTCGCGTCCACAGCAGTTCTCGATCGACAGCCTCCAGCTCGCGGGCGGCAGCCGCACGCGCTGCCCCGACCTCGAGGATGTCGCGGAGGCCGAGCACGTCGTCGATCTCGGCTGCGGTCGGCGGCGACCCATCCGGAACCTCGCGCTGCGGGAGGGGGTCGCTGACGAAGGTGCCTCCGTATCGTCCGCGCCGCGAGACCAGGTATCCGGCCTCCGACAGGGACTTGATGGCCTCGCGGACCGTGTCGCGACTGACGGAGAACCGTGCCGCCAGTTCGCGTTCCGGCGGCAGCACTCCCCCGGGCTCGACGATGCCGAGCCTGATGGTCTGCAGCAGCCGCGCGACCGTGTCTTCGAAGGCGTTGCCGCTGCGCACGGGACGGAACAGCACCCCGTCGGCAAGGCCGCCCGGCGCCGGATCACTCACAGCGGGGTGACGTAGGCCGAGCTGATACCACCGTCGACGAGGAACGTCGACGCGGTGATGAAGCTCGCGTCGTCGCTGGCGAGGAACGCGACGGCGGCGGCCAGTTCCTCGGGCTCGGCGAACCTGCCCTTCGGGATGTGCACGAGCCGCCGCTGGGCGCGCTCGGGGTCACTCGCGAACAGCTCCTGCAGCAGGGGTGTGTTGACCGGTCCCGGGCAGAGCGCATTGACGCGGATCCCCTGCCGGGCGAACTGCACGCCGAGTTCCTTCGTCATGGCGAGCACTCCACCCTTTGACGCGGTGTACGAGATCTGCGAGGTCGCGGAACCCATGACGGCGACGAACGAGGCCGTATTGATGATGGATCCGCTCTGTTGCGCCACCATGTGCCTGAGCGCGGCCCTCGAGCATAGGTACACGCTCTTGAGGTTCACGTCCTGCACGCGGTCCCACGCCGGCAGCTCCGTCGTCTCGATGGAATCGTCGTCAGGCGGCGAGATCCCGGCGTTGTTGAACGCGATGTCTACTGAGCCGTAGGTGGCGGCGGCGGTGTCGAACAGGTTGTTCACCTGGGCTTCGTCGGTGACATCCACCTGGATGAAGAGACCGCCGACCTCGGCAGCAGCGGCCGTTCCGGCCTCCGTGTTGAAGTCGCCGATCACGACGATCGCGCCTTCTGCGGCGAATCGGCGCGCTGTCGCGAATCCGATGCCGCCGGCTCCGCCGGTGATGACGGCGACTTTGCCTGCAAGGCGCTGGGTGAGGTCGATGGGGGTGATGGCCATGGGGGTCCTTAGATTGGTGCTGTATTAGTCGGTGCTGATGAAGACGTTTTTGGTTTCGGTGAAAGCGGCGGCGGCATCGGGGCCGAGTTCGCGGCCCAGACCGCTCTGCTTGAACCCGCCGAACGGGGTGGAGTACCGCACCGAGGAGTGCGAATTGACCGAGAGGTTGCCACTCTCGATGCCCCTGGAGACCCGGATGGCGCGGCCGACATCCCTCGTCCAGATCGAGCCGCTCAGGCCGTAGACGCTGTCGTTGGCGAGCGAAATCGCGTCGGCTTCATCGTCGAACGGCAGCACCGTCACGACCGGTCCGAAGATCTCGTCGGTGACGCAGCGGTCGGTGCGGGATTCGGGCAGCAACACGGTCGGGGCGAACCAGTAGCCCGGCCCGGTCGGGGCGCTTCCGCGGAACGCCACCTGCGCATCATCCGGAACATAGGAACTCACCGAATCGAAGTGCGTCTTCGAGACGAGCGGGCCCATCTCGGTCGCGTCCAGGGTCGGATCGCCCACGACGACTCCCTGCACAGCGGGCTCGAGCAGTTCGAGGAACCTGTTGTAGACGCTTCGCTCGACGAGGATCCTGGATCGGGCGCAGCAGTCCTGCCCCGCGTTCTCGAAGACGGAGTACGGCGCCGTTGCTGCCGCCTTCTCGAGATCGGAGTCGGCGAAGATCACGTTCGCGCTCTTACCCCCGAGTTCGAGCGTGACGGCCTTGACCTGCTCCGCACAGCCTGCCATGACCTGCTTGCCGACGGCGGTCGACCCCGTGAAGACGATCTTCCGCACGCTCTCGTGGGTGACGAAGCGCTCGCCGACGACCGATCCCTTGCCGGGCAGCACCTGGAACAGACCCTCGGGAAGCCCGGCGTCGAGCGCGAGCTCGCCGAGCCGGATCGCGGTCAGCGGCGTCCACTCCGCCGGTTTCAGTACGACGGCGTTTCCGGCCGCGAGCGCCGGCGCGAAACCCCAGCTCGCGATCGTCATGGGAAAGTTCCAGGGCACGATGACGCCGACGACCCCGAGCGGCTCGAGGAAAGTCACGTCGAGGCCCCCGGCGACGGGGATCTGCTGGCCGAGCATCCGCTCCGGTGCCGCCGAATAGTAGGTGAGCACGTCGCGCACGTGCCCGGCTTCCCAGCGGGCCTGTGTGACGGGATGCCCGGAGTTGGCGACCTCGAGGGCGGCGAGTTCCTCGACCGCTCCACCCACGGCGCTCGCGAAATCGCGCAGTGCACCGGCGCGGGCCGCAGGGGCAAGCGCGGCCCAGAGTTTCTGCGCGGCTACCGCCCGTGCGACGGCGTCATCCACCCCCTCGACGGTCGTGTGCTCGATCTGACGAATCGGGGCTTCCGTAGCCGGGTTGACGAGAATGGTGCTGCTCACTTCGAGCCTTTCTGCCGGGCGATGCTGTAGTCGCGGGCCGCCGAGACGAGCCCCTCGAAGAGCCTGATGTCGTCGGGATCCTGCTCAGGATGCCACTGCACGGCCACCCCGAAACGGAGGTCGGGCAGCTCGACAGCCTGCACGGTACCGTCGTCGGTGCGCGCGGTGACGACGAGGCCATCTGCTACGAGGTCGATCGACTGGTGATGGTAGGACTTGCCTATGACGGCACCGCCGATGAGGCCGGCAATGTGGCTGTCGGCATCGACGAGCACGTGATTGTCGACGAACACCCCGCCCCCGGCGTTGTAGCGTTCGGAACCGATGACGTCCGGCAGGTGCTGGTGGAGCGTGCCGCCGAGGGTGACGTTCAGCATCTGGGCGCCGCGGCAGATCCCGAGGAAGGGGAGGTCGCGATCGATAGCGGCGGTGAGAAGCGCGTCTTCCCACGCGTCGCGGTCACGACGGGGTTCGTCTGTGGCCGGATGCGCCGCCTGGCCGTATCGCGCCGGGTCGACGTCTTTGCCACCGCTGATGATGAGCCCATCGAGCCCGTCGAGCACCCGGCCCGCGATCGCGGAGTCGACGGCCTGGGGTGGCAGGAGCACGGCAATACCGCCAGCACGATTGACGGCATCGAAGTAGACCTGGGGCAGGAAAGCGGCTGGCACATCCCAGACTCCGGTCTGCGACTGCTCGAGGTAGGTGGTGAGGCCGATGACGGGCGCGGTGGGTCCGTTAGAAGCGCTCAAAGCCGCGCACCCTCTCCCAGTCGGTGACGGCGGCATCGAATGCGGCCTGCTCCACCCGCGCGTTGTTCAGGTAGTGTTCGACGACGTCGTCGCCGAACGCGTCCCGGGCGATTGCGGACTCCGAGAACAGCTGGGCGGCATCCCGCAGCGTCGTCGGCACCCTGGGGGCATCCGATTCGTAGGCATTGCCCTCGAAGATCGGCTCGAGTTCGAGCTCATGTTCGATGCCGTACAGGCCGCCGGCGATGAGCGCCGCCACGGCGAGGTACTGGTTGACGTCACCGCCGGGAACGCGGTTCTCCACCCTGAGCGAGCGGCCGTGACCGACCACTCGCAGGGCACACGTGCGGTTGTCGAGCCCCCAGGCGACGGCGGTCGGTGCGAAACTGCCAGCGACGTATCGCTTGTAGGAGTTGATGTTCGGGGCGAAGAACAGGGTGAGCTCGCGCATGGTCTTCAGCTGGCCGGCGATCCAGTGCTCCATCAGTTTCGAGAACCCGTGAGTGCCGTTCTTATCGGCCATGACGGGCTCGCCATCCGCACCGACGACAGACAGATGGATGTGGCAGGAGTTGCCCTCCCGCTCATTGAACTTCGCCATGAACGTCAGCGACTTGCCGTGCCTGTCGGCGATCTCCTTTGCACCGTTCTTGTAGACGGAGTGGTTGTCGCAGGTTCCGAGCGCGTCGGTGAACCTGAAGCCGATCTCTTGCTGGCCGAAGTTGCACTCGCCCTTGACGCCTTCGCAATACATGCCGGCGCCATCCATCGAGTTCCGGATGTCACGCAGCAACGGCTCCATGCGCGTGGACGCCATGAGCGCGTAGTCGATGTTGTAGTCGCTCGCGGGCGTGAGAGCCTCGTACTTCTTCTTCCAGGCGTCGCGATAGGTGTCGTCGAAGACGATGAACTCCAGTTCGGTGGCCGCGTAGGGGGTCAGCCCCTTCTCGGCGAGCCTCGCAATCTGGCGCTTCAGTACCTGACGCGGGTCGGGAGGCACGGGAGTGCCGTCGAGCCAGGTCAGGTCGGCGGTCACGATGACCGTCCCATCGAGCCAGGGGGCGCGGCGAAGGGTATCGATATCGGGCATCATCGCCATGTCGCCGTATCCGCGCGCCCAGGACGAGATTTCGTAGCCATCGACCGTGTTGTTCTCGACATCGACCGCGAGCAGGTAGTTACAGCACTCGGCTCCGTGCTCGGCGAACTCCTCCAAAAAGAGTCGCGCAGACACGCGCTTCCCGACGAGCCGACCCTGCATGTCGGTGAAGGCGATGATCACGGTATCGACCTCGTGGGCGGAAACCAGTTCCGCAAGCTCGTCCATCGAAAGGTTGCCCGTGGGTGGCGTCGACGTCATCGATTGCTCCTTTGAATTCGCCGGCAGTCGCCCGACCCGACCATTACACCACAGCCAATTCGACGGGTGCCCGCCCAATGTAACGCGTATTTAACATCCAAAGGTAGACACTGGGTACCAATAGAGGCCAAGCTCTCCGATAAGCGCAGACGCCGCCGTCTGGATGGTGTCGCGCACCCGAACCCGCTCTGGAAGGACAGTTATGGCAGACAGCAGGAGTGTCTCAGGCGTCAGTTACACCTCAGCAGGTGAAGGCTACTTCGAGAAACGTCGGCTCAAGCGAAGTGCGGGAATCTGGGGCCTATGGGGGCTGGCCGTCGCTGCCGTCATTTCTGGTGACTTCTCTGGCTGGAACTTCGGCATCGCCTACGCCGGTTTCGGTGGCATGCTCATAGCGTTCGCGATCCTCGTCGTCATGTATTACGGCATGATTTTCAGCATCGGCGAGATGGCGGCGGCACAACCGCACACGGGCGGCGCTTACTCGTTCGCGCGCTCCGCGATGGGGCCATGGGGAGGTTTCGTCACCGGGCTCGCTGAGACCATCGAATACGTAGCGACGACAGCGGTCATCGTCTACTTCTCGGCGTCGTACGCAGACAGCATTACCTCGGAGCTTCTCGGGCTTTCCCTACCCGCCTGGGTGTGGTGGCTTATTCTCTATGCCGTCTTCATCGGGCTCAACGCGGCAGGTGCCGCGATCTCCTTCAAGTTCGCGATCGTGGTGTCCATCATCTCGATCACCATCCTGCTTGTCTTCTCCGCAATGGCCGCATTTTCAGGCCAGTTCAGCTGGGACAAGGTCTTCGACATCGCTCCTGACCCCGGGCAGTCGGCCTTCCTTCCCCACGGAATCGTCCCGATCCTCTTCGCGCTGCCGTTCGCAATGTGGTTCTTCCTGGGAATCGAGGAACTGCCACTCGCAGCCGAGGAATCGCATGACCCCGTTCGCGACATCCCGCGAGCCGGCATCATCGCCCGCACGACTCTTATCGTGACCGGGCTCCTGGTGCTGTTCCTTAACACCGGCGTCGTCGGATCGGAAGCGATCGGCTCTGCCGGCGAGCCGCTCCTGGACGGATTCAGGGCTATCGTCGGGGACCAACTCGCGGCCGTGCTCGCACTGTTCGCTCTCATCGGTCTGCTCGCGTCCCTCCAGGGAATCATGTTTGCCTACGGCCGGAACATGTATTCACTATCCCGCGCCGGCTACTATCCGAAGTTCCTGTCGCTCACCGGCAAGCGACAGACGCCGGGAATCGCTCTGGCAGTCGGCGCAGTGATCGGATTCATCGCGCTCGTGCTCGTCGACTCCCTCGGCGGCGCCGCCGGTGTGGCGGGAGCCATTGTGCTCAACATCGCCATCTGGGGCGCTGTCATCGCATACGCGCTGCAGATGGTCTCGTTCGTGATCCTGCGGAGGAAGTATCCGAACGCGAACCGCCCGTACAAGAGCCCGTGGGGAATTCCTGGTGCTGTCATTGCCGGCGTGCTCTCGGTAGCGATCTTCTTCGGCTTCTTCATCAACGAGCCAGCCCGACCGGCCATCGTTGCTATTGCGGTCGTCTACGCCGTGATGCTCGCCATCTTCGCGCTCGTCGGACGGCACCGACTCGTGCTCTCCCCGGAAGAGGAATACGCCCTCAGCGGTGGTCTGCATGGAGACCCGCAGACCGAAGGATACGACGCCATGGAATCAGAGGTGTTCGACCCCGTCGCGAAGAAGGGACCGGGAGCGACCACCTAGTCACCACTGCCCGGCAATGGCCCCGGATCTGGGATCCGGGGCCATTCTCGTCGTCGGAGGACTTTCGGCCCTGCCGCAGACCCCTCGATAAGGACAGGATCCGGCTATGGAAACTCTTTTCGCTGTGCTCCACGTCACCGCCGCGGTCTTCATCATCGGGCCGATGGCGATCCTGCCGATGACCGGCCTCCGCGCCGTCAGGGCTGGCAATGCCGAGCAGGTCACCAGTATCGCCAGGTCGACCCGGCTGGTCTCATGGCTGTCCCTGCTCGTCGCCCTGATCGGCTTCGCACTCGTGTCGTTCGTCGATCCCGAGGACAAGCTCACGTTCGGCACGCCCTGGCTGCTCGCCTCGATCATCCTCTACACCGTGGCCGTGACGGTGAGCCTTTCTGTGGTCGCACCGCTGCTCGGGCGGGCCGGTCGCCACCTCACCGCCGCAAGCACCCCACCCTCAAACGTGTACGGCCGGATTGCGGGTTCGTCCGGGTTGGTGACGCTGCTTCTCGTCGCTGTGGTGGTGCTCATGGTCTGGCGTCCGTGACCCTGTCGAGCGCGGAGTTATGCACTTTCTGGGACCTGCGGTTGTGTCTTTCGTGACGAGAATGTAACTTAAAGGGTCCCGTTCAGACGTTCCGGCCCCGGTCGAACTAGAACGGTCGTCAGTGCCACCGGTTCCCAGCCCCGCCATAAGCGGTCGCAACCGGTCGGCGAAACGTGGTTTCAGCTGACGGTGTCCACCCCGGACACACGCAAACCCGAAACGAGATTCGTGAAACGAACACTGACAATCTGCGCCGTCGCTGCGCTGGTCATGGGTGCAAGTATCCCCACCTCAGCCCTCCCCGGATCCCCGCAGGTGGCCTTCGCCGAGTCCGGAGCCGCGTCCAACGCGAATGCCCGCACGGCGGCCCCGCAGGCCATCGTCGCGTCGGCAGCGGTCGCTGCCCCCACCGCGCGCGACGGCTTCAGCATCACAGATCCACCACCGCCGCCACCACCGGAGCCCGTCGCGGTTCCGCAGTTCACCGTCGCCTACGCCAACGTCACGGGCAAGCTCGCCGTGTGGCCGGCTAACGCTGGAGTCAACGACGGATTCGGCTACCGCGGCTCCGAGTTCCACGGTGGCATCGACATCATGGCCGGCTATGGAGCACCCATCGTCGC
Source organism: Salinibacterium sp. CAN_S4 (assembly GCF_015752305.1). NCBI lineage: Bacteria > Bacillati > Actinomycetota > Actinomycetes > Micrococcales > Microbacteriaceae > Salinibacterium > Salinibacterium sp. CAN_S4. Next base: position 127,100 of record NZ_JADOVB010000005.1, on the reverse strand, counting down.
GGCGTCCGCCGGTGTCGTCACCGCCGTCACGCAGGACGGTGGCTGGGGCCAATACGTGCAAATCGACCACGGCGGCGGCATCACCACGCTGTACTCCCACATGATCACCGGCTCGCCGGTGGTTTCTGCGGGCCAGGCCGTCGAAGCAGGCCAGCTGCTCGGTTCAGTCGGAGACACCGGGTATGTGACCGTGGCCCACCTGCACTTCGAGGTCTGGGTGAATGGGTCCAAGACCGACCCGATGGCCTGGCTTCCTTAGGTCCATTCCGTCAGAAGTACGTCAGGACGACATCGACGACCGTCGGATCATCGACTCCTGAGTCGTCGACTACGGGAATCGCGCGCCATTTATCGAACGCCGTGCACGGGTGTGACAGGCCGAGCCTGAGCACATCCCCGACTGCCGGACCGTCGCCCGTCACGGGAAGATAGGCGTGCTGGTCATTGATTCGGTCGACGCGACCGACGTTCGATGTCGGTAGGCCGAGGTCGTAGGGGAAGTCGCGCTTGCCGCCATCCAGAATCGCCAGTGTCGGTTCCGGCCGGGAGAGCACGCGCGTCCAGCCGTGCACGGCAGATCGCAGGTGCGGCAGGGGCGTCAGCTCGCCATAGAAACCGTCGTCCTGCAACTGGTAAGCACCGGATCGAAGGATGACCGTGGCCGAGTCTGCCAGTGGCGCGAGTGCATCGCCGACGAGGTCGAAGAAAGCGCTGCCGCCCGCGGTGACGATGGGCCTGGTCTCCCACTGGATCGCGTCGTGGAGTGTGACGAGGTCATCGAGATAGTGGCGGACCGCAGTGACGGCACCCTCGCTCCTGTCGTTTCCATAGGAGCCCTCGTATCCCGCAACGCCAGTGAGCCGCAGCTCAGGAGCCGCGTCGACGGCAGAGGCCACCGCGAGCGCCTGCTCGAGGGAGCGCGCGCCGGTTCGGCCACCTGGCGCACCGAGCTCGATCGCGACGTTGACCGGGCGGGTGGCACCGGCGAGACCGCGCCGCATCAGGTCCACGGCATCCACGCTGTCGACCCAGCACAGGAATGTGAACCCGGGGTCGACGAGCTCGGCCCTGAGCCACGCGAGGCCGACCGGATCGATCAACAGGTTCGCCAGGATGATGCGCGAGAAACCGAAGGATCGGGCGAGCTGCACCTGCCAGGCGGTCGCAAGCGTGATGCCCCATGCTCCGCCGTCGAGAAGCTGCTGCCAGAGTTGTGGCGCCATGGTCGTCTTGCCATGGGGAGAGATCTGGAGGTTCCGCTCGGCCAGCCAGCCAGCCATCGTCGAGACGTTGTGACCGGTAGCGCTGCGATCGATCGTCAGCAGCGGGGTTGCGAACTGTGAGAGTCGAGGCCGCGAGCCCGCGAACTCGTGCACCGACTGCCCCCAGCACGACGGCGGGAACGACTTGGCCCACGGCCCGAGCACTGTCTCAACCACCGCTGTCTCAACCACCGCTGTCTCACCCACCGCTGTCTCAACCACCGCTGTCTCACCCACCGCTGTCTCACCCACCACTGTCTCAACCACCGCTGTCTCACCCACCACTGTCTCAACCACCGCTGTCTCAACCACCCGATCAGGCTAGCGTTGACTCATGACGATGAGGCCAGGTCAAGGATGAACGCACGACTCGGCGTGATCGTCGATTACTCGGATGACTTCGTCGAGGCGAGTCTCGATGTCGTCGAGTTCGAAAGGGCCGGAGCCGATCTGGTCTCGGTCGCCGAGGCGTACTCGTTCGACGCGGTGAGCCGGCTCGGGTACCTGGCGGCCGTCACCTCCACGATCGGGTTGTCATCGGGAATCATGCCGATCTACTCGCGCACCCCCACCCTCATCGCCATGACCGCCGCCAGCCTCGATTCGATGTCGGGCGGCCGGTTCGAGCTCGGCCTCGGATCATCCGGTGCCCAGGTGATCGAAGGATTCCACGGGGTGCCGTTCACGGCCCCGCTCGGCCACCTGCGCGAGACCGTCGAGATCTGCCGCTCGGTCTGGCGTCGGGAGAAGCTGGAACACTCGGGAAAGTACTACACGGTTCCGCTCCCCGCCGATCAGGGAACCGGGCTGGGCAAGCCCCTGAAGCTCATCAACACCCCGCTGCGCAGCTCCATCCCCATCGCGCTCGCCTCACTCGCACCGAAGGCGGTGGCGCAGACGGCCGAGATCGCAGACGGCTGGCTGCCGCTGTTCTACCACCCCGAAAAGGCCCACCTCGCATGGGGCGACGCGCTGGCCGTGGGCACCGCGAAGCGCAGCGCCGAACTCGGAGCGCTCGACGTAATGGTCTCCGCGCCCTTCTTCATCGGCGACGACGAACGCGTGCTCGAGGCGCACCGCCAGCGGGTCCCACTGTATGTGGGCGGCATGGGCGCCGTCGGCGCCAACTTCTACAACGACCTGGTCACCCGCTACGGCTTCGGTGACGAGGCCGCGCGCGTGCAGGAGCTCTACCTCGCCGGCGAGAAGCAGGCGGCGGCGGATGCCCTCCCCGACGACCTCGTTCGGGAGACGTCGCTCATCGGAACAGCCGCCGACGTCGAGCGGCGCCTGTCAGCCCTGGTGGCATCGGGGGTCACGACCGTGATGATCTCGCCCGTGGCATCCACTCGGCAGGGCCGGGTAGAAGCAGTCGAGCAGGCACGGGACCTGCTGGCGAGAACCTGACTCACGCGGCCGCGAGGAACCATCCGTCGCGGGCGTCGACGTGCACCAGCGGCGGCTGGCCAGCGTTGACGGCAGAACGCATCCGTTCGAGCATCCGCACACCGATCTCCCGGGGAATGCGCACGCCTCGCACCATCACGGCGCGCAGTACCTGCCCGAGGCTGAGGGTGGTGCCGGGCTGGTCGAGCAGCGCCCGCAGCATCTCGACCTCCATCGGCGTCAGGACGACCCGCTCGTCGGCACGCCAGACCTCGGCGGTCACCTCGTCGAGCACGAGGTCGGCGTACCGGCGGCTGCTCGGTGCGAGCCCGAGCCTGCGCACGACCGGGTTCAGCCTGTCCACCAGTTCGTCGAGGCTGAACGGCTTGGTGACGTAATCGTCTCCGCCGGCCGCAAAGCCGTCCATGCGGTCTTCCAGCGATGCCCGACCGGTAAGGAACACGACGGGCACGGCGTTGCCCTCTGCCCGGAGCGCCGCCACGACCTCGGTTCCGCGCATGTCGGGCAGTGTGACATCCATCAGCACGATGTCGGGCGCACCTGAGGCGATGAGGTCGAAGGCTGAGGCTCCGTCTCTCGCGACGGCCACATCCCAGCCTTCGAGCCCTAACGTCATCGAGACGATATCGGTGAGGGGTTCTTCTTCATCCACGACGAGGATGCGCACGGGTCGACTTGTCATGCATCAACTCTCGCAACCGGGATGGTCGGCCGCATCCGGCCGGAGGATGACTCCGACTACCGCGCGGGGAGTACAGCCAGCCACTCCCGGGCCGCATCCACGTCGCCGGAGTCGATCCCGTGACCGCCTGCACGCTCGTGGCGAGTGACCTCAGCGCCCTGCGCGCTGAGCTCTGCAGCGAGGCGTGCGACACTCGCGCTCGGGGCCATCGGATCTGCGGTGCCGTTGGCCAGGAGCATCCTGCTGCCCTCGAGGCTCGTGGTGAGCGGTCGACCGGCGAACGGATACATCCCGGAGAACGCGATGGCCTCCGGGAGCACCTGCGGGTGCAGGGCGGCAGTGGCAAGACCGACGTTTGCTCCGTTGGAGAATCCGACGGCGACGATGCGTCGACCTTCCAGCCCGTAGTGGCCCACGGCCCAGCCGATGAACTCGGCGAGATCGCCCGCGCGGGTGACGACGTCATCCACGTCGAAGACTCCCTCGGAGAGTCGTCGGAACCACCGCAGGGCACCGCCCTCGATCACCTGCCCGCGAGGAGCGAGCACGGCTGCCATCGGATCGATGGCACGAGCCAGCGGCAGGATGTCGCGCTCGTTGCCGCCCGTGCCGTGAAGCGCGAGCAGCACGGGTCCGTCGCCCGCCTCGAACAGGTGCGGCCATGCCTCGAACTCACTCATGGCAGGGTCATTCATGGTCGGCCGGGTTGTTCTCCTCGGGCACCACGATGGGGATGACCGCGTGCTCGATGTCGTCGCGCGACGGCTCGAGCCACGGCGGAAGCTTCAGGCTGCGGCCGAGCTCGAGCAGGGGCTCGTCGATGTCGAAACCGGGGGTGTCGGTGGCGATCTCGAACAGCACGCCGCCCGGCTCCCTGAAGTAGATGGAGGTGAAGTACTGGCGGTCGAGAATGGCCGTGACCTGGTGTCCGCGGCCGACCAGGTCCTGGCGCCAGAGCTCCTGGGTCTCGTGGTCAGGCACACGGAACGCGATGTGGTGCACTGTGCCTCCGGCGGTCAACCCGACGGGCGCGGAGGGGTCGGAGATCACGTCGACGATGTTGCCGGGCAGCGCGTCGCCGGCCGCGAGCCGGGTGCGATCGCCCGACTCAGACACGACCTTCAGTCCGAGGTCGTCGGTGAGAAGCGCGACGGTGCCCGCGGCATCCTGAACCGTCAGCACAGACGAATGCTGGCCGCGCACTGCGTATTCGGCGGGGACAGAGGCCGAATCCCACGGGTTGCGCGGGTCGGTGACAGAGCTGGCAACCAGGTCGAGCTGCAGCCCGTCGGGATCGCGCAGCGAGAGGCGTTCCTCCTCGGAGCCCTGCGTGGTGATCTCGCTCGGCACACCGAGCGCCGCGAAGTGTTCGCTCCACCAGCCGAGGCTTCCGGCGGGAATGGAGAATGCGGTCGACGTGGACTGCCCCGCGCCGATGCGACCCTTGGGCACGCCCTTCCACGGGAAGAACGTCATGAGCGAGCCGGGCTGCCCTGCCTCGTCACCGTAATAGAGGTGGTACGTGCTCGGATCGTCGAAGTTGACCGTGCGCTTGACCAGCCGCAGCCCCAGTCCGGTGATGTAGAAGTCGATGTTCTTCTGCGGATCCCCACCGATCGCGGTGACGTGATGAAGACCGGATGTAGCGGCGACCATAATTACTCCCTGAGTGTGTCCGTGCAGTTATTCTATACAAACGCATGGAGTCAGAAAGTATTCCCGGGCGTCCGACTCACCCCGTGATATCCCTGCGCCGCAGCGCGACGGTCGCGACGGCTACGGCCACCAGGCTGACTCCCGCCAGCAATGCCACCCCAGGCCCGTCCATCCCGCCGGTCAGCGGATCGTTCTGGAACGCCCACGCGTATGGAGATGCTGAACTCACCGCTTGGACGTCGCTCGATTGAAGCGCTACCGCGTTCAGCGCGTACCCGACCACGGCCACTCCCGCCCCCGCCACGGTCGCGAGAACCCGGCGCCCCGTGATGGCGCCCACCGCGAGCGCAACCGTGGCACTCACGAGAGCCAGGCCGATGAGGGCGATGGATGCCGCGACCACGTTGAGCGGATCGAGCTCCAGCGCCGATGGCACGTTCAGCACGATCACCAGCGCTGCGGCGAATCCGCCGAGCCACAGCATCCTGACGACGATGGACAGAGCCGACTCGAGCGAATACTGCACGCGACCCACGCCGTGAGCGAGGTCGAGCTCCAGTCGGCCCGACTCCTCAGCGCCACCGATCGCGGAAGAACCCCAGGATGTTCCGGCGATGGTCAACAGGAGCACGCCGATGAGCCCGAAGAACGTGCTCTGCACGTAGCCCGGTCCGGTGCTGATCTGCTGGAGGCCCATGGTGTTGACCAGCTCCGGGGGCATGTTGGCGATCAGTTGGTCCATTTGGCCGTTGCCATTGATGCTCGAGTACAGCGGCAGGTAGAGGGCAATCGCTCCCCCGACGCCTGCCGTCCAGCCGACCAATGACCGCCACGAGTCGCCGAGTGAGCGGCGGAACACGGGAAGCGCCTCAACCATTGTTCTCACTCCTCTCGGTTCGGCCCTGCTCGCCGTAGAGATTCAGCACAGACTCCTCGAGGTCGGGCTCTTCTACGGTCAGGTCGCTGATGTGGTACCTCGCGATCGTCTTGACGACAGCGTCGATGTCCCCCTGCACGGTGGCGGTGACGCGCACTGACGTGTCTCCGGATACCTCGAGATCGCGCAGGTGCGCACTCGAGGCGAGCGCGGCTCGCACTTCCTCGGCAGTCGCACCGGAAAGGGTGACCTGGAGTCGACGGATGCTGCCCAGCCGCAACGACGCGACGTCACCCTGCGCGACGATACGACCCCTGCTGAGAACGGCAACGTAGTCGGCTGCCTGCTGGATCTCGCTCAGGACATGCGAGCTCAGCAGCACGGTTTGCCCATTGGCTCTGGCCTCGCGGACCATCAGCAGAAACTCCCGCTGCACGAGCGGGTCCAGGCCACTGGTGGGTTCGTCGAGCACCAGCAGTTCCGGTTTGTGCATGAATGCCTGCACGAGACCGACCTTCTGCCTGTTGCCTTTCGAGAGAGCGTGGATGGGCCGGCCGAGGTCGAGGTCGAGTCGTTCGGCGAGGGCATCGATGGCGCCAGGGGCAACGGGGCCGCTCACGTCGGCATAGTGCTGCAGCAGGCTCCGGCCGCGAATACGACCATCCAACCGCAGATCGCCGGGCACGAATCCGATCCGCCGCCGAAGGGCTGGCCCGCCGACGCGGGGATCCTGGCCGAGCACGCGGATGGTTCCCGAGGTGGGATGGATGATGTCGAGCAGCATCCGAAGCGTCGTCGTCTTGCCCGCACCATTCGGCCCGATGAGTCCGAACACGGTGCCGCGCTCGATGGAGAGGTCGAGACTGTGCACGGCGGTGACGGAGCCGAACGCTTTATGCAGTTCGCTCGTGGTGATAGCAGCGATCATCGAGTGCTCCTTCTGTCGGCGGACAGGGACCTGAGGCCCAGCGTCACACTAGCGCCGCCACCTCGCGCACGATAGGGCCGAGTGGCCCGGAAGGCGTTGGGACTACACGTCGAGGGCAGAGTGCTGGCCGAGGCCGTGCCAGGACCGGTCGTGGTAGACGAGCGGAGAAGCCGAGTGATCGCCCTGTCCGGCTTCGAGAGCGTGCACGGCCACGACCGTGGACGCTCCGGCAACCATACGGTTGACGATCCGGCCGCGGATCCATGTCGCTGCCGCCGGGAAGAACGGCTCACCCGTGGCCAGCCGATCCCAGATAGAGGGATCGGCGAACCGGTCGACGCCGCTGGTCGCGCAGAGCTGCGCGATATCGAGCTGTTCGATGCCGAGCAGGTGTACCACGACCGTGTCGGCGCTCGCGATCGTGGGCGCGCTCGACGACACGGCGGAGATGGAGAACACGAGAAGGGCTGGATCCGCGCTCACCGAGAACACCGAGGTGGCCGTAAGCCCCGCGGGGCCGGCTCCGCTGTCGGCCGTGATCACGGCAACGCCGGCGGCGTGGTGACGGAAGGCAGCCGGGAACGCCTCGCTGTCGAGCCCGTCGAGCGTGTCGTGGGTGCCGCTGGTGGTGGGGTCGATCGTTGCGGTCATAGTCATCGTCAGCTCCCTGGTCACGGACAGCATCTCTCGTGGATAGCGCCGTGTGAATCCGGCCACCGTACGTCGCGCGTCTCGTAGAGCGCTCGCATGTGTCGAACTGAGTCGTCCCGTGTCGTTGTGCGACGCTGCCGGTTGGCTGGCGTCACTCTGGAGGCCACGATTGCCGGATGACGAACCAGACCCCTGCCCGCCAGATTCGTTTCAACGCCTTCGACATGAACTGTGTCGCCCACCAGTCTTCGGGAATGTGGCGTCACCCCGACGACCAGGCCTGGCGGTACAAGGACCTCGACTACTGGACCGAACTCGCTGCGCTGCTCGAGCGGGGAACGTTCGACGGCATCTTCATCGCCGACGTGCTCGGCACCTACGACGTGTACGGCGGCTCCAACGAGGCTGCCATCCGGCACGGCGCGCAAGTGCCAGTCAACGACCCTGTGCTGCTCATCTCGGCCATGGCGCACGTCACCGAGAACCTCGGGTTCGGCATCACCGCGGGCACGGCCTACGAGCATCCGTATCCGTTCGCCCGGCGCATGTCCACGCTCGACCACCTCACCAACGGACGCGTTGGCTGGAACGTCGTCACCGGCTACCTGCCGAGCGCCGCCCGCAACATGGGCCACGACGACCAGCTCGAGCACGACGACCGTTACGACGTTGCAGACGAATACCTCGAGGTGCTCTACAAACTGTGGGAGGGGTCGTGGGAGGATGACGCGGTGCAGCGCAACCGGCAGACCGGGGTGTTCACCGACCCGAGCAAGGTGCACGAGATCGGGCACAGCGGCAAGAACTTCACGGTTCCGGGCATCCACCTGTCCGAGCCGTCGACGCAGCGCACGCCTGTCATCTACCAGGCCGGAGCCTCGGGCCGCGGCATCCAGTTCGCTGCGGGTAATGCCGAAGCGATCTTCGTCGCCGCCCCGACGAAGGCCGTGCTGGCGTCGTCAGTCGCGAAGATCCGCGATGCCCTGGAGGCCGCCGGCCGCGATCGCTACTCCGCGAAGATTTACACCCTACTCACGATCATTACGGACTCCACCGAGGAGAAAGCCAAAGCCAAGCACGACGATTATCTGCAGTATGCGAGCGACGAGGGCGCACTCGTCTTCATGTCGGGATGGATGGGCATCGACCTCTCCCAGTACGACCTCGACGAGCCCGTCGGCAACGTCAAGAGCAACGCGATCCAGTCGGTGATCGCCAACTACGCCGAGTCCGCAGAGAACGGTGAGGAGTTCACCGTCCGCGACATCGGGCGGCTCGGCGCCATCGGCGGGCTCGGACCGTTCATCGTCGGCTCCGGCGTGCAGATCGCGGACCAGCTGCAGGAGTGGGTCGCCGAAACCGACATCGACGGATTCAACCTCGCCTACGCGATCACGCCTGGCACCTTCGAGGACATCGTGGAACACGTGATCCCGGTGCTGCGCGAGCGCGGCGCCTACCCGGAGAGCTACACGCCGGGTTCGCTGCGCCAGAAGCTGCACGGCCGGGGCGACAAGCTCCCCGCCGAGCATAAAGGCGCCTCCTTCCGCATCGGCGGATCCGGTTCCACTTCGCCCCGCTGATCTGCCACGGCAGCCCCTAACGTGAAGTGCGACTCCGGATGACGCACCGCACTGGCGCGGATCGCCGATGTGCCACAGGCTGGAGTCATGTCCATCGCATCGTCGGGTCCGGCGGATCTCCTCCGGTCGTCCCGCTCATCCCTGAAGTGGACGCGCTATCCGGAGGGTGTGCTGCCCCTGTTCGTCGCCGAGATGGACTATCCGGTCTCTGAGCGCATCCGCGAGGCGATCATCGAACGGGTGACGACCTCCGACCTCGGCTACATCGACTCGGCCGGTCCGCTCGCCGACGCGTTCTCGCAGTTCGCCCAGCGACGCTGGGGCTGGGCGGTCGACCCGGCCTGGGTGCGGGTCGCGACGGACGTGAGCGTCGGCATCGTCGAAAGCCTGCGTTTTGGCGTGGCATCCGGATCCCCCGTCGTCGTCTGCTCCCCCGTCTATCCGCCCTTCTTCGAGCTGGTGGAGGAGGCTGGGCTTCCGCTCGTCGACATCCCCATGCTCGAGCGCGTCGAGGGCTGGCAGCTTGACCTGGAGCGCATCGAGGAGGCGTTCATCACCGGCGCCCGCGCTGTGCTGCTGTGCAATCCGCACAACCCGCTCGGCGTTCCCCACGACCGCGAGGCTCTCGTCGACCTCGCGATGCTCGCGGCCAGGCACGATGTGCTCGTGATCGCCGATGAGGTGCACGCGCCGCTCACCCATCACGGCGCGGTGTTCACGCCGTTCGCGACAGTCGCCGCCGAGGTCGGTGCGCGCTCCGTCACCGTGACCTCCGCCAGCAAGGGCTGGAACATGGCCGGCATGAAGTGCGCCGTAATGGTGCCATCGGATGCCCGCGCCCTCACCATGCTCGACAGCTTCCCCCAGGAGGTCGCGTCGCGCACGAGCATCCTGGGACTGCACGCCAATGTTGCGGCGTACAGCGACGAGGAATGGCTGGATGCCACGATCTCCCGGATCATGCGCAACGACGAGCTGCTCGCCCGGCTGCTGCACCGCAAGCTCCCCGTGGTGCACTACCGTCGACCGACCGCGACCTACCTCGGCTGGCTCGACTTCAGGGACCTGGGTTTCGGGATGGATCCGGCGGAGCGGGTGCTACAGGATGCCAGGGTTGCCCTCAACTCCGGTCCCGCCTTCGGCGCTGCTGGCCGCGGACACGCGCGCATCAACTTCGCCTGCGATCCGTCCGTGCTGGAAGAAGCGGTCGAGAGAATGGCGGTGGCGTTCGCGTAGATGCTGTGCCCACGTGTGGTGCCCCCCCCCCCCCCGAGACTTGAACCCGGAACCCACTGAAGCGCCGACGCTGATCGAGATCGACGCGATGTGATCACGAGAAGTTCTGACTTCCCCGGGAACGAGGGGATGCTGGGTCAACTTGTTCTCGTGTGATTGCCGCTCCTAGCAGCGCGGTCCCGGGCTACGTCTGCGGCCCAAATCTGGGCATCTTCCGCTTCCAGTTCGTAGTTGAGACCAACACGCGCCGCGAGGCTCTGGGCGAGGCCTTCAAGCTGGCAGAAATCGTTGAGCCAAGCGCTGTTCCTGCGCGTTGAGGCTCCGTCCATCGGGATGCCCAGTGCGCTTATGTGCGCTAACTCGAGTTGCACCTTTTTCACGAGGTCGATAACCTCCGGGGCTCGGCCTTCGGAAATCAATCGCTCCGTCAATACTTTGGTCAAATCTGCCGATCGGCCGCCGATGTACATAGCGGCGTCGACCGTACGTTGACCAAAGCGTTGGAGGGCGACTTCGAATTCTCGATTGGCGGCGCTCGGCAATTGTTCCCACGAGGCGAACCCGATGTCGATAAGGCGCTCGGCGGCTTCAGACCGCGCTGTTACTTCGCCGAACAAGTCGTATTGAAAGAGCGCCACTTCATGTCCGTCTGCCAACCGCACTGCAGTAGCCGAGTAGCCGGTGAGGGCATAGAAGAGGGCATGTCGGTGTTTCGCTGCCGCGCCGATGAGCTGCTGGACCGACGGTGCACCCACCGCACCTCGCGAGAAGTGTTTGACTTGTGCGACCCCGCCGCGCGACGTCACGTCCCGCCCACCGTCAGCGCCGGGCGGCGTAACATCCGCATCGTCAAATCCGAGCGTTCGCATGTGACCGCAAGCAAATGCCTCGGCCTCGTGCCATGACGTGATGACGACGTTTTCTGGCGTGGCGTCTGGATCCATGCGCGGAGCATAGCTGTGCTTGGCCAACGCCGTATAACCGAGTCCGATTTTGGTTAGTGCATTTCCGTGACCTTCCCGGTAGTGAGGTAAACCGACTCGGTCACGGCGACATGCACCCTGACCTGTCTGTTGTAAAGTCCAGCGAGCGTCGCACGAATATGATCGGGTACGCGACGGCGCACCGCCTCGTCACCGCGAACCCCTGCACCGTCGTGGACAAGCCGACCGTCAAGAAGGAGGAGCGCGCGTTCCTAGACCCGCCTCAGGTCCGTGCGGTTGCCGCCAAGCTGGGCGCCTTCGAGCTGTATGGTCTGATCGTTCGGTTCGCCGCCCACACCGGCCTCCGCGAGGGCGAGCTTGCTGCGCTCCACATCCGCGATGTGAACTTCCTACATCGTCGCGTCGAGGCCCGTCGGACCCTCCACCGAGCCAAGGGCGGCTGGGAGATCGGTACGCCCAAGTCCGCACGCAGCACACGCGATCTGCAGCTTGGCCGCTCGCTCATCGGGGCGCTGACCGAGTACCTTTCCCGGCACCCGCGCCGCAACGAGCCAGAGGCGCCATTTTGGCCAGGACGGGTGCCTGGTGGCAGCGGCGACGTGCGCCTGCTCGACTACGACCGGCAGTTCGACGTGGCGAGCCTCATCCGCTATTGCTTCGAACCTGCACTCGCTGACTTCGGAATCAACGGCGTTCGCTGGCGCGACCTCTGCCACTTCTACGCGAGCGTGTGCGCGGCGGCGGGCATCGAGATTCGCAAGGTGAGCCGATGGATGGGCCACGCTAACATCAACACCACGGATACCATTTACACTCACCTGTTCACTGGCACCCACGAGGACGACATGGACAATCTCGACTCGCTCGCAGCTCGACCTGCCGCGATCCCCATTGCGCGTATTGGTTAGCCCGCCACACCACTAAGGTTCGACCATGAATCCAGAAGAACTGACCGCAGTGGCAACCGCTTGGGGCGTTGCCGTGGCAGCACTCGTCGGGGCTTCGGGGCTTGTAGTTGGAATCATCGGACTCGCGCAAGCACGCAAAGCAAAGAGGGCAGCAGCGACTGCCAACGAAATTTCCCAGGAATCAAACACGATCGCGAAAGACGCGAATGCGCTCGCCGAGGTCGCAAACCGTGTGATTCACGAGCAGGCCGAGCGCGAGACGGAGCGGAGCGATGTCGCTTGGGAGTGGCGCTGGGACTTCGATTCGAAAGGCCACGTCATCATCCAGAACATCGGGAAGAACGCAGCCAACGAGGTCATTGCGCAATTCTTCTTCGACACCTCAACCGAGGCCAACGACTATCCAATCGAGATTGAGGGGCGCGATCTCCTTCGGCTCCAGATTCCGGAGCTGGGCAAGAGACGCGAGGCCGCCCTATTAGCCGAGCGACGGTCGGTCGAACGGTCGGTCGACCAGCGATTCACGCTTCCCATTCCGGAACCAGTCGGGACCACGGCGCGAGTGCGTTTGCGTGTCACCTGGCTGACTCCGAAGGGCACGCCCAAGTTGCACGACACCGGATACAGCGACGAGTCACTACTGCACAACGCGCACTAGGCGAACGCCTCCACGTACCGGCGGACTGTAGCGACGTCGGTGTCCCTGCTGGGCACGGTAAGCGCGCGCTTTACGATGAAGTCAGACATGGGGATTGTCACCAGTTGGAGGCGGTGCTGCGGGATCAGCTCAATGCGGCGATTGTCGTAAAGCTTCCTCAGTGAGCCTCGATTCATGCCTGAGAGCGTCTTGCGATTGTCGAAGAGAGCTACGGCCTCCGTGTGCTGCTTCTCGTGGAACTCCATCACCAGGTTCAACGACTCCCAGTAGGCATCTACTGGCAGCGCCCTCCGTCGCCCGGTCACGGGCGACTCATCACCCATTAGCCAAGAAAAGCGGTGGTGCTTCGCGCTCGCGACGGCCAGCACCTCATCGCATAGGCCAATCGCGTACTTTTCGTTTTGCAGAGGCATGCTGCCGAGGCTACTGGGACTTCGGCGGCCCGCCAGGGGTTGCGCCCTAGCGCCGCGCTAGAACGGCCGAGGTGAACCACTGCACAAGTGGCACTGCCAGCAGCACAGCGGCCTCGGCTTCTTCCGGCGTGGGCTTGCGATAGCTGTTTCCACCGTGCCGACTTTCTTGCCCGGCCCAAAGCGCTTGCACCATCATGTAAGGCGCAGAGGCGGAGGGGTGCTTCGAGTCCTCGCCGAGCGGGAGAGACCAGTTGCCCTGACTTTCCATATCCCGCGCCATTGTCCCAAGAGATGCTCGGACGTTCTTCGGCGAAACCACCCCAGCGCCAGCCTCTTCGACGGCCTTGATCGCCTTCTCGTAAGCCTCTTCCGGGTCAGGTCCCCGACCAAACGCGGCATGCCATGCCTCGGACAGAAGAGCGCCAGCCGTGCTCGCGGTACCCATCACGGCCTCGGCTGCATCGGCAACGCCCTGGGGAACTCGCTTCTCCAGACCTACCTGACCGGCGCGCTTGCCTACACTCCACTCGGAGCCGCCTGCGCGGAGAATTCCTTCGAGCGACTCTTTCTCATTCTTCGACTGCGCTCGTGCGCTGGTGAACAGCACGAAATCAACGAGCGCAACTTGGTCGTTTTCGTCGAGGGAGTGCCAGAGCATTTCGGGGCGCTGATCCTCCATCCGCCGGGCCACGGGCGGATCATTTCGCATGGCGACGTCCCACTCCGTAAGGAACTGAAGCGTCATCTCGCCGTAGACGCCGGTAATGTTCTGCCCCACCCAGTCTGCAACGGGCTTGTCGATCCACACCGGAATTCCTGGCACGAGCGCCGCCTGCTCGACTGGATCAGCACCGGGAGGGAACCATGCATTCATGTTGGCATCAGCTTTTGATCGAAGGGGCCAGCGCGTCAAGCGCATTCACTCCCGACAGACTAATCAGTCTGATCACCAGAGAATGCATCAAGCAGGATCTGATCGAGAGGCGTGACGGCGACCGGATCGGGCATGCTCAGTGGTCGACCGGGGCTAGCGACGATGGCGCCGTATGCAAGGGCCGCGCGCCCGGACTTGAACCAGTCCGTCGCTTCCCGGGTTACGTCGGTCGAGGTCGACACCCTGATCTCAGCCATTTTCCCGTGACGAATGGTGCGGATAGTGACCTCGCCCCTCGATTCGCCTGGGACTTGACGAATCTGCACGATCTGCCCAGATATCGACTCCTCCGGACTAGGCTTAGCAACTTTCAGCCGTTTCTCTACCCGCTCCAACAGGCCTTTCGCGTCGTCCGGAATCAACACGCGCTGGGGAAGGCCCGGAGGCGTTCCCACTCCCGGCGCCCATTCGAACCGAGTCTCGAAAGCGTGCACTCCGGCGTTTGACGCTATCGCTCGCACTGCGGTTACCAGCTCTTTGCTGACTCCAACTTGCACAAGATACTCAAGCTCCACATTCGTGGGCTCCTTATCGGGCCTCACTGCGATGGTGTCAAGGGCGGCCAGCGCGGTAGCAAGTGTCCGGGTAGTCCGGCGTTCCGTCGACTCGATCTTGACATCAGTCGCCTGATCCAGAATCTGGTTCACAAGGTACTCAGGGGGTTCGATCGGCATAGCTACCGGTAGAACGAACGATCCTCGTCGCGTGTGCGACAGTCGAGCTTTCTTGGCAATGTCATCGGCGGGCTTGCTGAACCCGGATGCGATGTAAGCGCGCGGTGAACGTGCAGTATTTGCTGCAGCCCGAATGAGTTTGCGGGCGGAATCGAGCACGATCGCTGCACTGTCAAGAAGGGCGCGATCTTCCAGCACGAAAGCGTCAGCTATCCGATATGCCTGCACGTCAAGGAACTCGTGTTCGATTTCCTGCGCCACGGTCTGCTCGGGTCTTTGCTCGTGTCGCGCCACCCCAACGATCAGCGCCGCGAACTCGCGTGAGTCCGCTCGCAGACTGAAGGGCACGGCGATCCGGCTTCGATCGTCGGCAACGCTCGACCAAAGCTCTCCGAACCTGCCCGGTGTACCGCGTATCCAGCCCAGACGTCCGAGGTAGCTTGCGACCTCGTCCCGAAGGTCGTCATCGTGCACTGAAGGTGTCGCTTGATCAGTCATCCGCCGAAGTCCTGAATCATCTCTCGCTGCCATTGACGAAGGGTGGCCGCCTCCACCCGCTGGCTACGCAGGGCTGCGACCGACATATTCTGCGGGCTGAATGAAGTCGGATCGATTCTCGTCCAGTAGGCAGCCGTGTCCAGCATGTCCGTTCCACCCGAGTGATGATTCAACCATGGACCACCGGTAATATCGTGGGGAACTACTACCACAACGAAGTAGATCGGCCTGCGAGCGATCGCCCAGGAATCGACCCAATGTTGCTTGGCCGTATAGGACAACCGCGAATTAGTGCCACCGATTTGGTGCTTGTGCGTGGTCTTCACCTGCACGCCCACAGGCCCTTCAGGAAAGTGCACATCACCATCGAGCCCCAGGGCGTCCGCACCAGACCCTGTCTCGCGCCACTCGTAGCCAGCCGCCGACACGATTGCGTCCAAGTACCTGACCCCGTACCGACCCTTCAGCGAGTCGCCTGAGAGCTGGGGCGGCATAGGAGAAGGCGACACCGCTGGCATGCCCCGACTATACAGTCAAGGATCACTCAGAGTGGAGACAACTTGACTCGACCCAATCCGTGTTTCGTACGCTCGCCGTGTGAGCGACGATCCCTTCCCAAAGACGCCAAACTGCCGGCGGTGCCTCGTCCCGATGGAGTTGCTCGGCGACGAGAGGTTCCGACGTTGGCAGTGTCCGGAATGTGGATTCGTGCGTATTGCTTAAGGTCGAGAATACCCGACGCAAACTCGCTGCTGTGTGGCGTGTAGCCGAGAGGCTCGCTGAAACTTAAAGTAGCTCAATTGGGAGAGCGCTGTGTAGGGGACACGGAGGCAGCGGGATCGAAACCCGCCTTCACTTAGAGAATGGCCCCGCGCATTGTTGCCGGCGCTATTCTACTTTTGGCTCAGCGGCCAAGCGGGACAGCCAGCGGAGGGGTTCTGGAGGGGATGCCGTTTGCATCCCGATCAAGCAGAAAGCCCGGCGCGTCGCTCTTATGCGAGATACCGGGCTGTTGTGTGGTGCACCCCCCCGGACTTGAACCGGGAACCCACTGATTAAGAGTCAGTTGCTCTGCCAATTGAGCTAGAGGTGCCAGGCCCGAGAAACGAATCAACGGGCCGACGAACAAGATTAGCATGGCAGAAACGGGTGTACGAACCGTACGCCGAATCTGATGCGGAGAACCATGACCGACCGACTCGAATCCGGCGCCACCGCCCCGGCTTTCACCCTGCCCGACCAGACCGGCGCACCGGTTTCTCTGGCAGATTTCTCCGGCCAGAAGGTGATCCTCTACTTCTACCCCGAGGCCATGACCCCCGGATGCACCACCCAGGCCTGCGACTTCCGCGACAGCCTGAACTCACTGAAGTCGGCCGGGTACAGCGTGATCGGGGTCTCCCGCGACGCCCCGGACAAGCTCGCCACCTTCGCGCACGAAGACAACCTGAACTTCCCACTGCTGAGCGACCCCGACCTAACGGTCCACAACGCCTACGCGACCTGGGGCGAGAAGAACCTCTACGGCAAGACCGTCACGGGGGTCCTGCGCTCCACGTTCGTCATCGACGAGAGCGGCTCCATCACGCTGCCGCTCTACAACGTCAAGGCCACCGGCCATGTTGCTTCGCTGCGCAAGAAGCTCGGCATCGACAGCTAGCCGACTGCGACCGGGCGCTCCGGATGATTCGACCAGGCGCTCCACGAGCCGGGGAACAGTGCGGCATCCACCCCGGCGATCGCCAGCGCGAGCACGTCGTGGGCTGCGGTGATCCCTGAGCCGCAATACGCGCCAACCGGAGTGCCAGCGGTCACGCCCAGTGCCGCGTACCGCTCCGAGAGGGCGGATGGCGACAGGAACCGTCCCTCCGCGTCGACGTTGCCGGTGGACGGTGCGTTGACCGCACCGGGGATATGCCCGGCCCGGGGATCGATCGGCTCGACCTCTCCGCGGAACCTCTCGGGCGCCCTCGCGTCGAGCAGCACACCGCGCTCGGGGAACGCCGCGGCCTCGTCGATGGTGAGCACGGGAAGGTGCCCGGATTCGAGCACCACTATGCCGGCATCCGGAATCACGTCGCCCTCATCGAGCGCGTGCCCTGCGGCAACCCAGGCCGGCAGCACACCGTCGAGCAGGCGTACGTTCTCGAGCCCGGCCCAGCGCAGCAGCCACCACGCTCTCGCTGCGGCCATGCCCTTCAGGTCGTCATACACCACAACTGAGCTGTCAGGTCCGATCCCCCAGCGGCGCGCGGAGGCCTGCAGGTCAGCAATGTCGGGCAATGGATGCCGCCCCTCCCCGGGCTCGCCATGCCCGGCCAGTTCGCGGTCGAGGTCCACGAACACCGCACCGGGGATGTGGCCGGCGAGGTAGTTCTCCCTGCCATCGGAGCGGCCGAGCACCCACCGCACATCGAGCAGCACGGGCGGCGTCGGGCTGCCGAGCGCTGCCAGGAGGTCGGGGACGGAGATGAGCTGGGACATCGCGCTCCTGTGGTGGATGGTTCGAGGGCTACGGGCGGCGCACTGTCGCGGCCAGGACCGGCGCGGTGAACAACAGCACGAGGGCGGCGATGGCGGGGATGAGCAGCAGCCACCCGAGATCGGGGCGGGCGAATGCTCCCTGGAACGCGCCGATCGCGACGGCGATCTGGAGCACCTGAACCACGATTGTCGCTCCGCGAACCCACGGGCTTCCGCGCAGCACATTGATGCCGATGATGGCGAGCCACACGGCCGCGATGGTGGTGAGAACCGCAAGGGCGACCGCACTCGCGTACGAGTCGGGAGTGGCGATGATCAGCTCGATCACGAGGTACCCGGTGGCGACCGCCAGGAGGGTGCACTGGGCGAAAATCAACACGGCCAGAGCGATGACAAAGGGATGTCTCGCAGAGCCTCTTCGTACGTCACTCACAGTAAGGCCCCATATACAACCATTGATTTGCATCTACCGATATGAGAGTCTATATGAGGTTGATTTCCAGCTCTCAGTGTTGCGAGCGGGTCCCCCATTTCTACGAACCCGATAAGCCCGGGCCTGAGCAGTCGCTATGAAATCCCAGCCTTTTCGCGGCGGGGGATCTCTACACAACTGATGCAGGCCTGCCAGCGGGCCAGCCCCCCGCACGCACTGAAGGAGTACAACTATGGATTGGCGCGACAAAGCTGCTTGCCTCACAGCAGACCCAGAGCTTTTCTTCCCCGTCGGCAACACCGGCCCCGCCGTCGACCAGATCGACAAGGCAAAGGCCGTCTGCGGCCG
Source organism: Salinibacterium sp. CAN_S4 (assembly GCF_015752305.1). Taxonomy (NCBI): domain Bacteria; kingdom Bacillati; phylum Actinomycetota; class Actinomycetes; order Micrococcales; family Microbacteriaceae; genus Salinibacterium; species Salinibacterium sp. CAN_S4. The sequence continues at coordinate 108,524 of NZ_JADOVB010000005.1, read as the reverse complement.
CTGCTCGGTGACCGAGATGTGCCTCCAGTACGCCCTCGACACCTCACAGGACTCCGGCGTCTGGGGCGGCCTCAGTGAAGACGAGCGCCGCGCCCTCAAGCGTCGCGCAGCTCGCGCCCGCCGCGCCTCCTGACCTCGCTCGCGAACGTCGCCACCAAAAGTGGCGACGTTTCTGCGTGCGCTCCGGGTGGATGACCATGCCGCAGCTCAGCGTCGGTGGAGCCACGTCATCGGAACCTCGATCGTCACCTCGGTGCCGCTGCCCACGAGCGTGTGCCAGTCGATAGTGCCACCCAGTTCACCCTGAATGAGGGTGCGTACGATCTGAGTGCCGAGCCCGGAACCGACCTTGCCCTCGGCGAGTCCGACTCCGTTGTCCCGCACCTTCACGCTGAGCGTCTCGTCGGTGCGCTTGGCGACGATCTGCACCTCTCCGTCCTCACGGTCGGCGAGGCCGTGCTCGACGGCGTTGGTGACGAGTTCGGTGAGCGCGAGTGCCAGCGGCGTCGCATACTCGCTCCGCAGGTTGCCGAAACTGCCCTTCGAAATGGGGCGCACCGTGGTGCTGTGACTCGACGCCACCTCGGCGATCAGCATGAGCACACGGTCGAAGACCACATCGAAATCGACATCCTGCGTCAGCCCCTCCGAGAGAGTGTCGTGCACGACCGCGATGGCCGCCACTCGACGCATGGCCTGGCCGAGGGCATCGCGCGCCACGTCGGAGTGGGTTCGCCGCGCCTGGATCCTGAGCAGCGATGCCACCGTCTGCAAGTTGTTCTTTACCCGATGGTGGATCTCGCGGATCGTGGCATCCTTCGTGATGAGCTCACGCTCCTGGTGCCTCACCTCGGTCACATCGCGGCACAACACGATCGCGCCGACGCGCTCGCCGTGGTTGCGGATGGGGATCGCGCGCAACGACACAGTCACACCGCGCGCCTCGATGTCGGTACGCCACGGTGCACGACCGGTCACGACGAGCGGCAGGGATTCGTCCACGGTCAGCTGCCCGCTGATCAGCCCGGTCGTGACCTCGGCGAGCGACTCCGCCTCGAGCTCGTTGGGGAAACCTATGCGGTTGAAGGCGGACAGCGCGTTAGGGCTCGCGAAGGTCACCATGCCGTCGACATCGAGGCGGATGAGGCCATCGGATGCGCGCGGCGCACCCCTGCGCGGTCCGCTCGGCGCACCCAGGTCGGGGAAGTCGCCCGAGGCGATCATCGCGAACAGGTCGTTGGCGCACTCGTTGAACGTGAGTTCCTGGCGGCTCGGGGTGCGGGCCTCGCTCAGGTTGGTGTGACGGGTGATGACCGCGATCGGCAGGTCTGTCGTCTTATTGCCGGTGGGGCTCAATCGTCGCAGCACCGGCACAGCGCGCACTCGCGTCGGCGTCTCCTCGTACCAATCCGGAGCCGCCGTGTCGACGATGCTCGCGGAATGGAACGCTTCGTCGATCTGCGCCTTCCATTCCGTCTTCACCGCATGGCCGACGAAGTCTCGGTAGAAGAGGGTGGCCGAGCTGGACGGCCTGGCGTGAGCGACGGCGACGAAACTGCCATCTGCGCTCGGCACCCACAGCACGATGTCGGCGAACGCGAGGTCGGCCAGAAGCTGCCAGTCACCCACCAGCAGGTGCAGCCATTCGATGTCTTCCTCGCTCGCTCGTCCCTGGGCCTGCACGAGTTCACTGAGAGTCGACATGCTTTCAGGTTAGCCCGTGGCCCGGGCCAGCCTGAACCGGCTGCGCAGGCTCCGTGGTTGCGCCGGAGGTTCCGGCACGAGGCGCGACGAGACCATGGACCGGATCGCTGCACGGGCTGGCGATCGAGGCGCCGAATCCGCGAGAGTCCTGCCGCTCAGGATGGCCCCGTCCAGACCGGCCTGGTCATGCGGCACGAGCACGGGAGACTCGATCCCACCGAATCTCGACAGGGTCTGGGTCACCTGGGCGTGGGGATTCAAGCCGATGGCGGATGCCCGGATGCGGTTCATCACGACCGTCACGTCGTTCGTCGACGCCGTCTCGATGAGGTCGACGTGCGCGCGAAGGAATCTCGACAGTCCGACAGGGTCGGCCGAGCCCACCGCCACGATGCTGTCGGCCTCGCGCACGGCCGTCACCGCCGCCGCGTTACGACGCGGCGCGAAGAGGTCACTCGAGATCTCTTCGTCGTTCTCGAGGCTCGCACTCGTGTCGAGGATCGTGTAGTCCACCCAGGTGCGGCACTGGGCGATCGTGGCCGCCACCCGCTCCCCCGACAATTCGGGCCAGCGGCTCGGCCGGCCGATGCCGGTGAGCACCCAGAATCCGCCGAGCGTGGATTCGTAGCGCTGGGAGATGCGCTCGAGCTCCGACTGGGACAGGGTGTCGTTGCCCGCCAGTCGGCAGGCCGCTGCGAACCCTGGCGCCTCGTCGAGCATGCCGAGAGCAGGAGCGATGGATGCCCCGTGCGTGTCGACGTCGGCCAGCGCGACACTGTGCCCCATCGCCGCAAGCTCCGCCGCGATTCCTATGGCGATGGTCGTGCGGCCCGGTGAACCCGCCGGACCCCAGACCGCGATGACGGAGCCACGCTCGGCGCGTCGCTGCGGTGGGCTCGGCTCGCGGCCTGCGCCCGCGATCACCCTTTCGATCTCGAGCCAGGGGGACGCGGCATCCACCGCCTCGAAGACTCCCAGCGTCGCAGCGTGCCGACGACCGGCATCGTCAGCGGCCAGCGCGATGAGCCGCACCCCGGCCTCGTCACAGGATGCGAGCACCCTGTCGGTGAGATAGCGCGGTTCAGAGGCCGCGATGACGATATCGGGAGACACGGGCCCGACGAGGGACGCGAGCTCCAGCGCGCTGACCGTCCGCGCGACGACCTCGTGACCGTGCCGCACGGCGTCCTCAGCCATCCGGTCTTCCAGCGCGAGAGGCAGCGCGAGCGCGATGCGCGCCATCTCAACCCCGGCCGGGGATGGTCGCGGGCACGATCGACATCGCATCCGCATTGGACACCGCCTCCAGCACTCTGGCCACCCTGGCCTTGGGCACCAACACCTCGACCGCCACCGATTCGCCGCCGGCCATGATCGTGTCTGACTCCACGAGTCTCACCACCGTCGCGCCGGCCACGATCACTCCTGGTGGCCCGAACTCGCCGTTGGCGACCTCCTTCGACGACCACACGTCGACCGTCGAGCCCGATTCGATGGATGCCGCGAGCGCACCGTTCACGTCGAGCACGAGTGAGGTCAGCCGCAGTCCGCTCACGCTGCCGACGGCTGACGCGGGAATCAGCTCCCCCGCGTCGACTGCTCGCGTTACTACGAATCCGCCGTCCGGAACGTCTCCCGGCAGCAGATAGAGCGACCCGACTCCGGCAAGCCGCACGTTGCTGGTATCGACATCGTCGAGCGTGATGCGGTCTCCGGGCGTGAGGGTGGAGCGAGCGGAGTAGACCTGCACGGTCTCGTCGGCCGTCGACACGATGGCGACGACCGCAGCGACCGAACCGGCCACCAACACCAGTCCGATGAGCAGCCTCGGATCTACCGCGAATCCGTGACGCTGCCGTGAATGGGTCTTCATGGGCCTACTCCCTCGGCAACCGGCTGGCGCCTCGGGACTATGGTCGCGAGTGCGGGCTGTGCCGGGCGAAAGTTATCCACATGCCCACCACGGGCGCCACTTCGGTTTCATACTCGTTGCATGGATGACGCGACTTCGGCCGAGCGACTGGGGCGGTTCCTCACGCTCGGCGACACGGCCGAGCTGCTCAATATCTCGGCGAACCAGGCCTACGCGCTGGTGCGCTCGGGCGAACTGCCAGCCATCAAAGTGGGGGCGAGCGGGCAATGGCGCATCGAACGCAGCGTGCTGGAGTCATACATCGCCGCCATGTACGAGCAGACGAGGCGCATGAACCTCTGGAACCAGGCCGACTTCTCGAACCTCACCGAGGTCTCGTTCGGGCAGCCCAACGGCACCTGACCGGAACCGGCCTCTCCTACAGCCGTACCATCATGACGGAGCCGAGGGGCAGCAACCGCAGTTCTGTCACCGACGACGCCCGGCGTTGAGCGCCCGGTTCGTGCATCGCGAGGTCGAAATGGTCCTTGCCCACCCTGTCGATGGTTCCGTGCAGGGTGGCTGCCGGCGTGACGACATCGATGGCCCGGCGCCTCCGGCACAGGTCTCTCAGTACGAAAGTGAAGCCCAGCCGAGCCGAAAGCTCCGGATGCGCGGTGCCCTCGTTGTCCGCGAGACTCCCCCGCGCTCGTGCGGCCGGGATGCTCACGCTCAGCACCGAATACAACGGGATGATGCACTGGCGCTGTCGACGGGAGTCGTCGATTACATCGGCCGACAACCAGTCACGCCCGACGAGCACGGGACGCACCGAAATTCGTTCTCCATGGGCCAGGATCACCCCCAGGTGCAGCGTGTCTCCGGGGTGCACGGCGTTATGCAGGGCCACGAGACGGTCCCGCAGAGACAGCCTTCCCAGCCGCAGTCGTTCCTCCTCGGCGTCGACGTCGCTCTCCTCGACAGAGATCTCGCGCTCGAGCTGACTCTCGAGGTCGTCGAACAAGCTGTCCCAGCGCATGCCGGTGACGTTATCGACGTGGGCGCGGTCACCGCGGAGGTTATCCACAGCGTGAAAATGCCTATGGACACAAGCCCCCGCGTGCTGCTTTAGTATGCCTACCCCCGTACGGGGGTAGGACGATTCGCACTCCACAGGATTCATCGATTGGGGCAAGCGTGACCACAGCAGCACAGCCCGATGGCCTCGAGTCACCGACCGCACCGGAACCCGCAGCCGCGTCACAGCCGCTTCGAGCTGCCCGCCAGAGATTCGTTCCCGACGAGTTCTTCGGGCAGCAACCGAGCAGCACATCCTCGCTTCCCGACCCGTCTCCGCTTATCGAAAATCTCACCAGGGCGGTAATCGAAATCCTCGCCGGTGCACGCGATCTCGAGCAGATCTCCCGCTGGGTGACCGACGATGTGTATCGTCACGTGCTCAAGCGCGTCGTGCTCAGTGCGCGCGCCAGGCAAGCCACCGGTCGCGCCGCGACCAGGCCGCACTTCTCGATCGGCTCCATCTCGCAGTTCGAGCCACGCGATGGAGCGGTCGAGGCTGTCGTCATCGTGCACAACCGAGCGCGCACCAGGGCTGTCGCCCTCAGGCTCGAGGGTTTGGACAGCCGCTGGCGCGCGACGGCAATCAACGTTCTCTAGAGAACGGTTCTACAAGGGGTCAGGCCTTCGCTCCCACGGTTGCCGAAGCGTTCGACTCGTATGACGTGTTGGTCGACTCGAAGAAGTTCACCAGCTGGAGGGTGTCGTTGGCGGCAGCCATCCACTTGGCCGGGTTCGACACGTTGTAGTGGGCCTCGAAGCCGAGCTCCTCGAGTCGACGGTCGGCCAGGTACTTCACGTACTGGTTGATGTACGTGGCGTTCAGGCCGAGGATGCCGTTCGGGAGGAGGTCGCGGTTGTACTGCTCTTCCATCTCGACAGCATCCACGATCATCTGCTTGATCTCGGCCGCGAACTCCTCGGTCTGGAGGTCGGGGTTCTCTTCGAGCACCGTGAGAATCAGGTTGATGCCGAACTTGAGGTGCAGGCTCTCGTCACGCACGACCCAGTCCATGAGCGAACCGAAGTTGCGCAGCAGGTTGCGCTGGCGGAAGCTCAGGGCGACCATGAAGCCCGAGTAGAACCAGACGCCCTCGAGGATGACGTTGTACGCAACGAGGTTGCGCACGAAGTCCTTCTTGCCCTCTGTGGTGTTGATGTCGAGGGTCTGCTCGGTCATGCGGCGGATGTACTTGAGCTCGAACTCCTCCTTGCGGGCCATCGACGGGATGTCGACGTGGGAGTTGTATGCGGCCTCGCGGTCGATCGGGAAGGTCTCGAGCACGTACTCGAAGCTCATGCAGTGGTTTGCTTCTTCCCACATCTGCTTCGCGAGGTACAGCGAGCACTCGGCGGCCGAAACGTAGGGGTACACGCCGAAGGCGAGAGCCTTGTTGACGAGCAGCTCGTTCGGGTTGAAGTAGCTCATCAGAAAGGTGACGGCGTGGCGCTCTTCATCCGTCATCTTCTTGAAGTCGGCGATGTCTTCCCCGAGCTGGATCTCGTTCGGGAACCACGTGTTGGCAACGGCCTGGTCGTACAGGTCCATGGCCCACTGGTACTTGATTGGCTTGAGCAGAAGGCCGTCCTGAAGGCCTGTTCCGAGAATTCCCATGATGCTTTCCTTAATCCTTTACTGGCAGCTGTCGCATTGAAGGTCGTCCATCGGATCGACCGGTACGTAGTATTCGTCGAGTGAAGCGGTGGGCCATGGCAGCACAGCTGCCCCGGCGCTGGCACGGTCTGCGGCCTGCTGAGATTGCTGCGCAATCTCCATAGTTCCAGCGCGCATCAGGCACCCGCCTTGGGTGCCAGGCCGCCGAACCCTCGGCGGGCCGGGGCCGACGACGGAGCAGACTGCGCTGCGCCTCCCGCCGGTGCCGCGTTCGAAGCCACGATGTCTTCGGACTTATTGACCTTGACCGTCGACTGCTCGGCGGTGTGGCGCGGCTTCATGTGCAGGTAATAAGTGGTCTTCACGCCGCGCTCCCACGCCGCGAAGTAGATGTCCATCATGTCGCCGAGGTCTCGCGTCTCGAGGTACATGTTGCGGCTGATGGCCTGGTCGATCCACTTCTGGGCGCGAGCGGCAACCTCAAGGAAGGAGTACGGCGACAGCTGGAAGCTGGTCTTGTAGACGGCCTTGAGGTTGTCGGGGATCGATGCGATGTTCTGGATGTCGCCCTGGCTGCGAAGGATCGCCTCGCGAGTGGACTCCCAGATTCCAAGCTTCTGCAGGTCGACCACGAGGTTGCGGTTGACTTCGAGGAACTTCCCGTTCGAGGTGGAACGGCTGAAGATCTGCGAGAACTGCGGGTCGAGGCCCGGGGTGGTGCCGGCGACAAGACCAATGGATGCGGTCGGTGCGATCGCCATGAGCGTCGCGTTGCGCATTCCCCCCTTGACCTTGAGGCGCAGGGCGTCCCAGTCCAGGCGGGTCTTGCGGTTGACCTTGATCTCCATGCCGCGGTCGGCTTCGGTGAGCGCGATCGAGTCGAGCGGGACCAGTCCCTGTGCCCAGCGGCTGCCCTCGAAGTTCGCGTATGCACCACGCTCCTTCGCGAGCTCGGTGGATGCGTCGATGGCGGCGTACGAGACGTGCTCCATGATCTCGTCGATCAGGTCATAGGCCTCTTCGCTCTCGTAGCTGATGCCGAGCTGCTCGATGACGTCGGTGAAGCCCATCACGCCGAGTCCGACGGCACGGTTCTCCCGGTTCGAGAAGTCGGCCTCTGCCACGCTCGAGCGGGTGATATCGATGAGGTTGTCGAGCTGGCGGACGGCCAGTCGTGCACTCTCGGCGATCTTGGTGAAGTCGAGCTTGCCCGCATCGTCGAGGTGGCGCGCGAGGTTGATCGACGCGAGGTTGCAGACAGACACGTTGTCTTCGTCCTGCGGCAGCGTGATCTCGGTGCAGAGGTTGGAGAGGTGGATCGTGCCCGTGTTGTTGTTGAGCGCACGGTTGTTGATCGTGTCTTTCCAGGTCAGCCACGGGTGGCTGGTGGTCTGCAGGGAGATGAGGATCGACTTGAACTGCTCTCGGGCGGTGATCTTCTTGAACATGCGCATCTGGCCGGCTTCGGCCATCGCGACATACTCGCTGTACCGAGCCGAGAACGCCTTGCCATACAACTCGTTGAGGTCGGTGACCTCGAGCGGGTCAAAGAGGTACCAGTCATCGTCGTTCTGCACGCGCTTCATGAACTCGTCGCTGATCCAGACCGCGGTGTTGGCGGTGCGGGTGCGGCGGTACGGGTCGCCTGAGTTGTTGCGGAGTTCGAGGAACTCCGGGAAGTCCATGTGCCAGTTCTCCATGTAGAAGCACAGGGCCCCGAACTTCTTGCCACCGCGGCTGACCGCGCGCAGGATCGAGTCGATGGTGTGCATGAACGGGATCGGGCCGGTCGATGACGTGTTGTTCGAGCGGATGGGCGAACCCTGGGCGCGGAGCTTGGTGACCGAAAGCCCGATTCCGCCTGTGCCCTTGGTCAGCCACATGACATCGCGGGTGGTCTTCGCGATGTGCTCCATGTCATCCTGCATCTCCATGACGAAGCAGTTGGCGAGCTGGGGGTACACGGTGCCGGCATTGACGAGGGTCGAGCCCGCCGCGAGGTACTCGAGGGTCGACATCTTGTTGTAGAAGGCAAGCGCTGCCTGGGTGGGGTCGGCCTCGTTGAGCGAGAGCCCCATGGCGATACGCATCCAGAAGTACTGGGGAACCTCGAGCGCGTCGCCGTTGCGGCCCTTGATGCCGTAGCGGTTGTTGAGGGTGACGACACCGATGTACTTCAGCAGTTCGTCGTGTGCAGGCTCGAGCTGGGTCGACAGGAACTCGAGGTCGAACATCTCGACGAGTCGTGAATCGAGCAGTCCCTCGTCGACGCCGCGGGTGACGTTGGCGACGAAGTGCTGCTGGTGCAGGTTCTTGAGTTCGGTCGAGGTCTCGTAGTCGCCGAGCACGCGCTTGTAGATCGTCTTGAGAAGCAGTCGCGCTGCGACGACGTCGAATGCAGGGTCGTCTTTGACGTTCTGCAGGGCGACCTGGATGACCGCTTCGTCGAGCTGCTGGGTCGATATGCCGTCGAACAGGGTCAGTTCGAGCTCCGAGGCGATCTGCGTCACCCAGGTGATGTTGTCGTCAAGGCCAACCGTTGCGGCTTCGATCGCGAGGTTGATCTTGTTCGCGTCATATGGCTCCCGCTCGCCACTGCGCTTAACGACTGTAATTCCCACAAAAATCTCCCTTGGATGCTCTCACTACCGGGCTTGACGCCCGAAAAACAATGACTTACCGCGACCCCCGGCCAGGCGGTGTAATCACTATATATCGTGCCACCGACATCACACCAACACCATATCTAGTGGGCGTGTCGTCCACAGGTGTGTATAACTTCGGCGACTTATGCACACCCTGTGCACTGCGGCGGCAGAGCATGCCTGCCGCCCCAAAACAGGCTTCTCGCGGCACTAAGCTTGTGCTCTTGTGAAGAGCTACCTTGACCTGTTGAGAACGCCCGGAGTGGCGCGCATCATCGCCGCACAACTCACGGCGCGATTCCCCAGTGGCATGCTCTCCCTCGCGTACCTGCTCCACGTCGAGCACATCTTCAACTCCTACGGCGCGGCCGGGCTCGTCCTCGCCGCCACGAGCATCGGGCAGGCCATCGCCGGCCCGCTGACCAGCCGGTGGATGGGCGCGTGGGGCATGCGTCCCGTGCTGATTCTCACGACAGCGGTGGCCGCGACATCCATGGGCATCGTCGCCTTCGTCGCCATGCCGCTCGTCGGCTACATGATCGTCGGATTCCTCGGCGGCCTCAGCCAGCCGCCCGTGCAGCCGGCCGTGCGCACCATCTACCCCAAGATGGTGAACTCCCGGCAGCTGACTCCTCTGTTCTCGCTGGATGCCTCGGCCCAGGAGATCATCTGGGTCGCCGCCCCCGTGCTTGTGACGTTCGTCTCCATCCAGGTCTCGACGGTGCTCGGAATCGTCGTGGCGATGGTCTTCCTGGTCGGAGGCGGCGCGTGGTTCATCTCGAGCCCCGAAGTGGGACGCGTTCGCATCCCGCGCAGCAAGCGCAAGCTCGGCGTCGTGCTGAGCCGACCGCCGGTGCTGCTCGCCACGGTCGTCGGCTTCCTGCTCGTCGGCTCCTGCGCCGCCATCGAGACCGGCGTCGTCGCACAGTTCGGAGAAAACGGGCCGCAGGCTGGAATCATGCTCGCGTTCTGGGCACTGTCGTCCCTCGCTGGGGGGCTCGCCCTCGGCCACGTGCCCGTCGGGCCGTGGGCACTGGCTCGCCGCATGGCCGTCGTCTTCGTGGGATGCACGCTCGCCCTCTTCGCCTGGGACTTCTGGTCACTCGCGTTCGCCCTTCTCATCGCCGGCCTGTGCATTGCCCCGGCCCTCGCCGTGATGTTCGCCATAGTCTCGGCGAGCGTCAAGTTCAGTGACACGGCCGAAGCGTACGGCTGGGTCGGCACCGGGCAGTTGATCGGGGCCGCGATCGGCTCGGCCGTCGCGGGGTTCCTCATCGACGCGAACGGCTCCATCGGTGGCTTCATTACTGCCGCCGTCTTCGCAGCACTCGGCTTCCTCGTTCCGTTGGTGTTCCGGCGAGCGCATCCGGACCTTCGAGGCAAGGATGCGAGCCCCATCGCCGATACCGAACCGGTGGCCGTCCAGCCCAGCTGAGCCGCCCCTGGCCCCGCCCTGCCGAGGAGTGTCGCAAGATAGAGGTGACGGTGATCAGTACGACGCCGCCCGACACTGTGCCATCCACGACCACTGTGCCATCCACGACCACTGTGCCATCCACGACCAGGGAGCAAGACATGACCACTTCGCAGGGAGTAGCCGATAAGGCGATCGCGCTGGGCTTCGACACCGTCACCACCGTCCAGCACGTGGCGGGCGACATCGCCCTCGCGATCTCGGATACCTACCGTTTGAAGCCCCTGAAGTTCTGGGTCGTCGCCGGTGCCGTTGCCATCGCGGTGCTCACGACCGTGGCTGTCGCACGGCGCTGAACCAGGCGGGACTGAGGCGCGAGTCCGCCTCCCGCTTCGCGCCCTCAGGCCCTGGTGAGCATCCGTTCGGCGATCATCCGCCCGATCGGAATCGACGAGGTGGCCGCTGGGGACGGCGCGTTGCCGACGTGGATCTGACGCTGCGTGCTCTCGAACTGGAAGTCCTCGATGAAGGTTCCGTCGCGGCGCACCGCCTGTGCACGGATGCCCGCCGAACGTGAGCCGAGATCCTTCATCGTCAACGAGGATGCGTACTTGCGGCACTCCTGCAGGTAACCGGACTTGAGAAGCGAGTTCTTCATCTCGATGACCGCGGGGCGCAAATTCTTCGACGCCATCTTCCAGAAACCGCCGTACGTCGCGAAATCCAGCACGTCCGCTGGCCGCACCGAGCCACGAGGGTACCCCTCACGAGCCCAGCCCAGCACTGCATTAGGTCCGACCGTGACGCGACCATCGATGGTCGGGCTGATGTGCACGCCGAGGAAGGGCATCGAGGGATCCGGCACAGGATAGATGAGATGGCTCACGAAATCGTTGCGCCCAGGGGGAAGTTCGAAGTACTCGCCGCGGAACGGGACGATCCTGAAATCGATGTCGATCCCGGCGATCCCGGCGATGCGATCAGCCTGGAGGCCCGCGCAGGCCACCAGGCGCCTTGCCGCCCACTCGCCACCGTCTGACGTGCGCACGCGAACCGCGCCGCCATCTATTCCGTCTTCCTCGACAATCGAGGTCACTTCGGCGTTGAAGCGCACTGTGACACCGGCCGCCACGAGCTCATCCGCCATGACGGATGCCATGCGGCGGTAGTCGACGATGCCGGTCGTGGGCGACAGGAGAGCATCCACTCCCTGCACGTTCGGTTCCCGTTCGGCAAGGCCCGCGGCCCCGATCCGCTCGACGACGATCCGGTTCTCGATCGAGCGGCGCTCGAGGTCGTCGAGCCTGGCGCGAGCTGTCTCGTCGGTGGCCACGATGATCTTGCCGACGAGCGAATAGGGGATGTCGTATCGTTCGCAGAATTCGACAGTCTCGATGCGCCCCTGGCGGCAGAGTTCGGCTTTCAAAGAACCCGGCGCGTAGTAGATGCCGGCGTGGATCACGCCCGAGTTGTGGCCGGTCTGTCCAGTGGCAACATCCGACGCCTTTTCCAGCACGGTGATGCGCGCAGCGGGGATCTTTTCGAGGATGGCGCGAGCAGTGGCCAGCCCGACGAGACCGGCGCCGATGACCAGATAATCGTCCATCTCGCGCCGCACCTTCCGTGACGTCACCCGATCGGGAGTCTTCCCCGTGCAGGGGAGTGCGAATACGCTACCATTCATGCACTCTGCGGTGGTCGACGGATTTTCCCGCACCGACGACCGCTGAAAACCGAGCTCCGCCACCCCGACAGGCAGATCGTGTCAACCGAACCCGCCCCGCGAATCGCCGCTACCGCACAGGTGGACGACGGCGCGCGCGTCGAACCCGGTGCGGTCGTCTGGGAGCTCGCCCACGTGCGGGAAAACGCTGTCATCGGCGCGGGATCGAGCCTCGGTCGGGGTGCCTACGTGGGTCCAGGCGTTGTGCTGGGTCGCAACTGCAAGATCCAGAACTACGCACTTCTCTACGAACCAGCGATTCTCGAGGACGGGGTCTTCGTGGGTCCCGCCGTGGTTTTCACCAATGACCTCTACCCCCGGGCGATCAACCCCGACGGCTCTCGCAAATCCGGAGACGACTGGCACGCCGTCGGCGTCACAGTGCGAACCGGAGCAGCCATCGGGGCGCGCTCGGTCTGTGTGGCTCCGGTGGAGATCGGCGAATGGGCGCTCGTCGCCGCTGGCGCGACCGTGATCCGGGACGTTCCGGCCTTCGCTCTCGTAGCCGGAAGCCCTGCCAGGCGCATCGGCTGGGTCGGTCACGCAGGCGCCAGGCTGGTTCAGGATGGCGACGCATTCCGCTGCCCGATGACCGGCGCGATGTTCCGCGAAGATGATGGACAACTCTTTCCCGTCGAGTCCGGCTCCTGACCGTCCCGAGCCGCTTCCGCCGTGTACATCTCCCTGACCAATACGCCCGGTGATCCCGAGGGAACGCCGAAGGGGCCGAAGGCCGCCAACCGCGTGTCGTCAGTGGTGATCTCGCTCGGAATCGTCAGCATGCTGACCGACATCTCGTCCGAGTCGGTGTCTGCGATCCTCCCCCTCTACGTGACGGGTGTGCTCGGGCTGTCGACCGTCGCCTATGGCATCCTCGACGGGCTGTACCAGGGGGTCAGCGCCATTGTCCGCATCGGCGGTGGCTGGGTCGCCGACCTCGGAGACCAGCCGAAATGGGTGGCGTTTTTCGGATACGCGCTGTCGGCGGTGGCCCGCATCGGGTTGCTGTTCGCATCGAGCTTCGGAGCACTGACAGCGGTGCTGACGGCTGACAGGCTGGGCAAGGGCATCCGCACGGCACCCAGGGACTCGCTCATCACCGCGGCCTCACAGCCGCAGAATCTCGCGGCATCCTTCGGAATGCATCGAGCGCTGGACAACACCGGAGCCGCCATCGGACCGCTGCTCGCATTCGTCATCCTGTCTATCATCCCGAACGGTTTCAGCACAGTGTTCGTGGTCTCGGTGACTTTCGCTCTCGTGGGCGTGGCGGTACTGGGGATCATCGTTCCCAACCGACGCTCGAAGTCTGCCGCTCGCGGCACGGAAGACCCAGCGGAAGCCACCGCGGAACCACGCGGAGAACGTCGTCGGGGTCGCTGGCGCGAGTTGAACAATCCCGGGCTGAAGCGCCTGCTCATCGTCGCCGGGATGCTCGGCCTGCTCACGATCGGCGACGGATTCATCTACCTCGTGCTGCAGAGCAGAAGTTCGTTTGCCGCACAGTTCTTCCCGCTGCTGTACGTCGGCACGAATGTCGCGTTCCTCGCATTCGCCGTCCCGATCGGCCGCCTCGCCGATCGCTTCGGACGGGCGCGTACCTTCGTGCTCGGCCACGGTCTGCTGCTTGCCGCATACGTGTCGGCCGCGCTTCCCATCACGGGTGCCGCGATCACGATCGTGTGTCTCGTATTGCTTGGTGCTTATTACGCGGCCACCGATGGGATCCTGGCTGTGCTGGCCACCCAGTTCACGACCTCGGAGACCCGGGCGACCGCGATCGCCGCCGCACAGACCGTTGTCGCCATCGCGCGGTTCATCTCCGCGGCCGGCTTTGGAATCCTGTGGTTCGCTATCGGGCGCGAGTGGTCGATGGTGCTGGTGTCGATCGGCATTGCCATCGCGATCCCGATCGTTGCGGTCATCCTGCGCGGCGCCCGGCAGTACAGGGCGGACGTATGACCAGCCGGCAGCGCGTCGTCCTCCTCAGTGCGATCTCGGCCATCGCACTGGTCGTCATGATCGTGTTCGGTGCCCATGCCTACCTGCAGTCGCAGGCGCAGCGCGCCGCTCCGAGCTCGGTCGAGGCGACGCCGGTCACGAGCTTCACGGGGCCGCGCATCGAATTCAGGAACACCGCAGCCGGTGCAGACTACGGGAAGGTCGCGAGCGTGGCGCTGGATGATCCGTCCGGTGCCCGTTCGGTGTCCCCCCTGTTGTGCGACAGGGTGTACTCGACAGCCACGCTCACGATGTGCCTCACGACGGAGGCCGGGATCGTGACGACATGGACCGCGAAGCAGACCGGCGCCCAGGAGCAGAGCTGGGCCCTGCCGGGGGTACCGAGCCGCACGAGGATCTCGGCCGACTCGCAACTCGTGGCAGAAACATCCTTCGTGACCGGAGTCTCGTATGCCGCCGTGGGCTTCGCCACTGAGACGATCATTGCTACCGCGGCGGGCGAGAGCTACGGCAACATCGAGCGGTTCACCCTCCTGGTGGATGGCGTGCAGGTGACCGCCGCCGATCGCAATATCTGGGGCGTGACGTTCACGGATGACGACCGGCACTTCTACGCGACAGCGGCGAGCGGAGGCTCGACCTGGCTTGTGCGTGGAGATCTCGTCGAACGCACCCTCACTTCCATCCACAATGACGGGGAGTGCCCGTCGCTGTCGCCGGATGGAACGAGGATCGCCTTCAAGAAGAACGGAGGCTCCTTCACTGCCCCCGACTGGCACATCGCTGTTCTCGACCTCGAGACCATGGTCGAAACCATCGTCTCGGTCGAGCACAGCGTCGACGACCAGGTCGAGTGGCTCGACGACTCCACACTGCTCTACGGGCTCCCCCGGCCCGACGTGGTGGGTGACAGCGACATCTGGCGTGTGCCCGCCGACGGAGCTGGCGCTCCAACGGTCTTCATCGAGCACGCCTGGTCACCCTCGGTCGTGCGACGGTAGACGGCAAGACCTAGGGGCGGCCGGACTGGCGGGCAACCCGTGAAGCCCGCCTGTGGCTGACCCGCCAGTGCCGGATCAGCCAGACGACCATCGCGCCGATGACAGCGCCGATCATGTTGGCTATCACATCCCGCACCGTGGCTTGCCGGAAGGGAATGACGAGCTGCGCCAGTTCGACCCCGACCGACACGAGGATACTGGCGATCACGCCCACTGCAGGGCGACGGAACTGCAGCGTCAGCAGCACCCCGAGCGGTACGAAGAGCACGATGTTCGCCGAGAATTCGATCCATCCTGAGCCGAACAACGTGCGGTAAGAGTCGCCCATCAGGTCGCGTATGGAGGCGATGACGTCGCCGTACGAGACCGGCGCAAGCAGAACGACCAGCGCCGCGACGGCGTAGAGGATGAGCCCGGCGGCTAACCACCGGCGCGAGCGCGCCGGTCGGTCATCCATGATCGGCGAACGATTCGCCGTGGGCGACAGAGCGCATCGCCGCGGCCATACCCGCCATGAAGAAGAGCAGCCCGCCAGAGATGGTGAACGACAGCCCGTCGAAGAAGATCATCAGCACCGCGATCGTGATCATGGATGCCGCGATCGCCCTGCTCATCGCCTTCGTGCTGGCCACGGGCGACCTCCGGCTCGCCCAGTACGCGCTTCCGATGGCGATCGTCACGAACATCGCAAAGCTCACTACTCCGATGACGCCCAGTTCCACGAGCACGAGCACCCAGGCGTTGTCGAAGATGTAGTACCTCGGCAGGAAGGTTCCGAATCCCTGGCCGAGCAGCGGCGATGAGGAGATGAATTCGGGGACACGGGCCAGGCCATCCACCCTCGACTGCGTGCTGGGGTCGTCTGACGCGCCGGCGAACAGCCCCACGATGGTTCCCAGAAGTCCTGGCACCACCGCGAGCACGACGAGGGACAGGATGCCGCCACCCACGCCGATCACCCAGCGGAAGGTGACAGGAACGGCAGGAAGAGAGAAGATCACGGCCACCGCGAGTCCGATGATCGCCGATCGCGACACGGCGATCACCGAGGCTATCGTGATCACCGCCACGGCTACCCACCACCATCCCTGGTTGCGCGAGAGCCGAGCGCGGAATCCGCCGCTGACGGCTGCGGTGACAGCCAGCGGCAGGCTGGCCACGACGGGGACCGCGTACTCCAGCGGATGAATAGCCGTTCCTGACGCGCGGGTGAATGAACCCCGGGTCGCGGCGTCGGCCAGATCGACGGTCAACCCGGGAATGCTCGCCGTCCAGTCCAGGAGGGTCTGTCCCGTGATGAACTGCGCAAGCCCTAGTGTCGCCAGGGCCGCGCCGCCGATCGCGAGCCGTCGCACCAGCCTGGCGGCGTCCGAGTGAGTGCGGATGCCATCCATGACGACGAAGAACACCCCGGCCCACGACGCGAGCCGAATCAGGGCTGTCACGGCCGGGCTGACCTGGTCTCCTGGCTGACCCCGCAACATGGCGGCGGCGAAGCTGATCAGAGCGACGATCGCGAACGCGGCGAAAGCGTAGCGCAGGGGTTGCGGGATCGACCGGTCGTCGTCCGTTCGGGTCTGGAGCCTCGTCAGAATCCACCAGAAAAGCAGGACGAGCCCCCACAGCAGCGACGGGCGCCCGAGGCTTCCCAGCTGGCTGATGGACACGAAGGAGGGCCAGGCCAGCAGAAGCACGATGTAGACGGTCACCATCGTGGATGCGGTGATACCACGCCCACGCGTCGTGACCCGGCGACCGATGGCAGCGACGGGTCGCATACTCTGGCCGCCGACGCTCATCCGGCCGGGGCCTCGTCCGAATGCACGGGAAGCTCACGGCTCGCGTGGGTGTCAGTCTTATGCGCAAGCCCGACCCCTGAGCGGTCGCGCCCGGCTACTCTGCTTCGCCCGGATCGGAAGAGCCTTGGTCCGGCGCTCCTGCGTTCCCGATCGTCGGAATCCGGGGTGGTCGAGGGTGGGTCGGGGACACCATCCGGCTCTTCAGGTTCGTCCTCCGCTTCGCCGTCCGCGTCGGAGCGGGTGCTCTTCCGTTCTCGGGCCGGAGAGCGGCGAGACAGGCCGTCCAGCAGACTCGCGAGGAGGATGGTGAGCACCGCGATCCCGGCGCCGACGCCGACGGTCGCAACGAGACGATTGCGCTGTTGCAGCGTGCTCGACTGGTCCTGGGTGAGGGTAGAGATGGTGATGCGATCGACGACCCTCACATTCTGATCGCTCTGCAGTCGTTCGAGGATGCCGGCAGATCGGGAAAGGATGTCGGTGAGAGCTCCTTCCGCGTCGGCATCGCTTTTCGCTGTCACCGTGATCAGGATGATCGGACCGGACGTGCTCGGATCTTTCGAAGCCGCAATCTCTGCGCCGGGGTATTTGTCCACTACCTCCCCGGCCGCTTCGTCGGCGTTGAGGGAGCGCACCAGAACGTCAGCGGACTGCGTGAGCCCGCCGAGAAAGAGGTAGGGGTTCGTGGCGCCCTCCGGGATCGTCCCCTGGCCCGGCAGCAGCAGCTGAGTGGCCGTCCGCTCGAAATCCGGCTTGATCGAGGTGAACGCGACGACCGCGAGCACGGCGGCGATCAGCAGCCCGGGAATGACGATGTACCACCGCCGCACCAGCCCCCGCAGCGTATCTGCCAGATTCATGCGGTGATGCCTCCCCGGGTCGTCGGTGATGGCTGGGACCGTTCTCGCCGGCCGGCTGCCGAGTAGCGGCGGATCACGAGGTCGAGTGCGACCGCTGCCCCGATGCCCAGAATGGATGCCGCGAGCGCGAGCGCACCGAACGCGAAGATCTCGGACGAGCGCGACGGGACTATCTCATCGATGCGGGTACTCGTCGGTTCCACAGTGCCCGTGATGCGGTTCTCACTACTGGGTACGGCCAGACTCTGCTGGGCGCCAGCCACCTCGGCAATCTGGCTGAGGAGCTGCTGCTGCCTCGCCTCCACCCATTCCCGGGTGGGACCGACGATCTGGATCTCGATCGTCGCAGACGGGAAGATCGCCATCCACTGGTTTCCTTCATTGCGCAGAGAGACGAGCACCCCCTCGCGGACCCCGGCGCCGTAGTACGGCGCGTCGGCCGATGAGTAGTTCGCCACCGGCTTGCCTCGATTGATTTCGCTCGCGATGGCCCCGGCGAAAGCGATCACGCTGGAATCGTTGCTGCCGTTATTGGCCATCAGGGTCGTCGTCGCTGGGAGGGTGAACGTCACTGCGGTCCTCGTGGTGAAGGTGCCGCCGTCTCGATACAGGGTGAGGGCCAGGAACGCCATCGCCGCTAGAACCAGCACGAGCACGTACCAGCGCCGAAATGAGGCGTGGGCGATGTCGCGCACTGTCATACGTCCCCTTCCCCCACTGGAGACTTCACGGGGATTGCGAGTCGAGTATACTCATCTCGCCCCGAAGCCTCACCCCCATTGATGACGAGGTGCCGCATCGTAATCTCCCTGCAGTCCTCGACAGTCGGTGCGGGTCCCTCATGACCTCCGCGAAGGCCGACGCCACCGTCGACTTCTCGATCGTCGTCGTGTCCTATCACAGCGCGGGCGACCTTCCCGGGCTCATCGCATCCCTCGACGCCGCCGCGGCTGGCGCGAGCTGGCACGCGACCATCGTGAACAACGCTCCAGAACAGCCACTGGCTCCGTTGCTCGATTCTCACGATCACGTGACGATAGTCGAGGCTGGCGCAAATCTGGGATATTCCGGCGGTCTCAACTTCGGCGTGGCCCATGCCCCGGTGTCGAGGATGATCGTCTTCCTCAACCCCGACCTGACACTGCACCCTCGATCTCTCGAGCACCTCGGCGCCGTCATCGATGCGGGAGCCGACGCTGCCGTCCCCCTGATCGTCGATGCTGCCGGCCGTCGGCAGGATTCCCTGCGCACCGAACCATCCGTTGTCGCTGCGGTCGGCGATGCCCTGTTCGGTGACCGCTGGAGCACTCGACCTGCGGCGCTCAGCGAAACCGTCCGCGCTCCGGAGCGCTACCGGCGGGCCCATGCGATCGAATGGGCCACCGGGGCCGCTCTCGCCATCAGGACCGGTGTCGCGGAGTCGGTGGGTTCGTGGGACGACCGTCGGTTCTTCATGTACTCAGAGGAGACCGACTATGCGCGCCGGATCCGCGAGCGCGGCGGCACCATCGGATTCGAACCGCGTGCCGTCGTCGAACATCGCGCCGGCGGATCCGGCTCGTCGTCAGCCCTGGATGCACTGATGGAAGTCAATAAACTGCGGTACTACCAGAAATGGCACGGTGCTGCGGGATCGGCTGCGTTCGCCGTCGTGCTGCTCGCGCGCAACCTCATCCGCCCCCATCGACCCGGGGCGCGGGCCGCGGTTCGCGCACTGCTGTCGACACGTGCGCGAGCGGGCCTGCCCGGGGGAAACCGATGAACCAGGGCACAGTGATCATCGCCGCGCACGATGAGGAAGCGGTAATCGGTCGCACGCTCGATGCGCTCGGCGACGTTATCGCGGACGAGTCGGTGCGGGTCGTCGTCGTGAGCAACGGCTGCACGGATCGGACGGCTGACGTCGCGGCAGGCCATCACGGCGTGCGAGTGGTCGACATCACGGTGGCGTCGAAAGCGGCGGCGCTGAGGGAAGGTGACCTGCACGCGGCATCCGGCCCCCGCATTTACCTCGACGCCGACATCGTGCTGACGAGCCGGGCTGCTAGGGATGTCATCGACGCTCTCACACACGGTGCCATCGCCGCTCGCCCTCCCCACTCGTTCGACTCATCGCGAGCGACCTGGATCGTTCGCGCCTGGTACAGGGTGCGCGCCGAGCTGCCCTCCATCTCTGCGGCCCTGTGGGGGGCCGGCTGCTACGCCCTGTCCGAAGAAGGTCGCGCGCGATTCGCGGAATTCCCCGACCTCGTGTCTGACGACCTCTTCATCGACAGCCTGTTCACGGCCCGTGAGATCACGATCGTGGCGACCGATCCCGTCATCGTGACGACGCCGCGAACGACGGCCGACCTTCTTCGGATCCTGCGACGCAGCTACCGCACCCAGTCCGAGGTAGCGGCGAGCCACAGCCGCCTGTCCGACGGGCAGCGAGGACAACTCGGAGACCTTGCAGCGCTCCTGCGCCGGAACCCCGCGCGTGTCGCTGACGTTCTCGTGTATGTCGCGGTCATCGGCGTCGGTCGCTTCCGAGCCAGGGCGGCGCGCTCGACGGTCGGCTGGGAGCGCGACTCCAGCTCGCGTCAGCTGGACTGACGCTGCGTCGACACGAAGAACGTCTCGTGCCACACCTCGAGCGACATGAGCGTCCAGATCCGGGACTCCTCATTGAAGCGCCCGCTATCGTGACGATCGAGGAGGTCGTGGATCGCGTCCTTATCGAAGGTGTCGGCGACGAATGATCCGCTGCCGGTGAGACGCTCCCGCACCGAATCCCGCAGGGACGACCGGAACCAGGCATCGAGCGGAACGCGGAACCCCACCTTGCGCCTGTCCACGATGTTCGCCGGAAGATATCGACGAGCGACTTCCTTGAGCACCCACTTGGTCTGCCCCGACCGCACCTTCACCGACGACGGTAATCGGAACGCGAGGTCCGCCAGTCTGTAGTCGAGCAGGGGGGGCCTCAACTCCAGGGAGGCTGCCATCGACATCCGGTCCCCTCGCTCCAGGAGGTTGTCTGGCAGCCAGTTGCGCAGGTCGGCGAGAAGCATGGCCCGGATCGGATCGACGCTGCGACCGGCGGCCGCCACCGAGGTGCGCCTCGTGCTCACGCCGGTGAGCAGCTGTGCGCGTTCCTGCGCCGAGAATGGCGCAAACCACGCGCGGAACTGCTCGTCGCGGTCAGCGGTCGACCAGACGCGCAGGGCGATCCGGGCCCTGGCAAGCCTGGCCGGCAGGTGGCGATCGATTATTTCGCCGACCCCGCGACGGAACCCGCCAGGGAGAATGGATGCCGCAGCCATCGCCTGCGCGGCGCGGTACTTCGGGTACCCCGCGAAGAGCTCGTCGCCACCTTCCCCGGAGAGCACGACTGTCACGTGCTCCCGCGCGGCCTGCGCCAGCCGGTAGACCGCGAAATCCGCCGGCTCGGACATGGGTGCATCACGATGCCAGGTGAGGGTGGGCCAGAGCGACTCCAGGTCACGGGCATCCACCCGTACCTCATGGTGGTCGGTACCGACGTGATCGCTCACCTGGCGCGCGAACGGCAGCTCGTCATGGCGGGGGTCGCCAAACCCGGCGGAGAAGGTCTTCAACCTGGCGCCGCCGATCAGCCCGGCCGCCTTGGCGACGATGAGGCTACTGTCCACGCCGCCGCTCAGGTAGGCGCCGACGGGCACGTCTGCCACGAGTGCCGAGCGCACGGACTCCGTGACCACCTGGTCGACGGCGTCCACGGCATCGGCGGCGGTCCAGGCCGACTCATCCTGTTCCGGTGGCGCCCAGAACACCTGCTCGGTGATCGTTCCATCCGGCCGCACCTCGGCACGATGAGCCGCCTCGAGCTTGCGGACGCCCTCGAAGAGGGTGAAGGGTGCGGGGACGGACCGACCGTGGAGGTAGGCACCGAGGCTTTCGTAGTCGACCGACGGTGGCTGGTCCATGCCCGCGAGGATCGCCTTGATCTCCGAACCGAACAGCAGGGAGCTTCCCGACCTCCGAAAATAGAGAGGAAGGATGCCCAGCCGGTCCCGCACGAGATGAACGATCCCGGTCTGCTTGTCGAAGGCCGCGAACGCGAACTGCCCGACGAGGTGGTCGACGTAGCGGATGCCGTGCGAGACAAGTCCGGCGAGGATGGTTTCCGTGTCCCCCGACGTGCGGAAAGGGTAGTCGAGCGACTGTCGCAACTGCTGGTAGTTGAAGATCTCGCCATTGAAGACGATGGTCCACCGGCCGTCCACGCTCTGCATGGGCTGATGGGAGCCACCCACGTCGATGATCGACAGCCTCCGGTGGCCGAAGCCGATCGGCCCTTCCACCCAGAAACCATCGTCGTCAGGCCCGCGATGATGCACGGCTTCCGCCATCTCTTCGATGCGGACGCGTGACACCGCACCGCCATCGAATCGGACTGCGCCGACGATTCCGCACATAGGATGATCGTAGCGACACCCGAAGCTTCACAGTTTGTCAAAGTCACTATCCGCAGCACGCTACTGGGGGGCTCTCGAATGGCTACAGCGGGCAGGCGCCGGCGGGTTCTCATGATCGTGCAGAACCTTCCCGTTCCTCTCGATCGGCGCGTCTGGCTGGAGTGCCAGGCGCTCGCGGCGCAGGGCTACGAGGTGTCGGTGATCTGCCCGAAAGGCCCCGGAGATCCGGCCTTCCAAGAGATCGACGGCATCCATATCTATCAGTACGCTCCCGCGCGCGAAGCGAAGGGTGTTCTGGGATTCGCGCTCGAGTTCGCGTACTCCTGGCTCCGCACGGCTGTGCTGTCGGTCAGGGTGTGGGGGCGCCACGGCTTCGACGTGATCCAGGCGTGCAATCCGCCCGACACGTACTGGCTGCTCGCCCGGTTCTGGCGCTTGCGCGGAGTGAGGTTCGTCTTCGACCAGCACGACCTGAATCCCGAGTTGTATCTCTCGCGTTTCGGCACACCGACCGGGATCGCCGGACGGTGGCAACTCGGCGGTCTCGTTCGGCTGGAACGAAGCACCTACCGCACGGCGGACCGGGTGATCTCGACGAACGGATCGTATAAGCGGGTCGCAGAACGCCGCGGCAACCTGGATGCGGCCAGAGTTACCGTGGTCCGCAGCGGGCCAGACACGACGGTGATGCGACCGATCTACCCCGACCCGTCGATCAGGGACGGCGCCTCACACCTGCTCGCGTATATCGGGATCATGGGCCCGCAGGACGGGGTCGAGAACATCCTTGCCGTGATGCACGAGCTCGTCCACGTTCGCGGCCGTACCGGGATCCGGGCTGTGATGCTGGGGTTCGGCGACTGTCTCGAGAGCCTCACTCTCGAATCGACCCAGCGCGGCCTCGACGACCACGTCGTGTTCACGGGACGGGTGGGGCCGGATCAGATCGCGCACTACCTGAGTTCGGCGGACCTCGGCCTCGGCCCCGACCTGAACACCCCTCTCAACAACGTATCGACGATGAACAAGACCATGGAATACATGGCATACGGCCTCGTGCCCGTCTCGTTCGACCTCATCGAGACCCGTGTTTCCGCTGGCGACACCGGTGTATACGTCCCGTCCGGTGACATCGGCGCGTTCGCCGATGCGATCGAGTCGCTGCTCGACGACCCGGATCGCCGCATAGAACTCGCCCTGCGAGCGCGCGAGCGTGTTGCGACCGAACTCGATTGGCGGCCCCAGGCGCAGGAGTACGTCGGCGTGTTCCACGATCTGATGGGCAACGTCCCTGACGAGACGGCCTGGCCCTATGCGCCACGCCCGCCCCGACTCCGAGGCGCACGGGACGCCCTCGGCGTCGACCTCGAGGATGCCACGGAACTGCGCCGGTTCCTGCGCGACCGAACGACCCTCACCCCGAAGAACTGATCATGCCGACGATCGACCACGTCATTCTCACCAGGTTCAATTTGCCATCCGGCGGCGCCGAGGCGCGTATCCGCGCGAGTGAGAGTTGGCTCGTCAATCGCTGGCGTCTCTTCGAACGGTATTGCGCGCCCTCGGTCGAGGCGCAATCGAACCGCAATGTCTCGTGGATCATCTACTTCGATCCCGAAAGCCCGGAATGGCTCAAAAACGCCATCGCCCCCTACGCAGAACGGGGCCTCTTCACTCCCGTCTACCGTGCCGAGGTTCCTTACGACGATCTCGTCGCCGATGTGCGGCAGGTGTCGACAGGATCGGCGGCCATGCTGATCACGACGAACCTCGACAACGACGACGGGCTCGCGATCGATTTCGTCGAGCGCATCCAGGCCGCTGTCGACTTCTCCGATCGACGGGCCCTCTACCTCGTGAACGGACTGATCAAAGGCCCGGGCGGGGTGTACCTTCGCACTGACCCCGACAACGCGTTCTGTTCGGTGGCGGAGTCGTGGGACCGGCCGAAGATGTGCTGGGCCGACTGGCACCTGATGCTCAGGCGGACCATGCCCGTCGTGGAAATCGACGGCGCACCCGGCTGGTTACAGGTGGTACACGGAGAGAACGTCAGTAACCGGGTTCGAGGCCGCCTGACGACTCCCGAACCGTGGGTGTCACGGTTTCCTGGGGCGCTCGATGACGCCCGGCAGCCCGGTTTCGGGGCGCTGGTGAGCGACCGTGTCGTTACCGCTCCGCTGAGGTGGCTGCGCGACTCCGGCCGGTCTGCAGCACGCAGGATGGCGATCGCCGCACTGGGAAAGGACGGGATGCAACGTGTAAAGGCGCGATGGCAACGCTGATTGTTCCCCTGCTCCGGCGTGTCGATGGTAACGATAGGCGAC
Organism: Salinibacterium sp. CAN_S4; assembly: GCF_015752305.1. Lineage (NCBI taxonomy): Bacteria > Bacillati > Actinomycetota > Actinomycetes > Micrococcales > Microbacteriaceae > Salinibacterium > Salinibacterium sp. CAN_S4. The sequence goes on along the minus strand of NZ_JADOVB010000005.1, from coordinate 84,106 downwards.
AATCCGTCATATAATTGTTATCTTTTTTTCTCTTTCGTGTGCTTTAATGACCACTTCGTTACGAGGAGAGTGAATGTCATCCCAGAACCCCGGGCAGCGAGCACAGATCCGCCGCCGGAACCGACTCAAACGACGATGGTTTCGAGGTGGATTCGCCAGCCTCGGCGTGATGGCACTGGCGGTCGGCACCGCTGTAGCCATCCCCGCCTTCGCCCAAACCCCCGCTACCGCCACGTCATCCATGCGGCCGGCAACATCTACCACCGGAATCTTTTCCGATTCACTGAAGCCCTCAGTGGCAGTCGATCCGGATCGCGACCCCGTCGAACTCGGGCTGAAGTTCTCCCCGGAAAAGAGCGGCTCCGTCACGGCGCTGCAGTATTTCCAGAGCCGCGCCGCAAGCGGCGTCACCTCGGCAACTCTCTGGACCGCGGACGGGAAGAAGCTTGCGACCGCGTCCTTTTCCGCGACCACGCGCGAGGGCTGGCGCACCATCATGCTCACCACTCCCGCCGCACTCGAGGCGGGTCGTTCTTACGTCGTCTCCTATTTCGCCCCCCAGGGCTCATATGCCGTCAGTGAGCGTGACCTGACGTCGAAGAAGTCGCTGAACGGCTTCACCATCTCCCGCGGCGCTGGCGTCTACAAGTACGGCCAGGGCGGTTTCCCCACCAACTCGTACAACGCATCCAACTACTTCGTCGACGTGGTGTTCGCCCCGGGCACGACGGTCGGCAGCACTCCTGCGACGCCCCCGAGGAGCCCGGGGACAACCGCTCCGGCGACCCCCAGCCCGTCGCCTGTCGCGACCAGGCCTCCGGTCCTGCGCCCGATGCCCGCTCCGGTCCCGATCATGACGCCGCCCGCTACGCCCGCGCCGTCGCCCACGCCATCTCCGGCTCCGGCTCCGCCCCCCGCGCCGTCACCTGCTCCAGCACCCACCGCTCCTGGCACCGCCGGATGGACCGTGTCTGCGAGCACCGTCGGACTCGCTCCGCTCGGCCTGACCTGCGCCAGCCTGCCGGCCTACACCGGCAGCAGCAGCGTTCCGTCGGGATCGGTGATCTCGGGAAAGCGCATTTCGGGCGGGCTGGACCTGTCGGCCGGAAGCATCACCATCGAGAACAGCTGCATCCAGCCGACGTCTGCCGGTCGCGGAATGCCCGTGGTTGCCACCCAGAACTTCAACACGTTCGCGATCGCTCCGAGCAAGGTGACGATTCGCAACAGCGAGTTCGACGGATCGCGGCTGCCGACACAGGACGCCGCGTGGGCGACGGCGTTCATCGGCATCGCGGACCTCACAGGCAATTACATCCACGGCTTCGGCAGCGGAATCGGAATCATGAATTCCGGATCGAGCCTGGATGCCACGATCGAACGCAATTACGTCACCGGTCTGGTCGCGTGGGGCAACCCCGCCACGAACGGAAACCACTCGGATGCGTTCACCGTCCGTGACTTCACCGACCGCTCCCGCGCCGATCGCAAGCTGACGGTGCTCAACAACCGCTTCAACTCCAACTCGGGAAGCGACACGGGTGCGCTGTTCATCCAGACGTACTCCGGGAGCATCGACAACGTGCTCATCCAGGGCAACCTGCTCGAGGGAAACGGCTACCAGCTCGGCCTCAACCAAATGAACGACTCCTACAGCAACCTGCGCGCGGTGAACAACAGGTTCTCCGGCACCGGCTTCGGTGCGACCTATGTGCAGAACGGCCCCGGCTGGGCCCAGTGGGATTCCAACTTCATCTACAGCTCGTCGGCCACCGAGTGTAAGGGCGCGGCCGTCAGGCAGCCGTAGCGACTCCGTATCCATGACATGAAGCCCGTATCCGCACACCGAGGATGCGGGCTTCATGCGTGTGCGGTCAAGCGTCGGGCCGCGCAGCCCTGAGGAGGAGCTCAGCGTGAGCCCTCACCATCTCTCGCACGCCCGGGCCGTGGATCGGCGGCACACCCGCCCTCCCCGACTCGCGATCGAGTACCACCCGCTCCGCCACCCTCACTATCGCAGTGGCGAGGTGCTTCGCGTTGGGCTGCCGACCCGAGCGCCACCTCGCCCAACCCACCCTGGAATCCGTCACTTCGACTGCCGGCCCCGTCGCATTGGGGACCACGATCGACCTCGCAGGATCGCGTCCTACGAGTTCCACCGCCCCACCCACGTCGCTCAATACCAGCGGCAATCCGGCCTCGAGTGCTTCGGTGGCAGCCACGGGCCAGCCCTCGAAGAACGAGTCGAGCACGAACCCGTCGCCAGCGTCCAGAAGTGAGCGGGCATCCGATTGCCCCAGCAGGTGCACTCGATCCCGGTGGCGACTGCGGCGGCGGATCCCGTCCGCTCGACGCAGTTCGACCCAGTCTGACGGGTCCCCGGCGATGACGAGGTGAAGGGGAAGATCCGTCGAGTCGACCGCCCGCAGGAACGACGACACGGTTCCCGCGATGTTCTTTTGCGCGTCGTATCGTGCCAGGCAGATGAACACCACGGCATCCGTCAGATCCTGACCGACTGTCTCGCTGAGGCCGACCCTCGCCGCCCTCCGAGCGGCCTCGTTCACGAGCGGCCGATTCGGGGAGCCATTCGGAATGACAACGAACCGGTCTTCCGACGACGGTGACAGTCGGTGTCGGTGGAACTCGCGCACCACATGGCTGACCGCGATGGCCGAAGACGCGTGGGAGTACAACGCCGCGAACCCGATCCATTGCCGGCGCGAGTAATGGATCTCGGTGTTGTGGAGCACGGCCACTACGGGCAGCCCGCTGTCGATGGCCGCCTGTTCCAGCACCGGCGGAGCGCTGTGAACCTGCACGACATCCGCGCCAGCATCGATGACCGCCGAGGTCTCGATCGTGCCATCCGCAACGGATATCACGCGCACGCCGGCATCCCTCAACCGCTGGGCCCGCGCTCCATCCCCCTGGCACACGATCACCGGCCGCACACCGAACTCGCTGAGACCGATGGCCAGCGTCTCGACGACCGAGCCGATCCCGCCCACGTCGAGTTTGTCCGTCACGATGGCGCAGATGATGGAAGCGGGCTGCCCAGCAGCCCTGGGTGTTGAAAGCGCGGCGCCGGATGAAGCACCCACCACGCCCAATTGTCTGGGAAGCAGCTTCCGGGTAATCGGATGCACGTAGGCATAGCGCCACTTCGGAGGCAGCAGGCTCGTGGCATCCGCCATGATGCCGAACATGAAGGCGCTCATCGCTCCACCGACGCGACCGCGAAACGGGCCGGTCGTCATACGGGTGCTTTTCTCGAGGGCAAGGCGATGCCCGCATACGGGCGAGAGCGGCTGTATTCCCAGAGTTCTCCTACATCGGAGCGCGACACCCCCATCACCATCCACAATCGCGCTTCCTGCGAGAAACCGACGATGCGGGGGCACCCGGCAAGCTCGAGAGAGCCGAGATCCTGCGCTTCGAGATTGGCGAGAACGACGATTTCCCCCGCCGCGCGCGCGCCGATCTCCGCGTTCATCGTCGCGAGGTCTGCCGTGGCTGCAGAGGTGGGCCGGCCGAGTCGCTCGAGGCCGCGCACCCGGGTCGAGATGCCGCCAGCGATCTCGCGGTCGAGCGCGCGAATGCCCGACGCACCGCTCAACTCTGCTATCCGGTCGATCACGAATCGCACGTCGGCGAGCACGACATCGCGGACGGGAACGACGCCGCCTGCCGCTCGAGCTGCCCGCGACTCCCGCTCCCACCGGGCAAGGCCGCTGGCGCGACGCGCGAGCGATGCTGCGCTGCCGGTTCCACCGTTCGGCTGGATCGTGCCGCAGGTCGTACGCAGCGGCAGTTGTGCGGGATAGGAATCTCCCACGAATCGGTGCGAGACGTCGAGGTGCCTGAGGTTCGAGCTGAGACTGTTGTGGGTCAGGGGGACGTCGCGGACGACAGCCCTGAGGCCCACTTCCCGCATCCGAGCCGAATACTCGACGGCGTAGGCATGCCAGCCCAGTCGAGCGTCGTCAGCGAGAGGATCCTGTCGCCAGCGGTCGCGCGTGATCATGAAGAGCACTTCGTCCATGCTGTCGACGTCACGGGGTCGCGGCGCCGGCGCGCCCAACCCGATCACCCTGTCGCGGATGCGCCCGAGTATGTGGCCGGAGCGATCGATGCCCACCGCGCCCATCACTCCAATCTGCGGGGAGCAGAGCAACTCGTGCGCTGCCCGTTCGAGTTCGGCTATCGAGTGCAGGAACACGTCCTGGTGGGCGAAGACCACCACCTCATTCACGGCCTGCGCTGCTCCGTGATTCAGTGCGGCCCCCGCCGTCGCGAATCCGCCGTCGCGGCTGTCGACAGCTATCAGCTCCGTCAGCGTCGTTGCCGTGCGGCCTTCGTCGACGGATCGCCTGAGGCAACTCGCGAGCACCTCGGGATCATTGAAAACGCAGACGATGGACACCGGAGCGCGGCCAGGGCGCTCCGGGTTCGAGGGGAATTCGGCATCCTGCATCATGTCGTGGACCCCCGGTGTCGGAGAATCGGCATCCGCCTTCCCCATCGGCTGTGCGCCAGGATGCGCACCCCCTCGTCGATGACCGTGCGGGCAACGAGCCTCGTGACCCCGAGGTGGGTGAGGGTGACGGCGACGCCGATAGCCAGAATCGACAGTACCGGTGGCAGGTCAGAGGTCAGGAGCATCATTCCCCAGCCGGCCGCGCCCGCGATGACCGTCACCACCACGAGGTAGCAGAACGGGCCCGCGACGCTGTACCAGTGGGTGTCCAGCAGCCGCGAGGTGAGAAACCAGCGCACCATGGTCGCCACGAGGCACACCGCGAGGAATCCCCAGGCGACAGCGACGAGCCCTGACGAGACGAGTGCGATGGTCGTACCCAGCGTGAGCGCATCGATCACGATCGCGTACATGAACCACCTGCCCGGCTTTCCGACACCGTAGAACAGCCCGTGATCGAGCCATGCGCCGATGGACAGTGATCCGGCGAGTGCGAGGATCTGCGCGACCGCGAAGCTCTGCTCCCATCCAGGTCCGAAGACGATGGGAACGATGAGAGGAGAGGCGACTGCCACGAACGTGAGCGGCAGTGACAGGGCAGCGTACGTGAGTCGGAGCGCCCGGACATACGCGGCCCTGAGTCGTCCGACATCGTTCCTGATCTTCGCGAAGGCGACCTGGGTGACGGGTACAATCGCGCCGCCGGTGAGGTCCTGGACCATCTGCACCAGGCGCTGGGCGATATTCATGTACCCGAACTTCGCGAGGCCCAGGCTCGAAGAGATCACGGCAGCCTCACCCGATGCCCGCAGCATGGCCACGAACTCCACTCCGAGCACCTGGCTGCCGAAACTGACCATCCTGACGAAGTCCGGGCGGGAGAATCCGAGCCCAGGACGCCAGCGTGCGCTGATCCACAGCAGGATGGTGGAGATCACCGGCGCCGTGAGTGATTGACCGACCAGTGCCCACACGCCGAACCCGCTGAACGCCATGGCGATCGCGACCACCTGCGCAGCCAGTGCGGCGATCGTCGCCTGGCCCGCGATCGCGGCGAAGCGCATGTCGCGCCGCATGATCGCCAGCGGCACCGATCCGACCGCCGTGGCGATCACCCAGAGCGACAGCACCTGCATCACCGGGATCACATCGGCGTCGCCGAAGAGTCCGCCGAGCAACGGTGCAAGCGCGAAGAGCACCGCGCACAGCACGATCCCCGCGCTCATCGAGAACCAGAACGCCGTGCTCAGCATCCTGCGATCGGTCTTGTCGACCTGCACGATGTATGCCGCGAACCCGAGGTCGGAAAGAAGGTAAAAGAACGGGAGCACTGTCGACGCCGCCGCCACGGTTCCGAAGTCCTCTGGCGACAGCAACCGGGTCAGGATGATGATGGTCACGAAGCTGAAGATGCGCGCTGCCCACTTCTGCGCGGTCAGCCAGAGAACCCCGCGAGTCGCCTGCTGCCCGACGCTGAGCATCGGGGGTTGCTCCGACCCGACCTCGGTCGACTCGAGCGCCGTGGACGTTCCGGTGTCCTTCTTCACGGTGCCGTCCTCGTCACCAGCCGCTGGAGTTTCTCGACAAGGCGCCGGCCCTCCCGGGGAAGGTCCCTGATCCAGCGGATGGCGGCTCGGCGAGACAGTGCCCGTGAGTACACCTCCACGAGCCGGTCGGTCATTGCCTCCAGCCCGAACCGGGAGATCGCGAAGTCGCGCCCGAACGCGCCGAGTTCAGCCCGGTAGTCGGGATCGTCGAGCACGGGGGCCAGGGAATCCAGGAGCATCCGGACCGGGTCTGGCACAGTATCCGGGCTCCAGAAGCTCGATCGGGCGAGCATCGTCGCCGAAGCGGGTTCGAACAGAGCGGAGAAACCCGCCTCACCCTGCACCACCAGCGGCGTAGCGAACGCGAGACTTCGGGCGGCAGACCCGCCCATGCCGAGCACGATGTCGGCGGCAGCGTACGCCGCCCTCGGATCGGCCATCGGCCCCAGCATCCTCACGGCATCGCGGCCAGCCTCGGCATTGACCTCAGCGGCGTGCAGGGCGATCGCCGGCTCGTTGTCTCCTGTGCCCACGATGGCCAGGGTGACGCCTCTTTCTGCAAGGGTCCGCATCGCGTCGATAGCCACTCCGATCGGCAGCGACTTCATGCTGCTGACGAGTCGACTGACGATCACCAACACCACCCCTTCGCCGAGTCCGTGCATGGTGCGGAAGTCGTCGCGGTCGACCGCATCCGGGCTGTCGGCCACGAGGTCGACAGGTGGGCTGATGAGCACCACCCCGCCTGGCCGGCGCGACTGCTCGTCGAGAAGGTATCCGGTGCCGACGATGAGCGGCACATGCCGATACATCTTGAATGACACCTCCATCTCGTACACGGTCAGTACCCACGGCCGGATTCCCCAGCGCGCCGGGCCCCAGAAGGTGGGTCGGCCGCCACCCCAGGAACCGTAGACGTGCACGAGATCGGCGTCGAAGTCGTCGGCGAAACGGCTCAGCTGGCGCGCATGCGCCACCAGCCCAGGCTCGGCGTCGTATGCCTTGACGCGCACACCCTTGGCCGAGGCGATCTCCAGCAGCGACGGGCCGCTCCGACGCGAGCCACGGTCGCCGACGAGCAGGCTCTCGACACCTCGGGCCCGCAGGGCCGCCGCGAAGTCGACGGCATTGATCTGCGTACCGCCGAGTTCGAGGCTGTTGAGGTGGACGAGAATCCGCATGGCGTGAGCCTCAGGCGCCGACGGCAGAACGCAGGGCGTCCGCGACGCGCTCCTGCTGCTGCGCGGAAAGATGGGGATGCATCGGCAACGACAGGATCGAGCCTGCCGCCGCCTCGGCGACAGGGAACTGGCCGCGAGCGTAACCGAGCGACGAGTATGCCTCCGTCAGGTGCACGGGAGTCGGGTAGTGGATGCCGGACCCGATGCCCGCGGCGGCGAGCTCCGACATGACGCGCTCTCGCTCGCCGACCCGCACCACGTAGAGGTGCCAGGCATCGATGTTTCCCTGGCGCACCGAGGGCGTGCGAACTCCATCGACGCCCGCGAGCATGGCGGAGTACCGGCCGGCCGCCGCCCGTCGAGCGGCATTCCATCGGTCGAGCCTGCGCAGTTTTGCGCGCAGCACGGGTGCCTGGATCGCATCCATCCTCGCGTTCATGCCGACGTGGTCGTGCACGTACTTCGTAGAGCTGCCGTGGGCGGCCAGGTTCCTCACGAGCGCGGCGGCGTCAGGGTCGTCCGTCATCACAGCGCCGGCGTCCCCGGCGGCGCCCAGGTTCTTCCCGGGGTAGAAGCTCGTGGCGGAGATGCGCGCCATGGCCCCGGCGCGACCGGCGGCCGACGACGCGCCCTGCGACTGCGCGGCATCCTCGACGACGGCGATTCCGTGACGGTCGGCGATCGGCAGGATGCGCTCTACAGGGGCCGTTTGGCCGAACAGGTGCACCGGCACGATGGCACGGGTCCGGCTCGTGACGGCGGCCTCGACCGCTAGAGGATCGATGAGCAGGTACTCATCGTCGACGTCCACGAAAACAGGAACTGCTCCGATCCGAGACGCGGCTTCGGCTGTAGCGATGAACGTGTTGGCCGGCATCATGACCTCGTCGCCGGGGCCGACACCGACAGCGCGGTAGGCGAGCTCGAGGGCATCCGTGCCGTTGGAGACGCCGATAACGTGCCCGACACCGATGAAGTCCGCGTACTCGCGCTCGAAGGCATCGATTTCGCTGCCACCGATGAATCCGGCCGAATCGAACAGTCGCTGCCATGCGGGCAGAACCTCGTCGGCGATCTCTGCACTCTGGGCGGCCAGGTCGAGGAAGGGTACGGTCACGCCGTCACCCCCAGCGGCCGGGCCGGCACGCCCGCCCAGGTGCCCGAATCGTCGACATCCGTGAGCACGACGGCACCCATGCCGACGGTCGCACCAGGGCCGATCGACAGTCCCTGCCGAACAGAAGAATTCATCCCCAGGTAGGCGCCGCGGCCGACACGCACACCACCACCGAGAGTGACCCCGGCGGCGAGGGTGGCGAAATCATCCACGAGGCAATCGTGCGTGATGGTCACGTGCGGCATCGCGACAACGTGCGCACCGACGACGGCATCCGCGGTGATGACGACACCGGCGAGCAGGATGGATCCAACCCCGACCGGGCAGGCGCCGGGGTTTCGTACGGAAGGATCGACAACCGTGGCATACCTCGAGGAATCGACGCCGAGCTCAGAGAGCCGTGCGACGACACGCTCGCGGCCGGTTCCTGAGCCCACACAGACGAGCACATCGGCGTCGGGGTAGAGCGGAATGTCGTCGAGACCGCCGAGCACCGGAGCGCCGGCGATGGTGCGCGGGAGCTCGCCGTGCCGGTCGTCGAGGAAGCCGAGCACCGCCCGGCCCGACTCCCGCAGCACGGGAATCACCTCACGCGCGAGGCCACTCGCGGCGATGAGCAGCACGGGCCTCGTCATGCCGCTGCCCCGGCCGAGCGCGCCGCAGCCTCTGCCAGCGCGTCGATGACCTGCGCGAGTTCGGCCTCGGTGAGCTGGTGGTACACGGGCAGGATGAGCGTGTTGTCGCTCAGGTGCTCCGTGATCGGCAACGGAACACTCCCGGTGTCCCTGTGTTCATACGCGGGCTGGCGATGGGCCGCCATGATCCCGCGGCGGGCCGAGACATCCGCTTCCGCGAGCGCTTCGATCAACTGCTCCCTGGTCAGGGGGAAGCTTTCGTCGACCTCTACCCACAACGACTGGAAGTTGGAGGTGCCATGCCCGGGGTCGGCGACGAGCCTCAGTCCCGGAATCCTGGCGAGGCGCGCCCGGTACTCCGCCGCGATCTCACGACGCCGCGCAACGATCGCGGGCAGCCTGCCGAGCTGCACGATCCCGACGGCGGCCTGGAGGTCGGTCATCCTGTAGTTGAATCCGATCTCGCCGTACTGCTCGGGTGGCGCGATCACGGAGGCGGCCCGATCGGCGGCCGAGACGCTCATCGCGTGTTCGCGAAGCCGACGCGCGCGCGCGGCCCATTCCCCATTCGAAGTCGTGAGCATGCCGCCCTCCCCCGTGGTGAGGAGCTTGCGCGGGTGGAACGACCAGGCCGCGATGTCGGCCCCTGTTCCGACCGGTCGACCCTTGTACGTGGAACCCGCGCCGCATGCGGCGTCTTCGATGAGCAGGATGCCACGGGGTTCTGTGACCGCGCGGATCGCGTCGAGGTCCACGGGCATCCCGCCCTGGTCCACGACGATGACGGCGCGCGTCTTGTCGGTGAGTGCCGCGATCACGCTCTCGGCAGTGAGGTTGCCGGTGAGTCGATCGACATCGGCGAATACCGGTCGGGCGCCGACGTAGGTTGGCGCGTTCGCTGTGGCGATGAAGGAGAACGACGGGACCACGACGTCATCTCCCTTCCCGATGCCACCGACGACAAGCGCGAGATGCAGGGCGGTCGTGCAGTTGGAGGTCGCCACGGCGTGCTCGACCTGCATCGCCTCCGCGAACGCGGCCTCGAATGCGGCGACCCTCGGACCCTGAGCAACCCAGCCCGAGGCGATGACGTCCGCCACGGCCTCCGACTCCTCTGTGCCGAGCCACGGCTTCATGACGTTGACCCTGCTCATGCGATGGCCTCCGATTTTCCCGCGGAGATCTCGTCGCGAAGAGGGCTCCACCATTCCACGAGCGAGCGCAGGCCGACTTCCAGCGAGGTCTTTGCCGTGAAACCGAGATCCACCTGGGCTGCCACCGTGTCCGCGAGCCGACGTGTCACCCCGTTGACGGCGCGCTCAGGGCCGTGCTCGACGATGAGATCGGAATCCATCGCTCGCAGGAGGGCCTGCGCGAGCTCGAGCAGGCTGGTCTCCCGGCCACTCGCCACGTTGTAGACCCCGTCGACGACGTCACTCCGGGCGGCGAGGATGTTGGCGCGGGCGATGTCCTGGGTGACGACGAAGTCCATGGCCTGCTGGCCATCCCCGAAGATCAGCGGAGGCTTTCCGTCGGCGATGCGCTCCATCCAGCGCACCAGCACCTCGGTGTAGAGACCGTGCACGTCCATCCGGGGACCGTAGACATTGAAATAACGCAGGATGACGAAGTCGAGTCCGTTCATGGCCCGGAAGCTCCGGATCATGCCCTCGTTGAACGACTTGGCCGCGCCATAGAACGTGTCGTTGTTGTGGTGGTGGTGACGCTCTGTCGTGGGGAACTCCTCGGCCAGCCCGTACACAGATGCGCTCGAGGCTGAGATCAGCTTTCCGACGCCGAGTTCGGCCGCGGCCTCGACGACGTTGAACGTGCCGTCCACCAGCACCTCGAGGGCGAGGCGCGGGTCTTCAGCGCACTGGGTGATGCGGATGGCTGCCTCGTGGAAGACGAGGTCTTTCTCCGCGGTGAGCTCGCGGACCAGCTCCCTGTCGCGGATGTCACCATCGTGCAGGGTCACCCTGCCAGTGGCCAGCGCCTGGTCCAGGTTGGCGCGACGTCCGCGCACGAGGTTGTCGAGCACATCGATATGAGCCGCCCCCGCGTCGAGCAGCTGATCGACGATGTGGGACCCGATCGTCCCGGCACCGCCGGTGACGAAGACTGACGAACCGGAAATCTCGGTCATGATGCAAGCTCCATAGGAATGGGGATGGATTCGATCGGGCTCGGGGCACCCGAGAGGGCGAGACTGCGGCTTGCCGCCTCGAGAACGGAAAGCACGCGCAGTGCGGCATGCCCGTCGGTGCGCGGCGTTCGCTCCCGGCGGATGCTGTCAGCGAACTCGGTCGCCATGGCGGCGAGAGCCTCCCGTTCCGGCAGAGCCGGCGACCAGGTGTCACCCAGCCGGTACGACACTGTCGCGGCGGCGCGATCTGCAGCCGACGTCGAGACCTGGGTGAGGTCGACGCCCCTGTCGTACACACTGAGGCGCTGCTGCGGATTGAGGTCGTCCCACACGAGGGTGCGCTTGGTTCCCCCCACCACCATCTGGCGGATCTTCGTCGGGCTGAGCCAGTTCACGTGCACGTGCGCGATCGCGCCACCCTCGAGCGGAAGGCTGAGATAACCCACACAGGACTTCCCCGCTCCCAGCGGGTCGGCCCCCTGCGCCGCCGCGGTGGTCGCCTTGAGCCCGCCCGGCAGGATGAAGTCCATGATCGACAGGTCGTGGGGCGCGAGATCCCAGAAGACATCGACATCGGGCTGGATGAGCCCGAGGTTGATCCGCACGGAATCGATGAACAGGATGTCTCCGAGGGCGCCATCCTCGATCAGTTCCCGGATCTTCATCACGGCAGGCGTGTAGCAATAGGTATGGTCGGCCATGAGTACAAGGCCGCGTTGCTCTGCTTCGCGCACCATGTCGAGCCCGCGCTCTCGACTGTCGGCCAGCGGCTTTTCGACGACGACATGCTTTCCCGCGCGCAGCGCGCTGATGACCACGGCGTGATGAGTGCGGGCCGGGGTGGCGATGGCGACGGCGTCGAGTTCGGGATCAGCAAGCAACTGGTCGAGATCCGTCACGACGGGCACCCCGCCGAGCGAGTCTGCGAGTTTCTCGGCTCGCGCTCGGTCGAGGTCGCAGATCGCGACGAGTTCCCAATCAGGGCTCATCCGGAAGTTTCTGGCGAGGTTCGGGCCCCAGTAGCCGGCCCCGACGACAGCGACACGCAGCGGACGGTTCATCTGTTTCCCCCAATCTGTTCTGTGCGGGTCATTCCAGCGACCCGCGATTCATGGTCACGATGTCGGAGCGAAAACCAGGTCGACCCAGTAGTTGTGTGGCGAGGTATTGCTCAGGAATTCGCTTCCGTAGACGTAAGCGCCTGCGTTGGCTGGCGTGCTCAACGAACCGCTCGTGGACGCTGTGGCCAGTCCGTTCAGGTCGACGGCGTACATGCCCGTCGTGCTGAGCAGCCCCACCCGATACTCGAGCCCCGGCTCGAGCGTCACCGGCGTGCTCAGGGTGGCCTGCTGCCAACCGCTCGCCGTTTCGCCCGAGAAGGAGACTGTTGCGAGCAACGTGCCTGTCGCCGACCACAGGTAACCGGTGTGGGTACCCGTATTCGCCGGCCCTTTATAGAAGCGGATCTTCGTCACGGTTCCGGCGACAGAGGCCAGGAATCGGGTGCCCACCTGCACGGCCGTGGGGTCGTTCCAGTTGACGTTGGCGGGCACAGCATCAGCGGCGAAGATCGATTGGGCGGTCACGATGACCGGCGCCGAGGTCGTCGTGAACGACCACGACGATCCGATCTGCGTCGACCCTGAGCTCACCGCGGCCGTATAGATCGTCGACCAGTCCAGGGGAACTGTGGGTGTGAACGTGACGGTCCCGGTGGAATAGGTGCTCGTACCTGCGACCGGGCCGGCGGAGGAAGTCACGGTGATCGTTGCCGTCGCGGCATCCGCCCCACTGACGGCCGCCGTGATGGACACCGTCGGTGCGACGTCGGTCGCGCCAGCAGCAGGCGCCACTACTCCGACGGTGACAGCGGGAGCCGTGGGGGTCGGCGTGGGGGTCGGCGTGGGGGTCGGGGTCGGAGTCGGAGTCGGAGTCGGAGTCGGGGTCGGGGTCGGAGTGGGCGTGGGGGTCGGGGTCGGCGTGGGGGTCGGGGTCGGCGTTGGCGTAGGCGTGGGTGTCGGGGTCGGGGTCGGCGTTGTGGGCGCGAAGACGACGTCCACGAAATAGTTCGTCGAATTCCAGACGGATGCCGGCATGCCGCCTCCCGCACCGTAGACGTAGCGCCCGTTGCTGGCGTCCGCGGTGAGTGGACCACTCGTCCTTGCGGTCGTGAAGTACGAGGACGTGCTGGAGTACCGACCGTTCGGAGCGAAGTACGAGACGATATAGGTGGTCCCCGGCGTCAGCGCGAGCGGCGTCGCGAGAGTCGCGGTTTGCCATCCGGTTGCCGTCTCGCCGCTGAAGGTCACGGTGGCCAGCCGGGTGCCGGAGGTCGACCAGACCGATCCGGTGTGTGTTCCGGTGTTGCCAGCACCCTTGTAGAACCGGATAGCCGTGACCGAACCGGCCTGCGACGTTCTGAATGCCATGCCGAGCTCGACGGCGCTCGCGTCGTTGTTAGCCTCGGTGGCTGGCGTGCCCGAGATCAGTGAGAACACGGATGCTGGCGGGGAGGTGGTGCCGGTGGTGAAGGACCAGGTACCACCGCTCACGACGGTTCCACCCACGGAGACTGTTGCGGTGTACGTCGTGGATGACGCGAGGGCGGACGGTGCGAAGGTGACGGTCTTCGTCGCGGTCGAATAGGTGGAGGTGCCGGCGACGGCTCCTGCCGGACCGGTGACGGCGAGCGAGGGCGTGCCAGTGACGATGTCTCCCGACAGTACGGCGGAGACCGAGGTCGTGGTCGGCACTCCGACTGCCGCCGATGCCGGGGTTCGCGAAGCGACGCTCACGGGGACGGGCGCCGAGGTCACGAACGTGACATCCACGAAATAGTTGGTCGCCTGATAGCTCGACGTGGGGAATCCGCCAGACGCGCCGTACAGGTATCTGCCGTTGGTTGCGACGTCCGCGGCGAGGGGCCCGCTCGTCCTCGGGAAGGAGAAATAGTTCGGGGTGGAGGAGTAGCGACCCACCGGAGCAAAGTAGGACACGATGTACGTGGATCCCGGCGTCAGCGCAAGGGGGCTTGCGAGCGTCGCGGTCTGCCATCCACTGGCTGTTTCACCGGTGAACGTGACGGTGGCGAGCCGAGTCCCGGTCGATGACCAGATCGATCCCCTGTGCGTGCCGGTGTTGCCTGCACCCTTGAAGAAACGTATCTGGGTCACGGAGCCTGGCTGTGACGGAGTGAACGCCATACCGAGCTCGATGGCACTCGCGTCTGCCGTCGATGCCGTCACCGGGGTGCCGGAGATCAGGGAGAACGAGGTGCCGGTGGGCGGTGAACCGGCTGTCGTGAACGACCAGGAACCGCCAGACAGCGGTGTCGCGCCGGAGGCGACGACGACGGAATGCGCGGTGCCTGCGACCAACGCCGAGGTCGGCGTGAACGTCAGCGTCCTGGTGCCCGAGGCCCAGGCTGTCGTGCCGGCGACGGGTGTGGTGCCGGCCGTGACGGAGAGACTGGGAATCGTCGCGCCTGGATCGGCAGACAACACAGCCCTGATCACCGTAGAGGTCGCGACGGCTGTCGCACCGGCTGCCGGGGTCGTCGAGGTGACGGTCGGCAGCGGTGCTCCGCTTCCACCCGGAGGCGCGAACAGCACATCCACGAAATAGTTGGTCGTCGATGACGACGATGGGAAGCCGTCAGCGTAACTGTAGACAGCGCCACCGGCAGGAACGGTGAGGAATCCGCTCCTGAACGCCGCGCCGAAGACTCCCGAGGTCGTTGAGTAGTTGCCGGTCGTGGATCGGTACGACGCCACGTATTGCGTGCCGGCCGTGATCGCCACGGGCTGGCTGAAGGAGACGTTCTGCCACCCGGTGGCCGTCTCGCTCACGAAAGTAGCCGTCGCTAACGCCGTCCCTGTCGACGACCAGAGGGTTCCCGTATGTGTCCCCGTGTTCGCGGCGCCCTTATAGAACCTCATACCGACGATCGAACCGTTGGAGCTCGAACTGAAGGTCACCCCGAGGGTCACAGGGCTGTCGGGGACCTGCGGCACCACCGGCACCGTCGACGTGGGGAAGATCGATACAGGGCAGGATGCTGAGCTACCTGTCGCTGCTGTCGTGAAGCTCCAGGTCTGGCCGGTCGAGAGCGCGCCACCAGCACCGGACGCCACGATCGTTGCCGTATAGGACGTGTTCGCGGCGAGCGCCACGGTCGGTATGAAGGAGACCCGCATCGTGGCTGCGTCGTACGCAGTCGTCCCACTGATGGCGGCTCCTGCCGTCGTAGCGAGAGTCATGCCGACAGTGGATGCCGTGACCGTGCCCGCCAGCCAGGCCGTCACCGCGCTCGAGGTTCCCACGCAGGTCGAGCCTGCAACCGGGTAGCGGGAGATCACCGACGGCGGGGTCACGTTCTGCGTCGAGAACAGCACGTCGACGTAGTAGTTCGTACCCTGGTAGCTCGATGTCGGGAAGGTGCCGGGGTTTCCGAAGACGCCGGGCGACGGCGTTCCGTACGCGTAAGGAACAGACAGGGGCGACGACAGGCTCGACCAATAAGTCCAGTAGTAGTAGCCGGAGGAGTAATGTCCGGACGGCGCCGTGTACGACACCGTGTACTTCTGGCCAGCCGTTACACCGACGGCACTCGAGAACTGGGCTGTCTGCCATCCGGTCGCCGTCTCGTTCGTGAAGTTCACCTCCGCGAGCAAAGCCCCGGCGGAGCTCCAGAGCGACCCCCTGTGGGTGCCGACGTTGGCTGCGCTCTTGTAAAAGCGCACGCCTGTGACGAAACCGTCGACCTGGGGAACGAAGTTGAGGCCGAGTTCTGTTGCGCTCGGGTCGCCGGAATCGACGTCGAGGGGAGTCTCAGAACCGAAGACACTCGCCTGCCCCGTGACGGTCAGCGGCAGGATGCTCGGGGCCGAGGTATTCGCGCTGTCGTCAGTGGCTCGCACTCGCACGGCCTGAGATCCGATGCCGCTCTGGCTGTACGTGTAGCTCCACGATGCTGTACCGGTGGCGGCATACCACTCGGTCCCGCCGTCCGTCGAGACCTCGACACCGGCAACTACGCCTCCGATATCCTGGGCCGTGCCGGACACTGTGACGAGGGCGCCGCTGCTCCTGGTCGAGTTCGCCGCAGGAGCCGTGAACGTGACGACCGGCGCTGTCGTATCGGTGCTCCTGGAAGCGGCGGTCAACCCGGGCATGAGCGTCAACGGTTGAGCGGACATGTCGGCCAGGATGTTCACCTGGGCCTGCTGCATCCGGGGATCGGCCGGGGCACCGTTGCCGTCGTGATTCTGTGAGAGCCCCCACGCCCATTGGATCGTCCCGGCGCCGAAGACCAGCGCCCCGCTGGGAGCACGGT
Source organism: Salinibacterium sp. CAN_S4 (assembly GCF_015752305.1). Lineage (NCBI taxonomy): Bacteria > Bacillati > Actinomycetota > Actinomycetes > Micrococcales > Microbacteriaceae > Salinibacterium > Salinibacterium sp. CAN_S4. The sequence goes on along the minus strand of NZ_JADOVB010000005.1, from coordinate 67,665 downwards.
AGAGGGTCAGGTTGTGCGTGGTGGTTCCTGGCGCCACGGTATTGCCGAAATCCTGCAGCAATTGTGGAGTCGGACCTACGGTCGTGGACAGCCTGATGAGTCCGGCCGGGCTGAATCCGTTGTCGACGACCTCGTTCGATTCATAGCCCACCGTGTGCGGGGCAAGCGCCTGGCTGGTTCCTGCCGCGAGCGTCGTCAGCGAGGTGCCACGCCACAGCCGCGTCTTCCCCTGGTCGGCCGTCACCGTGACGGGGAGATCGTCATCGTTCGACATGTACATCGAGCCGGTCAGGGAGTTTTCAGGCCTCCCGGCTCCTGCGCTCGGCGCCGCGAACCGCGGGTCACGCCAGGTGCCGGTCCAGGTCGCGCTGGGGTCGATTTTGGCATTGGACCATGTCTCCTTGTACGAGACGAGGGTCCGGTATGCATTGGATCCGGGCTGGACCGTGGACGGCTCGTACCGCGTGTGCCAATAGACCTCGTTGCCCGACAGGAACTGGAGATTGACCCCGGCGTCGCGAGCCGCCTCGACATTGGCTCGCTGCCCTGTCGACCAGTATTCGTCGTGGCCCACGGAGAGGAAGACCTTGTGGTTGAGCAACAGGGGTCCGAAGCGATCGGTATCGACACCGGACGCGTACGTCAGGTCGTAGCCGTTCTGCTCGAGGAACTGCACCTGCGCGAATTCCGAACTGAAGTAGAAGTCGCGCGCCGTGATTCCTTCCCGGGTCGCGAACGGGCGGTTATAGCTGAGTTTGAATGCTCTGCCAGCACTCCCGCCCTGGTAGAAACTCGATCCCCCGTAGGTGTTGTACGCCTGCCACGTCGTATCCGATGTCTGGAAGAGCACATCAGAACGGCTGGAGTCATCGCGCACGACGAAGATGATGTGACTCGTCCCACCGGTGTCTGCGCGTTCGAGGACAGCGATGTACACGCCGGACACCGCCGTCGCGGGGACAGCCCACGAGGCCGAAAGTCCCCAGTTCCCGCAGTCGACCAGGCCGGTCGCGCCATCCGACGCGCAGGGAGGCTGGATCTGTGGGAGAGACGCGGAAGGCGTAACGGTCGTGATGAATCGCGCCCCGAGCCCCTGGTAGTAGCCCGTCCGGTAGATGTCGAGACGGTAGCTCGACGCCGGCGTGGAGACCTTGAATCCGATCGTCGAACCGACGTTGACGCTGATGTCTGTTCCGAAGCCCTGGATCGTCGGATCCCCCGCACCGTCGATATCCCAGAGAGCTGGATCGGTTCCCGCTTTGCTGTTCTCGCACACGATCTTGTTCGAGCTGGGACCACAGGGATCCGTTGCCGCATCGGCGGGCGCGGCCGTTGTGGCGACCATCATGCTCGCCACGAGCGCGAGAATCGCCGCAGTCGCGACCGCGAAGCGACTGCGCGGGTGCTCGCGGCGCAGGGACGGACCGGTGCCGGTCAGACGGTGGTGTATCCGGGACAGTGCGGTCGGGCGATCAAGCATGGTCAATACGCTCCTACCGGTCCGATGACGACACCGATAGTGCGCCACATGATGAGCAGGTCGCCCAGGAGCGACCAGTTCTCGACGTAATTCAGGTCGAGACGGATGCTCTCTTCCCAGCTCAGGTCCGACCGTCCGCCCACCTGCCAGGCCCCCGTGAGCCCCGGCTTGATGTACAGGCGACGCTGGAGTCTGTCGTCGTACTGCTCCGCTTCGCGCACAAGCGGGGGGCGCGGACCGACGATGCTCATGTGGCCCACGAAGATGTTCCACAATTGGGGAAGCTCGTCCAGGGAATAGCGACGGAGCACGGCACCTACCCGGGTGACGCGAGGGTCCGACCGGAGCTTGAAGAGCAGCCCATTGCCCTCGTTCTGCTCGAGAAGCCCAGCGAGATCCGCCTCGGCGGTGGTGGCCATCGAGCGGAATTTGACCATGGAGAATCTCGTGCCATCGACACCCACGCGCTCCTGGCGGAAGAACACGGGGCCCTCACTGTCACGACGGATCAGCACCGCGATCACGGCGAAGAACGGTGCCAGGAAGATCAGGGCGAGACCGGAGAGCACGATATCCAGTGCCCGCTTAGCCCGGTGCTTGGCTCCCGAGAACGTCGGTGTAGCAACGTGCATGAGGGGCAGACCGTCGACGGTATCGAAGCGCACACGCGAACGGTCGACGGAATCGAGGCACCACGCGAGAACCAGCTCAGCTGAACTGCTCTCCAGCCTCCACGAGAGTCCGCGCACGAATTCACCCCCGTCACCCGGATGGCTCGCGAGGATCACGACGTCCGCGTTCGCCATGGCGACAGCGTCGGTGATGGCGGTGATCGTGTCGATCGTCGACGGTGCGGTGTCAGCACTGTCGCCGGGGCGCCCGTCAGACAGCACCGCGGCGGCGACCACGTACCTCGGGGCAGAGGAACGACCGAGTTGCTCTGCAACGAAGTTGATATCGGGCCCGGCACCCACGACGACGGCCCTGGGCAGGCTCAGTCCTCTCGCGCGCTCGGTGTCGAGCCGGCGCTGCCAGAATGTGCGGCCCCCGACAAGAAGCACAGCTCCCAGGGGAAGACCGACGAGAAGGTACGCTCTCAGCCCGTCCACGTCCATGAACTCGCTGACCATGGCCAGGATGCCGAACGCGGCGAGCGACGCACCGACGACCCGCCCGAGCTCGCGGCTGCGGCCCACGATCCGGAGCTCGGAGGTGCGCCGCAGACGGAGCGCCCCGAACCAGAGGAGGACGAACGCCGCGGCGATTCCAGCCTGGCTTTCTTCCGGCGCCCAGGGAGCGAGCCCCGTCCAGCTGCCGACAGCAACTGATGATGCCACCGCGGTGATGACGATCGCGAGGTCGGTCAACCGATACGCGTGCAGATGGCGGTGTGCCCAGGCCGCGGAGCCGGATGGGGAAGCTGCCGCGTGTGTGCGCGCGCGCGGCTGGGCGGCGGTGGCTTGGAGGTCGACGGTGCGAGCGTTCGCTGACGGTAGACCCGTGCCGATCGTGCCACTCATCACGACACCACCATCATGGAGGCGCGGTCGGGTGACCATCGGGGGGTTGCTGAATTGCTGGGCTTTTCGGGTTGGATCGGGCGCGCGAAAAGCACCTCGGGAGGAGCATTCATGGGTTGTGCCTGCTGGGGACAGGTGGTGCGCGAGTCAGCGGATTATTCGGGTAACCGCTGACGCTTCGGTCGGGATTCCGAAGTGTTGTCAGGTTAGTGCTGCGTCCTCACGCCGTCAAGAACATTTTGCTGATGATGAGCAAAAGCAAGCCGACACGCCGGTTTCGTCGACATTGTGTTCAGGTTGTGGACCGGTTGCGGCTACCTGGTGTTCGCCGGACAGTCGACAGCAGTGTCCTGCACGATGACGTCGCTGACCGAAGAACTACCAGCGGTCGTGGATCTCGGCCCGGAACCGTCGGTCGTACAGCTCGGTGATCTGCGGGGTGAGAGCGAGCTGATCGACGCTTCCTGCCGAGGCGTTGGACGTCGCCTGCCTGACATTACGGGCGCCGGGAATGACGGTCGTGACCCCGGGGAGCTGCGACAGCCAGGCGAGGGCTGCAACGGGTGCGGTGAGCCCCACACCTTCCGCGAGCGCCGAGAACTCCTGGGCTGCGGCGACTCCCTCGTCGAAGTCCACTCCGGAGAACGTCTCCCCCACGTCGAACGCTTCGCCGTGGCGGTTGTAATTGCGGTGGTCGTCGGCGGCGAAGATCGTGTCTTTCGTGTACTTGCCGCTCAGCAGTCCGGAAGCGAGGGGCACCCGCGCAATGATCGCGACACCGGCATCGCTCGCGGCCGGAAGCACAGCATCCAGAGGCTTGAGCCTGAAGGCGTTCAGGATGATCTGCACGCTGGCCACGCCGGGACGCGCGATCGCGGTGAGGGCCTGCGCCGCTGTCTCGACGCTCACGCCGTAGCGGGCGATCGCCCCCTCAGTGACGAGCGTGTCGAGGTTGTCGAAAACGGCGTCGCTCTCGATCACGGCACTCGGCGGGCAGTGCAACTGCACCAGGTCGAGGGTGTCCATGCCGAGGTTGGCGCGAGACCGGTCGATCCAGGCCCGGAAATTCTCCATCGAGTAGTTCTCTGGCACCTGTTCGAGACGCCGACCCATCTTGGTGGCGATGAAGATTTCGGGGTGCGATTGTGCGAAGCGACCGATGATCTGCTCGCTTCGGCCGTCACCGTAGACATCCGCGGTGTCGAAGATCGTCACGCCGGACTCGACTGACGCCTCGAGGATGGCCGTGGCATCCGACTCACTGACGTCACCCCAGTCCGCGCCGAGCTGCCAGGTTCCCAGTCCGATCGCTGAGACTGGACGGCCGAGCCTGGTGAGGGGTGTTGTGCGCATTCCTCCACCATATGCGGCCCGTGTCCGCTTGTAGAATCGTGGGGTCGGGCGAGCAGCCGGCGGGCATCCCCGTCTTCGTCTGGCCAGGAATGGATTCGAGCCCGTGGCCCTCCCCCTGGTACGACCGTACGTCGAGATCCTCGCCCAACCCCGCGCCTGGCGCTTCTCGCTGGCCGCGTGGTTCGGGCGGATCATGCGCTCCACGGCGGGAATCGGCGCCATCCTCCTGATCGCCGACCGCAGTTCGAACTATGCGCTGGCGGGCGCGGTATCGGGTTGTGTCGTGCTGGGGGCCGCCGTGCTCAGCCCGATCTGGTCGCGGGCGGCGGATTCGCGAGGGCAGGGGGCCGTACTCCCCCTCGCGATCGCCACGGCGTTGCTCTCCGCGACCGCGCTGATCGCCGTGGTGCACCTGGGCGCACCGGTCTGGTCATGGTTCGTCGCGGCATTCCTCGTCGGCGCGAGTTCTATCGATGCGGGGACTCTGGCGAGAGCCAGGTGGGTGCACCTCCTGCGCTCCCCGCACGATAAGCACACCGCGCTCGCTCTCGAGTCGGTAGGCGACGAGTTCACGTTCGTGATCGGCCCACCCGTGGTCACCCTGCTCGCCGGACTGGTGTCACCCGCGTTCGGCCTGGCGACCGGCGTCGCGATCTCCGTGGCGGGGCTTGCAGTGCTACTCGCTCAACGATCGACCGCGCCCGTGCCGGTGCACTCGCAGCACGAGCGGCGTCGACTGCTTCCGGCGGGAATCATCGGGCTGTTGCCTGGCTATGTCGGGGTCGGCCTGATGTTCGGTTCGATCGACCTCACGGCGGTGGGCGTGGCTCGAGAGGCGGGCAGCCAGGTTCTCGCGGGAGTGCTCCTCGCGGTGTTCGCGATCGGCAGTGTCGTCTCCGGACTGGTCTTCGGAGCACTCAGCGGAGGCTGGTCAGCTATCAGGCGCGTGCTGTTCGCGTCTGTGGCGTTCGCCGCGGTGGTCCCCTTGCTGCTCCTGGTGCGGGACATCCCCTCCCTTGCCATCGTCAGCTTCACGGCGGGCCTGGTAACGACGCCTGTGCTCATCTCTGGCTCGTCCCTCATCGAGATCATCGTCGATCGCTCAGAAATCACTACCGCCATGGCCTGGCCGAGCGTCGCGCTGTCGCTCGGTGTCACCATCGGGGCGACCGTGGGCGGTGAGGCGATCAACCGTGGCGGCGCGTGGGCAGGGCTGCTGGTGTGCGGCGCCTCGGCTGCGCTCGTCGGCGGTTGCGGCATCCTGAACGCGGCGCTGCGCCGGCCACGACTTCCTCTGCCGGAACGGGCATCCTCGAGCTAGTTGATGACCTCGGCCACGGCCTTCGCCAGGCGCTTGCGAATGAGGTGATCGCTGAGTTCGACCCTGTGGGTGGTGACGTGCCGCATCTGCTCGATGATGGTCATGGTGCCCGGCGTGAGGAATTGGTCGAGAGTGCCGTAGATCACGTCGATCGGCACCCTGATGGACGCGATGTCGCTCACGGTGGTCTGGGATTCGATGCAATTCTGCAGGCTCAGGATGAACGGGGTCCAGTTGCGCTCCGAGACCTCGAGCACGTCCTTCAACTGGAACAGGCTCGCGATCCTGTCGACATTTCCGATCGTGAATTCCTTGTTCTCCCGCATGAATTCGTAGGCGCGCATGTACGCACCGAGCCGTCGTCGTGCGCGCGGATCTCCCATTTCGGTGGGCGAGAGGTAGACGGGAGGGCTCACCAGCACGAGTCGGGACACGTGTGCAGGATGCACGGCCGCATAGCGCGCAGACAGCAGGCTGCCGAGCGAGTGACCGACCAGCACGAATGGTGCCGAGAGGCGGAGTGAGCGGATCGTGTGGTGGATGGCTGCCACGTGCTCTTCGATCGTGTACGTGGAACGGGCGGGCGCCGGGGATTCCCCGAAGCCCAGGAGCTCGATCGAAATGCACCGGTACCGGTCGGAGAGCAACGGCACGAGCCGCTTGAACGTCGCAGCCGACGACGCGATCCCATGGATCAGGATGATGACGGGGCCCTCTCCTGCATCACCAGCGATGTTGAGCAGGGGTGTGGTTACCGGCCGGACTTTCTCGACGACCGTGCTCCACCAACCCATGGGGCCAGCTTAACGTCGGAGCGGGGACGACCATGGGTCGCCCCCGCTGCGTCGAACGGCGCTAGTCGCGCAGGTCTTCCTTGAACTCGTTCTTGGCCTTCGTGGTGTCCCGCTCGGCCTCGGCGCGCTTGACGTCGGCCTCGGCGCGCCTGACTTCGCCGTCTGCCTTGCCCTCGTCGACCCTGTCGCTCACGCGCTCCTTGGTGTCGTCCGCTACCTCGCCGATCTTCTTGCCAGCGGCCTGGGCTGCATCTTTGGCGTCATCCATGAATCCCATGTCTATCTCCTCGAATGGTGTCGGTGGTGTCGCGGGTTGTTCCCGGCTCAACCAGATTAGGTCGGACGCGGGACGGGTGGCGAGGGCTTGACAGGTGACGCCCGTGCCCGCAAAAACGTTGGGTATCGCCTTCTGGACGCGAGGGATACCGTTACGCCATGAGGCGAATACTGATCATTCCGACAGCAGCAGTACTGCTGACCATGGCCATGGCCGGCTGCACGGCAGGCTCAGGAACGAGCAGCGACAGTCCGGGCGTCGTAAACGAGCAGGCTCCCCAGGTCTCTCGCGACGGCGGTGAGTCCTCGGGCAGCGACGCGGCAGGGGGTGGTGACTCGATCGTGACCGAATCGACAGTAGATTCCGGCCGCCAGGTCATCGTCACCGGCTTCGTCACCATCACCGTCGAGAAGCCGGTGGATGCCGCATCCGACGCCGTCCGCATTGTCGAACAGTCCGGGGGCAGGGTTGACGGCCGCTCCGAGATCGCTCCCGTCAACGGCAGTGACGGCAGCGCGACCCTCACCCTGCGCGTCCCGTCGGACACTCTCACCGCCACCCTGGACAAACTCAGGGAACTCGGGGCCGTGCAGGAGGTGTCGCTGAACTCGGCGGACGTGACGATGGAGACCCAGGATCTGGACGCGAGGATCACGGCGATGTCGGCCTCCGTCGACCGGTTGCTCGGTCTGCTCGCCACAGCTACCGATACCGAGAACCTCATCACCCTGGAGACGGCCATCTCGGATCGCCAGGCGCAACTCGAGAGCATGCAGAGCCAGCGGCGCTACCTCGCCGACCAGGTCAGCCTCTCGACGATCACCCTGAACCTCGTCTCCGATTTCACCGCTCCGACACCTGAGCCCGACAACTTCTTCGACGGTATCTCGGCCGGATGGGCGGCCTTCGTCGGGTTCTTCGCTGGACTGCTCGTGGTGTTCGGCGTGCTGCTTCCCTGGATCGTGTTTCTCGGCCTCATCGCGCTGGTCGTCATCGTCATCCTGAGGCGTCGCTCGACGTCGGCAGCCACGTCAGCGGTAGCTCGTGCGACCGAACCAACGACCGAGACGACCGCAGTCGACTAGGAGAGCATGTCTTTCACCATGGGGATGACCTTCGATCCGTAGAGCTCGATCGAGTGCATCATGAGCTCGTGCGGCAGGGTTCCCGCGCTGTACTTCAGGTCGAATCGCTGGATGCCGAGGGTCGAGATCGTGGCCGCGAGTTTGCGGGCCACGGTCTCGGGTGAGCCGAGGTAGAGGGATCCGTGGTTGATCTCGTTCGAGTACTCGCCCTCGTTCGTCTCGGGCCAGCCCCGCTCGGCACCGATGCGGTCGCGCATCGCCTTGTGGTGCAGCCAGTATTGCTCTGCCGCCTCGTCGTCGGTATCTGCGATGAATCCTGGTGAATGCACGGCGATCGGCAGATCGGGCTTCTCGAGCTGGGCGAGCGCGCGGTGGAAGAGATCGACGTATGGTGCAAACCGGGCGGGGTCGCCGCCGATGATCGCCAGCACGAGGGGCATGCCGTAGCGCGCGGCCCTCACTACGGATTCGGGGCTTCCCCCCACACCGATCCAGGTGCGGATGTGGCCGGCCTCGGTGTGCGGATAGACGCTCTGCTCGGTCAGGGGTGGCCGAAGGTCGCCGCTCCACGTGACGGGCTGCTCTTTCAGCAGCTCGGAGAAGAGGTCGAGCTTCTCCTCGAAGAGCTGCTCGTACCGGCCGAGGTCGAATCCGAAGAGTGGGAACGATTCGGTGAATGACCCACGCCCGAGGATGACCTCGGCCCGGCCGTTCGAGAGAGCGTCGACTGTCGCGAAGCGCTGGAACACCCGGATCGGGTCGTCCGAGCTCAAGACCGTCACGGCCGAGCCGAGACGGATGTTCTTCGTCACCGACGCGATGCCGGCCAGGACGACCTCGGGAGCTGACACCGCGAAATCCTCGCGGTGGTGCTCACCGACACCGATGAAATCGATACCGAGCTCGTCGGCCAGCACTCCCTCTGCAACCAGGTTGCGGATCACCTGGGCCTGGCTGATCGCCGATCCGTCGACGCCGACGGTGACGTCTCCGAATGTGTCGAGTCCGAATTCAACATGCTGCGCCATGGCCACTCCTTCAGTATCCCTGCACCATATCAATGCAAACGTATAGTTCTGACAACCATTGCCGGATCATCTCTATTCCACGGTTCTGAATATTCTCGCCGGCTCGGAAAAGCCCCGACCCGCACGAGCGGATCGGGGCCTACCGTCGACGACCGACCACCACAACCGGTCGAGAATTCAGGCGCCGGACCGGCTGCCCGCCGGCCGACGCTGGATCAGTACGTGACCGTCAGGGTGTTGCTGACCGACATCAGCGTGACCACGGCGGCCATGATGAATCCCCCGATGTATGGGTTGTTCGTTGCGCGGTAGAGCTTGCGCGAGATCACCGCCGCCACGGCCAGGATGACGATCACGGGGAACAGCCAGATGCTGAAGATGCCGCCGAAGCCGAGGATGAGTTCTCCGGTGATCGCGAAGGTCGTGTACTGCGCCGCGACGAGGATGATCGGCGCGAGCGAGTTGAACAGCGCGAGCACGGCCGTGTTGCCCCATTCCTTGCCGCGGATGGTGAACCTGTTGAAGCTGTTGATGGCCACCGAATTCAGCAGGAAGTAGATCAGGAAGAAGGGCAGATAGAGCAACCCGATCCAGAGCTTGTCAGGGCCGAAGGCCTTGATGGCTACCACCCAGAGCCGGAAGTCGGTCTGGAAGAAGTAGTCGACGACGAAGACGAGCCCGAATGCGGCGGCCACGACCACAGCACCGAGGCCGATGCCGTGGAAGAACTTCCGCCAGCCGGGCAGCACACCGATCGCGCGCAGGTCTGTGCCGTTCTTCTTGCCGAACAGATGGTACGAGACCGTCATGATGACCAGGCCGATGAGACCGTTGAGGGCGGCCCAGGTGGCGATGAAGAACACTGCGCCCTGGGTGAAGATCGTCGGAACGACGTTGAAGGCGATTCCCGCCATCAGCGGGCTCTGGCTGAGCAGCACGTAGGTGATGGCCGATGCGAACGCAGACACCACGAGCCCACCCCAGAACCAGGTGTGACCCTTGCGGTCCCGGGCGACGAGCGCGTCCCCACCCTCGAACCGAAGGCCCGCGAACGCGCGGGTCGTCAGCAGCGCCCTGGCGAATGCCAGCAGGAAGATGCCGAAGCCGATCAGGCCGACCGTCGTGAAGGCTTCCTTCACCTGCCAGACCTGGCTGCCCTCGGCGATGGGGTTGGGAGCGCCGAACGACTCTTCCCAGAAACCGATCTGGCTTGCAACGGTCGTCTTGGAGATGGTTCCCCACGGGTGGGTTTCTGCGGGCGTGTAGATGACACGGAATGCATCGTCACCGTCGACCTTGCCATCGTAGAACTGGCCGGCCTCGCGTGATTCCGTGCCTTCTCCGCCGAAGTTCAGGAACGACTGGGCGTTGGCGGTACCGATGTATTCGCGGGGCGGGGTGAGCGCTGCTCCCTCAGCGCTGTAGCTGCGGAAGAAGAACTCGTCATACTGGTCGGCCACGATTCCCGCGTCGCGAGCTCCGTAGATGTTCGTGAAGGCACCGTCGGCATCCGTGTAGACACCGTCGTTGTCGACGAGCAGCACCGAGGCGATCAGCGGAGTGTCGGCTTCGTTGTCCAGCCCGATCGAAAAATTCGCCGCTCGTGCACCGTTGGAGTGGCCCGAGACGCCGATCTTGTCCTGTTGCACGTATGGCAGGTCTGCAACGAGCTTCACTGCGTCGTACATCCCCGTGCCGCCGATCGCCAGATCGGCGTTCGGCAGGTAGTCGGAGTTGCCGTGGCCATACATGTCGATCGAAACGACCACATAACCGCGGCGCGCGAGCTCGACGTAGTTGGCGTCCTGCATTTCCTTGTTATTCCACCACCCGTGCGCCACAACGATCGCGGGCGCGGGGTTGTCTGCCGAGACACCGTTCGGCTTGTAGAGAAGCGCGCTCAGCGACTGGCCCGATGAGGTCTCCCAGTTCATGTCCTTCACCGTGACCGTGTAGGCCGATGTCTGGATGAGGGATGCCCCGATCGCCGACAGCATCACCAGCACCAGCGATAACGCCAGCCAGAACCTGTTCCTCGTAAACAATGCGCGTTTCATTCCACTCCTTTGTGTATGGGTCCAGCAAGCACACGCCCGGGGGGGCGCGCATGGCTCGGCACCAGGAAGACGGCACCAAACACTCGATGCTGTCGTCCCGGCGACTCACCGGTTCGGTCGGAACTAGGGTCGCGGACGCGACCCCAGGTCGATCATCGGCACGATTTCCGCAGCGGCAGCCCTGGCACGAGCGGCGCTCGCATCGTCGGGCTGGTCGGCTGCGTCCTCGTCGGCGGCTGCCCGCTTGCGGTACAGCTCGGTTTCACGCGCGGCCTGCTCGTCACTCCAGCCGAGGGTGACCCTGGCCAGTTCGACGACCTCGGGCACGGCATCCATCGCCTCATTGAGGTACTCGTAGACCATGCGCGTGCGACGCATCATGAGGTCATCGAGGTGCAGGGCTCCCTCGTGGGTCATCGCGTACACGATTTCGGCACGGAGGTAGGCGGATGCATGCTCCAGGGGAGCCGCGAGACTGCTGTCGTTTTGGGCGATCTCTACGATGTCCCTGACGTTGGCGCCGTAGCGGTGGAAGAGGTGGTCGGTCATGCTCGTCGACCAGCCCAGCCCAGCCATGGTCGACCGCAGTTCGCGCTCGGTGGCCTTGAAGCCGTCTGCACCGATCAGCGGAATGTGCTGCGTGACCGAAGGCCGACCCTTCGCGGCCGCACCCAGGGAGAAGTCGACAGCATCCTTCGCCATGACCCGGTAGGTGGTGAACTTTCCGCCCGCGATCGAGATCAGGCCGGGCACAGAGGATGCGACGGTGTGCTCGCGCGACACCTTGGCAGACTGCGTCCCGGTCTTCGTGCCCGGCTGCAGCAGTGGGCGGAGTCCCGCCCATGTTCCGACGACGTCGGCGTGACTGATCGGCTTCGCCAGGACCTTGTTCGCTTCGGCGATCACGTAGTCGATGTCGGTCGCCGTGGCGACCGGGTTCATCAGGTCTTCGTTCCACGGAGTATCGGTCGTGCCGATCACCCAGTAGCGCGACCACGGAATGACGAACAGCACGCTTTTGGAGGTCTGCAGGATGAGCCCGGCTTCTCCGTCGATACGGTCACGGGGCACAACGATGTGGATGCCCTTCGACGCGAGCACGCGCAAACCGCCGTCGTTGCCGGCCAGCGACTGCGACTCCTCGGTCCAGACCCCGGTCGAACTGATGACTGATTTCGCCTTGACGGGGAACATCGCACCGGTTTCGAGGTCCATCAGAACGGCACCATCGACGGCTCCTGCCGCATTCTTGGTGAGCTCGACGACCTGGGTGCGCGCCGCGGCGTGAGCACCGCGCTCGACGGCGGTTCGCATCACCGTGAGCACGAAGCGCGCGTCATCGACGTTCGCATCCCAGTACTCGATGGCTCCCACCGCCGCGTCCTTGGCGAAATCGGGGAAGGTCGTGTCGAGAGCCTTGCGGGAGAGGTGGCGGTGGAAGGGCAATGCCCTCTTTCCCGGCCTGGCGCTCGCGAGCAGGTCGTAGAGCATGATGCCCGCGCCGACAAACAGTCGCTCGAAGACCCGGTGTTGCAGCGGGTACAGGAACGGGATCGGGCGCACCAGGTGCGGCGCGATCTCTGTCAGCAGCAGGTCTCGCTCCTTGAGGGCTTCGAGCACGAGCTTGAAGTCCAGCATTTGCAGGTATCGCAGGCCACCGTGCATGAGCTTGCTCGAGCGGCTGGATGTGCCTGATGCCCAGTCCTGGGCTTCGACGACGGCGGCAGAGAGGCCGCGGCTCACGGCGTCGAGAGCGATGCCGGCGCCTGTGACGCCTCCGCCGATAACGAGGATGTCGAGTTCTTCGCCGGGCTTCGTGCTGTTGGCCAGTCTGGCCAAAGCGCTGTCGCGGGTGTGGGCGGTAAGGCGGCTATCAGTCATGGGATCAGTCCTGCACGTCGATTCGCTATGCGCCGAATTCGGCGCCATTATCAGCGTATTACGGGGTTACGGGGTGGTGAGCGAAATGCCAACCAACTTGCACGAATGTGCAGAGGCTATTTCCCGTCGGTTTTGTCGGCGTCGGTGTATTGCCCCTCGACGCCGTCCCGGTCGTGCGCGCGAGGATCTGTGTTCACATCCGTGTACTCCCCTTCGATGGCGGAGTCGGAAGCGGGATGACCATCTTCTGCCGTGTAGTCCCCGTGCACCTCGACGACTTCGGGAGCCTTCCCATCCACCTCGGTGTAGCGACCCTCTGCTTCGGTCGACTCGGTCTTCTCAGTCTTCTCGTGCTTGTCGTGCGATTCGGTCATGAGGAGCTCCTTCGCTCGGTGATCGTGCGCCATCTCGGCGACCGCGCCTTCATCGACGCTAACCCGGGCCATGCCACAAGCGCTACGGCTTGACCATCTGTGCAGGTTCGGTCACCATGTCGCCCGTCACACTGTCGAGCGTCACGCTGTCGAGCAATGCTCTCGCCGAGCCCTCGTCGATGACCAGATCTGTCACAAGCCCCGCGGCGAGCGCACCACGCAGGCTCGCGACCTTCGAGACTCCTGAGACCACACAGATGCGACGTGGCGTGCGACGCAACTGGTCGAGATCCGGTCCGCTGGCCCGATCATTGAGATGGATGTCGCGATAGCTGCCGTCCGCGCGATAGAAGACCGTCGCACAATCGCCCACGACTTTTGCCTCGTCGAGCATCCTGAAATCCTCCGGCTCGAGGTACCCGCCGATGTAGACGTGGCTGGGCACGTCGGCAAACGGGGACCCGAGCCCGAACAGCGCCACATCCATCCGCGCCTGCATGTCCAGCACCCGACGGGTGCTGCGCTCGCGCCACAGTGCCTCCTTGGTGCGGGGATCGTCGAAGAACGCCGGCACCGGGAACTGCTGGCTGGTTCCCGAGTATGCGTCGCCGAAGCGACGCAGCATCTCGCTCGCGTAGACGATGCCGGTGGTCTGGTTGTTGCCGGCCCCGTTGAGCTGCACGAACTGGACGTTGTGGAGTTCCTTCGGCACGAGATGGCGGCTGATCGAGGTGAGGGTCGAACCCCAGGCGAGGCCGATCACCATGTTGGAATCGAAGTAGCGGTCGAGCATCCTCGCGGCCGACATGCATACCCTCTCGAGTCGATCGACGTTGCTCGCGTGATCGGGCACGGGAACGATGTGGACAGCAATCTGGAAGCGTTTTTGGATGGCATCTTCGAGGCTTGACGACCCATGATGGGGCGCTCTGATCTGAATGTCGACGAGACCGGTCGAGCGGGCGAACCCGAGAAGTCGTGAGATGGATGACCGTGAGGTGTGCATCTCCTGAGCAATGGCGTCCATCGTCAGATCCTGCAGATAATAGAGATGGGCGGCCCGCAGTGCTTCACGGGTCTTGTCGGACCTCTCGCCATCGATGTCGTTCGGCATTCTTCTCCCTTGCACGTATGTGCGCGATAGCCGACCGCTTCGCCCGAGACAAATCTACCCAGCCTGACCGGGAGTAGACACGCTTGCGCCGTCAACGATGCACGAATGTGCACGACGGTTCCCTTGTTGAAGTCTCACCGCCGCGGATAGCGTCGAGGTGCAGCATCCAATCCCCAGCGTCGGGTGGCCTCCATTCTGGCCCGAACCGGCGCAGAACAGGACGGTCAACGTGGACAATCTCGGCGTGGTATTTCTCTCAGAGGTAGTGGGGACAGCGTTGCTTGTCCTCCTGGGAACCGGAGTGGTGGCTAACGTCGCCCTCGCGAAAAACAAGGGCTTCAACGGCGGATTCCTGATGGTCACCATCGGATGGGGACTCGCCGTCTTCGCCGGTGTGATCGTCTCCTACAACTCCGGAGCTCACCTCAACCCGGCCGTGACGCTCGGACTGGTCGCCAACGGTGCGACCGAATTCGGATCGGGTGTTCCCGTCAACCTCCTCTCGGTCGTGGCCTACATCGGCGCGCAGCTGATCGGCGCGATCCTCGGAGCGGTCTTCTGCTGGCTCGCATACAAGCAGCACTTCGACGACGAGCCCGACCCGGCCAACAAACTGGGCGTCTTCGCCACCGGTCCCGCCATCCGCAGCTACGGCTGGAACTTCGTCACCGAGGTCATCGGCACCTTCGTCCTCGTGTTCGTGGTCATCGCGTTCGGAGGCGGACGCCAGGGCGACGGCGGCCTCGCAGCCCTCGGCGCACTCCCCGTCGCACTGCTGGTGATCGTGATCGGTGCCTCCCTCGGTGGTCCCACCGGCTACGCCATCAACCCTGCGCGTGACCTCGGCCCGCGCATCGCGCACGCGCTGCTCCCCATCAAGGGCAAGGGCGGAAGCGACTGGAGCTACTCCTGGGTCCCCGTCTTCGGCCCGATCGTCGGAGGCCTCCTGGCAGGCTGGGCAGCTCTCGTACTCCTGCCCGTGCTGACAGCCACAGCCGGCGCCTGATCACCCCCTCAGCAGCGACCATCAACCCCAACGCAGAAAGACAACGGAGTTCACTCTCATGACTGATTACGTCATCGCTATCGACCAGGGCACCACATCCACCAGGGCCATCATCTTCGACAATTCGGGATCCATCGTCTCGTCGGGCCAGCTCGAACACGAGCAGATCTTCCCGAAGGCGGGCTGGGTCGAGCACGACCCGAAAGAGATCTGGAACAACACCCGCGAGGTGATCGGCAAGGCACTCTCCAACGCCAACCTCACCCGCCACAACATCAAGGCCATCGGCATCACCAACCAGCGCGAGACCGCCGTCGTCTGGGACAAGAACACCGGAGAGCCGGTCTACAACGCCATCGTGTGGCAGGACACGCGCACGCAGTCGATCGTCGACCGGTTCGCTGCCGATGGTGGCGTTGAGCGCTTCAAGCCCATCGTCGGGCTTCCGCTGGCCACGTACTTCTCCGGCACGAAGATCGTATGGATCCTCGAGAACGTCGAGGGTGCACGCGAGAAGGCCGACGCCGGAGACCTCCTGTTCGGAACGACGGACAGCTGGGTGCTGTGGAACCTCACGGGTGGTGTCGACGGTGGCGTCCACGCGACCGACGTCACGAACGCCAGCCGCACGCTGTTCATGGATCTCGAGACCCTCTCATGGCGCCAAGACATCCTCGACGTCTTCGGCGTCCCCCTCTCGATGATGCCGGAGATCCGCAGCTCGTCCGAGGTCTACGGAGTCGCCGAATCCAACAGCCTCCTGCGCGAGGTGCCCGTCGCCGGAATCCTGGGAGACCAGCAGGCGGCCACCTTCGGCCAGGCCGCGTTCGACACCGGCGAGGCGAAGAACACCTACGGCACGGGTAACTTCCTGATCTTCAACACGGGTGAGGAGATCATCCATTCGAAAAACGGCCTGCTCACCACTCTCGGGTACAAGATCGGCAACGAGAAACCGCACTATGCACTCGAGGGTTCGATCGCCGTGACCGGATCGCTCGTCCAGTGGATGCGCGACAACCTGGGCCTGATCAAGTCGGCCGACGAAATCGAGACGCTTGCGGCATCCGTCGACGACAACGGAGGCGCCTACTTCGTGCCGGCGTTCTCGGGACTGTTCGCACCGTACTGGCGCGCAGATGCCCGTGGCGCGCTCGTCGGCCTCACGCGGTACGTCAACAAGGGCCACATCGCGCGCGCTGTGCTCGAAGCGACCGCCTACCAGACACGCGAGGTGCTGGATGCGGTCAACGCCGACTCCGGTGTGCCGCTCACCGAGCTCAAGGTCGACGGCGGCATGATCGCCAACAACCTGCTCATGCAGTTCCAGGCCGACATCCTCGGTGTGCCCGTTGTGCGGCCCGTCGTTGCGGAGACCACCGCGCTCGGCGCGGCCTACGCCGCTGGGCTCGCCACGGGATTCTGGAGCGACCTCGACGACCTGCGCAAGAACTGGCAGGAAGACAGCCGCTGGACGCCGAGCATGGACTCCGAGGAGAGCGAGCGCCTGCTGCGCAACTGGAAGAAGGCCGTGACCAAGACCTTCGACTGGGTCGACGACGACGTCCAGTAGAGCCTGACCACACCGAAACCGGTCATCCGCCCTCTGGTGGATGACCGGTTTTGTGGTGGATGACCGGTTTGGTGGTGGACGCGGACCGTCAGAGCCTGGCCAGCGACTCGATGTCCTGCAGGAACTCGGCAGCCACTTCGCGCGAGACTGTAGCGCGCGTCGCCGCGATCGCCTCGAGATAGTCGAGAGTGACCGGTCCCGTGGCCGCCGTGCCCGCGTCATCCGGATAGAACGTCTTCTCGAGCGCGCTCTGCGACGCTTTCCGCGCCGCGAATTCGATGTCGGCGGGCGAGAAGCCGTCAGTGCGCGAGACGAGTTCGCCGAGGTCGATGCCTGCGGCGGCCGAGGCGGGGATGTACCGCTCCCAGATCGATCGGCGGGCATCCTCATCCGGCAACCCGATCGGGATCACGTAGTCGAATCTCCCGTGACGGAGGAACGCAGAATCGAGGGCCCTGATGAAGTTGGTGGCGCACACGAGCAGGCGGTCCGGCTGTTCCCGGAACGCCGGGATGATCTTGAGCAGCTCGTTCGTGACGCCCTGCAATGGCGACGGCGGCTCGCCGCTGCGCTGCGCTGCAATCTCCTCCACCTCGTCGATGAACACGACGGCGTGCTCCAGGTCGGCGATCTTGAGGAAGGTCTCCCTCAACGCACCCGCCAGGCCCTTGGGATCGACAGCCAGTCGCGACGGGAAGACCTCGATGAACGACCACTCGAGCCGGGAGGCGATCGCCCTCGCGAATGTCGTCTTGCCGGTTCCCGGGGGGCCGAAGAGCATGACCGCGCGGGGCGGCACGACCCCGTAGCTCTCCGCGAGATCCGGCTTGGAGAGTGGCATCACGAGTCTCCGCTCGAGCAGCTCCTTCTCCGCCGCCATGCCGCCGATCTCGTCCCACAGGCCGCGGGCCATCAATCGCCCGCCGACCTCAGACAGCACGCTGAGTTCTTTGCGCTGCACGGGGATCTCGCGCTCGAAGTACCGCAGGTTCTTCTTGACCTCGAAGCCCTGGTCGATGAACGCATCGACGCGCATGGCCGTGTCGGGAAGCAGGGCCGAGAGTTTCGAGAGCCCGTGGGGGGCCATCCTGCGCTCCAGAGCACCCAGCATCGCCCTGCCCACGCCCTTCTCCTGCCACGCCAGGGTGGTCGACAGGAAGACGATCCACCCCTGCGCGTGGGCGGCGCGACCGACGGCAGCACCGATCAGTTTGTCATCGTGGATGGCAACCACGGCATGATCTTCCTGGCACGACGCAAGCACCTCCGAAAGCCCGTAGACAGGCTCCGCGGGGGAATCGCGCATCTCTTCCCAGAGATGCAGGATGCCTTCCACGTCTTCAGGGTGGAAATCTCTGACACGAAATGACGCCATGGAATCCTTCTCTCACTCGCACGGATCTACTGCGGCTGGGCCTGGATCATGGCCAGAGCCTGGACAGATTTTCGGCGACCGGTGGGTTGCGCGAGATCGACGCACCGAGTGAGAGGCGACGCTGTGGGAGCAGTCTTACACAGTCCACCGGATTGCGGCGATAGTCGCAGCAAACACGCTGAGTTGCACCACGACGATGAGCGTGGGGGCCCGCCCGCCGAGCCTCCGATGGTAGGCAACCCACCAGTACACCACCGCCGACGCGAGCATAGCGACGGTCATCACCCGGATGATCGGGGCTGGGTCATCCCCCGTCACGATCGCGCCGATCTGGTAGAACGCGATCACACCCCACGGCACGACGCCTACGGCGGCACCGAACGCGAACGGCCACCGTCCGGCATGGGAATGCTGGTGCAGCAGCAGGAACAGACTGGCCGCTGCCGTGAGGGCGTAGAGCGCGACGAGGGCGGCGACATCCTGAACCCCATTCAGTTGCGCGATGAGAAACACCGTGACGGCCGATACCTGGGACCACTCGACCAGCCCGATCAACGGATGAGGCCTCAGTGCGGCAGCTGCTCGACAGGCGGCCGAGAATGCCAGCATCACGACGACAGCCACGTCCAGGTTCACGTCGGTGAGGGTGAAGCCGTCGTTGACATCAACAGTGACCGGCAAGAGCAGCGGCGTCGACATCGCGAAGACAATGGCAGCCACGACTGCCTCGAGCGCGAGGATGACCGCAGCTGAGGCGGCGATGACCCTGGGCGACATGGCTCAACAGTAGGACAGTCGAGCGACTGCGGAACGTGAATTGTGGTGGACCCTAGGAGATTTGAACTCCTGACCTCCTCGATGCGAACGAGGCGCGCTACCAACTGCGCCAAGGGCCCCTGCGCCTTGCGGCCCAGTGCGTAGCTAGGTTATCACTAGCTGGTGGGGTGGCAGGTCCGGGTCAGCCGACGGCCCGGCGGCGGGCCAGCACGGCATCCAGATCTGGCGCGGCGGTGGCGGCGTCATCCACGATTCCCATGCGTGCGAAGCGGCTGGGAGCAGCCACCGGAGCCGACTGTGGTGCAGGGATCTCGGCGACCTCCTGCTGGGATGTCCGCACGGCCTGCTCAGCGCTGGCTGACGCCAGCCGTAACTGCGCGGCCACGTCTGCCGCCGCACTGGCCGGAGCCAGCGACCGTGACAGGTAGAGGGGCCTGGGAACGGGCACGGGGGTCCAGCTCGCCTCACGCTGCTCCACAACGGCGGACGGCGCGGGAGCGCGGCTCATCGAGGTGCGGCGAGCGACGGGCGCGCTCACGCTCGTGCGCGCCCGTGTCGCGCCTGCGAGGGTCGTCAGCAGGGATACGGAGCCGATCGAGACCGCTACGGCCCCGGCGAGAACGATCCAGGATGCGAGGACCGCCCCCGCGGTGATGATCATCGTGAGCTGCACGAGAGTCACCACCACCGACGCGAGGAGCGCGATCGTGGCGACGGCACGGCCGCGGCGCAGTCGGCGCGCGGCGAGGGTGCGGGCATCCTCCCGGGGCACGGCGGGTGGCCGGACGGGTCCGACGGCAACGGGGCCCTGCCTCAACTCGGCGCGCTGGGCCTGGGCCAGCTGCTTCGCTGCGAGGTCTGCCCTGACGGCATCCGGAATCTCGGCACTTTCGGCCAGCACCCGGATCGTCTGCTGCAGTCGCACAGCATTGCGCTCCGTGGCCAGGTATTCACGGCGCTTGAACCAGTTCGGCACCAGGTAGGCCAGCCACAGGGCTGCGGCGATCGCGAGCATGAGCCCGCCGCCTGCTCCCGTTAGTTCCATAGGCATACGGTACGAGCCGCGCGGCCTCTTGGCGCGGCACCACGCGGAGGCGAACCTCAGCTTGGTCATAACTCCTGCAGATCGCACCCGCTCGGGCCGCGCCGGAGCGCCGTAACGCGCCGCGGGGCATCCGTCGCGGGCAGTCTGCAGGAGTTACGAACGCGGGAGGGGCGGGGTGGTCCGTCAGGTGACGAGTGGTCGGGCCGCGCGTGCCCTGTCGGCAGCGGGCACTTCCGCATCCGCCGGGACAGCCTTGCCATCGCGCCAGCGGCGAAGCACCCCGGTCGGCAGCTCGTCGACGGTCAGGGCGAAACAGAAGTGATCGCGCCAGTCGCCATTGATGTGGATGTAGCGCCGCCGAAGTCCCTCGTAGCGGAAGCCGAGCTTCTCGACCACGCGCAGGCTCGGCTCATTCTCCGGGCGGATGCAGATCTCCATCCGGTGCAGCCCCACGCCGAAGAAGCAGTGATCGGTCGCGAGGGCCACCGCCGTGGGGGTAAGCCCCTTGCCGGCGAAACGCTCGGACACCCAGTAGCCGATGGTCGCCGACGAGAGCGATCCGTACGCGATGGATGACACGTTCAACTGCCCGGCGAGCTCGCCATCATGCTCGATGATGAACGGCAGGCCGAAACCGGCGCGTGCGTTCTGCTGCAGGCTCCGGATGCTCGACCGCACGTCGAACGACATGGGACCGTGCGGGTTGGTGGCTTCCCACTTGCGCAGCCAGCTTCGGTTCTCGGCCAGCTCCCGTTCGAGCGCCCGCGCATCACGGACCCTGATCGGACGGATCGTCGTGCGCCCCTCGGAGAGGGTGGGAATGGTTGAGGCCACGTCAGTCGAGGTCGGCTGAGAACTGCTTGAGCCACGGCCGCAGTTCGGGGCCGAGGTCGTCGCGTTCCACGGCAAGCTGCACGATCGCCTTGATGTAGTCGACACGGTCACCGGTGTCGTAACGACGACCACGGAAGACGACCCCATAGACCCCGCCCGCGATATTCTCTGAGGCCATGGTCTGGAGGGCATCGGTCAGCTGGATCTCGTTGCCCTTGCCCGGAGCCGTGTGCTCGAGCACGTCGAAGACGTCGGGCTGGAGCACGTAGCGCCCGATGATCGCGTAGTTGGACGGCGCCTCGCCGGCAGCCGGCTTCTCGACGAGCCCGGTGATCTTGACGACGTCGGGGGTGCCGGTCTTCTCGACCGTGGCGATGCCGTAGAGGTGGGTGGAAGCCGGGTCGACCTCCATGAGGGCGATGACGCTCGCGTTGCGGTTGTTCTGCTCCTCGATCATGCGCGACAGCAGCACATCGCGGCTGTCGATCAGGTCGTCACCGAGCAGCACGGCGAAAGGCTCGCGACCGACGTGCATCTTCGACCTGAGCACGGCGTGCCCGAGACCGCGCGGATCCCCCTGGCGCACGTAGTGCATGTCGGCGAGGTCATTGGAGAACTCGACCTTCTTGAGGCGGTCGGTATCGCCCTTTTGCTCGAGCGTGGCCTCGAGTTCGGTCATCCTGTCGAAATGATTCTCGAGGGCGTTCTTATTGCGACCCGTGATCATGAGCACGTCGGTCAGACCGGCCGCTACGGCCTCCTCGACGACATACTGGATGGCGGGTTTATCCACCACCGGCAGCATTTCTTTGGGCATGGCCTTGGTTGCAGGTAGGAACCTGGTACCAAGGCCGGCGGCGGGGACGACTGCTTTTGAAATCCTGAAGGCCATGAACACAGGCTAGCGGCAGTCTGCTCATAGTATGAGTCCCATGTCTGATGAGGTCGGTCTCGAGAAGCGTGCCCTGAGGGCTGAATTGCGGGAGCGCCGCCGCATCGCCACGGCTACCGGTCGGGCCGAAGCGAACGCCGCCATCACCGCCAATCTGGTTGCGCTGGCCACCCGGCTGAAGGCGCGCTCCCTCTCCGCGTACCTGTCGATTCCGGATGAGCCGGGCACCAGGGACTTCCTGGCGTGGGCCTGCGCCGAGGGAATCACCGTGCTGTTGCCCGTCTCGCGCGCCGACGGCCTGCTCGACTGGGCCCTGTATGACGGCAAGGAGGAGTTCGAGGACGAACTCGGAATGCCCGCCCCCACGACCGAGCCACTCAGCCCCAATGCACTCGACGACGTGGACGTGATCATCGTTCCGGCCGCATCGGTCGATCGCACCGGCATGCGCATGGGGTGGGGGCGCGGCTACTTCGACAAGACCCTCGGATCAATGCAGCAGTGTCCCCCGGTCTATGCTGTGATTTTCGACGATGAACTCGTGGATGCCGTTCCGAGCGAACGGCATGACCAGCGAGTCGACGGCGTGGTGACCCCCTCCGGCATTGTCGCCTTCTGAACTTCTAAGGACTGAACGTGCCCACATACTCTTACCGTTGCACCGAGTGCGACCGCGCGTTCGACATCGTGCAGGCTTTCACCGACGACACGCTCACGGTGTGTCCCACGTGCGGCGGCAAGCTGCGCAAGGTGTTCTCCCCCGTCGGCGTCTCCTTCAACGGCTCAGGCTTCTATCGCACCGATTCCCGGTCCGGTTCCACCGGTGGTGGATCGGGCCCGTCGAACTCCCGGACTGAGTCGTCCGGTTCGACCTCCGAGTCCTCGCCCCCGGCGAAGGAAAAGGCATCACCCGAAAAAAGTGCGGCTACCCCCGCCGCATCTACCCCTGGCTCTTCTGGGAGCACTACAAGTTAGGAAGCATGATGCTCAATGGATTCAAGGAGTTCATTCTCCGCGGTAATGTCATCGACCTCGCCGTCGCGGTCGTCATCGGCGCCGCGTTCACCGCGATCGTCACCTCGATTGTCGACGGGGTGATCAATCCGGCGATCGGCGCACTCTTCAACGCGGCGGACCTGGCCGAAGCATTCCCTGTTCCGATCCCGACCGTGTCCGGCGGCGAGGCCGTCATCTACTTCGGCGCCGTGCTCGCGGCAGTCATCAACTTCCTGCTGGTGGCTCTCGTCGTCTACTTCGCCCTGATCGTGCCGGTGAACATCCTCAAGAAGCGCGCCGAAGCACGCAAGCAGGCCGGCGGAGAAGTCGTGCAGGAGCCCGTGAAGACCGAGATCGACCTCCTCGTCGAGATCCGCGACCTTCTCGCCAATCCGGTCGTCGAGACCGGCAAGCACACCGACGCCTGATCCCCACGAAACGGGCTGGGTCTGCGGCTACGCCGGGGACCCAGCCCTATCGTGTTAACCCCAGTGCGGAGGTTTATCCCTGCGCAGTTGCTCGTCGTTTTCCGTGGACGAATGCCGGGGCGGTTCCGGCAACGGGGTCGGGTCTGACCCCAGCGGCGGCGGGGTGCTCGCCCGACGTCGTCGAGTGCGCGGCGATGGCGTCGGCGCATCCTTCCCCTCGGACCCGGAGGAGTCAGGCATCAAGGTCGCGAGACGGCGGGACCGATCACCGTGATGGGCTCGGTCACCGGTGACGGGTCTGCCCCGAGCATAACGGCGACCTTGGATGCCACGGCCTCAGGATCGCTGAACAGTTCGAAGGCGTGCACCCGCAGGTAGTGCCAGCCGAGGCGCCGAAGCAGCTCTGGGCGGAGCCTGAGCGACTCCCGCAGGCTCGACCTGTGCAGCACCGTGTCGGTCTCGATGGCGACACACATACCGCCCCTGGATGCCACGAGGCCGAGTTTTCCGCGGTGCCCGAGTGCCACGTTCAGTCCCCGGGTCCTCAGGCGCTGGGCGAGGTCCACGAGCATCGGCTCGCTGTCGTCCGGCACGGGCACTGCGGCCTGGCGTGCGCCGATCTCCCCGAGGATTTCGGCCAGCGCGACGGCACCGTGCCTCATGCGGCCGTCGTCCAGGTCGTCAGGTTTGAACGAACTGACGATGACCATGGAGCGACGCGCTCGCGTCATCGCGACGGCCAGCAGTCGTTCGCCACCGGGTTCGCCGAGAGCACCGAAGTCCGACAGCACCCGTCCGTGCGGGGTCCGACCGTAGCCGATGGAAAAGATCACGCGGTCGCGGCTCTGTGCCACGGCCTGGTCGATCGTCGAGACGGCGAACGGCTCCGGCCGGTCACTGACGACGAAGTCGACGAGCCCGGCTCGCGTGCCGGCGGCATCGAGCACGGCCTGCATGACCCGCACGGCATGCTTCTGGCTCGCCGTGATGACCATGAGCGATTCGTGCGGGCGCTTGACGGCGTGGTCGAGCACGAGGTCAACGACGCGCTCCACTTCGGCATCGGGACTTTCGACGGCACCCGAATCCGGGTCGGGCATGCCGTGACCCTTGACCACATAGTCGAGCGCGAGGCTGCCGTGACCGAGGAACGTGCCTGCCCAGGGCAGCGAGACGATTTTGCCACCATAGAAGCGCCGGTTCACGAGCTCGGCGAGGTCTTCCCCGCCAGGGCGGTAACTGCGCGTCAGGGAGAGCGTGGGCAACAACCCACCGAGTCTGGCGAGAGCCGAATTGGAATGGAGCTCATCGCGGGACTCGTCGGTCTCCGCGGGGCCGTCGTCGTCCACCGCCCGGTCGCTGATCCCGATCTCGAACGGTGCGGGGGTTTGCGTGACGGGGTCGCCGAACGCGATGACCTGCTTCGCACGACGGATGGCGCCGGCGTTCTCCGCGATCGTCGTGGCACCGGCATCCACCAGGATGACCACATCGAAGGGCATCGTCTCGACGATCGAGTCGATCTCGTAGGGCGAGGTGAGCCACACGGGCGCGACCGTGCGCGACAGGTGTGGAGCTGTGGTCTGCAGGTCGAAGGCCGACACCGATTTCCGCCCGAGCATGCGCTTGAGCAGCTTCGCTTCGTCCGGCCAGTCGACCAGTCCGATCTTCCAGTTCTCGGCAAGCTGCCAGCTCAACTGCTGGGCATTGCCCTGCGCGTGCGCCTCGTCGACGAGCCTGAAATCGGCCTCGAGCCTGTCGAGCACCGACGTATTCGCACCGAGGAGCGCCTTCTCGGATTCGAGCATCGACTCGAGTGCTGACTTCCACCACGACAACTCGAGCTCGGCCGCAACATCACTTTCGGGAACGTGCCGGCGTGCCAGGTCGTCGATGAGGGGATCGAGTTCGAGCTCGCGCAGCGACGCCATGAGCGTCGTGCGTTCCTGGAGATTGTGCAGCACGTCCGACTCGGCAGCAAGACTCGACAGCTTCTCGAGCAGGAACGGGATGGCGAGCGTGCCGAGCTGGTTCTCGCGAGTCGTGAGACCGAGCGGCTGGTCGAGCTCGGACAGGTCCTGGGCGACCTCGTTGAAGGCGGCCTGCACCTGGCCGATGCCGACAGGGACCTCGGGAGTCGCACCCTCGGCGACGAACCTGTGCCACAGCACGCGCTGTTGCTGGATGCGCACGAGCGACTGGTGCAGGTCGGTGACCTTCACGCCGGGTCGCACGTACTCCATCGCCAGCTTCTTGAGCCTGCGACGATTCCCGCCGGACATGTCGGGGAAGTCCTTGCGCGGAGCCGTGGCTGCAATCAGTTCGGTGATCGACCGGTCGAAGACCCTGGGGAGGAAGCGGTCGAGACTGTCACGAAGATCGATCAGCAGTCGCAGGTACACGCCGAGTTCCGTCACGCTCTGGAACGGTCGCATGTGGGTGCCCGAGATGAGCCGCATCCCGGAATCCACGAGCGCGGGCACGCTCTGGTTGAGTCGCTTGGCGATCTCGTGTGCGCGGAGCGCTTCCTCGCCGCTGGCGAACTGGGCGCCATACCAGGGCGAATCCCCCGGGCCATAACGGAACTCGCCGAGCCTCGCCGCGGCGACCATGATCTCGGCGGCACGTGAACGGTCTTTCGCCAGCAGCTCGACGGTGCGTCGCGACAGCCGCGCGGTGGTGGCCGGTGGGTGCGGAAGCAGCGCGAGTCTGCTCAGCTCGGTGACGCATTCCAGCACCGAGATGTCGAGGTCGGGATCGGTCTTCGACAGGCCGAGTCGATAGTCGAGAATCACCTTGCGGAGCCGCACAAGTGCTTCATCGACTTCGCCGACCGACGGCTGGGTCGCCTTCTCGCTGCGGGAGATGGATGTGATGATGTCGCGTCGAAGCGTTCGCGGCGCGACAGCGATGCCCGGCAGTCCGATGTCTCTGAGCCTGTCTGAGATCGACAACAGGGATGCCCGGCGAGCACTCGACACGAGAACCCGCTTGTTCTGGCCGACCAGCGTTCCGATCACGTTCACGATCGTCTGGGTTCCGCCGGTGCCTGGCAGCGTCTTGACGACGATGGAGTTGCCCGCGGTGATTTGCGCGATCACGTTCTCCTGCTCGGAGTCCGCGTCCAGCAGAAGGCTGTCGGTCGACGGGGTGCGTTCGTCGGCCGCGACGGCGGTCACCGGCGCGTAGCCCTCTTCGATGGTCCACCGCGCCGACGTGTTTCCGGCCAGCGCATCGAGCACAGGATGCTCGAGATTCGCCGCGTCGGAGAGCATTCCGTTCGACACCTCGGCGAACGATGAGACGATGAGCCTCGGGCTCACGGTGAACCATTCCAGGTGCGAGGTCAGCCCGCGCAAACGGTCGATGACGGGGTTCGGCTTGAATGTGCCGTCGTCATCGGTCAGCGCCACGAACGCGTGAGCGTCGAGCCGCAGGTTGAACTGCTCTTCGAGGGCGCGTGCGAGGGCAGGGTTGAGGAATGCCGACCCGCGCAGCTTCACCTCGAAGTCGCGGCCGTGACGCCGGATCGCGAGCGGACGCAGCAACACCGGAGCCCGGAAGTCGGTGACCCCGTGGCGCCATTCTGCGATGCCGATACCGAGGTGAACAGAATCGATGCCGCGAGCGCTGTGCAGTTCGAGGCCCTTGGATGCGATCGCGCCAGCGGCGATCTTCGCGGCGCGCAGTGCCACGTCGTCCCGGATGAGGTTCGACAGCAGGGTCGTTTTACCCGTGATGAACTGCGCGAGACCGCCGGGGTGGGTCGTCGACAGTTCGATGTGGGTGCGAGGTGAATCGTCGAAGTGCAGCAGCGGGCTGAGGCCGCCGATTCCCGCCAGTTCTTCGCGCCACTGGGACCACACGGGCTCGGCGACGTTTCCGGCGGACACGGTGGGATCGCCGAGACTGATCACGTGCGGGGCGGTCACCTGCGGCTGTGCACTCACGTGACTCGCCGCGGGGTCGCTGGAGCCCGCCTGCTGCTCATCAGGGTCAACAGTGAAATTTTCGGAAGGTTTGTTGGCACGCCACACACCGCAACCTTAAGGCGGCAGCACGCAGAAAGCCCGGTGATACGGCCGGGTTTCGCATTATCGCGACCCCGTAGAATACGGACCATGGATGTGGTGACAGGCATCGTGCTGGCCGGTGTGACCGCCCTGGTTCTCGTGGGTGGTGCCGTCGCCGTCGGTTTCGCGACACTGTTTCGTCGACGCGGTGACCGCACCGTCGCGGCAGGATCGCCGTCTGGTTCGGCCGCCTTCGGCTTCGGCTCCGCGCCGTTAGCCGAGCTCAGTCTGGCTGCAGGCAGCGCCCTGGTCCGGATGGATGACGCCGTGCGCGCCGCCGATCACGAACTCGGATTCGCCATCGCGCAGTTCGGCGCCGAAAGATCGCGGGAGTTCGGGCAGTCGATCACGGTGGCCCGCGGCAAGGTCGCCGAAGCGTTCCGCCTGCGGCAGTTGCTCGACGACAGCACCCCGGACGGCGACCGCCAGCGGCGGGAGTGGACGCTGCAGATCATCGCGCTCTGCGAGCAGGCCGGCGCGATCCTTGCCCAACAGGATGCCGCGTTCGCAGGCCTGCGCAGGCTGGAGGTGGGTGCAGCCGACGCCATCGCCGACGTGCGCGCGAGAATCGCGGCGGCGCGCACCCGGGTGGAGGCCACTCGGGTCACTCTCGCCCGACTCGAGGCCGCCTTCTCCCCCGCCGTCACGGCCGGCATCGCCACCAACGTCTCGTCGGCCGAATCCTCTCTCGCCGAGGCCGAGGCCATCGCCGATGACGCCGCCTCCGACGTCACGGTCACCGGGGTGAGTGCCGTCTCTGACACCGTCCGGCGGGCATCCGACGCCACCAGCCGCGCCGAGCAGCTTCTCGATGCGATCGATCGAACCGACCGTGACCTCGAATCCGCCGGAGCCGCGCTGGCGGCCCTGCGCGAATCCGCCCGGAAAGACCTCGACGAAGCCAGGCTGCAGCGGGACTCTGCGCCCGATGCCGGATCTGGGCAGGGGATCATCGACGCCATGACCGCGGTCGACGATGCTCTCGCCACTGGCAGCGGGCCGGCTGATCCGGTCTCAGACCTGGACAGGATCGGTGACGCCGTCGCCAGGCTCGACCTCGCTCTCGCGAGCGCCCGGAACCAGGCCGATCGACTTGCTCACGCTCGCGCCGCCTACGCTGGCACCCTCGTGTCTGCCGCCAGCCAGATCGCCGTCGTGCGCGACCTCATCGGAGGGCGCGGCGGTCGCGTCAGTGCGCGCACGAAGCTCGCCGAAGCCGAGCGGCAGTATGCGCTGGCCCAGGTCGAGACCGACCCGGTGGAGGCGCTCGACACGATCAGGCGGGCGGTCACCCTGGCCAGGGACGCCGATGCACTGGCGCGCTACAGCGACTGAACCGCATACGACGAAGGGCCGCACCTTCCGGCACGGCCCTTCCGTTGGATGCTGTGGCTCAGCGCGAGGTGAGCGCGAAGGTCACAGCGCCCTCTTCCGAGACCTCGGCATCGAGCACCTTGTCGTCGAGGGCACGCGACGCGTTCGGCTCGAGGAATACCCGGGCACCCGAGGTCTCGACGACCGAGTCTCCGGGTTCTGCACCGGCGACGACGGCGACATTGAAGTTCGTGGCATCCGGGGCATCACCGTGAATGCGCAGGCCAGCCGCATCGGACTGAGGGGCCTTGTCGACGATGGATTTGACGACGGTCGTGGCTGTGTCGGTCAGTGTAAGCATGGAATTCGTCCTTCCGTTATCAAGCAGTGTCGTGCGGTGAAGTCAGCCACGCTTCCGCACTCCCCTCCGAGCCCGCAAGCTGACGGCCGGACTCGGAGGGGATACACATGTTCCGGATGACGTCACACACGTTCACCTGAACTTCATCTTCATTCGGCACCGATGTCAGCGCCCGGCGCGAGAATGTCCGAGGAACGGAGGCGTTGGATGACCCATTCGCAGCACTTCTACCTGATAGAAAACGGGCATGGCCGGTGGATCATCCGGCACCAGATCACCGACATCATGGCGGGCAGCATCCTTCGCACTGCGGGAGGGTTTCGCCTCAAGAACGAGAACGCCCGCACCGTCGGCAACTTCCCGTCGATCGAGGCGGCGCTCGAGGGGCTGTACGCCACGGTCTGACGCTCCCCAGATAACAACTCGCTCACAGCGGTTGCGGCGCGCCACGCGGTGTCGCTACGGTGGGGCACGCGATAGCCAGAAGGAGGCCACGATGTTGATGACACAGTTCACGGGAATGACACCTGTCACAGACCCCCGCATTCCGGGCACTTCTCGGCGCCTGCCCATCGCCATCGCCTAGCGAACCCTCCACCCATTCGACGGTGGCTCGCTTTCGAGGATCGTCCCAGCGCAGTTCGACTCGCTGAGGCCCTCCGTCCGGCTTCTCTCATCACCGTGAGTTGATGCCCTCCCGCCGCTCACCCGGCGATCCAGCGCGTGTCGCAGCTGCACCCCAGCCGACCGCGCACAGGTTCACGCAGAAAGACACGCTCATGCGCACAACCATGACGACCGCTCCCGGCCGCCACGATCATCCACCCCAACCGCAACACACGAATTCCCATCCCGCCCTGCGGGTTGCCGTCATCGACAGGTTGGCCCTGCATCTGGGTCTCGCCCTCATCAGATGGGGCCGTCGCCCGAGATTCGGTCCGACCTTCGAGCGTCGGGCGAACCGCGTAGAGCGGGAACTCGCGCTCGAGTCACGAGAGCGGGCGTGGGAACGCACAGCACGGCTCACCCTGCCGCTGCGATGAGACGGCACGGGCGGTCCGGTGGCGTCATCACCTCGAGTGAGGTCGCCGCCGGACCGACGTCGTTCCTCTACTGCAGCGCAAGCCGGGCCACGTGTCAGCGTTCGCTGGCGAGAGCCGCGATGAAACCGCCTACGAAGGAGTCGCCGAGACCGATCGTGGTCGGAGTGGTCGTCGTCAGGTCGAACGCGGGGATGCATCGCACCAGCGTCCCCAGTCGCCTCTCCAGCGCTGTGGCAAGTGCCACGCCCGCGCTGTTCTGGGCCCAGTCGGATACGGCGTCGTAATCGGCCGCCGTGAAGTCGTCGCCGAAGGTGTACCGCGTGCTCGCCATCGTGATGCCTCCGCGGAGTCCTGCCTCCCACGAGGCTGCACCCTCCCCCACTGCGACCGACCAGTAGCGGGTGTGTACGACGACCACGCTGGCCGGGATGAGCACGCGAAGCTCGATAAGGGCATCCTGCATCGCATCGGCGTCGAGCAGGTCGACACTGCGACCGAGGTGATGATGAACGAGATGGTGTCGCGCGCGACCCGTGTGGCCATCCTCGCGGACTCGACGAAGTTCGGCAGGCAGCTGTTCGCCCAGGTGGCCGAGCTCGGCCGGGCCGATTACTTCGTGACGGATGTCGCACCGCCCGCCGACCTCGCCGACGCGCTGAAGCGCCACAACGTAGAAGTGCTGTACCCGGAATCCTGAGGGTGGCCCGGAGACAAACTGGCGCGAGTGTGCCGCTTACGCCGCCTCGGCCGCAGTCGAGGCGGCAGAAGCGGGACACTCGGCGGCGCTAGAGCGCGCGAAAGCGACGGAAGCGACGGAAGCGGAACACTCGCGGGTTACGCGGAGAGTCGCGCGATCTCCTCGGCGGTGAGCTCGAGCTCCGCGGCGAGCGCGGAATCCGTGATGCTTTCCGGTCGTGAGGCGCCGGGGATGGGGATGACGATCGGAGCCAGCGCGAGCTCCCACGCGAGGCAGACCTGCTGCGGGCTCACCCCGTGTGCGTCGGCGATTGTTTGGAACTCGGCCCACTTTCCGCCGAGCTCCTTCGCACCGCCGATGCCGCCGAGCGGGCTCCACGGCAGGAACGCGATGCCGAGTTCGGCGCAGAGCTCCAGCTCCGGCTCACTCGAGCGGAACTTCGGCGAGAACTGGTTCTGCACCGAAACGAGGCGGCCGCCGAGAATCTCGTTGGCCTGGCGGATCTGGTCGGGGTTCGCGTTGGAGATGCCCGCCATGCGGATCGTGCCGTCGTCGAGCAGGTCGCGGATCGCTCCGACCGAGTCCGCGTAGTCCACCTCGGGGTCGGGGCGGTGGAACTGGTACAGGCCGATCGACTCGACGCCGAGACGTTTCGCTGAGGCCTTCGCGGCATCCTTCAGATAGTCCGGATGCCCGTTCTGGGCCCAGGCGCCGGGTTCCGGTCGGAGGTGACCGCCCTTGGTCGCCACCAGGATTCCGGTCGTGTCCGAACCCCAGGACGCCAGTGCCTCGGCGATCAGCGTCTCGTTGTGTCCGACCGCCTCGCCGACCTCCTGGTAGGCGTCGGCGGTGTCGATGAAGTTGACCCCGGCATCCAGTGCAGCGTGGATCGTCGCGATCGATCGCGCGCGGTCCGGCCTGCCCTCGATCGACATGGGCATGCCACCGAGCCCGATCGAGCTGACCTGCACATCGCCAATGGTGCGCTGCTTCATGGATGACCGTCCTTACGCGTGGGGGAAACTGACGTCTTCCACACTACGTTCGGCACGGCCATCCATCAGGGCATTGACGACGTTACCGGAGTGGCCTAGTACGCAATGCTGATGAGCGCGCGGTGGTGGGCCGGCTTCTCTACCTCGTCGACGATGGCGAGAGCGAAGTCTGCGCCGCTGACGGCTGAGACACCGTTGCTGTCGAAGAGCGCCACCTCGCCGCCCACGCGGTAGTGTCCGAGCGATTCTCCGGGAGCGTATGCACCGAAATTCATGGCAGGAGCGACGAACACCCAGTCGACGGAGTCGTCGGTAGCCATCAGTGCTTCGAGCACGGCGACCATCTGCCTGGCCTCACCGGCGAATTCGGCCGGAATCTGGTCGCCTTCCGCGATGCGGTTGCCACCGGCCTCGGTACGAAGCGAGCTGAATCCGCCGACGACGACGAACCGCACCCCGTGCTCACCTGCGAGGTGGGCCAGCGCGAGATCCGCCTCGAGAATCCGGCCGTCCAGCTCACCGCGGGGAGACAACGCCGAGACGACGACGTCACTCCCGGTAATGGCACGACTACGCACCTCCGCGTCGAGCATCGATCCTGTGTCGTATCGCACGCCGGCGACGCGAGCATCGTCTGCGGGGAGGGTGCGGCTGAAAGAAATGACGTCGTGCCCGCGGCTGGCCGCCTCCTTCACGATGGCACTTCCGGCGTAGCCGGTTCCTCCGATGACGGTGACGATCGACATGACATTCTCCTTTTGATGGTGTGAGTACCCCGCTACGCTAAGTCCAATAGTCACTTTTGGGAAGTAGGCACTTTGTGGTAACCACCACGTCAACCGAGCGTGCGCTGCCAGAGCTCGATCCCTATCAGGAAGGATGCCCGAGCCGACGCGTGCTCGATCGCATCGGTGACCGGTGGACCGTGCTCATCGTCGGCACGCTCTCGACCGGCCCTCATCGCTTCTCGGAGATCCGCCGCAGCGTGCAGGGAATCTCGCAAAAGATGCTCACGCAGACTCTGCGTGGGCTGGAACGGGACGGACTCGTCACCCGGACCGTCTACGCGGAGGTCCCCCCGCGGGTGGAATACGAGCTGACCGAGGGAGGCCGTTCACTGTGTGCACCGCTAAAGGCACTCGAGGACTGGTCGATCGCGCACTTCGGTGAGCTCGCGACATCGTGGGACACCTACGACTCGATCGCCCGCTGACGCGACGACGGCGCCCGCCGGAGAACCGGAGGGCGCCGTCGATGATGGCTGGCTACTTGTCGAGGAATGCCAGCAGCGCCGAGTTGAACTCGCTGGCGTGGCTCACGTTGACGCCGTGCGGGCCGCCCGCCACCACGTGCAGATCGCTGCCCGCGATTGCGGCGTGGGTGCGTGCTCCCGAGCCCTCGAAGGGCACGATGCCGTCGGCATCGCCGTGGATGACGAGGGTCGGAACCGTGATCTTCGGAAGGTCGTCCCTGAAGTCCGTGGTGCCGAAGGCGGCCATAGCCTGGAGGGCTGCATTCTTGTCGGCCTGGTTCGCGAGGCGCACGGCATCCTGGCGCTGCGCTTCGGTCACCTTGAGTTCGCCATTCGCGGTGAAGAACTGGGTGGTGAAGCCGTCATAGAACGCGGCGGGGTCTGCTTCGAGCCCCTCCTTCATACCGTTGGCCATCTCCTCAGTGAGGGGTCCGTCAGGATTGTCGTCCTGCTTCGGCAGGAACGGGGGAACCGCTGAGGCGAAAACGACACTGTGCAGTCGCTCCTCACCGAAGCGACTGACGTAACGGGCTACCTCACCACCGCCCATCGAGAAGCCGACGAGGGTCGCATCCGAGACGTTGAGGGTTTCGAGGATGGCCTGAAGGTCGTCTGCGAACGTGTTGTAGTCGTATCCACCCTTCGGCTTGTCGCTGCGGCCGAAACCGCGACGGTCGTAGCTGATCACGCGGAAACCGGCGGCGGTCAGTGCGGGGATCTGCTCGCTCCAGGATTCGCCCGACAGGGGCCAGCCGTGGATGAGTACGACGACCCGGCCGGGGCCGCCGGTGTCATCAACGTGGAGGTTGACGTCGTGAAGAATTCCGTGGTGTGCGGTTATGTCGATCATGCCTCACGATAAGCAGGTCGAGAGTCACCCGGCCACCCGTTGCGCATTGCCGGGTGGTCGGTTACCGGCTACTTCTTCTGGCGTGCCTGAATGAGTTCGATGGCGGATCGGATCAGCGCCTGGAGCGCCTCGGGCGGCGTGCTGTCGCCCTCGAAGAAGTCGATGGCGCGCCGCTTGTTTCCCGCGAGTTCGGCGTTGAACAGATGGTCGGGATCGGCGAGCGCCGCGCCATCCATGAACGTCAGCTTCGCCTTGTTCTTGTGGATATTGCCGACGCAGATGATGCCGCCGAGCTCCCACACGGGTGACCCCATCCACTTCCAGGTCTCGACTATCGCGGGGTCAGTGGCGAGAATCGTCGCGCGCAGGTGAGCGAGCATGTCGCCTCTCCAGTCCGGAGCGCTCGCGATCAGGTTGTCGATCTCTTCACCGGGGGTCATGGCTCGAAGCGTACCGGTTTGCTCTCCCCTGCGCGGATGAGCAGAGTTGACCCATGAGCACAGACGACGCCGACCAGACGGCCGCCGAATACTGGCAGAACCGGTACCTGTCGAACGGCAGGTCGTGGAGTGGCAACGTCAATGCGGCACTCGAGCGGGAGATCGCGGGCGTCACCCCGGGCACGGCCCTCGACCTCGGCAGCGGCGAGGGCGGCGACGCCCTCTGGCTGGCCCACAATGGATGGACGGTCACGGCGGTCGATATCGCCCCCGCGGCGCTGGCCATCGGCGCGGCAGCACAGCAACCCGGCGACGATATCACCTGGGTGGCCGCCGACCTCGGCGAGTGGCATCCACCCGTCAGGTACGACCTCGTCACGGCGTGCTTCCTGCACTCGACAGTCGACCTCCCCCGCGAGTCGATCCTGCGCCGGGCCGCCGAAGCCGTCGCCCCCGGCGGAACGCTGCTGATCGTCGGCCACGCCGGTGTTCCGCACTGGGTCGATGCCGAAGCGGATGGCCACGACCATGCCGAAGAACTGCCCACCGCGGATGAGGTGCTCGACTCCCTCTTCGTCGACAACCCCCGACTCACACTGGCCGACTGGACGGTGCTGACGAAGGCCCTGGTGGCGCGACCGGTGACCGCCCCCGATGGCTCGACCGGTTCGATCGACGACACCGTGCTGACGCTGCGCCGGGCGTGACCACACCGGGTACAGATCAACCGTGCGCGATGATGGGCTGATGACCTATTCCAGCTACGTCGCCATCGGCGACAGCTTCACCGAAGGAGTCGGCGACGACCTGCCCGACGGCACGGTGCGGGGGTGGGCGGACCTGGTGGCGCGAGGGCTCGCGCTCGCGTCCACCGGCACTGTGACCTACGCGAACCTCGCCATTCGCGGGCGACTCCTCGACCCCATCGCGACCACGCAGATGGATGCCGCGATCGCGCTGAAGCCCGCCCTCATCAGCATCAACGGCGGAGGCAACGACATCATGCGACCGAGGGTCTCGATCGCCGCCGTTGCCGACCAGCTTCTCGCAGCAGTGGACTCAGCCACCGATGCCGGCATCCACGTGGTGCTCGCCAGCGGAGCCAACCCGACCCGTCACATCCCGCTCGGCGCATCGATCGAGAAGCGTGGAGACCTGCTCGCGCAGGCTGTGCGTGACAGGCTTCCGCGGGACGGCGTCACGTGGGTCGACAACTGGGCTGATGACGAACTCGCGCAGCTGCGGTACTGGTCGGTCGACAAGCTCCACCTCAACGGCGCGGGGCATGCGCGGGTCGCGGCAAACGTGCTCGCCGCGCTCGGGGTTCCCATCCTCTCGCCTGCGGGAGACGATGGCGACATCGCCCGCCCTCGCACGTCGGCGTACTGGCGGGCCTACGTGCTGCCGTGGATCGGGCGCCGGCTCACCGGCCGGTCATCGGGTGATAACCGCGAGCCGAAGAGCGCCACTCTGCAGCCCGTCATCACGGGCTGAGGAAAACTGACGTCACTCGACTACAGCGTCACCGCGGTGATCCGGCCGGCGCCGGCCGACTTGGAGGTATACATGGCTGCATCCGCCGCCCGCACGAGTGCATCGAGAGTCGGGAGAGGTTTACCCGGGAGAACTGTGGCGATGCCGACGCTCGCGGTGATGCACCCCACTCCCTCCACAACAGGGATCGGCTCGGCGATCGCTGCGACCACCCGCTCCGAGATGAGCAGTGCCGCACCGGTGTCAGCTTCCTCGCAGACGATCAGGAACTCGTCGCCACCGAACCGACCCACAATGTCGCCTTCGCGCACGACTCCATTGACCCGCGCCGCGACGACCTGCAGGACAGCATCACCGACGCGATGACCGAATCCATCGTTGATCTCCTTGAAACCATCGAGGTCGAGAAAGATGATCGACACCTCACGCCCCGCGCGTTCGGCGCGCGCCAGGGCGTGCGAAAGCCGTTCGCGCAACAGGTTTCGGTTGGCGAGACCCGTGAGTTGGTCGTGAAGCGCCATGTTCTCCAGCTCGGCCTGAAGTCGGAGTCGCTCGAGTACCTGTGACGCCTGGCGGGCTAAGGCCACATGCAGGTTCAGGGCAGGTCCGTCGAAGTCCCTCTCCCGCCCGAAGAGCAGCACGAGGCTTCCGAGTGCACCCTTCCCGCCGGTGAGCGGTGTCGCGGTGAGGGCTTCCATTCGCACGGACCGGAGGATCCCGGCCCCGGCAGCAGACGTCGCTTCCGCCTCGAGCAGACTGGCGACCGTGGTCACCTGTTCGACGGGTGGTTCGGCGAGGTCGGGCACGGCGCGCCACAGGTCGAGAAGCTCGAGCGCGCGCAGATTCCCCGCCACAACCCGCCTGATACCGGCACCATCCTGCAGAACTACCGCGCCGTCGGCGGCGATGAGAGCGTCTCGCGCGATCTCGAGCAGCGCCTCGGCCAGTGACTGCTCGGTCGATGCGGTGAAGAATGCGGTCGAGGCATCCTGAAGCACGCGAACCCTTGTCTCTGACAGTTCGGCTGCGCGTCGAGCCGCCAGCAGGTCTCGCTCGTAGTCCTGTCGCTGGGTCGAATCGAAGACGGCGATTCTCGTCGACTCGCCGACGACTGTGGCATTGACGAGGATCGGCAGCCCCGGCCGATCACCCCGGCTGAGCTCCAGTGCGACCTCCCGAATCTCTCCGCCGAGCCGCAGCACAGGCTGATACCGGGTCTCGTAGAACAGCTGGCTGCCACGGGTGAGAAGGTCGCGGAACATCACCCCGATGACCTGTTCACGTGATCGCCCGCTCCAGTCGAGGAACGTCTCGTTGACGACGACGACGACCCCGTCGGCATCGGTTGACAATTGTCCGCATGCCGCGAACTGATACAGGTCTTCGAACGATGTTTCGATCGTCACGACAGGAAGTCCCGGATCTCCTTCACGAGTTGATCGGGATCCGAGAGGTTCGGCATGTGGCCGCGCGAGGTCATGACGACCATCTCGCTTCCCCTGATGTGCTGGTGCACGTAAGTGCCGACCGGCAGCGGAGCCAGGATGTCGTCGGAGCTCTGCAGCACGAGGGTCGGGGTGGTCACCTTCGGGAGGTCGGCGCGATTGTCCGACATGAACGTCACTCGCGCGAAATGGCTGGCGATAGTCGGATCGACGCTGCAGAAGCTCGCGGTGAGCCTGTCCCCGACCTCCGGGCGATCCGCATTGCCGGCAATGGCCGGTGCCATCACCGCCGACCAGCCGAGGTAGTTCGAATCGAGGGAGTCGAGCAGGGCGTCGATGTCGTCCTCGGTGAATCCACCGGTATACCCGTCAGCGTCGACGTAACGCGGCGATGGGCCGACCAGGATCAGCGCGCCGAACAGCTCAGGTCGGCGAATCGAGGCGAGCACCCCGATCATGGAACTCACCGAATGCCCCACATACACAACGTCGTCGAGGCCCAGCTCGTCGATGATCTCGATGAGGTCATCCGCATACCCGTGCAGGGAGTCGTACTTGCCCCGGTCGTACGCGGAGAGATCCGATTCGCCGGCGCCGACCTGGTCGAAGGTGATCACCTGGTTCGTCCCGGTGAAGTGCGGAGCCACGTCCCGCCAGGCTTCGTGGCTGCACCCGAAACCGTGGGCGAACACCATCGGACGCGCAGCGACGACACCTGTCAGCTCCACGTTGTTTCTCGCGACGGCGCCTGCTGCCGGTGGCGACGTGGTCATGGCAACTCCGGAGAAATGATGTCTGGTTCGGTCGGGGCGATGCTGCTGGACCTAGCGCGAGGGCGTCGGTTCATCAGTCAGGATGAGGCCGGATGCCCTGCCGGCGCTGGCGATCATCAACTCCAGCCATTCGCGGTTGATCGTCACGTTGCGCGAACCGCTGTAGAAGAAGTGAATGGGAACGCCGTTGTCGATCCAGATGGCGTGGCGACCGCTTCCGCGATCGGCGGGCACCGGCCAGGTCAGGAAAAAATCTTCTTTGCGGCGCAACTTCGTGCTGATGACCACCTGGAGATGCGTCAGGATCCGATCGTCGAACTCGAATTCTTCCCCGCTGTAGTGCAGGATCCCCACGGCGATTCCCCCCTGTCGATGGCCCGGCAAAAAAGGAAGCCGTTCCCTTCGAACAATACAGCGTCACATCTGATCCCGTCGTCGGGGCTCCATCAACAAGCAATGGCGATAGCGTTAGTTCTTCATCCTCACTACGGCAGACGGGCTTTCGATGATCATTCACCGGCTTACTGTGGACGGCAAGGATTACTTCCTCCCGTCCCCGATCGACACGCTGAAAGCCAGCATCCTTGAGGCGATCAAAGCCGGTGGCGGGTATGTCACGGTGCCTCCGCTGCGGGGCGGCCCCGGGCTGGAGATCCTGTTCTCCCCGGGGATGCCTGTCGTGTGGGCTCAGATCGAGGTCGCGGATTCCGAGCAGGACACGTCCACACCGGTCGTCGACGCCGGGTTCGACGCCGAGGGCCTCTAGCGCACCTCGCGTCCGGGGGCGCGCAGGGCGGCCCTCAACGCCTCGATCAACTCTCCTGAGGTGGGCCGGGCATCCGGTTCGCGCTGGGTCATGGAGATGAGGATCGGCGAGAATCGGGAATCTATCCACAGTGGCACCTCGGGGTCCCGTGTGATGCGTGCCACCGCCGACGCCACGGGAGTGCCCGGAAATGCGATTTCCCGGGTGAAGCATTCGATGAGCACGAGACCGAGCGAATAGATGTCGGATGCCGGCCCGAATGTTTCGTTCAGCGCCTGCTCCGGGCTCACGTAAGCGATAGTGCCGAACAGTTCCTCGGACTCGTTCTTGCGCGACAGGGTATCGATGGAGATTCCGAAGTCGGTGAGGCGTGCCCGAGGCCGGGAGTGCGCGGTGCCGTAGTCGACGAGCATGATGTTCGAGGGAGTGATGTCCCTGTGGATCACGCCGCGATGATGGATGTACTCCAGAACCTCAGCGATCTCGAACCCGATCTCGCCGATCTCCCGCACCGTCAGCTGGCGGTCGACGATGGCCTGGCTCACCGTGATGCCGCGCACGAGCTCCATGACGATGAAGGGGCGAGGGTCGCTGGGGGTGGAATCGTCGATGCCCGCGTCGATCACGGCGACGACGCCGTGATGGCTGAGGCCGGCGAGCATCCTCAGCTCCTCCTGCTGCTTCCTGACGTCGGCGACAGACCCGGCGTTGAACAGCTTGATCGCCACATCCCGCCCGAGGATCTCGTCGCGACCCCGGTAAACCGACGACGATCCGCCGCGGGCCAGTATCCTCAGTGGCCGATATCGGCCCAGCAGCAGCGGGGCATCGCTGATCCGCTGGTTGTGGGGTGTCATGTCGACCGCGACGCGGAGACGAATTCGTCGAATTCGTCACCGGGCATTGCCCGTCCGGTGAGATATCCCTGCGCTCGGTCGCAACCCAGGGTCGTCATCGTTGCGAGCTGCCCGGGCGTCTCGATACCCTCGGCGACGACACGCAGGCCTTTGTCATGAGCGAAGGATATGACCGCGGCGAGCAGTGTGTGCGAATTTGCTGCGCGGTTCTGCACAAGGCTCTGGTCGATTTTGAGTTCGCTGGCCTGCAGCGCGAGCAACTGGTCGATAGACGATTGCCCACGCCCGAAGTCATCGATCGAGACCGTGACGCCCGCGAGGCGCAGAAGATCGAACCGCTCGCCCACGGCAACGATGTCGAGCACAGCTTCGCTCTCCGTGATCTCGATCGTGAGGTGGCGCGGATCCAGACCGTGCTGTGACGCGCAATAGAGCACGTCGGCGGCGAAGTCTTCATTGCGCAACTGGATGGCAGAAACGTTCACCGCAATGTCGATCGAGGCGCCGTGCCGGGCACGCTCCGCGCCGAAACCACAGGCCGTCGTCAACATGTGGTTGCCGATCGCGGAGATCGCACCGGCAGCTTCCGCAAGAGGAATAAAGACCTCGGGAGAGACCAGGCCGAGTTCCGGGTGGAACCATCGACTCAGCGCTTCGGCGCCCACCACTGCGCCGGTGAGGATGTCGACCTGCGGCTGGTAGAACGCCACGATCTCGCCGCGCACGGCAGCACCGGGCAGATCAGCGACCAGTTGTGATCGAACGTCGTCGTCCATCTCGCTCACGTTGTCGCAGCCGCACTGATAGCCATAGAGCGATGGTGTCTCTTCTGTCCGGTACGGACAACGGGGCTCGCGCCGCGGATCGGGTAGCTATAATCGCGAAACCAGCGTTGAGAGGCTCCGTACAGTGCGACGCGCCGTCGATATAGGGTGGAACTCTCGAAGTGTAGGACTCGTCGCGTCTTCGCGCAATGGGTCGGTTCAGGAGTCGATGAGCGTTCCGATCGGGAGCGAGGGCAGCGCCATCCATCCCTCCCGCGTCGCGCGCTCGCGAGACTGCTCGGGGATGCCCCAGGTGGTGCCCTGGGCTGATGCGCGCGAGATGAGGGCTGCCACCACCGCGTCGAACGCATCGTCGGATGTCGCCATGAGCCCGAGGTGATCGTCGCCGAGGTCGAGCCATGGTGCCGCGGCGCGGAGGTTCGCTGTGGCGGCGGCTCGGGCGGGCGGGTCGGTCTTGTAGCCATCGACCGCGACGCCCCAGAACCGCAGGGCAGCTGCCGGATACACCTCGGCGAACCGCCCCTCCCCGCTCCTGTCGACGATGACGTGGCCGTGGCGCTCGAAGGCTGCGAGCAACTCGGCGCAGTGCATTGCCGTGAGCCCGAGCCTGTCGGTCGAGACGCTCAGCGGCCAGCGCCCCACTTTCTCGCGCACGAAGCGGTCGGTGTCGCGGTAGGCGAGCCTGCGCCGCCAGTCGGCTCCGGCCAGCTCCCGTGGAGCGACCTCGCCGCGGGAGTGGGCGGCGACGAATTCGACGAACTCGTCAGGCCAGCCGAAGGCGCAATCGATTCCGACCTTGGCGGCGTCGACCGACAACTCGACGATCTCAGGATCGGTGACTCCGAGCTGCAGGTGCCTGACGGTTGCCGTCGACCCGACCCATTGGACGACGGCGATCGCTGTCTTCTTCGGCTCTGCCGCCAGGTCGACGCCCACGGTGATCACGGTCGAGGTCCGGCCCCCCTGGCCTGACGCTTGTCGTCAGGTGGTGCTGTGCCGAGGCGCGCTGCGTGCTCGCGCAGTCGTTCACTGGCCACGCGCAGATAGCGCTGGATGATCTCCTGCTCCCCCGCGCTGAACTCGTGTGACAGGTCATCCAGGTCCACGAAGAGGGGCCCGAGTTCCCCCAGGATCCGGCCGACCGCGTGGTGCTGTGCAACCAACTGGACGCGGCGTCGATCGCTGCTCTCACGGGTGCGGACGATGTGTCCCGACCGTTCCAGGCGGTCCGCGAGTTCGGTCGCCGAACCTGTACTGATGCGCAGTCGCTGCCCGAGCTCTGCGGGGCCGAGGTGCGCGCCATCCTGATCCATGATGTGACCCATGGCTTCGTAGTCGAGAGGGCGAAGGCCCAGTTTCTCTGCGAGAGCGTGCTCGAGTTGGGCGGACGCCCGGTTGAGGGATCGAAGAGACCACGACAATTCCTCGGCAGACATCCGATCCCGCTCGACCCGTTCTGCCCGAACGTCACCGTCGCTGTCTGTCATGCCACAATCATAGTTGACAACTAGCTCCGTTGCCGAGAGACTCGGTAAACCAACTATCTAGGAGCGATCGATGATGACGAACCCCCGCAACCACCCAAGTCCGCTGTCCCCCGCGCAGCTTCGAGCCCTGCTCATCGTGCTCTGCGCCGCGCTCGCGCTCGTCGTGGCGGGAAACTCCGCGCTCGCGATCGCGCTGCCGAACATCGCCGAAGACCTGGGCGCCGACCAGTCGGAACTGACCTGGATCATCGACGCCTACGCCCTCACCTTCGCGGCCCTTCTGCTGACCGCCGGGCTCGCCGCCGACCGGATCGGGCGCCGAACCATCCTCGTAATCGGGCTCGTCATCTTCGGCGTGGCCTGTGTCGCCTCGGCGTTCTCCCCCGATCCGAACTGGTTCATCGGCCTGCGGGCGATGGCCGGAATCGGCGCGGCCGCGGTCTTTCCCGTGACCCTCTCCGCGCTGGTCGACGCCTACCCGGAGGAGCGTCGCACCTTCGCGATCGGCGTCTGGTCCGGCGTCAGTTCAGCCGGCGCCGTGGTCGGCACGATCATCGCCGGCGCGCTGCTCGAGGCGTGGTGGTGGGGAAGCGTGCAGCTGTTGTTCGGCGGTGTGGCGCTGGCGATCGTCATCCCCGTGGTGCTGCTCGTCGCGCAGAACCGGAATCCATCGCTCTCCCTCGATCCGCTGGCGGCGATCTGGTCGATCGTCGCCCTGGGCGGGCTGGTTTTCGGGGTCGTCGAGGGCCCGCAGCGGGGATGGCTGGATCCGGTCACGCTTCTCTCGCTGGCTATCGGCGCTGCCGGGTTCGTCGGTTTCGTCGTCCACCAGCTGCGGGCGAAAGCGCCGTCGCTCGACGTGCGGTTGTTCGCGAATCCGGGGCTCGCCGCGGGTTCGGTCATCGTCACCGTGCAATTCTTCGCGTCCCTCGGCTTCTTCGTACTCTCGCCGCAGTATCTCCAGATCGTGCTCGGCTACACGCCGCTCGGTACCGCCCTGGCACTGCTGGTGGTGCCCGTCGGTGTGGGGCTCGGCATCGGCGCCTCTGCCGCCCTGAGCGCGAGACTCGGAGCCAGAGTTCCCGGATCGCTCGGCCTGCTGCTCATGGGCGCCGGATTCGGGGTCTTTGCGGCGGGGCTCTCCGGCGGTCTCGATCCGTCACTCTGGGTGCTCGGCGGTGGCGTCTTCGTGTTCGGCATCGGATTCGGCATGGGTATCACCCCCGGCACGCAGCTCATCATCGACGGCCTCCCCGTGGAGCGGCGATCGATCGCGAGCGCCGTGAACGACATCACCCGCGAGGTCGGCGGGGTGCTGGGGATCGCGGTGCTGTCGAGCATCCTGGTCAGCTTTTACCGGGCCGACGTCAAGCCCGCCCTCGAGGGGCTGCCAGACCAGGTGCGCGAGGTCGTGGACGCGGGAGCAGGAGCCGCCGTCGGAATCGCCGAGTCGTTCGGACCGCAGGGCGCCACCCTCGCCGACGCCGCGCGCGAGGCATTCGCCGTGGGACTCGGCGCCGCGATGTGGGTCGGCGCGGTCATCCTCGCCGTCGCCGCTGTCATCACGTTCATCGTCGCTCCCGGTAAGCCCGCGGCCGCACGAACCGAGTCGTCCACCGAGGAGCAGGAGATCCCCGCGTGACCAGAAGCATCCTCTCGGCCCAGCTTGACGAGGGCTGACGCGACGATGGCAGACCCTTCAGTGGCACCACGAATTCACTGCGAGACCCAGGCACAGTGGCGCGAGTGGCTGCAGGCCAACCACGCGGAGGCCGAAGCAGCCTGGCTCGTGTCGTGGAAGAAGGCGACGGGCAAACCTGCGCTCAGCTACGACGAGTCGGTGCTCGAAGCCCTCGCCGTCGGGTGGGTCGACAGCAAACCCCAGCGCCTCGACGACGAGCGCACCATGCTCTACTTCACGCCCCGCACGCCGAAGAGCGCCTGGTCGCGCCCGAACAAGCTGCGCATCGAGACCCTGCGGCGGGGGGGTCTGATGAGCACGGCGGGTGAGGATGCCGTCAGCCAGGCCATCCGGAATGGAGCATGGTCGCTGCTCGACGACGTCGAGAACCTTCTCGTTCCGGACGACCTGGTCGACGCTTTCGGCCGACATGCAGGCTCCCGCGGGCACTGGGACGACTTCCCGCCGTCAGCTCGACGCGGGATCCTGGAGTGGATCGTGCAGGATAAACGGCCCGCGACCCGCGCGAGGCGAATAGAGGAGACGGCCCGACTCGCGGCGCTGGACCAGCGGGCAGCCCAGTGGAGCGGTCGCACAGCCTGAGGGCGGTGTTAGCCAGTCAGCGGTGCTCAGACGGTGGTGGGGAGCAGCTCCGCCAACAGGGCCTCGACGCGTGCCTTGATGTCGTCACGGATCGGACGCACCTCGTCGATCGACTTGCCCTTCGGGTCGATCAGCTCCCA
The DNA here is from genome assembly GCF_015752305.1 of Salinibacterium sp. CAN_S4. Lineage (NCBI taxonomy): Bacteria > Bacillati > Actinomycetota > Actinomycetes > Micrococcales > Microbacteriaceae > Salinibacterium > Salinibacterium sp. CAN_S4. The sequence continues at coordinate 23,399 of NZ_JADOVB010000005.1, read as the reverse complement.
GTCTTCGTAGCGCTTACCGGGGAAGATCGGGCATACGTCGCCGCAACCCATGGTGATGACGACCTCGGAGTCTTTGACCTGCTCGGTCGTCATCAGCTGGGGAACCGCCTGCGAGATGTCGATGCCCTCCTCGGCCATCGCCGCGATCGCCATCGGGTTGATCTGGTCGCCGGGCTCAGACCCGCCGGAGCGCACCTCCACGGCGCCGCCCGACAGCGTGCGCATGTACCCGGCAGCCATCTGCGAGCGACCAGCGTTGTGGATGCAGACGAACAGGACGGTGGGCTTCTCAGACATGGGGTTCCTTCTCTCAGCGACACTCAAAGCATAGACCGCGATCTATGTATTGTGTCCCTGGCGGCTCGAGAGTTCAGGCAGCGTTCACCTCGAGCGACTCCAGCAGCGCGCGGACTCGCGCTTCGATGTCGTCCCGGATGCCGCGGACCGTGCCGAGCGGCTCCCCCGCGGGATCGGCGATCTCCCAGTCGAGGTACTGCCGGCCGGGGTAGATGGGGCACGCATCCCCGCACCCCATGGTGATGACGACATCGGCGGCCCGCACCACCTCATCCGTCAGCGGCTTCGGGAACTCGCCACCGATCGACACCCCGATCTCGTCCAGTGCGCTGATCACGACCGAGCGCACCGCGCTGGCGGGCTCGGATCCGGCGGTGCGCACCCGCACGGCGTCCCCGGCCAGGTGCCGGAGAATCGCGGCGGCCATCTGGGAGCGGCCCGCGTTCTGCACGCAGACGAAGAGGATCTCGGGCACGTGGCCGCCTGTGGAGGACTGGCTGCGGGCGAGGGCAGTGAGCCGGTCGGCGGCGAAACTGGAGGCGAGCGAGGGGCGGTGGCGGGTGGCATCCTTCGACAGGATGGCGTAGCTCTCGCGCACGTACCGCTCGACAGTCTCGGGGCCGAAGACACCGGCGAACCGCGCGGAGAGGTCTGCGGAGATCCGCTCGAGCACGCCGTCAGGCACCGTTGTGGCACTGGCTTCGCCGAGCACCTCCGAGATGCGGTCGGCCTGATCCGACGCGATCGAATACCAGGCCCGGCGACCGTCGGGGGTGCGGGTGACGAGGCCCTCCTCGCTGAGCAGCCTGAGGTGATGGCTCACCGTGGGCTGGCGCAATTCGATCTCGGTCGCGAGCTCGCCCACCGAGCGCCTGCCCTCGGGGCTCTGCATGATGAGTCGAAGGATGCGCGCGCGGGTCGGATCCGCGAGCAGCTTCAGTTGCGCCGGCAGCCCAGCATCGGAACTCATAGACCCGAGTCTATGGATGGCGCGCGACGCTCGGCTGTGGTCGTCTGCTTCGCGTCCACTTGAGCCGATGAACCCATTGTTGAAGCAGGGCGACGGTCCCGCCCAGAAACAGGGCTCCTATCGCCCACAGGCTCGACGCCGACGAAGCAGAAACGGGAATGCCGTTTCCGTCGATCTCTCCGATGACAAGGGTTCTGGTGAGCGCGCTGGCGAAGAGCAACGCAGCGAACACACCGGTAGAAATTGCGGCGGCTACAGCCCAGCCACCCAGGCCCGGAGTCGAGGCAGCCACTGCCTGAGGCGAAGGCGGCTGCGGGATCACATCGGTCGCACGTGCCGGGAGGCGCACGACGACGCCGGGCGGTACCGATGCGTCGAACCGCGCCACTTCCTTCTCGCCGAAGTGAAGCAGCACAGTGGGTTCGATCGTAATCGTTGTTCCGTCACCGCCCATGATGAGACGCCCTCCGTCACCCCACTGCATCACCAGAACGCAGTCGCTCAAAAGCACGGTAAAGGATTCGTCGCCCGCTATTACAGAAACGCCTTCAGCACTGATGACGAGCCGCTCGCTGCCGATCGCACGGAAGTAAGCGAGGCCGTACACCGGCTCGTCTCTCTGGCTCCCCACGACATTCAGGCCGGTAACTCCCTCTGGTTCCGACGGAATCTGCCAGATTGCGTCGTCCCAGAACGTCCGCGCGACGGCAGCCAGGTCGTCCTCGGTCACGGTGTTGCGCTCGGCAGACTCGTCACCCAGTTGCCAGGGCTCGCCTCCGAGGAGGAATCCGACCGCGGCCGACCCCAGCATCGATTCAGGTGTCTCCACGGCCTGCCGCGAGGCCTCGTCGATCTGCTCACGAGCGTCCGCGACATCCGCCGGATCCAATTGTCCGTCCCGAAGCGCCGAGAGGGCACCGGCCAGGGCACCGACCATATCCCCAGCCTTCTCTGGGGCAGCGTCGGCGAACACGAAGATCCGGGCAAAATCGGCGTCGAGCGGCTCGTAGTTCGCCCCGACCATATACGAGTAGCCTCGCTCCACTCGCAGTTGCCGGAACAGCGACTTGCTCAGCACCTCGGTGAAGAGCACCGCTGCAGTCGAACGAGGTACCACGGCATCGACGAGGGCGATGCCGTCAGCGCCCTCGAACCAGGCAGGTCGGTTCTCGAGAAGAGTCGGCGAAGTGACGTGTATCTGTCGTTCGCCTTGAGGAAGCCGCAGATCCAAACCTTCCGGGATGTCGTCAGTCGTGATGTAGGCGACGGCGTTCCCGCGAACGAACCAGCGGCGCGCCCATGTGACAACGTCCTCGGCTGTCGCAAACTCGGCGCCGAACTCCCGGTAGGTGCGACGCGCGACGCCCTGTGCGCCAAATCGAAATCTCATCAAAATGTCGTCCATGGGGTTGAGTCGACCCTGAGCCTCTACCGCCAGAATGGATCGTTCGGCCTCAAGTCTCTCGACGGGCAGGTCTCGCAGCCCCGCGCACACGTGATTCAGAAACGCGACTACCTGACGCTCACTACCGGAGACGACGAACTGCGTGATCGTGGCGCCCGTCATTCCGTTGCGGTGATCTGACGGACCTACCTGACCGTGGAGCGCGAGATGCTCGATGAGGTGGGTAAGGCCACGCTGGGGAAGCGGTTCGTCAGCTGTTCCGACCCGGAAACAGAGTGCACCGCGAACTGGTCCCGGCGCACCGACATGCACCACGGGCACTCCATCGACACGCTCTACCCGGAGGCTGTCACCAAGGGTGGCAAACCAGTCAAGCTCTTCGTCGCGTGCCATCGTCACGTGCGCCCCATCCGACCCGTGCCACGTGATCCGGGGCACGCCGATGCTAGCAAGCGAGAAGTCCTCGCGATAGCCACTTCTAGTGGGGGTAGCGCGGGAAGTTTCTTGGCTGATCCGCTACTTCTGGGTCACCTTGTAGACCTTGCCGCGAGCGTCATACGTGGTCCAGGTGCCGACTACCTCGCCCAGCACGAAATGCCCGGACCGCTTGAGGGTGCCGTCGATGCGGTACCACTCCCAATAGCCGTCGGGCTGGCCGTCGACCATCTTGCCCTTCGACCATCGCGTCACGCCATTGGCGTGGTACTTGATCACGAAGCCGTCGACCAGGTCGGACTTCTTGGGCTTGACGCCCTGCGGAGCCTTCAGGCACAGCCCGCTCCGGTCCAGGGACTGCTTCAGCACGGCGATCGCCTTCGGCCCGACCCCGTGCAGCTCGGCGAGCTCCTGTTCGGAGATCGTGCCCAGGTCGTCAAGCTGCACAATTCCGACCGCTGCGAGCGCTCTGGTGGCCGGGCGACCGATCGCGGGGGGGAGAGTCTGGCTCATGCAGCAATTCTCGCGCAGCGGGTGGCGCGGCTCAAGATGTCACCCATCGGTGCGTTTCGTTCTCGGGTGGACAAAACTAAGACATACACGATGTGAAGGGTAAATCCATGATCGACCGAACCGTGCCAAACCTGCCCTCGCGCGACTTCAATGCCACCGAGGCGTTCTACGGCGCGCTGGGATTCGAACCCGCCTACCGCGACGACAGCTGGATGATCCTGACCGCCGGGGACCTTGAACTCGAGTTCTTCCCCCGCCCGGACCTTGACCCGTCGACCAGTTCGTTCATGTGCAGCATCCGTATCGCAGACCTCGATAGCCTGTATGCGCTCATCCTGAACTCGGGCGTACCGGTTGTCGGCGAAGGAAGACCCCGACTCTCTCCCCCGCGCTCCCAGCCCTGGGGCCACCGCGTCGCCCACCTCATCGATCCGGATGGCACCCAGCTCAACTTGATCGAACAGTAGCGTCAGGGCGGGATACCTCCTCCAGCAATTCGAGAACGTGTCGGTACTCCGCGCCGGTTGCCCGGGTGAGGCCGAGTTCGCAGGTGCGATTGCAGGAGACGAATGCCGACGCCTCCATCGCCTTCACCTCCGCGGCCTGAGTGCGGGTGGCCGATTCGGTGAGCTCCGGATGCAGCATGCCGCGGTCACCCGCGAAGCCGCAGCATCCCCAATCGTCTGGTACCCGGACCTTCTCCGCGACGCCACCGGCAACGTCTCGCAGAGAGTCGTTAATGCCCATCCGGGTAGACGAGCAGGTGGGGTGCAGCGCGAGTGAGTCGATCTTGCGATAGTCAGGGAGTGACGGCAGGATGCGCTCGGCCGCGAACTCGACGGCGTCGACGACCCGCAGGCGCGGGCTGCCCTGGTCACCTTCGATGGTCTGCCGCAGGCCTTCGGTGCACGACGAGGCGTCGCAGATGATGGCGAGCTCGCCATTGCGGGTCACCGTGCGCAGTGCCGCGAGGGTCTTCTCGCGCATGGTGGCCTCTCCGGCCGCCATGCCCTTCGACGACCACGGAGTTCCGCAGCAGAGGCCGTCAATCTCGGGTGGCACCACGAGAGTGATTCCGGCCCGGTCGCACAATTGCTCGAAGCTGAACTGCACCCCCGGCGTTCCGGAGGTGGCCGGCCCGAACATGGTCTGCACGCAGGCGGGGAAATATACGGCTTCGGGTGCCAAAGACGGAGCGGGACGAGCTCGGGAACGACCGCCGCCGGGAAGCTCGCTCGAGTACAGCGGCACGGTGTCGGTGCCGAGCGCCATCCGTCCCAGCCTGTTGGGTACTGAGATCACAGGTGCGGGAATTCTGCGCACCACGGTGAGGGCGAGCCCGGCGCCGCGCGTGACCGCACCCCAATTCTTCGCGGCAGTGTTCCAGACCCCGTTAACCAGGGCTCCTCCCTCGTCTCGCCGGAGCTGCTTCATCATGGTGCCTGTGTTGATGTTGACCGGGCACGCGGTCTGGCACATCCCGTCGACCGCACAGGTTTCCACGGCTTCATAGTCATAGTCCTTCTCGAGCTCCGCGGACAGGGCCAGGTCACCGTCCAGACGAGCCTGCTCGGTGTCGCGCAGCACGACGATGCGCTGGCGCGGCGTGAGTGTGATGTTCCGGCTGGGGCACACCGGTTCGCAGTAGCCGCACGAGACACAGCGGTCGACGATCTCGTCGACCGGCGGCACCAGTTTGATGTCACGGAGGTGCACCTCGGGGTCGTCGTTGATCAGCACTCCAGGGTTGAGCATCCCCGAGGGGTCGAACAGCGACTTCAGCTGCCGCATCACGTCGTAGAGCTCGTCCCCATACTGGCGCCGCACGTAGGGCGCCATCACCCGGCCGGTGCCGTGCTCGGCCTTGAGCGAACCACCCTCGCCCAGCACCAGGTCGACCATGTCCTCCGTAAAGGCGCTGTAGCGATCCAGTTCGCTTCTGCCGGTGAAGCCGTCGGTGAGCATGAAGTGGATGTTGCCGTCTTTGGCGTGCCCGAAGATCACGCTGTTGCGGTAGCTGTACTTATCGAACAACGAGATCAACGCGACACAGGTGCGCCCGAGGGCATCCACCGGCACGACGACGTCTTCGAGCAGGGCGGTGGTACCCGCGGGGCGGGCGCCAGCGACGGAGGCGTAGAGCCCTTTCCGCAAGTGCCATAGCTGGGCGCGGGTGGCGGCGTTCGCGCTGAACTCGACCGGGGCGCTGAGCCCAAGCCTCGGCATGATGCCGAGTGCCGCACGCTGCAACTCCCCGAGCCGTTCGGGGTTGTCGGCCTGATACTCCACCAGGAGGGCGGCGTGGTCGGCCACCGTCAGATCGCGAACGACCGGGGGGACATCGTCGAGGCCCTGCCCGACCTTGAGCGAGAGGGCATCCATCAGTTCGAGGGTCGCCGCACCGGTGGCCACCAGGGCCGGGAGGGCGGCGTTCGCCGCTTGAAGGCCGGGAAAGACCAGCAGGCCGGTGACGGTATGGGTGGGGCGGGGAACGGTGCGAAAGACCGCCTCCGCCACGAACCCCAGGGTGCCTTCACTGCCCACAATCAGATGGGCGAGAATGTCTGCGGGCGAGTCGTAGTCCAGCAGTGAATTTAGGCCGTAGCCCATGGTGTTCTTCATCGAGAACTGATGGCGCACGGTGGCAACGGATGCTGGATTACCCCGCACTCGGCGGGTCAGGCGCACCAGGCCCTCGTGCAGTTCCGGCTCGAGCGCGCGCAGTCGGGCGTCGGCATCCGTCTCCCCGGTGTTGACAACCGTGCCGCTGGGCAGAACCACCGTCACTGATTCCAGGGTCTGGTAGGCATTGTCGACGGTGCCACACGCCATGCCTGAGGAGTTGTTGGCCACCACCCCGCCGATGGTGCAGGCGGACTCACTGGCGGGGTCGGGGCCGAACTTTCTGTCGTAGGGGGCGAGACGGGCGTTCAGGGCGCGCACCGTCACCCCCGGCTGAACACGAACTCGGGCGCCATTGTCGAGCACCTCGATGTCGGTGAAATTGCGTCGCACGTCGACGAGCACGCCGTCGGTGAGCGACTGCCCGCTCAGACTGGTCCCACCGGAGCGGAACACGAGCGGCACTCCCTGGCGCTTGCTGGCGCGCAGCAGGCGCCCGACCTCGTCGGCATCGCCGGCCACGACGACGGCGCTGGGCACCATCAGAAAATGCGAGGCGTCATGGGCGATGGCGTGCCGGTCGATGGCGCGGGTCTTCACCCGCGACGGATCGGCAACCGCTGCCCGCAGAGCCTCAAGAGTGTCGGCCGAGAGGTCGGGCGCGCTGGCGCGAGCCATTAGGGAACCATCCAGCCGAGCACCGGGGTGGACTGGAGCACGACAAGGATGGTGATCAGCGCGAGCAGACCCAGGCTCCAGCCGACAAGCTTGCGGAAGAGGGTGCTTTCGGCGCCCTCCATTCCGACCGCGGCCGCAGCGACCGCCAGGTTCTGCAGCGAAAGCATCTTTCCCAGAACGCCCGCCGAGGAGTTGGTGGCAGCCATCAGCACTGGCGAGAGACCCGTGGAGTTGGCGGCGGTGACCTGCAACTGCCCGAAGAGCGCATTGGAGGAGGTGTCTGACCCGGTGAGAGCGACGCCGATCCAGCCGATGAGGGGAGAAATGACGGCGAAGAATGCACCGGTAGAGGCAAGGAACGCGCCGAGGGAGGCGGTCTGGCCGGAGAGGTTCATCACGAAGGAGAGGGCCAGTACAGCGGTGACGGTGACGATAGTCAGCCGCAACTGCACGAGGGTTTCCCAATAGATCTTGATGCCATCGCGGATCGAGACCTTATAGAGGGCCATCGTGATCAGGCCGGAAAAGAAGAGAAGGGTTCCCGTGGCCTTGAGGTGATCAAGCTTGAACATGGTGGCGGGCACCGGGTCGCCTACCGCATCGACCAGGTCGAGCCCGGGCCAGGGGAAGGTGACACTGCCGACCATGCCCAGCCAGACCTTGACAGCCGGGATCTGGGCGATCGAGAAGATGACCATGATGATCAGGTAGGGCGCCATGGCTTTCCAGACGTGGCCCGCTGGCGGGCGCTTGTAGATTGTCGGGTCGGGCCTGGTCACGGTGGTGGTGCTGCGCGCGGCGACGGCAGGCGCGCCTTGGTCACGGCGGGTCTGGGAGTCGGCACCGGCGGCCACGATCGCGTCGATGTCGTCCACTGACCCGATCTGTTCAGCCGGCTTCCAGAAGCGCAACATGACGAGCACGGCGATCACGGTCGCGACCGCGGCCACCACATCCGTCAGTTCGACGGCGAAGAAGTTGGAGGTCACGAACTGGGCCATGCCGAAGACGAGCCCGGCGACGATGGCGACCGGCCATGTCTGCTTCAGGCCGCGCCTGCCGTCGACGATAAAAACGAGAATCAGCGGAACCAGCACCGCCACGAAAGGCGTCTGGCGCCCGGCCATGGAGGCCAGCTCCTGGATCGGCAGGCCGGTGACGCCGTTGAGGGCGATGATCGGTGCAGCCATCGCTCCGAAGGCAACCGGGGCGGTGTTGGCAAGCAGGGAGACCATCGCGGCCTTGAGCGGCTTCATCCCAGCGGCCATCAGCATCGCGGCGGAAATGGCGACCGGTGCGCCGAAGCCGGCCAGCGACTCCAGCAGCGCCCCGAAGCAGAACGCGATCAGGATGGCGAGTATCCGCAGATCATTGGAGATCGAGCGGATGGTGCGGCCGAGCGCTTCGAACCATGGAGTTGCCACCGTGAGCTTGTAGATCCACAGTGCGTTGACCAGGATCCACAGAATCGGGAAGAGGCCGTAAAAGGCACCGGCGGCCGTGGCGCTCAGCACCTGGTTCACGGGCATTTGCCAACCGACCACCGACAGTACGACGGACAGCAGCAGGCTGGCCAGGGCGGCCTTGTATGCCTTCATTCGGAACACACCGAGCAGAACGAAGAGGAGAAGCAGGGGGAGGGCCGCGCAAATGGCCGACAACACGAGGGATCCGAAGATGGGATCGAGGATTTGTTGAAAGATGAGGTCTCCACTCTGAGGTCCTGGCCACACCGATGTGACGTTACCCCGATTGTCTTACAAGTATGCTAGTAAGTCAATACAATGTGTGTTCTTGTCTGGCATGATGAGGCTCATTCGTGGAAAGGCGGACGGTCATGGCATCCCGTGTACAGGCAGTTTCGATCGTGGATGCGGTCGCCAATGACCTGCGCAGCCGGATCCTCCGCGGGGAGCTGACGGCGGCTTCGGCCCTGACCGAGACCGACATAGCCGCCGCTTACGACGTCGCGCGCCCCACTGCCAAAACGGCAATCGAGAAACTCGTCGTTGAGGGCCTCCTCGCGCGCGGGCCGCACAAGACTGCACGCGTAACCGAGTTCGGGCCGGAAGCTGTGCGTGACATCTATTTAGCCCGGGCCTACCTCGAAAGCGAGGTGCTGCGCCGCCTGGCACGGTCCCGCACGGTGCCCGACGGGGCCGTCAGGGCGAATCTCGATATCGCGGCCGTCGCGAACGGTTCCACGATGGATGTCGTGGAACCCGACATGCGGTTTCATACGAGCCTGATCGACGCGGTCGGTAACGAGCGCATCAGCCGGATGTATCGTTCCCTCGTCGGTGAGGTGCGGCTGTGCATGACCCGAGTTCAGTCGCTGGAGCTGTTGGATACGGCCCTGATCCTGGCGGAGCATCAGCGCATCCTCGATCTGATAGGCGACGGTGACGGCACGGGCGCGGCTCACCTGCTCGACGAGCACCTCGGTCGCGCACGCGAACGCCTGGTTGCGGCCATCGGTGGCGAAGCCGGGCCGGAAGCCGATCTCCCGTCCGCGTTGACGCCGCTCACGTGACGTTCGGCCGATCACCTAACGCGGGCTAGGGCCGCTCGACTTGCGGATGATGAGAGCCGCCGGTGTGTCAAGCACGGGTGATCGATCGATCGACGGCTCGATCATCTGAAGAAGTCGGTTGACTACGACTCGACCTTGTGTGTCCCAGTCCAGTCGCACCGTGGTGAGCGGCGGCGTGAAAAAAGCCGACTCCGGGATGTCATCGAACCCGACAACGCTCATGTCATCTGGCACCCTGACTCCTCGCTCGGACAGAGCGCTGAGTGCGCCGAGCGCCATCTGGTCGTTGCCGACGACCAGGGCAGTGACCCCGCGATCGAGTGGCATCTCCATCGCGGCCAGGTAGCCAGATTGCGCACTCCAATCTCCTTCGAGCACTCCCACGATGGTGCCGTTGCGCGACGCCACAGTGTCGCGCAACGACTGAGTGCGCAATTGCGCGGCAATGAACTGAGAGGGTCCTGAAATCTCGAAAAAGCGGTCGTGACCAAGATCGAGAAGGTGATGAGCGAGCAGCCTCACTCCCACTTCGTTACCGTGCGGCGCGAGGAGCAAGTTGGGCTCGTTGAGGTCAGACTCAACATAGACGGGAACCACGAAATCGGCGTTGCGCACAGCCTCAAGCACGCTGCGCATGGGCGCGAACACGACAATCCCCGCGACGTCGGTCTGATTAATCCCAGCGATGCCATCGATAACAGACCGGTCGTTCAGCCCGATAACCGTGAGAATGTCGAGCTGGTAGCCTGCTTCGCCCGCTGCGGAATTCACACCCTGAAGAATTCTTGCCGGCCCAACATCGTCAAACCTTTCGTAGAACACAACGGCGAGGCGGTGGGATTGCAGGGTGACCAAGGATCTGGCGGCCTGATTCGGGCGGTAGTTGAGCTCGGCAATGGCAGCCTCGATTTTTTCTCGGATTGCCGGGCCAATATTGGTCTGTCCTCGCACGAGTCGAGACACTGTCTGATGGGAAACGCCCGCGTACCGGGCGACGTCATGCAGGGTCGGTTGCCTGCGACGCGGTGGTGCGCTGCTCGACTCGGTCACTGAACGCCTCCCTTACCGTGGGGCCGTAGCCAGAATAGCCCTTCGTGAAAACCGCAAGACTTTCTCGGTTCCAGTAGCGTCACTGGACTTCATGGCAGATCGCAATGACTTTTAGCAGCTCAGAGGCTCTACTGGATGGGCGGAGTAACGGCCCTTTCCCACAATCCGATCCGCGAGATTCCTTCTTGTCGATACCACGACGCCAGTCCCGCGGTTCCCCACATTGACCAAACGGACAGAGCGTGACTCCCCCGCCCGCTCCGCGATAGTTCGGGAAGAGTCCGCGAGCCGTCGACCGAGGATTCCGCACGACACTGACTCCTCGTCAAGCGATGAAGGCTTGAGTTAACGTTCACTCGGTGCCAAGATCGTCGATACGAGCCTGTCCGTGAATGGAAACAATGGAGTTCCCCATGAGATTTCGTAAACTTTTCGCCCTCTTGGTCAGCGCTGCGTTGGTCGCGATTGCCTTGGTCGCATCGGGAGCGCCTGCGGCGGCCGCGCCACGAACATCCATTCCCAACGACACGTGGTGGTACGACGCGGGCGGCAAGATCATGAGCTCGCAGGGTGGCAGCGTGCTGAAGGTTGGAAATACCTATTACTGGGTCGGTATCGAGTTCGCCACAACCGGGCAGTACCCCTTCGGTGCAGTGAACATGTACCAATCTACTGATCTCGTGAATTGGACTTTCGTGAAGGCCATCGTCACCCCTCAGACCTCGGGTGATCTCGCCAGTGGTCGTTGGGTCGGCCGCCCCGACCTCGTCTACAACCCCACAACCAGTACGTACGTACTCATCATGGAGATCGATGGGAGCGGCTCGGGCGTCGGCCCCGGCAACAAGATCGGGTTTGCCACCAGCAGCACCGTTACCGGCACGTACACCTATCGCGGCAGCACGGCCGTCAATGGCTCAACTATGGGCGATCATTCGGTGTTTGTGGATGGGCCGAATGCCTACCTGGCCTATTCCGGCGATACTCCCGGTGATGTCGGCCTGGGCGGGCGAAATGTGACAATCAACATCGCGCAACTCGCGAATGACTGGCTTTCAGTGAGACCGGCGATGTTCTCCGAGGCTAACGGTGGACACGAAGCCCCCTTCATCCTGAAGATCGGCTCCAAGTTCCACTGGTTCACATCAGGAACAAACTGGTGGGCTTCGACTGCGACACAGCACCGTGTATCGACGACGCTGACCGCGTGGCCGGCGTGGAATGCCGTCGCCACCACTCCGGCGTCTCCAGACTCCTTCAACACCCAATTCGATTTCATCATCCCGATAACGGGAACTTCTGGTACCTCTTACATCGCCGCTGGCGACCGCTACACGAACTTTCAAGGCCAGGGATACCCAGCACCAACAGGCATCGGCCGCAACGCTTGGATGCCGCTGACTTTCGCCGGCGACACCCCCACGCTCCACGGGTACTCAGACCTCACAATCAATCTTGCATCGGGAAGTCTCGGCGGCAATGCGATCGCGAATGCGAGATTTGAGAACGAAGGCGGGACCCAAACCCCAGCGAGCTGGTCTGAGTTTGGTGACAGAGCACCCACGTACACCAGGACGGGGGGAGTAACCGGAAACCGACTCACCTTTTCGAGCACCGCTAAATACGACAGCTACGTTTACCAAACGATAACAGGGCTCCGTAATGGCACCTACACATTGTCGGTGCAGATGACCGGTTCAGGTACCCACGAGTGGGCCGCCCTCATCGGGAAGCCTTCTGGCAGCCTGGAAGCTCAAGCGAACCTCAACTTCGTCGCCAGCCAATGGACCACGAGAACGGTGACCTTCACGGTCACGAATGGTTCGGCTGAAATCGGTGTTTATGTAAAGGGAACACCCAACTCGTGGATCAAGCTGGATAATTTCAGCCTCACTCGCAACCCCTAGGGCGCAGACGCCGTATCGCTCAGGCGGCCGTTCCAGAAACATGCGAATCGATCGGCGGCCACACCTTCCACAACGACGTCACCGAGGCGTGCCCGGTACCTCAAGACTCTCGGCTCGACAGGGCGCGGAGAGCGACCAACCGCCCCGACTACGTAGTACCAAGAATGCGCCAGTGAACAGGAATAAGAAAAAAATGAGCGAGCGATAGATGCCAAGGCATGCTGATGGGGTTACCGACCGGAACAGTTGCGTGGTGAATCGGCTCTGATACGGAGGCGACTACAACCCGGAGCAATGGGGCCGTGACGTTGGGGATGACGACCTACGACTCATGCGGGCCGCCGGGGTCACAGTCGCGACTGTCGGGATCCGCGAGATGCCAGCCCCTGCTGCCCGATGGCATGGACGTCCTCAAGCCCCGGTGGGATCCGGTTCATGCTGAATCACTCCCCTATTACGCTGACGTTCGACGGCGTGACTGTGCGGGCCGGGGGTTCGGTGAAGAACGCCGAGCGGTAAGCCGATACATGACGTGGGCTCCCCATAAGCACCTAAACCACTCCATCGATCAGCGCAGCCAGACCCAATGCCACACTCTTCCTCGAAGCACTTGGGCGTCTGGAGGATCGGCGAGATGTTTTGGCTCACTTTGGCATTGGACAAAGTCCCTGCCGTCACGCACACTCGTGCCAAGACGTTTTGCCAAAACGTTTGATCATCATTATGGTGGTCTCAATCACAGTGGGTAGCAGTGCTGCTACCAAAGAACGGAGTCGAAGTGACGAAGCTTCGCAAGATACGCGGGACTCGAGCTGCGTTGTTCGGAACGGCAGTGCTCTCAGTTACGGCCCTGGCCTTGACCGGGTGCGGTGCTGGCGGTGGAACTACTGGTGCATCCGATGACGAACTCACGGTTCTCGTCGAAGGCGGTGGGCTCGCAGAGCTCCAGCCGATCGCAGACCTGTACAAGGAAGAAACCGGAACGTCTGTCAAGCTCGTCGAGCTTCCCTACGACGGCCTGTATGACCGGATCCAGACCGAGCTCGGCTCGGGCAGTGTGTCGTTCGACATCGCGGCCCTCGACGCCATCTGGCTCAGTGCGTTCGCGGACGGTGTGCAGCCCCTCGACGATCTGTTCACCGACGACGTGAAATCGGACCTCTTCCCTGGCCTCGTCACCGAGGCGCAGGTCGGCGGCAACTACGTCGGTATGCCGATCTTCACCAACTCCGAGATCCTCTACTACCGCACCGACCTGTTCAATGATGAGACGAACAAGGCCGACTTCGAGGCCGAGTACGGATACCCGCTGGCACCGCCCTCGACGTGGGAGCAGTACACGGACGTCGCGAAGTTCTTCACGCGGGACACCGACGGCGACGGACAGGTCGACCTCTACGGCACCGACGTGAAGGGCGCTGTCGAGACGGAGTGGCTTGCCACTGTCTCGCAGGCTGGTGAGACCACAATGGTCCTCGATCCGGCGAGTGGCGAAGTCACGATCGATGACGCCGACCACCTCAAGGCTCTGGACTTCTACACGAGCCTGTTGCCGTATGCCCCCGCGGGCGCCGCGCAACTCGACTGGGCGGGCTCGCAGAACCTCTTCTATCAGGGCAAACTCGCCATGATGCGCTTCTGGGGTCACGCCTACACGCAGACCCCGGACGACGCAGCGGTGAAGGGCAACATCGGCGCGGCTCCGATGATCGCCGGTCCTGGCGGAATTGCCGGCGTACCCGGCGCATGGTACCTCTCGGTGCCGACCGCGACGACCAAATCGGAGGCTGCGAAGGCATTCATCGCCTTCGCGTACGAGAACAACGAGCTCTCCGTCGACACCTCGCTCGGGCTGGTCTCGCGGATTTCCGCTTTCGAGTCGCAGGCCGAGGTCGAGGGTAAAGAGAACTACCCCGCGATCCTCGAAACGCTGAACTCGCCGGCCACATACGCTCGCCCGGCCACACCCCAGTGGCAGGAGATCGTCAACACGGTTCTGACTCCGATGCTGCAGAAGGCCGTCGAGCCGGGTGCTGACAACGCCGCGCTTCTCAAGGAAGCCAAGGCTCAGATCGAAGCGATCATCAAATAGCTCGGTCCATCCCGGGGCAGTCGGTGACGTCGCCGACTGCCCCATTCCTCCTCCGTACTGAAGGATTCATCGTGCGTATCACCGACCGCCGGTTCGCCCTCCTGATGATGGCACCGGCCGCCGCCTTCCTCGCCGCATTCGTCTTGTGGCCACTCATCCGATTCATCTCCAACGGCTTCTTCGAGATCTCGCCCATCGCTGGAGGCCCTCGCGATTTTGTCGGCTTCGACAACTTCGTGGCGGCGTTTCAATCGGCGGCATTCCAGGGCGCATCCCTGCGAACCATCGTTTATACGCTCGTCGTCGTCGTGCTCGAGTTCACTCTCGGGCTCGGCGTTGCCCTGATCTTCGCTTCCCTCGGGGCTCGCTCGGCGGTCTTCCGCACGGTGTTCATGTATCCGCTGATGATCGCTCCGGTCGTGGCCGGCCTCCTGTGGCGGTTCCTGCTCATCGACAACTTCGGCATCATCAACGAGCTGCTCCGGCAGGCAGGCATCCTCCAGAGCACGAGCCAGATCGGTTGGCTCAGCGACCCGAACATCGCGCTCTTTTCCGTCGCCCTGCCGGACATCTGGCTCACCACCTCGTTCATCACCCTGGTTCTGTTCGCGGGGCTACAAAACGTTCCCGGCGACATCATCGAAGCGGCCAAGCTCGACGGCGCGCGCTTCCCGACACTGTTGTTCCGCATCATCATCCCGCTGCTGCGCCCGGTGATCGCCGTGGCCCTGATCGTTCGCGGGATCGATGCCGCACGCGCGTTCGACATCATCCTGATCCAGACGAACGGAGGACCTCAGGAAAGCACCACCACCCTCAGCCTCCTCATCTATC
Organism: Salinibacterium sp. CAN_S4; assembly: GCF_015752305.1. Lineage (NCBI taxonomy): Bacteria > Bacillati > Actinomycetota > Actinomycetes > Micrococcales > Microbacteriaceae > Salinibacterium > Salinibacterium sp. CAN_S4. The sequence continues at coordinate 8,063 of NZ_JADOVB010000005.1, read as the reverse complement.
GAACCATGACGAGGTACGGCGACCCTGGCCTGGCCAGCGCCATGGGCACCATCTATCTCATCGCGATGCTCGTCATCGCGACCGTGGCGATCTTCGCCATCTGGCGACCAGGGAGTGACCGATGATCGGCATAGAGACGAACCGCAGGTCATCCCGGGTGCTGCTGTGGATCACCCTCGCGGTGGTGCTGGTGATCTACGGTTTCCCCTTCATCTACCTGCTGCTGACGTCGTTCAAGACTCCGCTCGACGCGATCGCGGTGCCGGCTTCGGTGTTGCCGTCACAATGGACGCTCGAGAACTACGTCGCTGCACTCACTAAGGATGGCGTGGCCCCGGCGCTGATCAATAGCGTTGTGACCGCGGTGCTGAGCACCGTGTTCTCCCTTGTGCTCGCGGTGCCGGCGGCGTACGCCATCACGCGCTACCGCACGCCCAGCGGCCGGGTGTTCGTGCTTGCGGCGCTCGTGACACGAATGGTTCCCACTATCGCGGTGGGTGCTCCCCTCGTAGAGACCATGCGAACGCTGGGACTGACCGACACGTCGCTCGGGCTCGCGATCGCCCATACGACGATCTCGCTCCCTCTGTCGATCTGGCTGATGTCCAGCTTCTTCGAGTCGGTACCGGATGAGCTCGAGGAGGCAGCGAAAGTGGATGGCGCCTCCAGACTCGGAGCCCTGTGGCGCGTGGTGCTCCCCGTGGTGTCGGGGGGTCTCGCCGTGACAGCGATCTTCGCTTTCCTCGCGTCGTGGAACGAGTTCCTGTTCTCCCTGTTGCTTACCTCGGTCCGGGCTCAGACCACACCCATCGTCATCGCCAATTTCCAAACCCAGTTCGGGCTGGACTGGGGCGCCATGACGGCGCTCGCGGCGGTCTACTCCATCCCGGTCATCCTGCTGACGCTCGCGCTGCAGCGCCACATCGTCGCGGGACTCACACTTGGCGCGGTGAAGGGATGAGCGGCACCTCGATCAACGGGTTTGGGAGGACACTGTGGCAATGAGAAGCGTAGGCATCCGAGACGTTGCCGAGCTGGCCGGTGTTTCGGTCACGACGGTATCCCACGTGCTGAACGACACCCCCCAGATGCGCATAGCCGCGGACACCCGCACACGGGTTCGCGAAGCGGCGAAGACGCTCGGATACGGTCCGAACCGGGTCGCGCAGGCACTGCGCACCAACCGGTCGGGGCTCATCGGCCTTCTGAGCGAGGAGATCGCCACCACGCCCCACGCAGGCAGGATCATCCTCGGCGCTCAAAATGCGGCACGCGAGCACGACCTCACTCTCGTGATCATCAACACCGAGCGAGAATCTGAAAATTCGCATAAAGATGACGTGCAGGCGCTCCTCGACCGGCAAGTCGAGGCGCTTCTCTACGCGACGATGTACCACCGCCAGGTGTCGCTGCCACCAAACCTGCAGGGGTTGCCCGCTGTCCTGATCGACTCGACCGACCGGGCCGGGATAGTTCCTGCCGTGGTGCCTGATGAGGTCGGCGGCGCGGTCGCCGCCGTTACCCACTTGGTGGAGGCCGGACACCGCCGGATCGCCTTCCTCAACAATGACGATGACGTACCGGCCACCCACGAACGTCTTATCGGGTACAAGCAGGTGCTGCGCGAACACGGCATTCCACTCGACGAGAGCCTTATTGTGCAGTCGCCGTCGGAAACCCTTCCGGGCTATGAGCTCGCAAGGGAGATCCTTGCGAGACCAGATCGACCCACTGCACTGTTCTGCTACAACGACCGGATGGCGATGGGCGCTTACCGGGCCGCCAGCGAACGTGGCCTCGACATACCCACCGATCTCTCGATCGTGGGCTTCGACAACCAGGAACTCATCGCGGCGAACCTATTCCCCGGCCTGACGACAGTCGCACTCCCCCACTACGAGATGGGAGCCTGGGCCGTCGAGACTCTCGTGCACCTCTTGAACGGGAGCGCTGATGGCAAAAGCCTTGCGGACACCCCCACGCGCCTGAACTGCCCCCTAGTAATCCGGGGCTCGGTCGCATCACCACGAAACATCTGAAAGGCTACAAAACCATGCTTCGACTGGCCGCATCCTGGGTGTGGGACTTCTGGATCGCCGACGATGGCGACCGCTACCACCTCTTCTTCCTGAAGGCATCTCGGGCGCTCATCGACCCCGGCCGGCGCCATTGGCGTGCCACCGTGGGGCACGCGACCTCCACAGATCTCACCACGTGGACCGAGCACGCCGATGCGATCATTCCCGACGATTCTCCGGCATTCGACGACCTCGCTACCTGGACGGGCTCGGTCGTGCGCGACGACAAAGGCCTGTGGCGGATGTTCTACACCGCCGTCAGCCGTGCGGAGGGCGGGATCAACCAGCGCATCAGTTCGGTGGTGTCGGACGACCTGTTCACCTGGCGCCGCGAAACTGACCGGCAGGTGGTTGAGCCGGATGCCCGCTGGTACGAGACGGCCGAGTCGAGGCAGTGGCCTGACCAGGCCTGGCGCGACCCGTGGGTGTTCCGTGGCGACGACGGCTGGCACATGCTCGTGACCGCGCGGGCCAACCACGGCGACCCTGACGACCGCGGCGTCATCGGGCACGCGACCTCACCCGATCTCGTCCACTGGACCGTCCAACCTCCGCTCTCCGCTCCCGGCGCTGGTTTCGGCCACATCGAAGTCGTGCAGACCGTCATCGTCGACGGTAAACCAGTCGGCCTCTTCTCTTGCCTTGGCTCGGAACTCGCCGCGGGGCGCCGCGAGACTGATCCCGTAGGCGGCGTATGGGCGTTCCCCACCGACTCCCTCGTGGGTCCTTTCCGCACGGCTGAGGCATACCGCCTCACTAGCGAAGACCTCTACGTCGGCCGACTCGTGCAGGATCGCGAGGGCAGCTGGCAGTTGCTCGCGTTCCGCAATGACGACGGCGACGGCGGCTGGGTTGGCGAAATTACCGACCCGCAGCCCGTGGGCTGGATCGACGGGCGGCTTTCGGCCGGAGTGACGACGGCCGTGCCGGAGCGGGTGCCGTCATGAACGCTGGCGCTCTGGTAGTCGGAGAGGCGCTGATAGACGAGGTACTGGAGGGTGATCGTGTCAGCCGCCACGTTGGAGGATCACCCGCAAACGTCGCACTCGGGCTCGCCCGACTGGGGGTGCCCACCCGACTGCACACTGCCATCGGGGCCGACGAGGACGGGCAGCTGATCCGAACGCTCCTGAGCGACTCCGGCGCTGCCCTCACCGAGGAATCCGTGACCGACGTCAGCACCTCCAGGGCCACGGCTACGCTCGCGGTCGACGGATCTGCGAGCTACGAGTTCACTCTGAGCTGGGACCCACGACCGCTCGACGATCTGGGGTCGCCCACCGTGATCCACACGGGCTCGCTCGGGGCGTTCCTCGAGCCTGGAAACGAGATCAGTGCAGACATCGTCCGGCGAGGTCGAGGATCGGGTGCGATCGTCACCTTCGATCCGAACATCCGACCGAGCCTCATCCGCGACGCCCTCACGGCCCGGAGCCGTTTCGAGGCCCTCGCGTCGTCCAGCCATGTCACGAAGCTCAGCGACGAAGATGCGGAGTTCCTCTATCCGAGCAGGTCGATCGACTTCGTACTCGACGCCCTGGTCGATGCGGGAGTGGCCGTTGTGGGGATCACGCGCGGGGGCCACGGCGCACGGCTCGCGAGCGGAGCCGAGCGAGTCACCGTGCCGCCGGTAGTCACCTCGGTTGCGGACACCGTCGGCGCCGGCGATTCCTTCATGTCTGCCCTCATCTGGGCGCTCATCTTCAACGGCGAAGGTTGGGATGGGCAGCCCATCCCTCAGCGGCGTCTCGAGCGCATCGGCAGCATTGCAGCAAGCGCCGCGTCTATCACCGTTTCCCGGCCGGGCGCCGATCTGCCGAAACTTGACGAACTGATCGCCGGAGGGACTGCCCGTGCCTAGTGCCAACCGATACGACATCACCGAGTGGCCCGTGGGAGACCCCACCGACGACGTCGGCGAGGTGTTCAACAGCATCATCGCCGATATCAAGAGTCGACAGACAACCGACAAGCCCGGAGCCGTGATCTACATCCCGCCAGGAGACTACCGCCTGCGCACCCAGGTGCTCATCGATATCAGCTTCCTTCGAATCGAGGGCTCAGGGCACGGTTTCACGTCGTCGAGCATCCGCTTCAACGTTCCCGAGGGCGAGTGGGCTGACCTGCACGAGCTATGGCCGGGCGGCAGCCGCATCCTCGTGGATATCCCCGTCGTTGATGGCGCCGAGGAATCCGCGGGCGCGGCGTTCTACGTCCACCGCGAGGGTAGCCCCAGGATCAGCTCTGTCGAGTTCTCGAACTTCTGCATAGACGGGCTGCACTTCGTCTCTGACGGCTCCGGAATGCACCCGGAAAACACCTACGTGAACGGCAAAACGGGCATCCACGTCGCTGGTGCCAACGATTCGTTCCGCATCAACGGCATGGGGTTCGTCTACCTTGAGCACGCCCTCACCATCTGCAATGCAGACGCGCTCTCGATCCACGACAACTTCATCGCCGAATGCGGCAACTGCATCGAACTGCGGGGGTGGGGGCAGGCGTCGAAGATCACCGACAACCTGATCGGAGCGGGCTTCAAGGGCCACTCGATCTATGCCGAAAACCACGGCGGGCTGTTGATCACCGCGAACAACGTGTTTCCCCGCGGCGCGAGCAGCGTGCACCTCGAGGGTGTCACGCGATCCAACATCAGCAATAACCGGCTGCACTCGTTCTACCCGGGAATGGTCGTGCTCGCGGAAAACAGCTCGGAGAACCTGGTGGCGTCGAACCACTTCCTGCGCGACCTCGAACCGTGGACGCCGTTCCTGGGCATCGACAACGGCCTGGACGATCTAACCGGGCTCCTTAGCATCAGTGGTAGCAATAACACGATCGTCGGGAATCACTTCTCGGAAGTGATTGATTCACGGCACATCCGACCCGTCGGCGCCACGCCCACCATCATCCGCTTGGTCTCGGGCGGCGCCAACTTCGTCTCGACAAATCACGTTGTGGCGGTCGACGTTCACGCCACGTCGGGCGGGTCGGCCTACGAAGCTCAGGTAGAGGCGCTGCTGGCAACAAGGGTCTCAGACGACCTGGCTGTTAGCACCGTCACCGTGGACGCCGGATCTGCGGGGAACACGATCCTCGATTCGGGAACCGACGCGCAGGTGGCCATGAACCGCTCGGTCAACGCGTTCAGGGCCACCCCCACCTTCGGACCGTGACAATGCGGTCCTGAGGGCGCTCATTGCGAGCATGTGATGGAGCAGCTCGCCACCGGTGGACATCCGTCGCCGAAGTCCGACGGCTTGACCATCAAGGGCGAGAGCTTCGCGCAACTATCGACGACGTGCACCTCGACATCTACCTGCCGTTCGAGTCTGAACTTGGCGGCAAGCTGCGCGTCAAAGTCGAAGTTCTCGCGGTGTAATCCGACGAGCTTTCGTTTGAGAAGTGGACGCTCCTGCGCGTCGACGTCCACAAACTGCGCGCATCGCTCCCGCAGACAGATCGACCCCCGCTGCGAGATCGAGCACGAGCTGGATTGCCGCCTCTACCGGCGCCCAGTTCTCCTCGCGGCGATCAGACCATACTGAGGGCTTGCCAACAACTCGCGGCTTGGATCGACTCGTATTCTTCACGGACGCCGTGACGGCTATCGCCATTACATTGCTCGTGCTGCCGTTGGTTGACTCTGTCGCTCAGGCCGCAGACACCGGGCAGACTGCTGAGCAATTCATGGGCGACAATTTCGCATCGATTGCAGCCTTCGAATTGAGTTTCGTAGTCATCGCGCGACTCTGGCTCGCCCACCACGCGACGTTGGAGCACGTTGGGTCATACAGTCAGGTATTTCTCTTGCTCAATCTTTTCTGGGCGTTCACCGTCGTGCTGTTGCCCCTGCCGACGGAGATGATTTCTCAGCTCAGAACGTCGCCAGCATCCGTCGGGATTTACATCGGGACGATGGCCGCAAGCAGTCTGGCTCTTACGGCAATGACGCTGCTCATTCGACAACAAGGTCAGCTGCAGGCGGACCGCAACCCCATTGAAGACCGCAGGGTTTTCTCCAGTGTCGTCATGACTCTTGGCTTCTTCGTCGCACTGATCGTGGGCGTTCTCGTGCCATCCATCAATCTGTATGCGCTCCTGATCCTTCTCCTGACAACCCCACTGCAATGGCTCTACAACCGACGAACGGTCTCAACTCGCCCAGGAGAACGCGCATCAGCGGGGTGAAGTCCGAGCACTCAGTTAAGGCAACCCCGGGCGGTTCCGTGTGCAGCCCCACACGAAGGAGGCGAGGGTCCGGATGAACGGGAAGATGATCACGACCGCCACCCACACGCCACGCTCGACGACGCGCTAGACGGTGAGCGCGATTGGAGCAGCCTGAGGCGACGGTCGATTTCAGCTCGGCGCGGCCGTGATGCGCAGCGCGACCCGCTTCTCGAGCTCAGTGCCGAGGGAGCCCTCGAGCCGGAGTATCAGGGGGTACTCGATCGGCAGCTTGGCGCGCAGCAGTTCGGTGACCCGCATGACGGCGGATGCGTCATCCAGAATCTCGGCGATACCCTCGACGGGCTGCTGGTTGGGCTTGACCTTGCCGAAGCGTCTGCACGGCACCAGTTGCACCCTCGGGTTGTTGCGCAGTCGCTTGAGCTTGCCGGAGTCCCGAGGGGTCGACACCAGCAGTGCGTCGCCGTCGCGCACAACCCATACCGGAGTGCCCACGGCCTCCCCCGTCTTGCGAAAGGTGGTCAGCAGCAGGAACCGCCGGTCGGCGAGGGCGAGGACGGGATCGGTCACGGCGTCAGCCTAGATGGTGTCTTGCCGTCGCCGTGACGATCTAGAGGATCTCGATCGTGAGCACGAGCTCGACCGCCGCGCTGATGAGCTCCAACTCCGCCGACCGGTCGAGATCAGGCCTCTCGCTCCTGAAGTCGAGCATGGTATGCACGAACGTCAACCCGGTCACGAGCGAGGCGAGCAGCACGGCGCGCTCATGCGGTCGCGACAGCCCGAGTTCGATGATCATCGGGAGCATCATTCGTCGCACGAACACGTCGCGAAGTTGCGGTGCGGCCTCAGGCTTCGTGCTGGCCGCCCGCATAATGGCGAGAATGTTGTCCGGGGACTGCTTCAGCACGGCGATCGCCTTCGGCCCGACCCCAGGCAGCTCGGCGAGCTCCTGTTCGGAGAGCTTGTCCAGGTCGTCAAGCTGCACAATTCCTACCGCTGCGAGCGCGTTGGTGGCCGGGCGACCGATCGCGGAGGGAAGCGCGTGGCTCATGCAGTGATTGTGGCGCAAAGAATCAAATGGCTCAAGGCCACGATGAGCCAGCCCGTGCGGTTCTTCAGGCCCAAGGCTTGAGGATGATCTTGCGCGTCGTGGCACGCTCCTCGATCGCACGATGGGCTGTGGCGGAGTCTGCCAGCGGATGGATGCTGCCAATCGACACGGTCATCAGACCTGACGCCACATACCCGATCACAGTCTGCAGAGCGCCGATGACGGCGTCGGGCGCGAGACCAAAAAGCGCCCTAGGGTGAAGTTGCGGATCGACTGATTCAGCAACGGACGATAGAAGAACATCTCGATCGTTTCGGGGCTCATCGTGAGGGGGCGTCCTCTGGCCCGACCGGCGGCGACCGCCAGTCGGTGGATGGGTCACAGCAACTTAGCTATCACGTACAGGATGTAAACATACCTCTTCGCAGTTGACCGCGCCGCTGACATGGACAAGCTCGATGCGTACCTCGCGACACCCACTTACCTACCTATGGGGTTGAAGGGGGAGTAAGCGTAGAAGAAGGAGTAGGCATTTGCGAGGGTGTGCTGGTGGGCGTGGAAGTTGGCAGCTCGTTGAAGCGCCTCAGGTTTTCTGCCGCTCCTTTGCGGGTTGCGGCTCTCGGTTGAGGGTCGCGTAGTGGGCTTTGAAGCGCCCCAGGTTTGATGCCGCATCCTTTTGAGTTGGAAGGATGTATGTCATGCCTAAGAAGATCGATCCCGCGCTGCGTGAGCGCGCTGTC
>NZ_JADOVB010000004.1:0-342194 GCF_015752305.1 Salinibacterium sp. CAN_S4 | reverse complement strand
GTAAATTTCCGGCGTGGTGCGGTCATGCGGTTCTCTACTTTCAGTGAACCCTCATTTTAAGAGGGCCCACTGTCCGAGATATCCGCAGCAGCCCAGTACTCAGTCGGAGCGTCTCAGGGGAACTAGTGCGGTGAATGGTGAGTAAGCCCTCGGCGCCGGCAGCGCTCTGACGAGTTTCGTTCAACAAGGTCCTGTGCAGCTGCCGGATGTGTTGCGGCATGCGGTCTGATGCACACAACAGGGCGATCACTACAGCCGTTTCGGTTCCGACGATCCAGCTTCCAGCCGGGCATTCCTGGGCTCTTCAGGGATGCGAGGGAGCGCTCCGAATATCCTCTTGACTTCGCTAATGTTTCCGGTAACACTAAGCATGTTGCCGGAAACATCTAGCGAAAGAATCTTGCACACCCGGCACGTGTGTCGAATGCGACAACCATCGTGTTCGACACGTCACATCCAAAGCAGTCCACACTCATCAACAACATCCATTCCAGAGAAAGAACTACGATGCGTCAGAAAACGAACACAGCAATGAAGCTGGGTGCCGTCGCAGCTGCAGCAGCCCTCGCCCTCACCGGGTGCACAGCATCCAGCGCTCCGTCCACCTCAGAATTCGACGAGGCCATGGCAACACCGACGACTATCACCATGTGGTCGTGGGTGCCAGGTCTCGAAAAGCAGATCGCCCTGTTTGAGGAGGCCTATCCCGAGATCACCGTAACGCTCGAGAACGTCGGACAGGGTGGTGACCACTACACCAAGGTGCGCACGGCCCTCGAGGCGGGCACCGGCGCACCCGACGTGATGCAACTGGAGTACCAGTACGTTTCGTCGTTCGTGCTCACCGACAGCCTTCTGGATCTCAGCGCCTACGGTGCTGCAGACGTCGAGGACCAGTTCACCCCGTGGGTGTGGGCTCAGGTGTCCAACGGAGATTCCGTTTACGCGATTCCGCAGGATGCCGGCCCCCTCGGCAACCTCTACCGGGAAGACCTTCTCACTAAGGCCGGCATCACCGAGGCTCCGGCAACGTGGGAGGACTACGCGACCGCGGCTGAAGCAGTGAAGTCCTCTACCGGTTCATACATCTCCAACCTGGCCCCGAATGAGTCAGGTGCGTTCCTCGGCCTGCTGTGGCAGGCAGGAGCTGCGCCGTTCTCCTATGACGGCGCCGAGACCGTGTCTGTCGACGTCAACAACGCCAAGAGCCAGGAGGTCGCCGCTTATTGGCAGGATCTCATCGACCGCGACCTCGTATCGGTGGATCCCGACTTCACCGACGGGTGGTACCAGGGCCTCGCCAACGGCACGTATGCCGGGTGGCTGACCGCCGCCTGGGGGCCGCTGTTCCTGCAGGGGACCGCTGCTGACACCTCAGGGCTGTGGCGTGCAGCGCCGCTCCCTCAGTGGGACGCGGCGAACCCTTCCTCGGGCAACTGGGGTGGATCCTCGTCTGCTGTGCTGAAGACGTCCGAGCACCCGATTGTCGCAGCGGAGCTCGCCAAGTGGTTGAACACGGATGAGACAGCGACTGAGCAGCTCGCGACCGAGCAGTTCCTCTTCCCCGTGCGCACCGCTGTGCTCGAGTCCCCGGCTTTTGCCGACCAGGAGTCCGAGTTCTACGGTGGCCAGACCGTCAACCAGACCTTCGCCGACATTTCAGCGACCGTCGACACCAACTTCGCCTGGCTCCCGTTCCACGATTACGTCGCGTCGAGCTTCAACGACACGATCGGCAAGGCGATATCGGAGAAGGGTGACCTGGCTGCTGGCCTCGATGCCTGGCAGGATTCCATCGTGAAATACGCCACGGAGCAAGGCTTCACAGTGAAGTAACGCCGTAACAACGCCCGGGAGGGCCGGCCAGTGCCGGTCCTCCCATCTCCCTGCTCCACCTCGCCTGAGAAGAAAGATCCGTCATGACGACGATGTCTGGCACCGCCCTCCGCCGCAAAGGGCACAACCGCCGCAAGTTGGTGATCACTGCCTACGCGCTCATTACGCCGTTCTTGCTCGTGTTCATCGCCATGCTGATCGTGCCCCTCGGGTATTCCGGGTTCCTCAGCCTCTTTCAGTCGAAACTCATCGGCGGTGAGGTGTTCTCTGGCCTCGACAACTTCGTCAAAGCCCTAACCGACCCGCAGTTTCTGAGCGGAATCGGACGAATGCTGATTTTCCTGGCCGTTCAGGTGCCGATTATGCTCGGGCTTGCGCTGTTTTTCGCTCTCGCCATCGACAGCGGAAAGCTGCGCGGAAGCCGGTTCTCCCGACTCGCGATCTTCGTTCCTTTCGCCGTACCTGGCGTTGTCGCCACTCTGATGTGGGGCTACCTGTACGGACGCGACTTCGGGCCCATAGCCCAGATGTTTCGGGCCGTCGGCCTCCCCACCCCGGATCTTCTGTCGTCGCAGTGGATGCTGCAATCGATGATGAACATCGTCACCTGGGAATTCGTGGGATACAACATGATCATCATGTACGCCGCACTGCGCGCGATCCCCATCGAGCTCTACGAAGCGGCAGAGATCGATGGCGCAGGACCCATTCGGATCGCATGGAGCATCAAAATTCCCGCAATCCGACCCGCGATCATCCTGACCCTGATCTTCTCCGTTATAGGCACATTTCAACTGTTCAATGAGCCGAGCCTGTTGGCCAAGATCGCACCCAACGTCATCGGTAGCGCCTACACACCCAATCAATACGCGTACACGTTGGCATTCGTGTATCAGGATGCGAACTACGCCGCCGCGGTCGCTTTTCTCTTGGGGATATTCATCATGGTGATTTCTTACGTGGTGCAACTGACGAGCCAGCGCGCCTCAAGGAGGGCCTCATGACCTCACTTTTCGCGCCGAATCGTGCCAAGCGCAACATTGCTCGCGACCGCAGAAGCATCCCTCTCACGGTCGCGGTGTGGATTGGTGTCGCCTATTTCCTGTTGCCGATCGCCTGGCTGGCGATCGCGTCGACCAAGTCCAACGCGGATCTTTTCAGCACCTTCGGGTTCGCCTTCGGCAACGGCTTCAACCTGTTCTCGAACATCGCCGATGTATTCGCCTACAAGAATGGCGCGTTCTTCCAATGGACCTTCAACACCATCGCCTACGCCGGGGTGAGCGCTGTCGGCGCAACTGCTCTGGCGACGGCCGCAGGATACGCGTTCGCAAAATTTGAGTTCCCCGGGCGCAATATCATCTTCAGCATCGTTCTCGGCGCGATCATGATTCCCGCCACCGCTTTGGCCCTGCCGACGTACCTTCTCTTCGCGGGCGCCGGCGTCACCAACACACCGTGGGCAATCATCCTCCCCTCGCTCGTGAGCCCGTTCGGGGTCTACCTGATGAGGGTTTATGCGGCCGACTCCGTGCCTGACAGCCTGATTGAAGCGGCCAGAATCGATGGCGCATCAGAAACACGCATCTTCCTTTCCGTCGGCGTCCGGTTGATGGCACCGGGCATGGTCACTGTCTTCCTCTTTGCGCTCGTCGGTGTGTGGAACAACTACTTCCTGCCCCTGATCATGCTGTCGTCGTCGTCGTTGTATCCCCTCACGGTCGGGCTGGCTCAGCTGCAGGCGCAGAGTTCCGGCGGTGGGGGCGCGACCGCTGTATTCTCCACGGTCATCACGGGGTCATTCATTTCGATCGTCCCCCTCATCGTCGCGTTCCTCTTTCTGCAACGGTATTGGCAGTCAGGGCTCGCAGCAGGAAGCACAAAGGAGTAGGAAACGTGATCTGGTTTGGTGGGGACTACAACCCCGAGCAGTGGGATGAGTCTGTCTGGGATGACGACATTCGGCTGATGGCCGAGGCGCACGTCTCTATGGTCACCGTAGGGGTGTTCTCGTGGTCCATGCTCGAGCCCAGTGAAGGTAACTTCACGTTCGAATGGCTCGACAGGATTCTCGACAAGCTTCACGCTGCGGGCATTCGCGTCGACCTTGCGACTGCGACAGCATCCCCTCCGCCGTGGCTGACGCACAACTACCCCGAGGTGCTGCCGATGACGGAACAGGGTGTGCGTCTCCAGGCCGGCAGCAGGCAGCAATACTGCCCAAGTTCCCCGGTGTTTCGCCGGCTCGCGACTCGACTCGCCAGCGAGATCGCCCAGCGGTACGCCGGGCATCCGGCGCTGGAAATGTGGCACATCAACAATGAGTACGGATGTCATCTCAGTCATTGCTACTGCGATGTCTCAGCTGTGGCCTTCCGGCAATGGTTGGCGATCAAATACGCGACAGTGGATCACCTCAACGAAGCGTGGGGAACCGCGTTCTGGTCACAGCGATATGGCTCGTTCGAAGAGATCCACACGCCCAGCGCGGCGCCCTATTTCAAGAACCCCGGCCAGGTTCTCGACTTCGATCGATTCAGCTCCGATGAACTTCTCGAGTGCTTCAGGTCGGAGGCGCAGGCAGTCCGCGCCATCAGCCCCGGCGTGCCACTCACCACAAACTTCATGGGCTTTTTCAAGCCGGTCGACTATTGGAAGTGGGCGGCCGAGATCGATGTCATCTCTGATGATTCCTACCCCGATCCGGCCGACCCGGATTCGCCGATGATTGCGGCGATGAGTCGTGACCTGATGCGTTCTCTCGGCTCGGGAAAGCCATGGATTCTCATGGAGCAAGCAGCAAGCGCCGTTAACTGGCGTGATGTGAATGCCGCGAAACCAGAGGGCATGATGCGGGCATGGTCCTATCAGGCCATCGCTCGTGGTGCCGACGGAGTTCTCTTCTTCCAATGGCGCCAATCCGTGAGAGGGGGAGAACGCTTCCACTCCGCCATGCTTCCTCACACGGGCACCGATACCGCAAGCTGGCGCTCCATTACTCAGCTCGGTCGTGAATTGGTCGATATGCCCGCATCCGGCGACAGGATCAGCCCGGCATCGACGGCAATCATGTTCGACTGGGACACCTGGTGGAGCATCGAACAGCCAGGGCTGCCTGCCACATTGTCCTATCTGGAGCTCGTGCGGGGCTGGTATCGACCCCTTTACGAAGCGGGGGTGGCCGTTGACTTCGTGAACCCTGCCTCCGATCTCGCGGCATACAAAGTCGTGATCGTGCCGTCGCTCTTCGCGGCGGCGGCCTCCTCCATCGAAACGCTTGCGGCGTTCGGCGAGTCCGGCGGTACATTGCTGGTCACCTTCCAAACTGCAATCACTGACGAATCCGGGCAGCTCACGCCGGGCGGCTATCTCGGTTCGCTCGCGACCACTCTGGGCGTGCGTATCGACGAGTTCTTTCCTCAGCCCCACCGTCACGAGGTGCAGATGAATGGCCCCCTGGGAAGAGGAGTGGGAACGGTGTGGGCCGAGCGATTGATCAGCCACGACGCCGAGGTGATGGCGCACTTCACTGGTGGTCCGCTTCAGGGGTGCCCGGCGGTGACGCGAAAATCCTGGGGTGCTGGTGCAAGTTGGTATGTCGCAACGGAGCCCGACGATCGTTCGCGGAAAGCAATCATCGAGCAGGTTCTATCAGATGGAAAGGTCGAGGAATCAGGGGTTGTCGCTCCGGCGGGGGTTGAGGTTGCCGTGCGCGGCGGGCGGCGCTTCATCATCAACCACACAGATCGCGAACAGTCCTTTGAAGTTCATACCGGGCACGGGGCCGACGCGCCCCAGAAGCATTCACTGGGGGCCTATGGGGTTACGGTCCTTGCTGAACAGGGGGCTCTCGTGTTGTAGGCACCGACACAGCACGCGTGGGGAGGGAAATATCTGGCTCGTTCCCGCCCAGTTTCTCTATTCGCATCGGCCCCAGACGAAGCCGACCATGACCTTTCATCACCGTCATGATCGCAGGAGCCGCGGTGCCTACTTGCCACTCGGCCCGTGAGACGTGGTGGTCTTATCGAGCGTGACCGGCACGTTCCTGGTCTTGATGAGACTTGCGATAGTCGCAACCGCGATCGTGGTGCCGATAAAGAGAAGCGAAAACCAGATCGGGATGTCGAACGCCCATGGGACCGATTGGCCGCCGTTGATGTACGGGACTTCATTGACTTTGAGCGCATGGAGCACCAGCTTGACGCCGATGAAGGCAAGAATCACCGCGAGTCCCTGGGCCAGGTAGATGAGGCGCTGGAGGAGTCCGCCGATGAGGAAGTACAGCTGACGCAAGCCCATGAGGGCGAACGCGTTAGCGGTGAAGACAATGTACGCCTCGTCTGTCAGGCCGAAGATCGCAGGAATCGAGTCGACCGCGAAAATGAGGTCGACGAAGCCGATTGTGACAAGAACGAGCAGCATCGGCGTCACGAACCGGCGGCCGTTTTTGAGGATCGTGAGCTTGTCGCCGTGGTACTCGTCGGTCACCGGCAGATGACGCCTCACGAAACGCATGAAGCGACCGTTGGCAGGGTCGGTCTCGCCATGTGTGAAGGCCTGGCGGTACGCCAGCAGCAATAGCAGCGCGCCGAAGACGTAAAAGATCCAGGAGAAGTTCGCGATGAGAGTTGCGCCTACGGCGATAAAGATGCCTCGCATGACCAATGCGATAGCGATGCCGATCAGCAGGACCTTCTGTTGAAATGCACGCGGGACGGCGAATGCCGTCATGACGAGGAGAAAAACGAAGAGGTTGTCGACCGAAAGAGCTTTCTCGGTCAGGTATCCGGCAAAGTACTCGCCGCCAAACGTCCATCCAGAGATCATGCCTATACCGACCCCGAAGAGCAGAGCAAGGCCGATATAGAACGCAGACCACCACGCGGACTCCCGAATCGACGGCTCGTGTGGCGTTCGCACATGGGCGAAGAATTCGACGATGAAGAAGGCGATCGTCACGGCGATCGTGATGATCCATATGAGCGGGGACACGTTCATGTGGGGGCTCCAGTCCTGGCGTCAAAACCACGCCAAGGTCTTCTCCATTCTCGGGAACGAGAACCGGTGACCCGGGATGCACCAAGCATCCGTAGTGACGAGCCGACCGTAGTGGAGTACTCCCCTTGATGACACCGAGAATACTGGGATCCGCAGATCGCAGACTGGGAATCTGCCTTGCGAAGCACCCTGCTCACGGTCGGCGGGGATGGCCGAGTCGGGCTAAGGATTGCAGTGATCGCACGTCGCTGGGTTCGCGTGCTTTTCGGGACGTGGGAGACGGTGCTGATGGTCGCAGGCACCACATCCGAGGATGTCGGCGACGATAGCGGCGGTGGGGTTCTCGCAGAGCGAGCACAGGAGACCCGCCTCGGTGTCTACGAGTCCGTAGCCGGGAGTGCGGCAGGTCGGGCATGTGGTGGCAAGGCGGTCCGCCATGCGGTCGCAGAGGGCTTGGATGTGGCGGGCGCGGGCGGGGGATTGGTGAGCGCGATGGTCGGGCATGAGGGTGAGCCTCATGCCCGCGCGAAGACCGCCCGCGACAAGGTCGGCGAGCCTGTCCGGCGACGTAATGTCTTTGTGGGTGAGCACAGCATCGTCGGACCGGGCCTGCAGGGTCAGTCCTTGTTCGGGAAAGTGAATGGTCTCCGCGTAGTGGATCGCGTCCCCTACGTTGCGCACGGTTCGGCCCGAAGGGAGGGGTGAGAGTTCGCTGGATTGTTCGATGATCCGGAGCCCGCGAAGCTCGTCGATGAACAGCAGGATCTCGGTGTTGCGCTGGCCGATGAGGGTCGGGACGAAGCTGCCTTCCGACGCCATTCCGAGAGACCGTCCGGTGACGTGCATCCCCAGCCGCGCTTTCACTGTGGCAGCGGCGAGCGGGCTCAGGATGCGGGGGATGTCTCCGGCGAATGTGCCGAACTGGTCGGTGTCGAGCTGGTCGGGTGCGATCACGTCAGCGCCGAGCCGGTCGGCGAACGCCGGAGTGGCGAGCGCCTCCTTGTGATGCATCGTCGCGAACACGATGGTCTCTCCCCTATAGGCAGAGCGAGCTGTGGTCATTGAAAGTACTCGGGTCTCGACACATAGGTGTCGGCGACGAACATCACGCCACTGGAGCTGTTGAGCAGTTCACGCACCGCATCGATGAGCTCGCCCGCCTTGCCCTCAGGCAGCACGGTAATGAGCATCGTCAGGGTGTCGTACTCGTTGAACAGCAGCGACCCGGAGTGCTGCCCGTGATGGCCGATCCCGGACACCCCTGACACTGAGGTGTAGCCGGTGGCGCCGGCGGAGCTGATCAGTTCCCGGATCGCTGGCGCGTCGCGGGCGGGCACGACGATCTCGATGCGGGTCATGCGGGTGAGGTTGTTCATGTGAGGGTCTCCTTATTCTGGCGGGCGGTAGCAGGGGTTGCGGGTGTCCATCCATTGCTGGTGTATCGATGCCATGTGTGGTGGATCTGGTTGCGGGCTGTAAGGGAGATCCACTCGTTGTCGAGCAGGTTCCGCAGCACCTGGTTGCCCGAAACGATGCGGCCGATCCGCTCGAGGGGCGCCTCGATCACAACACTGAGGCGCATGGGTTCGTGAATCAACTCGCGGCCGAATCCGACTGACTGCCAAGGCAGCCCGCGGCGCAGATCGCCGCGGTGGCCCGCCAGTACGCCGAGCGTGCCGACCGCGTTGTGGATCGTCTTGGTTCCAGCGCCAAGGATGCTCGGGTTGAGCGCGGAGAAGTAGTACTGGTGGTTGATCCACTGCGCCACGATCAGGGGTGCCGTCATGATCGTCTCCAGCGCCGAGCCGTCGGGGTCGCTCTCGGTGCGATAAGAATGCAGGAAGACGCGTCGACCGAGGTCAACGTCCCGGGTCAACTCCCGCGGACCGATGATCATCGCAGCGTTACCGGCCAGGCCCAGCTCGGGGTACACCTCGGCCCAGTCGTCGGCCCGTCGCCGAACATGCGCCACTGTGCGTCGTGTGCGCGCGCCGGGGAGGTCGCGGGCGCGTTCAGCTACGAGCCGTTGTCCCGCCTCCGCCTGGAAGTTCTCGAACTCCAGGACTCGGTCGAGGTGCGACGTGGGGATGTCGTGTCGGTCGAGCACGGTGACGGTGTCGCGCACGGTGTCGTGCTCGGCCGCGACGAATACGGTGTCGTCTGGGATCGCGAGGCCGCTGCCCGCCAGGACGGTTCGCACCTCGGGGTCGTTGAACAGGGCTGACGCTGCCCGGGCGTTGGCTCCGCCCGGGTTGCCGCCGCAGGCGCCGCAGTCCAGCGCCGACTGGTAGAGATTATTGATGGAGTGGGAGCCGTGTCCGGTGAGCACAACGAGCGGGGCGAGCCGTGTCAGCCCCATCATCCGCAGCGCGGTCGCCGCCATCGCCGCCCGCTCGTCGAGGGTGAAGCTTTCGCTCATGAGCATCCGGGTGGGAAGGTCATCGGGATCGGGCGAGAAAGCACGCTCCAAGCGGGCATAGACAGAAGGAACGAGGGTGCGCAGAGCTGTTATCGCTCCCGAGAACCAACCGGCAGTCTCGGCGAACGCGAATGGGCTTGTGCTCGTGGAGTCCGCGACATGCAACGCATGGCCGAGCGCACCGCGCAGGCGTGCGGAAGCGACGCTGCTCTTGGCAACGGCGTCATCGAGGGGATGCTCGGTGACCCGGTGGCGAGGAGTGAGCAGCGCCGGTAATGCATTGATTGCGCCTTGCGCGGCATAACGCGAGAATCGGATCGGCACCCCGAAGAACCCGGCGAACCCCAGGGTCTCCACCCCCCGGAAGCGCTCGAGATGCCGTCGAAGGCCCTCCGACCGCGGGTCGATGCACAGCACCACCTGCACGCCAGGGCGCTCGGTCGGCTCGGTGCTCGAGCACAGCCCACTCAACATGTCTGCGCGATAGGCGTCTTCATAGGCCGCCTGCCAGGTGAGCGGATGCTCGGTTGATGGATGCTCGGCCAGCACCCGCGCGACGGCTGCGACGTCCGCCGGCGCGGCGTCGTGCTCGGTGAGCAATCCCGCGATGCGGGCAGCTCGCTCCCACGTGGTGTCGACGGGCGCCACCGGAGCAGGCTCCAGGGAGGCTGGAACGACCCCGAGCGCGCCAGCGAGGGTGAGCCGGACTGCGAGGTAATTCGTCAGGTCGATGTCACCGACCTTCTCAGCACGCCACTTGATGTGTGCCACCCACCCCGGGAGCGGGGCGAGTTGGGCGCGAAGGTAGTCGCGCAGCTCGCCGGTTGCGACCCCGCTCACCGCCTTCTCGAGTGCGGCATCCACGCCCTCGGGAGCGCCCGTAATCCGGCGACGCACTGCCCGGGGCGTGGCGGGGTCGACCACGGCGAGCCGACGCCAGGCAGCGTAGAAGCCGTTCTCGCGATGGGGCATGACCCACAGCCCGTCGGGGTTCAGGTAGGCGGCAATCCATGTAGACAGGCAGTTGTCGAGCGCGGTGTCCTCGGCGGGTGCAGAGGCCGGCGCGACGACCGGGTGCTCGATCATGTCCAGCGCCGCGATGGAGGATGCGTGCAGCGACGTTCCCCCGACCCGCATGGTGTGCCCGAGCACCGGAAACCTCGTGACGAGCGTTCGTTGCAGTGCTTCTATCGGGATGCGTCCCCGATGGAAATCGGTAGTGAAGTCGGCGCTCGAGCGGGCGACCAGCACGTGGGGATCCCTACTTGATCCGAACGCTCGGCCCTCGCCCCCCGCGAGAGGGTTCACGGCGATGAATGAGTCCAGCGGCCACGCGGGCACGATGTCCTGAGCGGCAGCGGCGACCTGGGCGCGGAGAACGAGACTCATCGGGGTAGACCTTTCGTGGGGGACAACCGGGGTGTTGTAGCAGTGAGGGCTCGGGCGTAGACCCGGTCGCCCAGCCAGGACGTCATCCGACCGCGAGCGAGCAGATCGAGGGTGAGTAGCGCCGCTGCCGGGATGGTGACGAGCCAGGCTGGCGCTGGAGCCGACGCGGCAACGGGACTGAGCGCCACGGAGAAAGCGTCGAGGAATCCGACGTATGCGAAGATCAGCGAGAAAATTCCGACGCTGCCGATCAGAAGCGTGCGGAGGGTGAAGCGGCCGATCAGGGCCGCGGCCAGTGTGATCACACCGGTTGCGGTGACGAATGCGAGCAGGGCGAGGCTGGCCGGGGAGATCGACGAGGCGAGCAGCGCCTCGGCGACAACCACGCTTGCCACTGGGACCACGATGGCGAGGAGCACGGCGAGCACTCGTTGTGCTCCGTTCGCGGGTTTCCCGGCGGGCCGGTTCGCGTCGGCGAGATAGCGTCGCACGCCGAGCCCAGCCCCGAGGAACAGGGAAGACTTGAACAACGAGTGCGCGATGAGGTGGAAGATCGCCGCGGCGTAGGCGCCGAGGCCGCAGGCCATGATCATGAAACCCATCTGCGCCATGGTCGAGTAGACGAGCCGGCCCTTCACGTCCGGGCGCACGAGTCGGGCTGCGGATGCCCAGACCAGAGTCGCGGCGCCGATCAGCATGATCGCGATCATGAGCCATTCGTACGCAGAAATGACGGGTGAGAATCGCACCAGCAGGATTGCCCCGGCGTTGACGACCCCTGCGTGCATGAGGGCGGAAACCGGGGTCGGCGCTGCGAGGGTGAACGGCAGCCACCCGTGGAAAGGAAGCTGGCTCGAGTGGGCCAGCGCCGCGATGACAAGCAGGACCGCCACCGTCGGACCAAGCGGCTCCGCAAGCGAGCGGGCGATCGACCCGAGCTCGCTCAAGGGCTGGTCCCCTCCTCCGGCGACAACGAGGACCCCGACCGCCACGAGCAGACCCGCATCCGCGATCGCGAATCGCAGAGCTGTGCGACGGACTCCCTCCCGCGCCTGTGCCAATTCCGGGTAGGTCGCCAGTGCCGCGACGAGGGCGGCCCCAGCCGTCACCCACGCAACGGCGAACACCACAACAGAGGCCGCGCACACAAGCAGCACGGTGGCGGCCGTCAACGCGGTCGCCGAGACCACGAACCAGCGCTGCCGACGGTCCCCACGCAGGTAGCGCACCGCGAACGACTGGATCACGGCGCTCAAGCCGAGCACGAGCATCGATAGCACGACCGAGAGCGGGTCGAGTTGCACGCTCGACGTGCCCAACTCGACATTCATCGGCCCGGTTCTCCCAACGGATATCGCAGCACCGGTAGCGAGCACGAAGCCAGCGCCCGTCAACCCGGCGGCAACCCGGGCAACGAGGTTCGGAGAGAAGCTCCTCTGGCCGAGGCTCGCCGCGATTACCACGGTCGCCCAGGGCAGGGCGAGCATCAGCGCCAATATGAGCTCACTCATTACACGTCCTTCGAAGCAAGAAACCTAATACACGAAATGTATAGCACACTATAGATGTCGTGAAAAGAATCAGCCGCATCTGACGTCGCTAGTGCACAATGGGGAAATGGCCCAGTGGACGTTTCTCACCAACCACGCTCATGTCCTGCTGTGCGTGGCGGAGAACCCCAACGTGCGTCTGCGCGAGGTGGCGACGCTCGTGGGCATCACTGAGCGTGCGGCCCAACGCATCGTCGCCGAACTCGAGGACGCTGGATACCTCGAACGCGAGCGGGAGGGGCGGCGCAACCTCTACCGACTCAAGCCCGACATGCCCTTGAGGCATCCCCTCGACCGCAATCACCAGATCGGGGAGCTCCTCGCGACTTTCGCGAATTCCACATCCTGATCCGGTCATGGAAGGTTTCAGAACTGACGACACAGAGTGAGCAGAAACACAGCCGCAGCCGCGGGCTGTCATCTCTCGCAAAGACCTACAACCGTGTCAGCGTGGTCTCCCTCGACCTCGGCTTCGATACGTCATCATCAGTCGACAATGCTGGTTACTCCTACGTCACCCCCTTCGATGCTGCATCAGAATTCGAAGTCGGATCCCTCATCTGTGCTCCTCCCGGCCGAGCGTAGGATCGTGCGATGACCGAGTCCGCGCCTGACCCCCGCCGGGCTCGCAACCCCCGGATCGCCTTCGCCGTAGGGCTCCTCGCCGTCCTCGCCTGCATCGGTGGCGGCGGAGTCATCGCCCTTCTCGGCAACGGTCCGCTTCCGCTGGATGTGGCGTGGTTCGACGTCAGCAACCGCACCCTGTCGCCGTGGATCCTGGCGGTCTCTCGCTTCCTCAACGACGCGGGGGCACAGGTCGTCGTGGGCGTCGTGCTGCCGGTGGCGGCAGCGATCCTGTTCCGGATCCGCGGTCAAGGGTGGGCCGCGGTCGCCGTTCTGCTGTGCGGGATACTGAGCGCCCCGCTCGTGGCCGCAATCAAATCGGCGCTGGAGCGTCCACGCCCCGATGATCAGCTGATCCCGGTGTCACTCAGCGCCTACCCCTCAGGGCATGTCGCGAACCTGGTCGCCGTGCTCGTGGTGCTCGCCCTGATTCTCAGGTGGCGCTGGTTCACGGTGCTGGCCGTGGTGCTCTCCATCGCGATGGCGCTCAGCCGCACGTACCTCAACGTGCACTGGATCAGCGACGACATCGGGGAGATGCTGCTCGGCTCCGGGCTCGCGCTCATGGTGTGGGGTGCGCTCGCGAGGCGCATCCGGGCTGAGAATTCCCGGCCCTAGTTCGAGTGGCGCTCAGTCATTTCTGGCACGGTGGATGGGTCTGACTCTGCGTCGTCTGATGCCACGACTTCGGCGGCATTCAGGTACTGCGCAGAGATGCGGCGGTACGACTTCGTCAGGAACGCGGCAGCGGCCGCGATCGTCATCAGGATGCCCGCAACGAGGAACACGAGCGCGATCCCCCGAGCCTGCCCGTCACCCAGGAGCCAGCCGAGGCTCGCCCGCCCCGGGTCGGAGTTCATGTACGGGATGATCAGGAACTCCGCGATCGGGGCGATGAGGAATGCGGTGATGGGTGCCGCGGCGGATTCGAACGCCGCAGCGAACCCGAAGACCCGCCCCTGGGTCGTGAACGGCACGATCTTCTGGATGACGGTCTGCTCCGATGCCTCGACCGCGGGGATCAGCGCCATGTACACCCAGATTCCCGCGGCATACAGCCACCACCACTCGCGGATGGTGAACAGCGCACCGAGCACACCCATGAGCATGACGAGCAGCAGCATCGTGCGGATCGGGTTGCGCCCGAGCCCGAACCTGGCGACGGCGAGGCCCCCGATGATGAAGCCGGTCGAGCTCACCCCGAGCACGATTCCCCACAGCTCGACGGGGAACAGTTCGAGTCCGTACGGATCCATCAGAGCGATGTAGACGCCGCCTATCAGGTTATTGAACGTGGAGAAGATGATGAGGGCGAACAGCCCGGTTGCGGCGCGAACTGCCGTGACGCTCCCGCGGAGGTCGACGAGGGGACGACGCTCGCCATCGTGGGCTGGCCGTTCCTCCGGGATGCGCAGGAACAGCAGGTGTGCGAGTGCGGCAGCCGAGAGCGCGATGGCGATCACGAGAGTCCAGCCCATGCCGAGCAGCCCGATCGACAGGCCGCTGAAGACGCTCGTCACCAGGAACGCGAGCCCCTGCACGGTGCCGACGAGACCGTTCGCGTTGGCGTGACGTTCGGTCGGGATCAGCAGGGTGACGGTGGTCGACAGCGCGATGTTGCGCATGTTTTCGATGACCGCCCCGAACAGGATGATGCCGCTGAACAGCCAGAACATCGGGGCGCTGAAGTCGAGCAGCATGGCCTCGGGGAATACGAGGAAGAGGCCGCCGCTGATCGAGAAGGCGATGAGCGTCACGAGCCCGGCAACCACCATCACCGCGTGTTTTCGATGGCGGTCGACAATGGTGCCGAACGCCATCGAGAACACGGCGACGAGCAGCATGTATGCACCGCCGATGATGCCGGTCGCGAGCACCGAGCGCGTCTCGAGGTAGACCCAGAACGTGAGCGCGAACCAGAGGAAGCTCGTCGTCACGTTCGCGACCGCGGTGTTGACGAGCACCTGGGCGAACGTCTTCGACCCGCCGGGCGGTGGCTCGATAGCGGCAGACGGTAGTGCTGACGCTTCGCCTGGTGTTGCCATGGATGCTCCTCGCCGACAGTCTCCGCCCAGTGTATGTGGACACCATGAACATGTCGAGAGTGGAGTTGCTGCCGTCGAGCATGCCGCCCGAGGCTTCGGCTATTTCAACGTCGACGCATGATCCGGAACGTATCGGTGGCTCTCTTTTGCTGGACGTGCGTACTCGTCATCGGTGGGCCTGGCCGGGATCTTCACCTTCTGCGGAGCGAGCTGTTCATACGGCACCTGCGACAGCAGGTGCCTGATCGTATTGATGCGAGCCGCGCGCTTGTCGTCGCTCTCGATGGTCCACCACGGCGCGTGATCGGTGTCGGTGCGATCGAACATCTCGTCTTTCGCCCGTGAGTAGTCGGCCCATCTGGTGATGGATGCCACATCCGTGTCAGACAGTTTCCACCGGCGCAGCGGGTCTTTCTTGCGTGACTTGAAGCGCTTCTCCTGCTCCTGGTCTGAGACCGAGAACCAGTATTTGACGAGGATGATGCCATCGTCCACGAGCAGCCGTTCCACGAGGGGAGCCTGCTGGAGAAACTGCTCGTACTGCTCCGGTGTGCAGAAATCCATGACCTTTTCGACGCCGGCGCGGTTGTACCAGGAACGGTCCATGAGCACGATCTCGCCGGTAGTGGGAAGCTTCTCGATGTATCGCTGGAAGTACCACTGGCCCTTCTCCCACTCGTTGGGCTGGGGAAGCGCAACCACACGGGCCGAGCGGGGGTTCAGGTACTGCATCACCCGCTTGATGGATCCACCCTTCCCGGCAGCGTCGCGACCCTCGAAGATCACGAGAATCCTCGCGCCGGTTTCTGAGACCCATCGCTGCATGGTGACGAGCTCGGCCTGGAGCCGACTCAACTCCTTTTCGTACGACTCCTTCGGTATCTTCCTGGCATCGGTTGCCTGAGACATTCGAGCGTCCTTTCATCGAAAATTCATCGGGGGATTGCGCGATTTTAAGGCTTCACTCGCATCGTGCGGTAGGTGTCGAGACCGATCACTCCGCCAAGTACTGTCAGCGACAGGAATACCGAGGCCAGCGCGTCGGAAGGCCAGTGGTACCCGAGGTAGATTCGGCTCACTCCCGCCACGATGATCAGCACGCCCGCGATAGTGAACGACAGCGCTGCGGTCTTGGGTCGAGCACGGCGTGAGAAGACCAGGTAGGCGATGAGCAACATGAAGTCGGCGGCGCCGGCTACGTGCCCTGAGGGGAAAGACGGAGTCAGGTCTGCACCGAACAGCATCTGATCCAGCGGGGGTCGTTCCCTGCCGACCACACGGGTGACAACCTGCACCACGAGCAGCCCTGCAGTCATGCCCATGGTGAAGAGCAGGGGGCGCCAGATGTGCTTGGACCGGATGCTCCAGCCGATGGCCACGATGAGAACAGCTATCGGCACCGCCACGGGCCCGAAGATGATGGCCAGCCAGATCATCACTGCCGTCAGCACCTCGGAGTGCGTACTCAGGAGCCACTCGAGGAATGGTTCATCGATAGGGGCGACCTCGCCCTGGGTCACCACGATCGTGAGAAGGCTGACGAAGCCGACCAGTCCCACGATCGCGAGAGTCAGGGCCCAACGATAGGACGCGCGTTTCGTCGACGCTGAGACACCGCGCACCTCCACGATGAACTTCTCGCGGAACGAGGGCGATGTCGGGCGAGGCGGGGCGGCGTTCGACACTGTGATTCCATCCTGCGCTGGAGGCGCCTCGCACTATCCGTTCATCACAATATTGCGCGTGGGGGGATCTCGGCACCCATTGCCTCCGGAGCTCCCGTGTGTGTTGCGCGACGAGCCCACATCTTTCTGGCGCCGCGGGACGCAGCTGATGCGCGAGAATATGAACGCGGCAGCTTGCCAACGATGCGAGGAGACGACTTCTGTGGCCCTGACAGCGTCCGAACGGTCCACATTCGACCGGGCCTTCGAGCAGCACTTCCCCCGACTGGAGCTGCTGTTCGAGCGACTGTACGGTGACGGGGCCGCGGCTCGCGGCATCCTCTCCGGTGTCGCCGACGACCTGCTGCGGTCGTTCACCGAGCGCCCTGACGACCTGAAGGCGCTCGATGTCTCCCGCACGGCCGACCCCGGGTGGTTCCGTTCCGAGCGCATGCTGGGGGCCGTCTGCTATGTCGACCTCTACGCCAGCGACCTCGCCGGGCTGAGGGATCGCATCCCGTATTTCCAGGAACTGGGCCTCACGTACCTGCACCTCATGCCGCTCTTCCGGGCACCGGCGGGAAATTCAGATGGCGGATACGCCGTCTCCAGCTATCGCGACGTGCGCGCCGACCTCGGAACCATGGCCGAGCTCGCCGCCCTCAGCAGGGAGCTTCGAACTGCGGGAATCTCCCTCGTCGTCGACTTCATCTTCAACCACACCTCGGACGAGCACGACTGGGCCGTCCGCGCGCGTGACCAGGAACCCGGTTTCGAGGACTATTACTGGATCTTCCCCGATCGCACGATGCCTGACGCCTTCGAACTGACCACCCGCGAGGTCTTTCCCGACGACCACCCTGGATCGTTCGTGCCGCTGCCCGACGGCAGGTGGGTGTGGGCCACGTTCCACAGCTTCCAGTGGGACCTCAACTACACCAACCCCGCCGTGTTCCGGGCGATGCTCGGAGAGATGCTGTTCCTCGCCAACCAGGGCATCGAGATCTTGAGAATGGATGCCGTTGCCTTCATCTGGAAGCAGCTCGGCACGGCCTGCGAGAGCCTCCCCGAGGCACATATGCTCCTTCAGGCATTCAATGCAGCGTGCGCGATCGGGGCACCATCCCTGCTCTTCAAGTCCGAAGCGATAGTGCACCCTGACGAGGTCATCGAGTACATCGATCCCGAGGAATGCCAGCTCAGTTACAACCCGCTTCAGATGGCCCTGATCTGGAGTTCGCTCGCCACGCGCGATGTCGCACTGCTCCGCCAGGCGCTCGCGGGTCGCAACGAGCTGCCAGCGGGCACGAGCTGGGTCAACTACGTACGCAGCCACGACGACATCGGCTGGACCTTCGCCGATGAGGATGCCGCCGAGCTGGGGATCGACGGATTCGAGCACCGGCGCTTCCTCAACGCCTTCTACGTCGATCGGTTTCCCGGCAGCTTCGCACGCGGCGTGCCGTTCCAGGAGAACCCGAGGACGGGAGATGCCCGGGTATCCGGGACGACAGCATCGCTCGCAGGGATTGAGGCGAGAGATCCCGAAGGCGTCGGCCGTGTGCTGCTCGCGCACTCCATCGTGCTCAGCACCGGCGGCATTCCGCTGCTCTATCTCGGCGACGAGGTCGGCCAGCTCAACGACTACGGCTATATCGACGATCCGGGCAAGGCCGGTGACAGCCGGTGGGCGGGCCGACCGCCGTATCCGTCCCAGGCCTACGCAGAGCGAGACGACCCCCGCACGACCGCAGGAAAACTCTTCGCCGGGCTGCAGTCGTTGATTCGCGTGCGCAGGCAGACACCGGAGTTCGCGGCGGGCGCGCTCGAGATCTTCGACACGTGGCATCCCTCGGTGCTCGGATACCAGCGGTTCGCGGCCGACGGCAGCCGGGTGCTCGTATTCGCGAACTTCGCCGACACAGTCGCGACGGTGGATTCCGCCCGCTTCGCCGCCGTCGAGGCACAGTGCACCGACCTCGTTACCGGTGCCGCAATCGACCTCGCGCGTGGGCTGATCCTTACGCCGCACGAGTTTGTGTGGTTACGTGAATCTGGACAGTCTTCAGTCGACAGCGAACGGGAAGGGACGGTGCAACCATGAGCGCATCAGTCGAGAGCACAGCCCGAGGGGCCCGGGATTCAAAGGTCTTCACGAATCTGGCCAGGCTCGGTTTCGCCGTCAACGGCCTGATGCACGTGATCATCGGCCTGATCGCGATCGGGGTGGCGACGGGTGGCGGGGGCAGCGCTGACCAGTCCGGAGCCCTGGGGCAGTTGTCCGGCAACCCGGCTGGAACGGTCATCCTCTGGGTGACGGCCGTCGGTCTTATCGCGCTGGGTGTCTGGCTGATCGTCAGCGCCCTTCTGTTCCCGAGCCAGGACAAGAAAGAGAAGGCCAAGGAACTGGTCACCGGTCTCGGAAAAGGAATCGCCTACCTCGCCGTCGGCGGCACGGCCGTGACGTTCGCGAGCGGTGGCTCCAGTGATGGCGAGAGCCAGGTCGACAGCCTGAGCGCTTCTCTTCTCGCGGCACCGGGCGGAGTCATCGTGCTGTGGGCCCTGGCGCTCGTGGTGATCGGCATCGGCGGGTACTTCGTGTTCAAGGGTGCGAAGCGTCGCTTCATCGACGATATCGCGCTGCCCGGCGGCACGGCAGGTCGGGCGGTCGTTGCGCTGGGTATTGCCGGATATGTTGCGAAGGGCGTGGCGCTCGCGTTTACCGGTGTGCTGCTGTCGATCGCGGCCGCCACCGCCGACCCCAGCCAGGCCGCTGGCCTCGACGGGTCGCTCAAAGCCCTCGCCGAGTTGCCGCTCGGCCAGGTCATCCTTATCCTCATCGGCCTCGGATTCGTGGCCTACGGCGTTTACTGCTTCGTGCGCGCGCGGATTGCGCGGCTGTAGCCGCCGAGGCTTTCGGTAGGGTCGCATCATGACGGATCTGCTTCGGCCTGGCTTCGCGATCGATGCGCTCACCGCGCCTGTCACCACGGAGCCTCTGCCGTCCGCCCAGATCTCCTCGGGGTCGCCGTCGGCGGGAGAGCTCGAGCTCGTGGCCGGCGAGACGGAGATCGGAATCTGGGAGCACAGTCCCGGAACGTCGACCGACGTGGAAGTCGACGAGGTCTTCGTCGTGCTGTCGGGAAGCGCGACTGTCGAGTTCATGGAGTCAGGAGTCGTGCTCCGGCTAGCGCCCGGTGTGGTCGCGCGGTTTGCTGCGGGTACAGCGACTCGCTGGACCGTTACCGAGACCATCCGCAAGATCTATATCGCCTGAACATCGGAACCCCATGAGCATCCCGCCCACCGCCTATTCGCAGCAGCTGAAGCATCCTGTCTCGCTGCTCCGGAACGCGCTTCAGGATGCCAGCACCACCCCGTTCTGGCTCGACACCCCCGATCGCCCGGAACCTCTGCCCGCGCTGGCGGGCACCGGCACCGCAGACCTGGTCGTGGTCGGCGGCGGCTATTGCGGGCTGTGGACTGCCCTCATCGCCAAGGAGCGGGATCCGCAGCGAGACGTCGTGGTGGTCGAGGCAGCCGAGCTGGGCTGGGCCGCGAGCGGTCGCAACGGCGGGTTCTGTGAATCGAGCCTCACCCACGGGCCCGAGAACGGGCAGCGGCACTTCCCCAATGAGGTGGACGTGCTCGACCGACTGTCGCTGGAGAACTTCGCCGGGCTGAAGGCCACGATCGAGCACTACTCGATGGACGTGGAGTTCGAGGAGACCGGTGTGCTTCTCGTGGCGACAGAACCACACCAGGTCGACGGCCTGCGCGAGACGGCGGCCGCAGGTCCCGACGCGACCTTCTACGAGGGCGACGACATCCCCGTGAAGTCTCCGCTGTACCGGGCGGCGGTGTCGGAGACCGCGGGCTTCGGCTTCGTGCATCCGGCCAAACTGGTCTGGGAACTCAGGCGGGTCTGTCTCGAACTGGGCGTGCGGATCTTCGAGAAGAGCCCGGTCAGGTCGCTGTCGCACGACGGCGAACTCGTCGTCGTAACGACCTTGCGGGGAACGGTCCGAGCACCGAAGGTGGCGCTCGCGACCAACGGCTTCCCGTCGCTCCTGGCCAGAACCCGGCTGCTGACCATGCCGATCTACGACTACGCGATCATGACCGAGCCGCTCAGCCGCGAGCAGCTGGAGAGCATCGGATGGGTCGCGCGGCACGGCATCAACGATTCGTCGAGGGAGTTCCACTACTACCGCCGCACCGCAGACGACCGCATCCTGTTCGGCGGATTCGACGCGATCTACCACCGCGGTGGCAGGATCCGCGCGGACTACGACCAGCGCGCCGAGACCTTCGAGCTGCTGGCCGACCACTTCTACAGCACGTTCCCGCCCCTGACGGGCATCCGGTTCAGTCACAAGTGGGGCGGGATGATCGACATGTCCACCCAGCTGGTCGCGTTCCACGGGCTCGCCTGGGGAGGCCGGGTGGCCTACAGCGCTGGCTACACGGGCCTCGGTGTCGCGGCGACACGATTCGGGGCAGAGACGATGCTCGACCTGCTGGCCGGCGAGAAGACGGAGCGCACCGAACTGACCTGGGCAAAGGCGCATCCGTTCCCGATCCCGCCGGAACCGGCCCGCTACCCGGCCATCCAGCTCATGCGCAGGGCGGTCGCGAAGTCCGACGCCAATGGCGGCAAAGACGGACTGTTGATCAAGATCGCTGATAAGTTCGGCATCGGTTTCGACTCCTAGGGCTGTGCCGGGCCGTCGCGACCCGCGCCTAGGCTTAACCCGTGCCCCACGACGAACTCCTGACCATCGCCAGCACCATCGCCCTCAGGGCCGGTGAACTCGCGAAAAAGCGTCGCGCGGAAGGCATCGAGGTGGCTGCCACGAAGTCATCGCCGGTGGATGTCGTCACCGAAGCCGATCGTGAGACCGAGGCTCTCATCCGCTCCCTGCTCGCGGATGCCCGTCCCGACGACGGCTTCTTCGGCGAGGAGAGCGGAGCCGAGGTGGGTTCGAGCGGCCTCACCTGGATCGTGGACCCCATCGATGGAACCGTTAACTACCTGTACGGCATCCCGCACTACGCGGTGAGCATCGCGGTCGTCGAGGGTGAACCCGACCCCCTGACGTGGTCGGCGCTCGCCGGCGCGGTCATCAACCCGGCGACGGGTGAACTCTTCACGGCCACACTCGGCGGGGGAGCACAACTCGGTGGAGCGGCGATCCACGTCGCCGAGTCGGTGGAACTCTCGCAGGCGCTCGTGGCCACCGGGTTCTCCTACGACTCCGCGACCAGGGGCGAGCAGGGTGCCGTCATCGCGGGGCTGCTGTCGCGGGTTCGTGACATCCGCCGGATGGGTACGGCGTCGCTCGACCTCTGTTTCGTGGCATCCGGCCGCACCAATGCCTACTTCGAGCGCAGCCTGAGCCCGTGGGACCACGCGGCCGGCGCCCTCATCGCGCGCGAGGCCGGCGCGACGGTCACAGGGCTCAACGGACACGCGCCCAGCCGGGACTTCATCCTGGCTGCACATCCTGCCGTCGCCCTCGAGCTTGAGAGCACGATCACGGCGTTCGGCGTGTGACCCGCTCGGGGGTTCGCGTCGACCACTGGGTAACGGCTAATGTTTACCTACCCGTTACATTTCGCACCATGGGGTGCGTGATCAATTACCCGAAGATTCATTCTGCGCCGCGCGCAACCGTGATCCCTGAGGAGCGAGCCATGACACCGAGCGACAGGCCGGACTCCGCCCTGACCTCGATGCCCCGGCGGCGCAGGATCGGTCGCGACTAGTGGCCGAATCGACCGACGGGCAGCAGCCGCTGCTCACGCGTCGCGAAGCACGCGCACGGGAAGCGGCGTTGGCGGCATCCGCTCCAGCAAAGCCGGTGCCGTTGCCCGACCCCGACTCACTCTTCGAGGCGGTTCCCCTCGCACCCGTCGACCCTCCCGCTAAAGCAGTCGCGAGTATCCACCGCCGTGCAGTGCCGGCGGCGAAGAAGACCCTCGCCCACCGCAGGGCGTCGAAGCGTGCAGGGCGTGCCGTTCGAACAGTGGCGGCCCGCCCCCGGCATAAGTCGAGCCTCGGCTCCACGTTTGTTTCGCTCGGTGCTCTGATCATCGCCGGTGCGCTGCTGGTCGGGTCGTCCCTGCCCATCAACGTGCTCACCACACCGTCGATCGCTACCGCCGCGAACACGATCGTGTCGCCGGGAGTCATCGCTGGCCAAACCCTGCGGGTCTCGCCCGACGCGATCGAGAGTGCACCTGTGCGCGACAATTTCGACGTCGTGTCGCCGGCCGAGGTGCTGGCACTGAAGTTCTCGGGCGCCGACTACGCGTACACGCTGACGAGCGGTGCGGTGCGGTGGCCGCTATCGTCGGCGATCCCCATCACCGACGGCTTCGGCCCGCGGTCCGGCGGGTTCCACAAGGGCGTCGACTTCGTACCGGGAGAAGGTTCGCCCATCTACGCGATCGCAGACGGCGTTGCGGTGTCAGCCGGCTACGACACCTCGGGATACGGCAACCATGTCGTCATCCAGCACAATCTCGGTGGCATCGACGTGAAGAGCAACTACGCCCACATGATCCTCGACTCCAGCCCGATTGTTGCGGGGCAGCAGATCAAGGTCGGTGACTACCTCGGACAGGTAGGCGACACCGGCATTTCGTATGGCGCCCACCTGCACTTCGAGATCTACGTGGATGACGTTCCGGTCGATCCTTACGCCTGGCTTTCGGCCAACGCGTCCAACTAGGCAGTTCGCCTAGCTGCGCAACCAGACGGCGGTATCTGCCGGGAGCGCGCCGCCGACGATCTCTTCGCTGGAGAGCAGGATCTCGTCGAGCGGCAACTCGACCGCGACCTCGCCGAAGTTCACGATGACCGTGACTGCCCCGTTGCGCATGGCGAGAACCTCGGGGCCGAAGCCGTCGAGCCACTCGATGCTGCCGGCGCCGAGCCCGTGCTGGGCACGCAGCGTGAGAGCCGTGCGGTACAGCTCGAGGGTGCTGCCCGGCACTCCCTCTTGGGCATCACGGGAGTAGGGGCCCCAGTCTGTGGGCTGAGGAAGCCAGCTCTTCGCCGCAGGACCGAAGCCGTATGACGGCTTGTCGGACTCCCAGGGGATCGGCACGCGGCATCCGTCACGACCATACTTCTCGTGGTCGGTGCGGAACCAGGTGGGATCCTGGCGGGCGGCGTCCGGAAGTTCCATGTCTTCGGGAAGGCCGAGCTCTTCGCCCTGGTAGAGGTATGCGCTGCCGGGGAGGGAGAGCATGAGGGATGTCGCGGCGCGAGCCCGGCGCAGCCCCTCCTCGGTGTCTGGCTTTCCCTCGGTGTCAGGGCCGATGCCGGAACCCTGCGGGACGTCGGCGTGAAGCGCGAGCCGGGTGGCGTGCCTGACCACATCATGGTTCGACAGCACCCAGGTGCTCGGTGCGCCGACGCTGGAGAATGCGGCAATCGATTCGTCGATGATGCTGCGCATGGTCGGGGCTGTCCACTCGGTGAACATGTAGCCGAAATTGAAGGCCTGGCTGAACTCGTCGGGGCGCACCCAGAGCGCCATTTTCTCGAGGGGGTCGACCCAGGCTTCCGCAGCCATGACGCGGTCGCCCTCGTACTCGGCGAGCACGGCGTTCCAGCCGCGCCAGATCTCGTGTACGCCGGAGTGACCCCAGTACGGCGTCTCCTGGATGGCCTCCGCGATCGCGGGGACGACGTCGGTTCCTACAGCGGCCGTGCCGCCCATGCTCGCGCCTTCGACGGGAGGTGTGTAGTCGGGGAGGCCTTCCTCCTTGATCATGCCGTGCGCGACATCCACCCTGAAGCCATCGACACCACGGTCGAGCCAGAAGCGCAGGATGCCAAAGAACTGCTCACGCACCCACGGGTTCTCCCAGTTGAGGTCGGGCTGTGAGACGTCGAAGATGTGCAGGTACCACTGGCCCGGAGTTCCGTCGGCATTGGTGGTGCGCTGCCACATCGGGCCGCCGAAGACGGATTCCCAGTTGTTGGGGGCGAGGTCGCCGTTGGGCCCCTGGCCGTCGTGGAACATGTAGCGGTCGCGTTCCGGCGAACCTTCCGGCGACGCGAGCGCCTCCTTGAACCAGGCGTGCTGGTCGGAGGTGTGGTTCGGAACCATGTCGACGATGACCTTGAGGCCCAGGCCGTGGGCGGTGCTCACGAGGGTGTCGAAGTCGGCGAGGGTGCCGAACATCGGGTCGACGTCGCAGTAGTCGGAGACGTCGTAGCCTGCGTCGTTCTGCGGCGAGGTGAAGAAGGGGGACAGCCAGATGGCGTCCACGCCCAGCGCCGAAAGGGAGTGAAGGCGGCTGGTGATGCCCGGCAGGTCGCCGATTCCGTTACCGGTGGAGTCCGCGAACGACCTCGGGTAGATCTGGTAGATAACCGCTGTGCGCCACCATTCCGAGCCCGTGGCGGTGACAACCTCGGTAGTCCCGGGCTGATCTGCGGGCGCGGTAAAGTCTTCGGCACTCTCGAGGGTCATGCGAACACGATACTTCATGACAGCAGAAATGAAAGCGCTTGCAATGCTGCGGCAGCGGGCCGTGCGGGCGTCAAACCTGATTGCACCGGTCATCCGGCCGATTTCGCACGGATGAGGCTCACGGGAATGCTAGTCTCTTACGGTGCCAAATGGACGGCTAAGTCCTTTGTGCGCCCCCTTAGCTCATTGGTAGAGCACTTCCTTGGTAAGGAAGAGGTAGTGGGTCCGATTCCCACAGGGGGCTCCGTAGTCGCCTCGAGCGGCTGCATGGCTGAGTAGCTCAGTTGGTTAGAGCGCACGACTCATAATCGTGAGGTCGCGGGATCGTGCCCCGCCTCAGCTACCAAGTAACACCCGGGTTTTGCGGGGATTCAGAGGTCAGGTCAGAGGCAGAATTTCTGCTTTTGCCCGCACTTTGGACACAACCGATTCGGTCGCTCCGATGTTGAGGGCTGCCGCCACGGCGTCCAGATCGTCATCGAACAGGTCTGCGTAGACGTCCAGCGTCATTGCTGCGCTCGCGTGACCGAGCATGCGCTGAACGGCTTTGACATTGGCTCCGGATGACACGGCGAGGCTGGCGGCGGTGTGTCGCAGGTCGTGAGGGCTCAGGTCGGGAAAGTCCGAGTCGACGCTCTTACACGCGAAGACGGCAGAGGCAAAGCTGCGGCGGCGGAAGTTCCCGCTGCGCAGGACCCCACCATCGGGGCCCAGGAAGACGAGGTCATCACGGCTCTTCCCGCCGCATCTGAGAGCGAGAAGCTCGGATAGAAATTCCGGGAACGGAACGGAGCGGCTGCTGTGGCTCTTAGGTGTGCTCCAGACGAGTTGTCCCCGGGCAGGAGATACGGCTTGGGCTACGTTTATTCGCCTGCGCAGCATGTCGAGGCGCCCGACTCGTAGAGCGGCCATCTCACCCCAGCGCAGGCCGGTATAGGCGAGGAAGAGAACGACGTCGGTGTACTCGCCGCATCCGTCGGCAAGCTGGCGCACTTGGGCGTGGCTGAGGTAGCCGCGATGTTTCTTAACAACGCGGGGCAGTTGCACGCCGTCGCAGGGATTCCGAGAGAGCCGGCCGTCGCGCACCGCGTATTTTGCGAGGCCCGCCAGCACCAGGTAGATCTGGCGAACGGTCGAGGCGGCGAGAGTCTTCGACAGGACTGTGACCCATGCCTGCACGTCGGCGTGACCGATGTCTGAGAGCCGCACCGCGCCCCACGTTGGGAGCACATGCTTGTCGAGCGTGTACCTGTACCCAGAGAGTGTTGTCGCCTTCAGTTGCAACTGAGCGTCGTACCAGGGCTGCGCCCACTCAGCGACGGTGATTCTCGAGCGCGAAGGATCGACCCACTCGCCGCGCAACTTCGAAACCTCGACCGACGATAGGAATTCCTCCGCTTGTCGCTTCGTCCTGAACCCGCGCTTATCTGTCTGGGCGTGGTCTGGCTTTCGGTAGCGCACGCGGTAACGCTTTCCTGCCGCCGTTTCGTATGACGAGATCGAACCCATCGTGACTCCTCAAGTTGGTCTTCCTTGAGGCTAGATCGAGCCGGTGACGCTAACGCTGACCCCGCTGCGCAGGCGTTCCTTCGACTATTCCAAGGGGTGGAATACCCAAAGGAATAGCAAACCCCGTATTTTCCCTCTGCCACCGCCCCTGCCGAGCGGAGCTCGATTCCCAACCTCCCCCACCCAACAAGTTGTGAGCGGAAGGTTGGGAATTGAAGCAGGGGCGGTGGCAGAGGGAAAACAAAGAGAAAAGGGAAAACAGGAAGGGGAGAAAAGAAGGGAGAGATGAGAAGTAAATATGAGGAAGTGGTCTGGGAGGTTGTGCGATGAGTTGGTGCAGATGCGCGGTGGGGTTACGGCAGGAGGTCGAGCATCTTCGGTCGTGCCTTCATGGCGTGGATGACCAATTCGTTTCCGCTGTCGAACACGAGCACCACGGTCTCCAGCATTCGCCCCTGCGTATCGAAACCGAGCCTCAGCTGCCGTGCTGGCGAATCGTCATCGAGGTAGTCGATCCAAACCGGCCACGATGCCGCCTGCGTTGCGTCGTCTGCCGAGATGCCGTGCTTGAGCGCGGCGTCGTGGACTTTCACGCAGCGTAGATGTTGAGTGCCTCGCGAATGAGCTCAGAACGAGTCTTATGCTCACGCGCAGCGGCAGCATCGATCGCCGCGAGCTCTTCGATCGTGAGGCGAAGTGCAACGACCTGCGAGGGCTCTGCGCCGCGACCGGGACGTCCGCGACCACGTTTCTTCAGCGCGTCAATGTCATAGCCGACCTCGGCTTCAGCGGCCCATGCCGCTATCTGCGTTTCGGTGACAGGAACGCCGTTGATCGTCTCATCGGGATGCATGTTCTTAATGTAATACGAAATGGGGCGAGTCTCCAAGATGTATATTCTGTGAGGTGATTTCCCTGGGTTAGTCGCAGGGAGCAGTTCAGGGTTCGGGTACTTCTGACACAGCTCCGGCGCGTCTCGCTGAGAACGTCCTCTTCTCCTGTGGCCGATAGTGTTCGAGGATGATCCGCACTCGTCTTTTCTTGGCAGTTGGAGCGCTGCTCGCCATAGCGGGGGTCGGAATTGCTGCTGTGGCGCTGTTGTGGCTCGCGACGAATTGGGGTTCAGGTCAGCACATATATGACCCGGACGGCCCTCTCTATAAGCAGGTGTCAATGTCGAGCTTTGGCGCCATCGTCGGAATGGCTCTTGCTGTGGCAGGCGTAGCGACATCTACAGCGGGATTGGTGCACCGCAAGCGCATGTCGTAGCCGTCTGGCAGTGTCCTTGATCACAACAATCTCGAGCCAGATGAGCGGGGCGTCTGGGATGCGTAAACCGCGAATGCTTAGGTGGGCTGGATTGGGCGGGCGCAGAGCTGGTCATTCAAACGCTGGAAATACGAAGCAAACGAGAGGAAGGCCAGACCTTCCCACGTTTCCGATACGTGCAAAAAGAAAGACTCACGACTGATTCTGTATCTGTTGGTGTCGGAGTTGGCGTGGCGGTCAGCGTGGTTCTGGGTGTTTTATCGATTTTGCTATTTCGCCCGTGGAAAGACGGCGATGACAATCAGTCTCGCCCGCCAGATCTCTAATCAGCCCCCTCCGAAGGCGGGGCAAGCGGTTCCTGAGGCCACACGGTCGACACACCGTGCTTTAGCGCGGCCTCATGGACATTCACGCAGCGTAAATGTTGAGTGCCGCGCGGATCAGCTCGGAACGAGTTTTGTGCTCGCGCTCGGCCACGGCATTGATCGCAGCTAGTTCTTCGATCGTGAGACGGAGGGCAGCGACCTGGGAGGGCTGTGTGCCGCGACCGGGACGCCCGCGGCCACGTTTCTTCAGCGCGTCAATGTCATAGCCCGCTTCGGCTTCGGAAGCCCATGCCGCTATCTGTGTCTCGGTGATGACAACGCCGTTGACCGTCTAGTCAGTATCCATATTCTTAATGTAATACGAAATTCGGGCGAGACGAGCCGTCACACTCTAGTGTGACGTGAGAGGCTCACGAGGTACGGTCACGCGGCAGAGGTAGGCATGTATGGAAGCGTTTGGTTTGTTCGTGTTCGGGCTTAGTCTGGCTGGCGTCGGTATATTCGTGCTTCTCCTGAGAAAAGCGATGGGCAGATACGCCGCTTCCTTCTGGAACCGGCGTCGGGCCTCAACATTGCACCAGTCTGAAAAGTACTGGACCGACAGTTCGTCAGCCCAGGGGATAGTGTTTTTGGCTCTTGGGTTTCTCCTAATCGCAACCTCTCTGATGTTTGGGCAGTAAGTGACCATAAATCTGAGTCTCGTGGTCTTCGGTTGCGCCCTTATCGCAATGGGATCTATGCAGTTCCTGGTCAGAGACAAGTGGGCCACGTCGATGCTTGCGATCGCTCGCGCATCGCAACTGCCGATCATCCGGACGTTGAGCGAAAGGCTCCTCCTGCGAGCAGGGGTGGCTCTGATGACAGTTTTCGTAGTTACCGGGGCGGTCCTCATTATTGTGGGCCTTCTGTCCTGACCGGCGCATCGGTCAATGACCGGAACGTCGGTGCTTCACGACGGTCTCGTTCAGAGCAGTCGCGACAGGTCCGTTTGACTAACGGCGACGCCCAGAACCGTGGGCGGCCCCTTCAACCAGGGCGCCCGTGCCCACATCCTGCCCACAAGCGGAGCGAATCGTGGTGATTCCAGCTGTATCGAGATGAGCCATAATCCGCGTAAATGCTGGTGGGCGTGCGTCGAGCCGCGCAATTACAGGTCCCGGATGGTGACTCATAATCGTGAGGTCGCGGGATCGTGCCCTGCCTCAGCTACCACAATCCCGGTTCCTCGCCTCGTGCGACTAAACGGACCGGAACCAGCGACACCATCGTCGAATTCGGTCACATACGCAAGCCCTCGCCACTATCTCGGGCATTGCCTACCGTGAAGTCATGGCCAAAGAAGAGGGAGAGCGCGCGAGCAAGCGCGCTGCTACCGCACCAGACCCAGACGATCCCCGCAAGCCCGATGACATCTCCGAGGTCAGCAAGCCCTCGTGGAAATACGTCATCAAGAAGACAATCCGCGAATTCTCGACCGATCAGGCGACGGATCTCGCGGCCGCGCTCACGTACTACGGCGTCCTCGCGATCTTTCCCGCTCTGCTCGCCTTCGTCTCGCTTATCGGCCTGTTTGGTGACCCTGAGACCACGACCGATGCACTGCTCGACCTCATCGGGGGGATCGTTCCCGGATCAACCCTCGAGGCCATCCGCGAGCCGATTCGAGGGTTGGCAGAGTCACCCGCAGCCGGGCTGACTTTCGCCACTGGTGTGCTCGGGGCCCTGTGGTCGGCCTCGGGATATGTTGGCGCGTTCTCTCGAGCAATGAACCGGATTTATTCGATCCAGGAGGGGCGCCCCTTCTGGAAGCTCCGACCGATCACGCTTGCCGTCACGGTGCTCGCGATCGTCATCGCAGTGCTCGCGGCCGTGCTCATCACGATCTCCGGACCGATTGCCGAACAGATCGGGGAGTCCATCGGAGTCGGTCAGACAGGGTTGATCGTATGGAACATCGCCAAATGGCCGTTGCTGGCGTTCCTCGCCGTGGCGATTGTGGCTG
This sequence comes from Salinibacterium sp. CAN_S4, assembly GCF_015752305.1. NCBI lineage: Bacteria > Bacillati > Actinomycetota > Actinomycetes > Micrococcales > Microbacteriaceae > Salinibacterium > Salinibacterium sp. CAN_S4. The sequence continues at coordinate 312,068 of NZ_JADOVB010000004.1, read as the reverse complement.
TGCTCTATCACGCGACTCCCAACGTGAAGCAGCCGAAATTCCGGTGGACAAGCGTCGGGGCCGTGCTGGCTTTGGTCGTCTGGGTTCTCGCCTCTGCCGGGTTCGCGGTCTACGCAGCGAACTTCTCGAGCTACAACGAAACCTACGGCGCTATCGGCGGTGTGATCGTCTTCTTGCTGTGGATCTGGATCTCGAACAACGCGCTGCTCTTCGGGGCTGAGCTCGACGCCGAATTGGAACGCGGACGTCAGCTGCAGGCCGGCATCGAGGCCGAGGAGACCCTCCAGCTGCCGCCTCGCGACACCAAGCGCAGCGACAAGATCGAGAAGCAGCACGCTGACGACGTGCGAGCTGGTCGAGAGTTGCGTGAGAGTTTTCATGGCAAGGCGCGCGAGAAGAAAGCTGACGACGAACGCGCACGGTCTTCCCGATAGCATGCTGCTGATCTTCGGCACCCGGGCCTACAACTCCGTAGTCGTTATCGTCTTCTTCGCCTGTTCACACTGCGGGGTGGAGGCTCGCCAGCACGTCATGAAGACGCGCAACAGGGTCACGCTGTTCTTCGTTCCGCTGTTCTCGCTCTCCACCAGCTTCTTCGTATGGTGCGAGAACTGCGGGGCGTCGACAGCACTCACGAGTCAGCAGGCTGCTCATTCGGTCGAATGGGCGGCCTCTCAGCGGGCGTAACCGATCAGGCTCCCCATGTCACCTCGGTCACCAGTCGATGAGCGCAAACTTTTGCCGCAGCGACCGACCCTTCAGCGGGTTCACGGTCGACACCCAGGCGATGCGCCCCAACAGGTGCGCTCCGAAGTCGTTGTGATGATCTCGGTTCTGTGATTCGGGACCATGGGCCGCGCAGTTATGAAGAATCGCCTTGAGCTGGTCGTACTCCCGGCGGGAGATGTTGGTGTGCTCGTTCACGACGATTCCGGTGATCGACTGTCTGACCCCTGAACGCCTGACCCTTGTCTTCTGCGGGTTCACGGAGTGGCCCTCCTCGTGCACGATGCGCTCGACTCCGCGGATGAAAGCATCCGGTCGTCGCGCCAGCTCGCGGTCACCACTGAAGGCGAGGTCATCCGCGTAGCGCGTGTAAGTCGCTCCGACCGAGGTCGCCCATCCGGACAATCGTGAATCGAGCCGTCGGATCGCGAGGTTAGCCAGCGTCGGTGACGACGGGGCGCCCTGGGGAAGGTGACGATCGGCAAGCGCGTGGCGCAGGGCGAATCGCTCCTCGGCGCTTCCGCCGTCGGGCATGGCGGCGATGACGCGGGGAGGAACGGAGTTGGTGCACAACCCGGCTATCACGTGCGCGACCGACTCGGCGAATCCCGCCTGGCGCAACACCCCGTAAACCCGCGAGGCCCGCACCCGCGCGAAGAAGGTCGTGAGGTCGAGTGAGACGACGATCTCCCGACCGGTGTGGAGCGTCGCTCCGGTCACGGCGCTTCGCCCTGGGACGAACCCGTGTGCCGCGTCATTGAGCGGAATCATGCCGATGACGCACTCCAGTAGCGCCCGCTGCGCGCGGCGGAGTCGCTGCTCGGGAACCTCGATCAGGCGCGGGGTCCGGCCCGGCCGGGCGCGCCATTCGTACCGGTAGTGATGGAGAGCCCCGGCTGGCGCGCGACGATTCCAGTTCTTCGTGTCGGCGAACCATTCGAGCTCTCCGAGGCTCAACCCGAGCAACACGGCGAGATCGGCGACGGTGTCGATCGCAGGCAGCGGGCCTCCGGCAGGGCGGGCCTGTGAGGCCGTCGCCACAACACGATGGATGCGGATCGGGCGTCGCTGCTGTGCGGCAGCGGCGACGGCGTCGACGAACGCAGGCACGGTCGCGATGAAGGCCGCGAGCTCCCGGGTCGAGCCCGTGGGCGCTCGATGATAGGCCGCCATGACATCGGCGACGACCGGCCTCAGCCAGCGGCGGCGCGCTCCGAGAACCAGCGACCCCGCGTCCACCAGCTCCTTCGCCGCCCACACCTCGGATGCGAGAAAGGCGTAGGCGAGTGCCTGGGAAACGGCGGACGGCGCGGGGTGTGGACGGCGGATGCCTCGGAGCCCGGCCTTCGCGCGGGTGCTGCTCGCGGCATCCATCGTCATCGACCAGAACCGCAGAGACATTTTCGCAGGTCGCGACTGTAGCGGCGAAGGGTTGCGGTCGACCGGTCTGTCACTGCGGGCGCTGTGCTGCGCGGAGCGCAGTCGGGCGCCTGCGGCGTTCGTCGTACCTCAGCCTGCGTACCCCGGGGTAACCCCGGAGAGGATGGAACACCTCGGGTGCCACCCGCCTCGACCGCAACCCATCGCACGCTGCAACTGTAACAACGGCCGCCTCGCGGCGCGGGCCTGCGATATCAGCCTGCAGGAACTTCTGCAGCTAAAATCCAGGGCGAAACCGCGCTCAGAGGTCGCGTTCAGGGGACGGTTCGCCCCATAGCGCTGCCAGCGCGCTGCCATCCACACCGGCCAAAAGCGCGGCGACATCGTCGAACACCTCAACAGCGCCGGCCGCCCGCAGCTCGCTCTCGCCGGTTCCGCCGCTCAGAACCCCCACGGAGATCACACCAGCAGCATGAGCAGCGCGGACGTCCCAGACAGAGTCGCCGATCATGATGGCGTCGGATGGTTTCGCCCCTGCTTTCTCCAGGGCGACCGAGATGATGTCTGGCTCCGGTTTGGCTTTCTCGACGTCTTCTGAGGATGTGATGGCATGAACCGTGTCAGCGACATCCAGCACAGTCATCACGCGATCCAGTTCATCCTGCGGCGCTGAGGTAGCCAGAACCACTCGCACTCCTCGACGGGAGATCTCGGCGATCAGGCGTTCCGCATCCGTGAACGCCGTGATCCGCGGGGCAAGATCCTTGTACAGCTTCTTGTGGCGCTCGACTACAGCCTCACGTTCTTCGGCAGAAGCGGTCGGGATCAACTGGTCGAGCAGCACGTCGGAATCGGCTCCGATGGCACGCAGGATTCGCCACGACGGAACAACCATGCCCGACGATGCGAACGCATGATCCCACGCCTCGACATGCAAGAAGTTGGAATCCACGAGCGTGCCGTCGATATCGAACATCACTACTCTCGCGTTACTCATCGCGCTGCTCCAGGGTCATGCTTTTCACCCTACGACGCGACGACCCCGACTCGGGAGGGGTTGCGCCGAGGAGCAGGGACCCCCCCAACTACGCGTCTCAGGATTACCTCGGCCTGGCCGGACTAACGTCGAGCGACTGGTCCCTCGCGACGGCGGACCTGCCCGAGGATTCCCGACTCGGCGCGGAAGTCGATACGCAACACTCGACCGCCGTCGATGGTGAAGTCGAAGACGATTTTCGGCTCCCCGCGCAGGATCCAGGCCGCTCCCGGCCGATCTCCGACGAAAACCGGAAAGGCTGTCTTCGCTGCGCCATCGAAGAATCGAGCCACTTGTTCGGAGCCGCACATGCGCTGCGGAGTTCCCAGGGCGATCGCCGCGAGGTCACCCTCCACGACGACCGCGGGAGCGAGCAGTGCCAGCAGCCTGGTGAAGTCGCCTTCGCGTGCGGCTGCGAGGAATGCATCGACCACCTGCCAGTCAGGCATTGGTTCCGCCTCGGTCTCGGAGCGAGGGGGCTGGTCGAGCTTCGTCCGTGCCCTGGATGCCAGCTTGCGCGTGGCCGCCGGAGTGCGCCCCAGGATCTCGGCGATAGTGGGAAAGTCGAAGCCGAAGCTCTCGTGCAGCACGAACGCGACCCGCTCGTTCGGGGTCAGCCGATCCAACAGCAACTGGAGGGCGACGCCGACCGTCTCGGCGAGAGCAACCTGTTCCGAGGCATCCGGGGCGGTGGCACCGCGCTCGGTATCAGAATCGACAACCGGGATCCTGCCCCTCAGGCGGTCGAGGCACAGTCGGGTGGTGGCCGTCGTCAGCCAGCCGGGAAGATTGAAGATCTCGATTTCTGCCGATTGCATGCGCAGCCAGGCGTTCTGCACGACGTCTTCGGCTTCGCGGCTGTCACCGAGGATCCGCCCGGCAATACGCAGGAGTCGGGGCCGCTCCTGTTCGAACGCTGCGGTGCGATCCATGAGAGCTCCCGCCGTCGACGTAAACCTACTCTTCGGGAAGGGAAGCGAAGGCTTTTTTAGTGTTCGAGTACCACTCCATGGACTGACGGGGATGCTTCCAGCGGTTCTTCATCTCCTGGCGAGCGTCATCGTGGGAAGTATCACCGTCCTTCACGGCCTGCCTGAGGTGCTGATCCTGATCCTTGATGATCTGGTCGGCTGTCGCCGCGCTCAGTTCAAGATCGCACGGTCCGCCGAGCTGTCGGCACGTCATCGTCTTCATGGGTTCGTTCCTTCGGGTCGGTTTCTCGGGGGACGGGAGAAGGCCCCTGCCTGTATGACGATTCAGACGGCCCGAGTGTGACCGGAATGCTCGAGGGACTTTGTGCCCTGACGTCATGCGCGCGACCGGCACACACTGAGGGCACGTACGGGAACTGACCGAGGAGGAACCATGCGCGCACTGGTCGTCTACGAATCCCTGTGGGGAAACACCGCGAAGATCGCACACACCATCGCGCACGAACTCGAGTCGCGCATGGCCGTCGAGCTGGTCACCTCAGAGCTGGCTCCCACGGTCCTGGATGGATACGACCTCGTCGCAGTCGGCGGACCTACTCATGCGTTCTCCATGACGCGCGCGTCCACGAGGCACACCGCCGTGGAGAACAATAAAGCTCCGCACGCTCCCGAACGCGGCATCCGGGAATGGCTCGCTAGCCTGCCAACAGTGACCCGAGCGGTCCGCGCTGTCGCCTTCGACACCAGGGTCGATTCACCCCGGCTGCCCGGCTCCGCCGCCAAAGCCGCGCGTCATGAATTGCGCTCACTCGGGTTCGATGTGAGCCTTGGGGTGAAGTCTTTCCGCGTGCACGGCTACGAGGGGCCGCTCATCGACGGAGAGCTTGACCGCGCCGCCGACTGGGCGCGAGGATGGGCGGCGACGGATCCCGATGGCGGAGCCGCAACACTCTCGGAGGTGCACGGTGGCTGATCGCTCTCGATTCGCTCAGCGCAATGGGACCTGGGGCTTCGTCGCGCTGCTGGCCTACATCGGGGCCGCAACCTACTTCATCGTGCAGTCGGACGGCAGCTTCTGGGGCGTCGTGCTCGGGCTGCTCAAAGCCATAGTGTGGCCCGCCTTTGCGGTGTATCACGGGCTCGATGCGCTGGGCGCGTAGCTCCGGCTAACTCTCGCGCACGACCTCTGCGGCCTTCTTATCTGTGCGCCAGCCTTTCCACGATGGATGCCGCAGCCGGCCGGCCGCGGTCCACTCCGTGAACTCCACCTCTCCCACAAGCGAAGCCCGCACCCACCGCACGCCTGCGTCGGTCACCTGCGATGCATCGCCCAGTGGGCTGGACGCACGCTCCAGCCGCTCGAATCGGGCCGTCAACGCCTCGAGCTCGCGGTCGCTGAAGCCGGTGCCGACCTTGCCAACGTACTCGAGCCCGTCGTCGCCGTTCACGGCCAGCAGCAACGCTCCAACCCGACCGCTTCGGTTGCCACGGCCCGCGGTCCAGCCGACGACCACGACCTCCTGGCTGCGATGGTGCTTCAGCTTCACCCACGACCGCGATCGCTTGCCCGTCAGGTAGGTGCTGTCGCGTTTCTTCGCCATCACCCCTTCGAGGCCGAGTTCCAGGCTGCTGGCCAGTGCGGCCCTTTCGTCCCCATCAAACGCTGGCGGCACCTGGATAGGCCCACGTTCCCGCAGATGCTCGAGCAGCGCAGTCCTGCGGTCGTCGTAGGTCCTTTTTACCAGCGAGTCACCTCCGACCGAGAGCAGGTCGAAGGCCATGAACTGCACCTTCGTCGTCTTCGCCGCAGCCGCGACATCCGCCGGGCTGGTGAGTCCCATGCGATTCTGCAGCAGGCCGAAGTCCGGTCGACCGGCCCTGGTCAGGGCCACGATCTCGCCGTCGATCACCGCGTCGTCGTCGATCACCCCAGCCAACATTCCCAGTTCGGGATATGTTGCGGTGATGTCGATGCCATTGCGGGTAGTGAGCGTCACGACCCCCGCGCTGACGCTGGCTATGGCCCTGATGCCGTCCCACTTCATTTCGAAGGCCCAGTCGTCATCACCGAGTTCGCCCGGGGTGCCGAGTGTCGCAAGCATCGGTTTCAGGGCGACCGGTCGCCGACTACCGACGACCGTGCGCGATGTCCGGGGCCCGGCGGCATCCGCCATGAGGTGGATCAGCCAGTTGTTCTCGGCCCGCCCAGATCCTCCGGTGTGGATCAGCGCGTAGCGGCGAGAGCCGTGGTTCTCGCCGTGAAGCGTGGCGATGACCTCCTTGCCGTCGCGCCACTTCTCCAGCTCATAGGTGCCCGCATCCCAGATCGTGACCTCACCGCCGCCATATTCCCCGGCCGGAATCGTGCCCTCGAAGGTGCCATATTCGAGGGGATGATCCTCAGTCTGCACGGCGAGATGATTCTGCTTCACGTCAGTAGGTACTCCTTTCGGCAGGGCCCAGCTCACGAGCACGCCATCGTGTTCGAGCCTGAAGTCCCAGTGCAGCCGTCGGGCGTGATGCTCCTGGATGACGAAGGAATTGCCGCCGGGCTGACCGGCTCGTGCCGGCACCGGCTCGGGAGTCTTCGAGCCGTCCCTCATGCTCCGGTACTTCTCCAGCCGGTCTGCGCTCGTCGGGGTGGTCGCGAACCTTGACTGGTGTTCGGCGGTCGGCTCGAGCGATTCGAGGTGCCCCGTCGTGAGGCCGGCGAGTGGATCGCCCCGGCGCTTCACCCGAGCGAGCACCTCCGTGAATTCCAGCTGGGCCAGGTTCTTCGAGGCGAGGTCACGCCAGGTGCGCGGGGCTGCGACGGTCGGCCGCTCTCGCCCGCGCAGTGAGTATGGCGAAATCGTCGTCTTGCTTCCATTGTTCTGGCTCCAGTCGACGAGCACCTTTCCGTCCCTGATGCTCTTCTTCATGTCGCTCACGACCAGGTCCGGGTGGTCGGCTTCGAGTGCGCGCGCCAGCTCGTGAGCGACGGCGCTGACGGCATCCGAATCCTGTCGTCCATCGAGGGCGGCGTACAGGTGGATGCCCTTGCTGCCGCTCGTCACCGGCATCGGGTCGAGGCCCATCCCCGTCAGGATCTCCCGCGCGAGCCGGGCGACCTCCGCGCACTCCAGTAGCCCCACGCCGTCTCCCGGATCGAGGTCGAGCACCAGCCGGTCGGGGTTCTTGCGCGTGCCGGTGCGACCGAACTGCCACTGCGGCACGTGGATCTCGAGCGCGGCGATCTGGCCGAGCCACGTCAGGGTGGCCAGGTCGTTCACGAGCGGATAGTCGTTGGCGTGACCCTTGTGGTCGATCGAGCGTCGCGTCACCCAGGGAGGCGTCGAATCGTCGAGGTTCTTCTGGAAGAAGAAGTCGGCATCCACCCCGTTGACCCAGCGCTTGCGGGTAGCCGGTCGGTTGGCTGCGTGCGGAATGAGCACCTCGGCGATGGCCGCGTAGTAGGCCAGAACATCACCCTTCGTCGTTCCGGTCGACGGGTACATCAGCTTGTCGAGATTGGTAAGGGTGATGCGGTGACCGTCGACGGACACGACCTGCTTCTGCGGCATAACGGCTCCGTTCGATGAATTCTCATCGTGCCACCACGGCCGATTGCGCTCCAGTACTTGCGGATGCAAGGGGTTTGCTTCTACGAGAGATCGGAGAAACATGGGGGTATGAGATCAATCTGGAAGGGCTCGATCGCGTTCGGGCTCGTCAATGTGCCGGTGAAGGTGTACAGCGCCACGGAGGATCACGACGTGCACCTGCACCAGGTTCACGATAAAGACGGCGGCCGCATCCGGTACCAGCGCCGATGCGAGATCTGCGGCAAGATCGTCGACTTCGAGCACATCGACAAGGCCTACGACGAGGGCGACAAGACGGTCATCCTGACCGGAGAAGACCTGAGTGAACTACCGGAGGAACGGAGCCGCGAAATCGACGTCGTGGAGTTCGTTCCGAGCGACCAGCTCGACCCGATCATGTTCGACCGCAGCTACTTCCTGGAGCCGGACGGCGCATCCACGAAGGCGTATGTGCTGCTGCGGCGCACCCTCGAGAAGACTGAGCGCACCGCGATAGTGCACTTCGCGCTTCGACAGAAGACGAGGCTGGGCGCGCTCCGCGTTCGCGGCGACGTGTTGATGCTTCAGTCACTTCTGTGGGATGACGAGGTGCGCGAAGCCAGCTTCCCATCCCTGGACGAGAAGGTACGGATCTCGGCGAAGGAACTGGAGATGTCGTCGTCGCTCGTCGACTCGTTCGCGTCTGACTTCTCGCCAGAGAACTTTACCGACGACTACCAGGAGCAGCTGCGCGAACTCATCGACGCGAAGTTGAAGAAGGGTGACTCGGTCAGTACGGAGGAGACGTTCGGCGAGGATCCGGCCGAATCGGGCGAGGGCGAGGTGCTCGACCTCATGGCGGCGCTGAAACGAAGCGTCGAAAAGAATCGGGCGGGAAAGAGTGCCTCGGGAAAGAAGCCTGCTGCGAAAAAATCGCCGGCGAAAAAGGCAGCTCCCAGGAAGGCGCCAGCGAGATCGAAGTCGGCATGACGAAGGGGGCATCACCGGAGTGATGCCCCCTGTCGCGACGGGTCTTAGTCTTCGAGCGCGGCGTCCAGGGTGATCTCGACTCCGGTGAGTGCCTTGCTGACGGGGCAGTTCACCTTGGCCGACTCGGCTGCCACGAGGAAGGCCTCGCTGTCGAGGCCGGTCACCTCGCCGCGGACCGTCAGCTTGATGGTGGTGAGGCGGAAGCCGCCGGCCGGGTCGGCGCCGAGGGAGACGTCGGCCGAGACATCCAGAGCTTCGATGGTTCCACCGGCAGCGGCGAGCTCGGCCGAGAGCTGCATCGCGTAGCAGGAGGTGTGCGCTGCCGCGAGAAGCTCCTCGGGGCTCGTCGACCCGTTGGCCTCGTCGGCTGCGCGCTTCGGGAACGATACGTCGAACGTGGCGAGCTTGGAGCTGGTGAGCTCGACTTGGCCGGAGCCTTCCTCGAGGGTTCCGTTCCAGGCGGTGCGTGCGGTGCGTGTAGGCATTGGCGATTCCTTACTGTTCAGGTGGATGACCGGGGATCCGGCCGCGATGAGAAAACTCAGGCGAACTGGCGTACCTGTGTCGCGAGGGTGGCGATCTGCTGCTGCAGTCCGGCGAGATCGACGGGCCCGAAACCTGTGGACGCGCAGATCTGCTCGGCGATGCGCGGGGCTTCGCTGCTCATGGCGCTGCCCGCGGGGGTGAGCGAGATCTCGACCACCCGCTCGTCGAGGGTGGAGCGGGTGCGGGTGACGAGCCCGAGCACCTGCAGCCGCTTCACCAGTGGGGAGAGGGTGCCGGAGTCGAGCTCGAGCCGGTCGCCCAGCTGGCGAACCGTGCTGGTGCCGGTCTCCCAGAGGATGAGCAGCACAAGGTACTGCGGGTAGGTGACGCCGAGCGGCGCGAGAAGCTCCCGGTACCGACCCGTCACGGATCGTGATGCGGAGTACAGCGCGAAGCAGATCTGCTCTTCGAGCGGACGGATCGCTTCATCGGACATAGCCCCACCGTAACACATTGTGCACAACACAATCGTGTGCGATGAAAAGAGAGATAATCCGTAGCCAGGCGAATTAGTCTGAAACGATGACTGAACACGTCGATGTGTTGATTGTGGGCGCCGGCCTCAGCGGCGTGGGAGCGGCAAGCCACCTGCGTCGCGACAGCCCGGGACGCTCCGTGCTGATCCTCGAATCCCGCAGCTCGATCGGGGGCACCTGGGACCTCTTCCGCTACCCCGGAGTGCGCTCGGACTCCGATATGTTCACGCTCGGCTACTCGTTCAGGCCGTGGACCGATGCGAAAGCGATCGCCGATGGCGAGTCGATCCGCCACTACATCCACGACACCGTGGCCGACGAAGGCCTCGGCCCGATCATCCGGCTCAACCATCGAGTGCTGAGCGCCGCATGGTCGAGCGAGGCAGCACTGTGGACCGTGACCGCACTGCGCACGACGGGCGACGAGCATTCGATGGATGCCCCGCCGCAGGGCGAGACCGTGACCTTCACCTGCTCGTTCCTCTCTGTCTGCTCGGGCTACTACCGCTACGACGAAGGCTTCACCCCCACGTTCCCGGGGGCTGACACGTTCCAGGGTCGGATCGTGCATCCCCAGCACTGGCCGGCCGACCTCGACTACGAGGGCAAGCGGGTCGTCATCATCGGCAGCGGCGCGACGGCCGTCACCCTCGTGCCGTCGATGGCCAAGACCGCGGCCCACGTCACGATGCTGCAGCGCTCGCCGACGTACATCGCCCCCGTGGCATCCAGCGACAGGCAGGCGGACAGGATCCGCCGGGTGCTGCCCGCGAAGATCGCCTACCGCCTCGTTCGTGCGAAGAACATCGGCTATTCGATGGTCACGTACCAGTTGAGCCGCCGCCGCCCCGCCACCATGAAGTCGATCCTGCGCAAGGCGGCCGTGCCGAGGCTGCCCGACGGATTCGACTATGAGAAGCATCTGACCCCCACCTACAACCCGTGGGACCAGCGGCTGTGCGCTATCCCCGATGCCGACCTCTTCAGGTCGATCAGCAGCGGTCGGGCGGGCATCGTCACCGACACCATCAGCACCCTGACGCCCACGGGGATCGAGCTGGCATCGGGAGAAACGCTCGAGGCCGACGTCATCGTCAGCGCGACCGGGCTGAACATCCTCGCCATGGGAGGGATGACGCTCACGGTCGACGGCGAACCCGTCGATGTGCCGAAGACCCTCACCTATAAGGGGATGATGCTCGCGGGCGTGCCCAACTTCGCCCTCACGATCGGCTACACGAATGCGTCGTGGACGCTCAAGGCCGACCTCGTGGCGCAGTACGTCTGCCGCGTCCTGAACCACATGAGGGACAAGGGGTTCGACACCGTCGTGCCCGACCCGCCGGAATCGGTGAGTTCGGGAGAGCTCGTCTCGCTCATCGACCTGGATGCCGGCTACATCCGTCGCGGGGTCTCCCAGCTCCCGCGACAGGGCGCAAAGACGCCGTGGCGGCTGCACCAGAACTACGTGCGGGACTTCAGGCTGCTGCGGCTCGGACGGATCACCGACGATGTGCGGTTCGAGCGTCGGAGGGTGAGCCTGCCGCTGGCGAGGGAGGGTGCCGCCTTCACGACCATCGGCGGGCTCAGGCTGCGCTATCGGATCACCGGGGTCGGGTCACCGATCCTGCTGCTCCATGGAATCGGCCGAAGCCTCGAGGACTGGGACGAACAGCACGACCTGCTGTCGGCCCACCACCGGGTCATCAGCCTCGACATGCCCGGATTCGCCTACTCGGATCGTGGCGAGGGAGCGGCGAGTCTCGCCACCCTCGCGGGAGTGCTCGATCCCTTCCTCGACTTTGTCGGGGTGCCCGGAGCGTTACCGGTAATCGGCAACTCCCTCGGCGGCGCCGTCGCTATGACTTTTGCCGTCGCCCACCCCGAGCGGGTCGCGAGCCTCGTGCTCGTCGACAGCGCGGGGTTCGGCAAGGAGGTCACGGTTGCCCTGAGGGTGCTCGGCGTCAGGGGCGTCGGCCCCGCACTGGCCAGGCCGAATCCGAAGACCTCGGCCCGCAGCGCCGAATCCATTTTCTACGACAGGACGTTCGCGACCCCCGAGCGGATCGACCGCTCGTACAACCTGGCGCTGAGGCCGGGACACACCCAGACCCTGCTCGATCTCGCCCGCGAACTCGGAACGATCAGGGGTGTGCGGCCGCAGTGGCGTGAATCCCTGCTCGGCTCCCTGCGCGCGCTCGGGTTGCCGATCCTCGTCATGTGGGGGGATCACGACCATGTGCTTCCCTTCCTCCACCACGATGCCGCGATCGCCGCGCTGCCCGGGGCGGAGGGGCACGTCTTCGCCAGGACGGGCCACATGCCGCAGATCGAGCAGTCCGAGGAGTTCGCCGAGGTCGTGCTCGGCTTCCTGGATCGCGCCGCCCGTTCATAACTCCTGCAATCCGCGCGACCCGGCGGCGCGGACCCCCGGAATTCCGCGGATGCCGCCGATCGCAGGCCGCGATCTGCAGGAGTTATGAACCGGGGCGCTCCGTGATGGCGTCGCCATGCGGACCTGAACCGGCGGTTCTACGCACTCACAAGCACGGCTGTTACGGTGGAAAGTCCCCAAGACCTCGAGGAACGCCACCATGACCGCTTCGCACAGCACCCGCGCACCGCGCGCCCGGTCTGTACCGAGCGCGCGCCATGGGCTTGCCGTCGTGGCTCTGGTCGGTGCTTTTTCTCTCGTGACTGTTGGATCCCTCGCCCCACCGCCGGTGTCGAGCGTCGCCGCCGCGGGGCCGAACGCCCAGTCGTACCGTCCCGCCGGAGCACAGGAACTGGTCGTCCCCGAGCGCGCCGACGTCCTCGCGGTAGCGCGGGACGGCTACACAGCCACTGCCGGAGTGCAGAGTCTCGCCGCCGGCGGCACCAACTACGACTGGGCCAAGCTCGTGCTGTTGAAGGGCGGCTTTCCGGTCACCGACAGCAACGTCACAGTCATGACGAGGTGGATGCGCCAGGAAAATGGCGTCAACAATTGGTGGAACCGCAATAACCCCCTGAACAATGGGTGGAACTCCGGCGGAAACAGTGGGCTCGGCAGCTACGACAGTCTCGAGTACGCCGCCGAAAGTGCCGCGGAGGCGCTGCACAGCGTCGGCGGCTACAGCGCCATCGTGGCGGGCTTGGCGGCCTCAGCCCCGACGGAGGTCATCGAATCCGCGATCTGGGCCTCACCGTGGGCGTCGAGCCATTACGAATACGGCGGTCACTGGTCGTACGCACCCGCGCAGATCATCACATCGCCGAACGGAACCTGGGCGAGATAGCCCCGCAGGCTAGAACTGCCAGGGGTATGGTCCCCAGTCCGGTTCGCGCTTCTCGAGGAACGCATCCCTGCCCTCGACGGCTTCATCGGTGCCGTACGCGAGTCGCGTGGCTTCGCCCACGAGCACCTGCTGGCCGGCGAGTCCGTCATCGATCGCGTTGAGCGAGAATTTGAGCATCCGGATGCTCGTCGGCGACTTCCCCAGAATCGTCTCAGCCCACTCGAGCGCCGTGTTCTCGAGCTCGGCATGGGGCACGACAGCGTTGATGGTACCCATCTCGTAGGCGCGCTGCGCGCTGTACTCCTGGCCGAGGAAGAAGATCTCGCGGGCGAACTTCTGGCCGACCTGGCGGGCCAGGTACGCGCTTCCGTAGCCTCCGTCGAACGAGCCGACATCGGCATCCGTCTGCTTGAAATGCGCGTGCTCGGCGCTCGCGATGGTGAGGTCGCACACGACGTGCAGTGAGTGCCCGCCGCCCGCTGCCCACCCCGGCACGACGGCGATGATGACCTTCGGCATGGTGCGAATGAGTCGCTGCACCTCGAGAATGTGCAGGCGACCGGTCGACGTGGTGCCGTCGGCGTACTGGTATCCGTCGCGGCCCCGGATGCGCTGGTCGCCGCCGGAGCAGAATGCCCAGCCGCCATCTTTCGGGCTCGGCCCATTGCCTGTGATGAGCACGACGCCGATGCGGGTGTTCTGCCGAGCGTGATCGAGGGCGCGGTAGAGCTCATCCACCGACTGGGGCCGGAACGCGTTGCGGACCTCAGGCCGGTTGAAAGCAACCCTGGCGATCCGACCGCTCGTGTCGTGGTGATAGGTGATGTCTTCGAGGGCTTCGAAGCCCTCGACATCCTGCCAGCGGGTGGGGTCGAACAGTTCCGAGATCTGGGCCATGACCCCAGCCTAATGACGGCGGCCGTGACCGATGGTGGCAGGATTGACCGCAGCAGTGTCGCTGGGAGAAGAGGTCATCATGGCAGGTTCAGTCATCATCGCGGGGGCGCGCACCCCGATCGGCCGCCTGGCCGGGGTGCTCTCGGAGTTCACGGCACCCGAGCTCGGGGGAGCGGCGATCGCGGCCGCGCTCGAGCGCGCCGGAGTGTCGGCAGACCAGGTCGACGCGGTGATCATGGGCAACGTCGTGCAGGCTGGCGTCGGGCCCGGCCCGGCACGCCAGGCGGCTTTCGCCGGCGGGATCTCGCTGACCGTGCCATCCACCACCGTGAACAAACTGTGTCTCTCCGGGCTCACCGCCATCGCCATGGCCGACCAGGCGATCGCGAGTGGCCAGCACGAGATCGTGGTCGCCGGCGGTATGGAGTCGATGACCAACGCACCGCACCTCGTGCGCGGAGTGCGGCGCGGCATCACCTACGGCAGCCGTCCGTTCGAAGACGCGCTCGACCGTGACGCGCTCGTCGGTGCCATCGAGGGCATCACCATGGGTGCGGCCACCGAGCAGGACCAGTCAGCATTCGGCTTCACCAGGGAGCAGCAGGATGCCTTCGCGGCGGAATCCCATCGCCGTGCGCACGCCGCCACGTCGAGTGGCCGTTTCGGCGCCGAGATCGTGCCGCTCACCACGCGCAAGGGTGTCGTCGTCGACGCGGATGAGGGCATCCGCCCGGACTCGACGGTCGAGTCGCTCGCCAGGCTCAAGCCAGCCTTCTCGCCAACGGGGACGATCACCGCGGGGTCGGCATCCCAGCTCTCCGATGGCGCGGCCGCCGTGGTCGTGATGTCGAAGTCGAAGGCGAAGGAACTCGGGCTCAGCTGGATCGCCGAGATCGTGTCGTACGGCACGGTGGCCGGCCCTGACACATCACTGTTGCACCAGCCGGCCAACGCCATTCGCGATGCCCTCCGCAGGACGGGCACGCTGACCGTGGACGATGTCGACCTCTTCGAACTGAACGAGGCGTTCGCGAGCGTCTCCATGGCATCGACGGCGGAGCTGGGCGTGGATGCCTCGAAGGTCAACGTGAACGGCGGCGCCATCGCTGTCGGACATCCGGTGGGGATGAGCGGCGCGAGGCTCGTCTTAAGCCTCGCGCTCGAACTCGGCCAGCTCGGCGGAACCCGGATCGGTGCCGCGGGCCTGTGTGGCGGCGGCGGTCAGGGCGATGCGCTCATCATCCGCGTCGGGGGCGAGTAGACCTGCGCGGCGCGGCAGCGTCAGTCGGTGAAGCTCTGTTTCGCGGCATCCACGCTGGGAAAGGTGCCGAGCTGCTGGCCGAGGTTGGTCATGGCGGCGTAATCGCCGGCCATGGTCGACTCGATCATGCCGGCGAACTCTCGGTCGCGATGCCCGATCCACAGGCCAGGCTGCACGACTTTCCAGCGGATAGGAGCCGCAGGCTTCTGATCGCGGGCCGTTGAGGGTGTCGCTATGGTCATGATTCGATCTCCGTTGACGCTCATGGAAAACACTGAAGCACTCTCTGGGCGATGCTCACTTTTGCTGTTCCAACGATTCAACCCCGACGCGGGCCGGGTGTCGAGAGCTTTGAGCGAACTGTGGGGAAATATATAGGGCGGAGCGGTCTGTCCACTCGCGATTGCCGGATGTCGTGGTGACCTCGAAAAAATTCGGCGACACGCCGTAAACACAACATGTAGTGGAATGACAGTGGTGTCATTCAGGTTATATAGTGGAGACCCACCCGCAGTCAGCGGGAGGACAAGCCGGAAAACTGTCAGGCAGAACGCATGCCGACGGTTGAGGCACACAAGATTTGGGGAGGTTCGCATATGGACAACGACAACTACACCAACGATGGCGACAACGTCGGCGGTTACGCAGTTCCCGTCGACCCGATGGATCTTCTTCAGTGCGACAGCTGCCAGTAGGCCTGTCTCACCACTAGATTCCGCGAAACCCCGGTGACCATGGTGTCACCGGGGTTTTGCATGTCCGGGCCACCATGAGCGCAGGCGCCGATCGGTAGGCTGGCTGGGTGCCAGTGAATCCAGACATCCAGGGCCGGGTGTTCGCCCCCACCGCCCCCTATCTCGTCGGGCGAGAGAAGGTCCGCGAGTTCGCCCGGGCCGTTTTCGCCACCAGCCCTCTCAACTTCGACGTCGAGGCCGCCAGGAACGCGGGCTATAGCGACGTCATCGCACCGCCGACATTTCCCGTCGTCGTGCAGGAGGCGACGCTCGCCCAACTGCTCGCCGAGCCCGATGCCGGCATCGACTTCTCCATGGTCGTGCACGGCGAGCAGCGCTTCAGCTACACCCGACCGATCGTGGCCGGCGATGAGCTCACCGCGACCCTCACCGTCACGAGCGTGAAGACCCTGGGCGGCAACGCGATGGTCACGGCTGAATCCCTGATCGTGGATGCCACGGGCTCGCACGTGGTCACCGCCATCTCCACCCTCGTCGTCAGGAGTGACGCATGAGCGACTTCACCGTCGGCGACGTGATCGCCGAGCGCACCTTCCCCATCACCCGTGACTCGCTCGTGAGGTACGCCGGGGCCTCCGGCGACTTCAACTCGATCCATTACCGCGATGACAACGCGCAGTCCGTCGGGCTCCCCGGCGTGCTTGCCCACGGCATGCTGACTATGGGCCTCGCCGTTCAGCCCGTCATCGACTGGATGGGTGAGCGCGGAATCGTGCTCGAATACCAGGTGCGATTCACGCGCCCGGTGCTCGTGGATGCCACGGAGGGCGCCGCCATCACCGTCGTCGCGAAGATCGCTGTGACCCACGAGGAGTCGACGCGTATCGACCTGACCGTGACGGCCGCCGACCAGACTGTGCTGGGCAAGGCGCAGGTCACGGTGTCACTCACGTGATGACACTGACCTGATGCTGCTCTCCGAGCTCACAACCATGCGGGTCGGCGGCCCTGCCACGCGACTGGTGGATGCCACGACCACCGCCGGGCTGGTCGACGCGGCCCGCGCGGCCTGGGCCGACGGCGACGAGTGGTTCGTGCTCGGGGGCGGATCCAACGTGGTCATCTCCGATGACGGCATCGATGGCACGGTCATCCGCACCCTGAATCGTGGCATCGAGCCAAGCGAGCATGCCGGTGCCGTGCGTCTTCAGGTGCAGGCGGGGGAGCCGTGGGACGCGCTGGTCGAGTACACCGTTGCGAACGGGCTCGCGGGCATCGAAGCGCTGAGCGGTATTCCCGGGTCGACCGGGGCGGCGCCCATCCAGAACATCGGAGCCTACGGGCAGGAGATCGCCGACACCCTCGTCTCGATCGAGTTCCTCGACTTCCTGAGCGGCGAGATCGAGCGGGTGACCGCTGACGAACTCGGATTCGGCTACCGCACCTCGGCGATCAAGCGCGGTCGAGAGGGCGTCGTGCTGTCGGTCGAGTTCGAACTCCGCAGGAGCCCGCACGGTGCTGTCGCGTTTCCGCAGCTGGCCCAGGCGCTCGGGGTGCCGCTCGGCACCGAGGTTCCGCTCGCCGAGGTGCGGTCGAACGTGCTCGCGCTGCGCGCCTCCAAGGGGATGGTGCTCGACCCCACCGACGCAGACTCCACCAGTTGCGGCTCGTTCTTCACCAACCCGATCGTCTCCGAGCATGTCGCACGCAGCCTGCCGATGGATGCCCCGCGCTGGCCTGTTGCACCCGACGAGCCCGACGTGGTCGTGCCACTGGGGCAGGAGCTGCCGGAGCGTCGCCCCCAGGATCCTCGACTGGTGAAGCTCAGCGCCGCCTGGCTCATCGAGCATTCGGGCATCGGAAAGGGCTTTGCGCTGCCGGGCTCCCGCGCCGCCATCTCGACGAAGCACACGCTCGCGATCACCAACCGGGGTGGTGCCACCGCGGACCAGGTGGCAGAGCTCGCGCGGTTCGTGCAGGCCAGGGTGCTCTCGCAGTTCGGCCTGCCGTTGCAGGCCGAGCCCGTGATGGTCGGCTTCCCGTTCTGACGTCCTGACGCCGAAGGCTCAGATCAGCCCGCGTTCCATGGCCATGGTCACCGCGCGAGTGCGATCGTTCACCTCGAGCTTCTCGAACACGTGCAGCAGGTGCGTCTTCACCGTGGCCTCGCCGACGAACAGCTTCTTCGCGATCGTGGGATTGCTGTCGCCCTGGGCCACGAGAACGAGCACCTCCCTCTCACGCGGGCTCAGCGTGACGGCCGGCTTCGCGACCCGCTTCACCAGCAGCGCAGCGATCGCCGGCGCGAGGGCCACGTCGCCGCGCGCCACCGACCTGACCCCGGCGAGGATCTCCTCCTGCGGCGCAGCCTTCAGCAGGTAGCCACTCGCCCCGGCCTCGATGGCGGTCAGGATGCTCGCATCGGTCTCATACGTCGTCAGGATGAGCACGCGCGCCTCGGCCCTGTGCGCGAGGATGCGGGCCGTTGCGGCGTCACCGTCGAGTCCGGGCATCCTGAGGTCCATCAGGATCACATCGGGCGAGAGGGCGGCGGCCAGGTCGACGGCCTCGAGTCCGTCCGACGCCTCGCCCACCACCTCGATGTCACCCGCAGCCGACAGCAGCGCGACGATCCCGCCGCGCACGATGGGATGGTCGTCGGCCACCAGCACGCGGATCATGCGCGGACCCGCGTCACGTTCGGACCACCATCATGCTCGGACCCGCAGGGGCAGCGTCGCGGTGAGCACGGTTCCCGCCGGCGAACTCGAGATATCGAGCGCGCCGCCGACGAGGGCGAGCCTGCCGCGCATGCCGTTCAGTCCGAAGCCGGTGGTCGCGGCATCCTGGTCGAAACCGGTGCCGTCGTCGGTCACCCGAAGCGCGATTGAACCGTTGTGGGCCCAGGCGCTCACCGTGGCCGAGCGCCCTGCAGAATGTTTGCGCACGTTCGCGAGCCCCTCCTGGGCGCACCGCAGCAGCACCACTTCGGTGTCGCGGTCGAGTTCGGGCAGGTCGCCCGCCGAGACCGAGATCTCGAGCCCGGTCTCCCTCGCAATACGCTCCCCCAGCCGGTCGAGGGCATCCGAGATTCCACCGTTCAATGCGACGGGCGTTCCGGATGCCACGAGCGCCCGTGTCTCGGCGAGTGCGGTCCTGGCGCTTTCCTCGAGCGTCCCTAGAGTGTCGGAGGGGGATTCTCCCTTCGACAGCTCCCGCTGGGCCCGCTGGGCGAGCATCACGAGACCGGTCAGATCCTGGGCGATCGTGTCGTGGATCTCCCGGGCCAGCCGTTCCCGCTCGCTCGAGACCCCGGCATCCCTGTCGAGAATGGACAGCTTCTCCTGCGCCGTCTTCAACTCGTCGAGCAGCCTCAGGCGCTCTTCGCTCTGGTTCGCGATCGTAGTGATCCACGAACCGAGCGCGAGGCTGAACACGAGGGAGGCCGCCTCGATGGCGATGGCCACGACCGCCGAACCCGTGTTGATGTAGATGCCGACGCCGATCGCCGCTGCAAGGATCACGTTGGCGACCACGGCCCGGCGCGTGCTCTGGATCAGCACCCAGATCAGGGGATACGCGACACACTGAATGGTCGCCATCGCGGTCTCGAACCCCGCGGCGACCGCCGAGGTCGCAATCAGCACGGGGATGAACGCGGCCAGGGCGGCGCTGTTCCTCTGTGCGATTCGGCCCAGAGTGAACCACGCCAAAACGAACACGGCTATGCAGGCCATTCCTCCGACCAACGACTCCGTGGTCGTGCTGCTCACCAGCAGCAGAGCGATGAGAACCACCGCGATCCCGGAGACCGCGACGTTCCACCACCGGTTGCTCGTCATCTAGCTATCCTTGCGGATCCAGCGGAAGGTCATGCGGGTCACCGCGAGGCCGACGACGAGCCAGATCGCCGTGACGATCGCGACCCCGGCGAGATCCCACGTGCCACCCTGCTCGAGTGAGGCGAAGTCCTCCGGCAGGAACACTGATCGCATGCCCTGCGCCATCCACTTCAGCGGAAAGACACTCGCGACATTCTGCAGCCATTCCGGAAGCTGGGAGAAGCCGAGGTAGACACCCGAGATGAACTGCAGCACGAGCGCGATCGGGATTATGACCGCCGTTGCGCTCTTGCCGCTGCGGGGCAACCCGCTCAGTGCAATGCCCAGGATCGCCGACGTCGATACCCCGAGCACGAACACCCAGGCGAAGGTCGCCCACTTCTCGGGCTCCGTGGGCAGCTCCACCTGGAAGGCGACCCGAGCGACGACCAGAAGCATCGCGGCCTGCATGATGCCGGTCACGAACACCTGCCCGATCTTGCCGATGAAGTAGCTCAGCACCGGCAGGGGGGTGCCCGCGAACCGCTTGAGGGTTCCGTCCCCCTTCTCGCCGGCGATGTCGATCGCGAGATTCTGCAGTCCGCTGAGCAGCAGGCCGGCGGCCATCATTCCGGGAAGGTAGAACGCGGCGGCGCTCAGCGGCGCGTTCTCCGGCCCGAAGTTCTGCTCGCTGAACGCGACCGAGAAGATGGTGAGCATGACCAGCGGGAACAGGAACGAAAAGAACACCGAATCGCCCTGGCGGAAGTACGTCGTCACCTCGTAGCGGATGCGGCTGAGCCCCAGCAGCACAGTCCGGCCCGCAGGCAGCGTCGGGATGGTCGTGGTGCTCATGACGCCTTCTCCAGAAGTTCGGCGGCTTCCCCGGCCGCGTGGTCGGCTACCAGCTGCAGGTAGATGTCTTCGAGACTCGGGCGGATGATCTCCAGCCCCTCGGGCTCGCCGACCTCGCCGACGACCCTCGCGACCACCAGGCCGGGCTCTGTCGTGCGCACGCTCTTTTCGACGCCATCCTGCCTCCAGCGCACGATCGGGACGCGGGACTCGGCTCCACCGATCTCGTCGATCCCGCCGATGTCGATGAGCTTCCCGCCGGCGATCACGCCGGCACGGTCACCGAGCTGGGCGGCCTCGTCGAGGTAATGCGTCGTCAACAGGATGGTCGTGCCATCCTGCTTCAGGCTCTCGATCAGCTGCCAGAACTGGCGCCGTGCCTCCGGGTCGAAGCCCGTGGTCGGTTCGTCGAGGAAGAGCAACTCGGGTCGTCCGATGATGCCGAGTGCGACATCCACCCGCCGGCGCTGGCCACCCGACAGTTTGCGGATCAGCGTCTTCTGCTTGTCGACGAGCCCCACCGCGGCGATCACCTCATCCACGTCTCGGGAGTTCGGATAGAAGCCGGCGAAGTGGGTCAGCTGTTCGCGTACCGTCACGTTGCCGCTCTCGCCCGTCGACTGCAGCACGATGCCGAGCCTGGCTTTCCATTCGAGCCCGCCCTTGCCAGGGTCGATGCCGAGCACGCTCGCCTCCCCGCTGGTGCGATCGCGGTACCCCTCGAGGATCTCGATGGTGGTCGACTTGCCGGCGCCATTCGGGCCGAGCAGCGCGAAGGTCTCGCCGCGATGGATGTCGAAGCTCACGCCGTCGAGTGCGGTGAAGCTGCCGTACCGCTTATGGAGGTCTCGCACTCTCACAACGGAGTCGATGGTTGTCATGAGCCAATAGTGCCCGTGCCGGGAGCCGTGCAACAGCCGTCCACCGGAGGAGTCGGCATCCACCGACCGGTGGATGCCACCTCAGGCACCCTCGTGCCGTCCTCGCCAGCGTCTCGCCGCACCCCGCCCCCGCCCCCCGTGTTCACAACTCCTGCAGATCGCGGCTGCCGTTCGGCGACAACCTCGGAGTCCTGCAGAAGTCATCCCCGCGGCAGCGCTGTCTGCAGGAGTTGTGAACAGGGGCCTGCGGTGCCGACGAGTCCACGGGTGTGCTGGAAGAAGCCGCCAGGCCCCGGGACTCCGCCACTCTCGGGAGCATGACCTGGAATGAAGCGTTCGACGAGCTCGGCGTGACGGTCGCGTCCCGTGCGCAACTGCTCGCTGCGGGGGCACGCCCGCGTTACCTCACGGCCGCGGTTCGCAGCGGGTACCTGCTGCGCGTTCGACGCGACCACTATGCGCGGCCGGACGCGCCACGATCCGTGCTTCAGTCGGTGCGAGTCGGTGGCCGTCTCGCGTGCCTGTCTACCCTGTCGCATGCGGGCATCTTCGCTATCGATGACTCACGCACCCACATCCATCTGGACAGGACTGCTTCCCGGCTGCGCCACCCTAACGATGCGCGCAGACCGCTCCCTCCCAACAGCAGGCGAAACATCACGATGCACTGGTCACCACTGGACGAGGCGGATGCTGGTTCAGAGGTTTCGGTGGGGGTGAAGGATGCGCTCGCCCAGGTGATCCAGTGCCAGGACGAGCGGCACGCCATCGCATCACTGGACAATGCGCTATTCCTCAAGGCGATCGACCTGCGCGATCTCCGTGAGATATTCGCGAACTGTCCACAGAGATTCGCCGGTGTTTTGCCCCGAGTGGACGGAAGGGCAGAGGCCGGCCAGGAGACCATGCTGAGGCTCCTCCTCGAAGATGCTGGACTGCACTGCGATCTCCAGGTCACGTTTCCCGGTATCGGTCGGGTCGATCTGGTCGTCGAAGGCCGGGTGGTCGTTGAGGCGGACAGCCGCCTGG
The DNA here is from genome assembly GCF_015752305.1 of Salinibacterium sp. CAN_S4. Taxonomy (NCBI): domain Bacteria; kingdom Bacillati; phylum Actinomycetota; class Actinomycetes; order Micrococcales; family Microbacteriaceae; genus Salinibacterium; species Salinibacterium sp. CAN_S4. Next base: position 289,702 of record NZ_JADOVB010000004.1, on the reverse strand, counting down.
CCCATGACGGTTGGGAGCTTCACGTTCGGGACCGCAACAGGGACATCGACGTGGCCAGGCTGGGGTATCCGAGCATCCGACCCGCTTACCAACGGACGATGCAGAGACCCGGCGACGTGCTCGAGGCTGTGCGGGGTCTCCTGGCGGCATGCACGTGACTCTTCCTGCGAGGTCGAGCCGCCCGATGTCCACAACTCCTGCAGGTTGTGGCGACCACCTCGGCTCGTCCGCGCTCGCTCGTCGTTCCGTGCAGTTCAGAGAGCGAATTGCAGGAGTTGCGAACACGGTGCCTGCGAGCCAGTGTCGGCGAGCCGGTCCCGGTCAGGCGAGCATCCCCGGCAGCTCCGCGAGGGTCGTGATGATCCGGATGCCCGCCGCAGGGTCGGGCGCGGCCGCTTCGTCCACGGCACCGGCGCCGGAGCGGTCCAGCCACACCCCGGTCAGCCCGGCCTTCGCCGCACCCGCCGCGTCAGTCTGCAGGCGGTCTCCCACGTACACTGCCTGTGACGGGGCCACCCCGAACCTTTCGCAGGCGATGGCGAAGATGCGGGCATCCGGTTTTGCGACACCCACCTCGCCGCTCGCGATCACGTGCTCCAGCCGTGCATCGAGGCCTGTCGCCTCGAGCTTCTCGGTCTGGAACGCGAGGTCGCCGTTGGTGATGAGCCCGATGCGGAGGCCCGCCGCATCCAGTGCGTCGAGGCAGGGGATGGTGTCGTCGTGCAACGCCCAGGCCCGCTTGTACTCCACGAAGTAACGGTCGTACCAGTCGTCGGCTTCGGCATCGGTGCTGAGGGCGAGGCCATAGGGCGCGGCCATGGCCCTCGACCGCACCCGGCGCTGCGGGATGAGTCCCAGCTCGCCCGAGAGGTAGCGCGGGTAGTGCAACTCTTCGAGCTCGTGCCAGCGCGTCACCTCCGCGGGGTCGTCTGTATCGAGAAACCTCGCGATCGCGGTGTCGACGGCGTAGCGGTGCGCGAAGAGCGTGTCGTCGAGATCGAACAGCACGACGGTGATGGTCACAGCGGCCACCCGGCCTGTGGCTCGCGGTGGTCACTGTCGAGGATGCTCGCGACCCACGCGTCGAGCCGGCGGTCGCGATGCGGCAGCGACTGTCGACGTGTCCCCTCGAACCGCATCCCGATCCGCTGTGCAACGGTCGCAGACCCGAGATTTCCGACGACCGCACACCAGTCGATGTGAGTCAGCGCGGCGCCGTCTGCACTGAATCCGAAATCGATCACGGCGGTGGCGGCCTCGGTCATGATTCCCTGGCCGCGATGTGGATGCCCCAGCCAGTAGCCGAGCTCGGCGGAGCGCAGTTCATGCGGCTTCAGTTCGATCACGCCCAGCAGCGGTCCGCGATCGCGGGGTCGGATCGCCCACAGCCACGGAGCCTTGGGCGCGTAGCCCTCCGTGTAACTCGCTGCGGCATGACGCGAGTACGGAAGGGGGACAGGGACGTAACCCTGTAAGTCGGTGTCGTTGCAGTACTCGAAGACGGCGTCAGAATCGGCGGGGGTGACCGCGTCCAGTGTCAGCCTGGCCGTCGTGAGCGTTGCGGGAATCATGCGCGCGCGAGGAAGCCCATGCGGTCGTAGGCGCGCGCGAGCGTGGCATCGGCGATCTCCGCGGCCCGGTCGGCGTTACCGGCGAGGATGCGGTCGAGCTCCGCAGGGTCATCCAGCAGCTCCAGCGTCCTCGCGCGGATCGGGCCGAACGTGTCGACCGCGACCTCGGCGAGCCCCTTCTTGAAGTCGCCGTAGCCGTGCCCGTCGTACTCCTTCTCGATGTCGGCGATCGTGCGCCCCGAGAGAACGGAGTAAATCGTGAGCAGGTTCGAGATGCCCGGCTTCTGCGCGCTATCGAACCGCACCTCACGCTCGCTGTCGGTTGCGGCAGACTTGATCTTCTTTGCGGTGACGGCCGGCTCGTCGAGCATCCACACCACGCCGGCGGTGCTCGAGGCCGACTTGCTCATCTTGTTGGTCGGCTCCTGCAGGTCGTAGACCTTCGCCGTCTCCTTCTGGATGACGGCCTCGGGCTCGACAAAGGTGTGCCCGAACCTGGTGTTGAAGCGGTTAGCGAGATCACGCGTCAGTTCGATGTGCTGCCGCTGGTCTTCGCCGACGGGCACGACCTCGGCGTCATAGAGCAGGATGTCTGCGGCCTGCAGCACCGGGTAGGTGAAGAGCCCGACGTTGGTGCCGTCAGCCCCCTGCTTCTGCGACTTCTCCTTGAACTGGATCATGCGCGAGGCTTCGCCGAACCCGGTGATGGTGTTGAGCATCCAGGCGAGTTGCGGATGCGCCGCCACCTGCGATTGCACGAACAGGATCGACTGCGCAGGGTCGATTCCCGCGGCAATGTACTGCGCGGCGGTACGTCTCGTGGCTTCGCGCAACTGCGCGGGATCCTGCGGGACGGTTATCGCGTGCAGGTCGACGACGCAGAAGACGGCATCGTGGGTGGACTGCAGCTCTTTCCACTGCAGGAGCGCCCCGATGTAGTTGCCGAGCTGGAGGGAATCGGCTGACGGCTGCATGCCGGAGAAAAGTCGGGGCTTGGTGCTCATGCCCTCATTCTCCCAGAAACGAAAGTCTGGACTGTCGCGCGTGCCGCTACACCTCGTAGTCGACCACGACCGGCGCGTGGTCGCTCCAGCGCTGGTCGTGGGTCGCAGCGCGATCCACCGTGTAGTTGGTGGCGGATGCCGCGAGCTCGGGGGTCGCGACGTGGTAGTCGATCCGCCACCCCGTGTTGGTGTCGAACGCCTGGCCGCGCTGGGACCACCACGTGTACGGCCCTTCGACCTCTCCCGCGGAGCGGCGGCCGATGTCGATCCAGCCGAGCCCCGGTGCCACGGTGCCGTCGACACCCTCCACGTCTTCGCCCCGGGGGCCGAAGAACCTGTCGAAGTAGGCGCGCTCTTCGAGCAGGAATCCGGCACTCTTGCGGTTGCCCTTCCAGTTCTTGATGTCGAGCTCGCGATGCCCGACGTTGAGGTCTCCCACGATCACGGCGAGGTCCGTGTGGGCGGTGATTTCGGGCATCCTGACCGTCATCGCATCGAGGAACTTGTACTTCTCGACCTGTTTCGGGGTGTCGACCACTCCCGAATGCACGTAGGTGCTCACCACCGTGACGATGCGACCACCGACCTCGTAGTCGGCTTCGAGCCAGCGGCCTGCGCTGTCGAAATCATCGGAGCCGAGGGCGACCCTGTGTACGTGTGCGGGGTTCCGTGAGGCGAGTGCGACGCCTGCGCGACCTTTCGCGGTCGCGGCATCGTGCAGGATGGTCCACTCCGCGCCGAGCAGCCCTTCGAGGTCTTCGGTGGATGCCCGCACCTCCTGCATGGCGAGGATGTCGACGTCGCGCGCGGCCAGCCATTCACCCATTCCCTTGCGGAACGAGGCGCGGACGCCGTTGGTGTTGACGGATGCGATGCGGAGTCGTGTTGCCATGATTCGAGACTACCGACGGCTGCCGACGCTCCGGGAGCGGCTACAGGGCGGTTGCGGTGTTACTGGGTCGGGCGTCGGTCTTCTCGCCACGTTTCTGGCTGCCCGCGAGGCTCACGCCCCTGTCCTCGGAGCTGACCGAGATCCACGATGCTGCCAGCAGGATCACCTGGCAGATGAAGTTGAACCAGATCAGAAGACCGATGATCACGGCGAACGACGCGAGCAACGGGTTGCTGGTCGCGCCGCCGAGCAGGCTGCTGCCGAGTGCCTTCAGGATGCCGAGCGCCACAGCCCCGATGATGGTGCCCTGCGCGAGAATGCGCCACGGGATGCGGATACCGGACACCACCCTGTAGAACGCACCGAGCACGACGATGTCGAGACCGAGTGCGATCAGGAGGCCGGCGATACGAGCGACGATGACCGTGACATCCGACGTCGAGTCGATACCCAGCCAGCCGAAGACTGTCGCCAATGCGGCGGTGCTGAACACGGTCAGCGCGGCGGAAACGACGAGGGCGATCCCGAAGGCGATCGCGATTCCCAGATCTTTGACCTTCAGGAGCAGGAAGTTGGTGGTGGCAGGCGGCACGGTGAAGATGTTGCGCACGGCATCGCGGCCGGACGCGAGCCACCCGAGGGCGGTGAACACCAGTCCGGCGGCGGCTATGACGCCGGTCCACGTGAGGATCCCGGTCGAGAAGAGGTCGTCCGGATCGATCGCCCCCTCGCTGCCGTCGCCACCGATCAATCCGGGTAGGTTCGAGCGGAGCAGGGTGAGGAACGCATCCTCGACCTCGGGATTGGAGCTGATCACGAAGCCGGCGATGGCGAATCCGACCCAGATGGCCGCGAAGGCCGCGAAGATGGCCTGGAACGACAGCCCGGCCGCCATCAGCGGCCCGTTGTGCGCCGCGTAATGGAGAAACACTCTGACAGGCTTCAGCTTCATCAGCCGCGCGACGATCGCGGTCACATTCTCCATCAACGCCATCACTCCACCATAGCTAGGCTGACAGAGGTGGCATCACGCCGATCTCGGTCGAACACCGCCAGAACCCCGATGGAGAGGACCAGCAGATGGATTTGCACGGTGTAGGAGTCGGCCGCGGAGTCGCTGTCGGACCCATCCTGAGAATGCCCGACCCTCTGCCGGAACCCATGGATGAGCGCCACGCGGGAGATGCTGCCGCCGAATACGCGACAGTGCAGCAGTCGCTCTCGGCCGTGGCCACCGAGCTGGCGGCCAGGGGCGCGTCGGCGGGTGGCGAGGCCCAGGCTGTGCTGGAGGCCGCGTCCATGATGGCGCAGGATCCGACCCTCACCGATGACGTCAAGGAGCGCATCGGGGCCGGCACGTCGGGCGAGCGCGCAGTGTTCGAAGCTTTCGCTGCGTTCCAGGAGATCCTCATCGGGATGGGCGGCTACATGGCCGAGCGGGCCACCGACCTCGGTGATGTGTCTCAGCGCATCATCGCTCACCTGCGTGGAGTGCCCGCGCCCGGTGTGCCCACCAGCGACACCCCCTTCATCCTCGTGGCACCCGATCTCGCTCCCGCCGACACGGCGCTGCTCGATCTCGACAAGGTGCTCGGCCTGATCACCCGCGACGGCGGACCGACCAGCCACACCGCCATCCTTGCTCGGTCGAAGTCGATCCCGGCCATCGTCGGCGTGACGGGGGCTCTCGAGATCGCCGATGGCACCGTCGTCATCGTGGATGCCGCGGCAGGGCTCGTCACGACCGACCCCTCCGAGTCGGCCGTCGCCGAAGCGAACTCGCGTATCGCGGCCCGCGCCGCCGCGTCCACCATCCCGATCGTGGATGGCGCCCTCTCGGATGGCACGAAGATCCCGCTGCTGGCCAATGTCGGTTCGCCGAAGGACGGCCCTGAGGCCGTCGAGCTGGGAGCGGAGGGCGTCGGCCTGTTCCGCACCGAGTTTCTGTTCCTCGACTCGAAGACGGCCCCCACCGTCGCCGACCAGCAGGCGAAGTACACCGAATTGCTGTCGTTCTTTCCCGGTAAGAAGGTCGTCGTGCGTGCGCTCGACGCCGGAGCCGATAAGCCCCTCGCCTTCCTCAACGCCGCCCACGAGGAGAACCCGGCGCTCGGGCTCCGCGGGCTGCGAGCCCTCAGGGCGAGCGAGCAGATCCTGCTCGACCAGCTCACGGCATTGAAGGGCGCCCAGGATGCCACGGAGGCCGACCTCTGGGTCATGGCACCGATGGTCGCCGACGCCGAGGAGACCCGCTATTTCGTCAAGCTCGGTAAAGCACTCGGCCTGAAGACCGTCGGCGTGATGGCCGAGATCCCGTCCCTCGCGCTGATGGCAGACCAGGTGCTGGCGGCGGCCGACTTCGTCTCGATCGGCACCAACGACCTGACGCAGTACACGATGGCGGCAGACCGGATGCTCGGCTCCGTCGCGAGCTACCAGGATCCGTGGCATCCTGCCGTGCTCCGACTCATCAAGATGCTGGGCGACGCGGGAGCGGCCGCGGGCAAAGGCGTCGGAATCTGCGGGGAAGCCGCGGCGGATCCGCAACTGGCCGTGGTGCTCGTCGGACTGGGCGCGACCACCCTGTCGATGACCCCCGCAGCGCTCGCCGATGTGCGGGCAGAGCTTGCGACGGTGAATCCTGAGCAGGCGCGAGCCCGCGCCACCGCCGCCCTGGGAGCGTCGACGGCCGCCGGGGCCCGTGCGGCGGCTGCCGCAGCAGGAGCCTGAGCCGAGGCATCCAGTTGAAGTTTTTGACATCTTTCGGAGAATCGGCGTCATAACCCCCACACCCGGCTGTCTCTTAGGTTGAGAGAAAACTGGCTTTTGCTCAGGCTGGCGAGGCACAATGGCGTAGTCGATTCTGGGGGAATGGACCAAGGGGATGAACATCAGGGACGGCGCGGGGCCAACCACCTCCGATCAGGCACTGGTCGAGCAGACGCGCGAGGGAGACCAGCGCGCGTTCGCCGAACTCTGGCGCCGTCACTTCCGTTCCGGCGCGAGGGTCGCCCGCCAGTTCACGTCATCGATAGATTCGGACGACCTCGTCTCCGAGGCGTACACCCGCATCTACCAGCGCATTCTGGCGGGCGGCGGCCCCACCGGAGCATTCCGCCCCTACCTCTACACGACCATTCGAAACCTCGCCTCGACCTGGGGTGCGGCGTCCAGGGACGTCCAGGTCGACGACATCGCCGACTTCGAAGACCCTGCCACCATCGATGATCCTGCGGCCATCGCCCTCGATCGCACGCTCACCGCCCGTGCCTTCCGTAGCCTCCCCGAGCGCTGGCAGTCTGTGCTGTGGTACACCGAGGTCGAAGGGATGGATCCGCACGAGGTCGCGCCAGTTCTCGGCATGACGGCCAACGGTGTCGCGGCGCTGTCCTACCGCGCCCGCGAAGGGCTGCGGAAGGCGTGGTTGCAGGCCCACATCAACGACGCCACGGCCTCAGGCGCGTGCCAGTGGACGATCTCCCGCATCGGCGAGCACGCCAGGAAAGGCCTGACGGCACGGGACTCGGACCGGTTGGACGCCCACCTCCTGGCGTGCGCGAAGTGCGCGATCATCAGCGAAGAGGTCGATGAGGTCGGCTCGAGGCTGGCATTCGTGATGCTTCCCATCCTGCTCGGTGGAGTCGCCGGCGGGGCCATGCTCGCCTCGTACGGCAGCGCCGGATCAGCGATGGCGGCAACTGTTGGCACGATCCCCGCTGTGCCCGTCGCGTTCGGGTCTGGGGCCGCGATCTCCTCCGGTGCCACGACCGCGGGTGCTCTCGGGTTCTTCGGCATGGCCGGGGCACCCATCGGCGTCGTGGGAACTCTCGTGCTGGCCATGGTGGTATCGGGCTCAGCAGTCACTCTCTCCCCCGGAGGCAGCGATGCGAGCGACTCCGCCAGCACGACGGTTTCCGACGAGAGTGACAGTGCTGCCTCCTCGGGCGGCTCCGGATCTGGCTCGGCGGACGGCACCGGCCCTCGCGCCGACGACCCCACCAACCTCGGAGTCGTCTCAACTGAGACACTGACCGGCACCCTCGACGGCGGAGTCGCCGACGGCCTCGGAACCGTGCTCGGAGGAGTCGATCGGGCGCTCGAGGGCGACGTCGACGGGGCCGTAGGCGGCGTCGTCGACGGAGTCACCGGAGTCGTCGAATCGGTCACTGGGGGCGCGGTCGCGGCTGACGTCTCACTCAGCCTCGCCGGCTCAGGGACGCCGGGGGCGAATCTCTCCCTGCAGGCCGGCGGCCAGGTCTATGCCACGACGACTGTCGACGTGAGCGGCACGTGGGTGATCAGCGCGACGGCGATCCCGGGCGGGGTCAGCTCGCTCGACCTCGTGCAGACGGTCGATCGCGACTACCTGAAAGGCTTGCTTCCCGGCGGTGGAGTGCTGGCAACGGTTCTCGGAACCGTCGACGGCCTCGTCAACGCACTCGTGACGCCGGTGCAGCTCTCGAGCGGTGGCTCGGGGATCACCGTCAACCTGCTGGGTTGAGCGGGGTTCGGTGAGGCCGCGCTAGGTAAGTCCTCGGTCGCAGGCTCCCTCAGCGCTGGCGTCGCGGAAACGCTGGCGCGTTTCTCAAAGCTCCAGCGCGGGGCCATCCTCCACGAAAGGCTTTAAGCCTTCCCCCGGAGGATGGCCTGCTTGACCTCGGCGATGGCCTGCGTCACCTGGATGCCACGGGGGCAGGCGTCTGTGCAGTTGAAGGTGGTGCGGCAACGCCACACACCCTCTTTGTCGTTGAGGATGTCCAGTCGCACCTGGGCATTGTCGTCACGTGAGTCGAAAATGAAGCGGTGCGCGTTCACGATCGCCGCGGGGCCGAAGTACTGCCCGTCGGTCCAGAAGACCGGGCAGCTCGACGTGCACGCAGCGCACAGGATGCACTTGGTCGTGTCGTCGAAGCGCGCACGTTCGACCGGGCTCTGCTTGCGCTCTTTGCCGCCCTTGGGCACGCTTCCCGCCATGAGGAACGGGTTGACGCTCTTGAAGGAGTCGAAGAACGGCTCCATGTCAACGACGAGGTCCTTCTCCAGCGGCAGGCCCTTGATGGCCTCGATGTAGATCGGCTTCGAGATATCGAGATCCTTGATAAGCGTCTTGCATGCGAGGCGGTTGCGTCCGTTGATGCGCATCGCGTCGGAGCCGCAGACACCGTGGGCGCACGAGCGACGGAAGGTCAGCGACCCATCCTGTTCCCACTTGATTTTGTGGAGGGCATCGAGCACCCGATCGGTGCCGTGCATCTGCACGTCGAAGTCCTGCCAGCGCGGCTCGTCATCCACCTCGGGGTCGAAGCGCCGGATGATGAGCGTGGCCGTGAACGTCGGAATCTCTTCCGGGATGCTCGGCTTGCTTTCCATGACCGCGTTGCTCATGAGACTGTTCCTCAGTACTTTCGTTCCATCGGCGGGTAATTCGTGATCACGACAGGCTTCCAGTCGAGACGGATGTGCTCTCCGGCGTCTGCAGACTCGGGGTCGCCGACGCGGTATGCCATCGTGTGCACGAGGAACTTCTCGTCGTCCCTGTCGGGGAAGTCTTCGCGCATGTGGCCGCCGCGGGATTCGTGCCGCGAGCGTGCCGAGTACACGAGAACTTCGGCGAGGTCGAGCAGGAAGCCCAGTTCGACGGCTTCGAGCAGGTCGGTGTTGAACCGCTTGCCCTTGTCCTGGATCTGGATGTTCTTGTAGCGGGCTCGCAGCGTCTCGATGAGCTCGGTGACCTCTTTGAGGCTCTCCTCCGTGCGGAAGATCTGAGCGTTACGGTCCATCGAATCCTGCAGTTCCTTGCGGATCACAGCGATCCGCTCGGTGCCATTGCCCGAACGCACCATGTCGAGGATCGACTGGATGCCCGCGGTGGGGTTCTCGGGCAGCGGGATGAACTCGGCGGTCTGCACGTACTCGACGGCGCGCTTTCCCGCGCGCTTACCGAACACGTTGATGTCCAGCAGCGAGTTGGTGCCGAGTCGGTTCGAGCCGTGCACCGAGACGCAGGCACATTCGCCGGCGGCGTAGAGACCCTTGACGACATCGGTGTTGTTGCGCAGCACTTCGGCGTGCACGTTGGTCGGGATCCCACCCATCGCGTAGTGCGCCGTGGGCAGCACCGGCACGGGCTCCGTGTACGGCTCGACACCGAGGTAGGTGCGTGCGAACTCCGTGATATCGGGAAGCTTCTCGTCGATCACGGCCGGTTCGAGGTGGGTGATGTCGAGGTACAGGTAGTCCTTGTTCGGGCCTGCGCCCCGGCCTTCCCTGATCTCGAGCGCCATCGATCGCGCGATGATATCTCGCGGCGCCAGGTCTTTCAGGGTCGGGGTGTAACGCTCCATGAAGCGCTCGCCCTCCGCATTGCGCAGGATCGCTCCCTCGCCGCGGGCTGCTTCGGAGAGCAGGATGCCGAGACCGGCGAGCCCGGTGGGGTGGAACTGGAAGAACTCCATGTCTTCGAGCGGCAGTCCCTTGCGCCAGATGATCCCGACGCCATCACCGGTGAGGGTGTGCGCATTCGAAGTCGTCTTGTAGATCTTGCCGAAGCCGCCCGTGGCGAAGATGATCGCTTTCGCCTGGAAGACGTGAAGTTCACCGGTGGCGAGCTCGTAGGCGACGACGCCGGAAGGCTGCTCGAGCCCATCCACCTCTGTCATCACCATGTCGAGCACATAGAACTCGTTGAAAAAGTTGATGCCGAGCCTGACGCAGTTCTGGTACAGCGTCTGGAGGATCATGTGACCTGTGCGGTCTGCTGCGTAGCAGGCACGGCGAACGGGCGCCTTGCCGTGTTCGCGAGTGTGGCCACCGAAGCGGCGCTGGTCGATCATCCCGTCGGGGGTGCGGTTGAACGGCAGCCCCATGTTCTCGAGATCGATGACTGCGTCGATGGCCTCTTTTGCGAGGATCTCGGCGGCATCCTGGTCTACCAGGTAGTCGCCACCTTTGACCGTGTCATAGGTGTGCCATTCCCAGTTGTCTTCTTCGACGTTGGCCAGAGCCGCCGCCATGCCACCCTGCGCCGCACCGGTGTGAGACCGCGTCGGATACAGCTTCGAGATGACTGCGGTGCGTGCACCGGGGCCTGCCTCGATCGCTGCGCGCATCCCGGCACCGCCGGCGCCCACGATGACGATGTCGAACTGGTGGTAGTGCACACCGTCGACGATGGCTCCGTCTTCGACCATGCCGTTCTTGTCGCCGGCCATCAGGCCACCGGGCAGAAGCTGGGGAGCAGGTCAGCGGCGGTTCCTGCGGGGCAGGGGTCGAACGTATAAATCACAAGGGTTCCCAAAATGAGCAGTAGGGCGGTGGAAATGGCAACGGCGCTGAGCAGCACCGTGCGCACGAGTCGGTTGTTCGCGTAGTCGTTGATCAGGGTGCGCATGCCATTGCCACCGTGGATGAGCGCCAGCCACAGCAGAGCGGTGTCCCAGGCGACCCAGAACGGGTCGGCCCACTTGCCCGCGACGAACGCGAAGTCGATGGCCTTGACGCCTTCACCGGCGACGAGGTTGACGAAGAGGTGCCCGAAGATCAGCACGACGAGAACGACACCGCTCGCGCGCATGTAGATCCAGCCCCACTTCTCCCAGTTCACACCGCCGCGAGGGCGGCGAACGGGTGCAGGGGTACGGGGAGCGTCGATCGTGGTCATTCTCCGCCTCCGAAGATGTGCATGAACTGGCGAGGCACAAAGCCGATCATCAGTACGACCCACAGGCCGATGACGATGTAGAACATCAGCTTCTGGTGCTTGGTGCCGACGCTCCAGAAGTCGATCAGGATGATGCGCAGGCCGTTCAACGCGTGAAGCCCAATAGCCGCGACGAGTGCGATCTCACCCAGGCCCATGATGGGCGTCTTGTACTGGTTGATCACCGCGTTATACGCCTCGGGGCTCACTCGGACCAGCGCGGTGTCGAGGATGTGCACCAGAAGGAAGAAGTAGATCGCGACGCCGGTGATGCGATGCATCACCCACGACCACATTCCTTCTCGCCCTCGGTACAGCGTTCCCGCTGGCCGCTTGGGCCTGGCAATGGTGGGGACGACGGGCTGTTTGCCTGCCAGGGTACCGGCCGACTTATCGGACACGATCAACCCTCCTTGCGGATTTCAGGCCATCAGTCGTGGCCGACGAAGTGTCCGGTTGACGGACCTAATCAGTCTATTCGGACGAACGGACGCCCACTGCACCGGGCGCCTCCGATACAGCAGAGAAACAGCGACTTTCGAAAGAAATAGCTTTCTTTCATCGCTTTCTGTTGTCGCTATTTTTTCCTGCACTTCTATCGGCGGTGAGAATTGACCGGGCGCCTCGTGGGTGCGACCCGCTGAGCGACTCGCCGCGCGATGGCATGCGCGTAGTGGCCGAGCAGTTCGTTGCAGAGCGATTCCCAGTCTCGCGGCAGAACGGTGCGTCGGCCGGCTTCCCCCATCCGTGACAGGAGTGCGCTGTCCGACGCGAGTGCCTCCACGCTGGCTCGCAACTGGGAGTCGCTGCCCGGCTCGTACAGGAATCCATTGCGACCGTGATCGACGAGGTCTATGGGGCCACCCGCGCGCGGTGCGATCACGGGGATACCGTTGGCGTGCGCCTCCTGGATGGTCTGCCCGAACGTTTCCTCGGTGCCGGTGTGCAGGAACATATCGAAGCTGCCGTACGCGGTCGCGAGTTCAGTGCCAGAGAGTTTTCCGAGCCAGCTCACCGGCATGCCGGCGAGCTGCCTCTTCACGTGGGGAACCGACGGCCCATCGCCGACGATCGCAATACTGATCCCGGCAACGCCGCGAAGGGCGGCGAGGCGCTCCACCTGTTTTTCCGGCGCGATCCGACCCACATAACCGACGACGGTCTCGCCCCGCGGCGCGATCTGCTCCCGGAGCGCGATCGCGGCCGGGGTCGCCCTGTTCCTCGGGTGGTAGGTCACCAGGTCGACTCCACGACCCCAGCGGGCGAGCCGAGCGATCCCGGCCCTCTCCAGGTCGGCCATCGAGGCGCTCGATGGCACGAGGGTGAGGTCGGCGCCTTCGTGGATCCACCGCACCACACGCCATGCAAATTTAGTGGCGGCGCCGAGCCGGTTGCGTCTGGCGTAGCCCGCAACATCCGTCTGGAAGATGGCAACGGAGGGGATGCCGAGCCTCCCCCCGGCCGCAATCGCCTGGGCTCCGAGCAGAAACGGTGAGGCCGCGTGGATCACGTCCGGAGCGAAGTCGGCGATCAGACGCTGAACCTGGGGGCTCGGAAGTCCGACAGGGAACTGCCGATAGGCGATGGTGGGAACACCGAAGACGGGGAATCCCGCGTAGCTCGTGGGCGCTCCAGCCGACGGGACTATGACTATGGCTTCGTGTCCACCGCGCTTCAAGTGGTCGAGCACCTGTCTGACGCTGGTAGTGACTCCGTTGACTGTGGGGAGGAAACTCTCGCTGACAACTGCTACTCGCACACCGACTCCGCTCGATCGTCGTGCTTCCGACGCTAAGTGGGCAGAGTGTCCTGAGGGTGAATGCGGCGTTAAGCCTATGGTGGGGGGCATGAACAACCCCTCTGCGTTCGACGACTTCTACAGTGTTATCCCGGCGGGTGGGATCGGCTCGAGGCTGTGGCCCCTGTCGAGAGCCGACGCTCCCAAGTTCCTGCACGACCTCACGGGATCGGGAAAGACGCTTCTGCGGGACACATGGGATCGGCTCGTGCCCGTTTCGGGAGCCGACCGCATCATGGTCGTCACGGGTCGGGCGCACCGCGCTGCGGTGGAAGAGCAGTTGCCGGACCTCGCTGATCCGAATGTCGTGCTCGAGAGCGAGCCGAAAGACTCATCAGCGGCGATCGGGCTCGCTGCGGCCATCCTGCTGCGCCGCGAACCCGATGTCATTGTCGGATCCTTTGCGGCAGACCATGTGATCAAGGACATGCGAGGATTCCGCCGCGCCGTGGGCGAGGGAGTCGCCGCAGCGCGCGCCGGCTTCATCGCCACGATCGGCATCACCCCGACCGATCCGGCCATCGGGTTCGGATACATCCACTGCGGGGATCCCCTCGCAATAGAGGGAGCGCCCAACGCGGTAACGGTCCAGTCGTTCGTCGAGAAGCCTGACCTGGAGACCGCAGAACGATATCTGGCAGATGGCGACCACCTCTGGAACGGCGGGATGTTCATCGCCAGGGCCGATGTTCTCCTCGCGCAGCTTGGCAAGGCGGAGCCGGAACTGCTCGCAGGCCTGACCGAGCTCGCCGAGGCCTGGGACACCCCGCGCCGGGGTGCCGTCGTCGACAGGGTGTGGCCCGGTCTTGCGAAGGTCGCGATCGACTACACCGTCGCCGAGCCCGCCGCCGCCGCGGGCAAACTCGTCGTCATTCCGGGGGACTTCGACTGGGACGATGTCGGAGACTTCGCCTCGATCGCCAAACTCCACTCCGGCGGCCGCAAGTCCGACCTCGCGATCCTCGGCGAGAACGCACGGGTGCTGGCCGATGCATCCACCGGTGTCGTCATCAGCCAGAGCGGTCGCCTGATCTCCCTCATCGGCGTGACCGACATCGTGGTCGTCGATACTCCGGATGCCCTGCTCGTGACCACGACCGCCAACGCCCAGCGAGTGAAGTCCGTCGTCGACGCGCTCAAGCTGTCCGGGCGCAACGACGTGCTGTGACAGCGAGCCGGACGTCACCTCAGTAACGAACTCGTAACGAACTCGGTCGAGGGCGACCTCGACCGATGGTGCCAGCAGCGATGTGGCTAGCGTCGTTCCCAGTGGAACGGCGTCCCGTCGGCCAGGTCACGAGGAGCAGGGCTTATGTCGAAGTCGTTTGTGGTGCGCGTGGGTGCCGTCGTCGCGGTCGCGATGCTGTCACTGGCTGGTTGCGCTCCAGCTCCTGAAGCCCCCGCAGCTGGCGGGGGAGGCGAGCAGTTCTGCGCCCGCATGGTCACGAACTCGGGCGGACTCGACGACCGGTCATTCAACGACGCGAGCTGGAAAGGCATGCAGGATGCTGCCGACCAGTTCGACATCGACGTCGACGTGCTCGTCTCCACCTCGGAGACCGATCTCGCGCCCAACGTCCAGCAGGCGGTCGACACGGGCTGCGGCTTCGTCCTGACCGTCGGGTACGAGCTCACCCCCGCCACGATCGAGCAGGCGGCGGCCCATCCCGATGTCGACTTCGCCATCGTCGACGATGTGGCGGATGCCCCGAACATCAAGCCGCTCGTCTTCGACACGGCCCAGGCGGCCTTCCTCTCCGGCTACCTCGCCGCCGGCGTCTCGACCACCGGAAAGGTCGCGACCTTCGGCGGAGGAAACCAGCCGCCGGTCACGCTCTTCATGGATGGCTTCGTGGATGGTGTCGCACAGTACAACAAGGTGCACGGCACGGCCGTGGTCGCGCTCGGTTGGGATAAGCAGACCCAGGACGGTGTCTTCACCGGTGACTTCGAAGACATCAATAAGGGACTCACCGTCACCCAGGGGCTCATCGACCAGGGCGCTGACGTGATCCTGCCCGTCGCCGGCCAGGTCGGTGAGGGTGCGGCCCGTGCTGCCCTCGATTCGGGCGGCCGTGCATCCATCATCTGGGTCGACACCGATGGATATGACGTGCTCGCGGCAGAGTTCCGACCCGTGTTGCTCACCTCCGTGTTGAAAAACACCGGGGACGCCGTGGTCACGATCGTCAAGTCGAGCATCGACGGGGACTTCAACAACAGCCCGTACATCGGCACGCTGGAGAACGGCGGAGTGGATATCGCCCCGTTCCACGACCTCGCCGGCAGGGTGACCCCTGAACTCTCCGCTGAGATCGACGCTCTGCGTGCCGACATCATCTCCGGCGCAGTGACAGTGACGAGTCCGAGCACGCCGCGGTGAGCCTGAAGGTCGCGGGCTCACGGCCGCGGCATATGTCAGGTTGATTTCGGAGCAGTCGCGGTTTGGTAACCATTCCGCTTCGGCTGTCATTTCTACTGTCAGCGATACAGGGAAATCTGTAGCCTGTAGCCAATATGTCCCAGCCCTGATGGTTGGACAGCACCCTGGAGGACACCTTGAGAATCACCTCACGCGGCCGCGTCGTCAGCGGCATTGCACTGGTCGGAGCGAGCGCCATCGTGCTCGCCGGTTGTGCAGCAGCACCCGAAACCACAGATGACGGCACCGCCGCCGCCAGCGACTTCATCCCCTGCATGGTCTCTGACTTCGGTGGATTCGAAGACAACTCGTTCAACCAGCTCGGATTCGAAGGACTGACCGAGGCTGCAGATGAGCTCGGTGTCGAGCCGATCACCGTCGAGTCGGCATCAGACTCAGATTTCGCTCCCAACATCGATGGGCTTATCGCCGAGGGCTGCAACCTCGTCGTGACCGTCGGCTTCGCGCTCTCGGCAGCGACCGTCGAGGCAGCTCTCGCCAACCCCGACGTCGAATTCGCCATCATCGATGACGCAGCCGACAACGACTTCGATGGCACGGTCGACGCACCGAACATCAAGCCGATCCTCTTCAACACCGCACAGTCTGCCTTCCTCGTAGGCTACGCAGCGGCCAGCTACACCAAGTCGGGGATTGTCGCGACCTGGGGCGGACTCCCGTTCCCGACCGTCTCGATCTTCTCCGATGGATTCGCCCAGGGCGTCGCGTACTTCAACACCGAGAAGGGCAAGGACGTCAAGGTCCTCGGCTACGACCCGGCAACCCCTGACACCTACACGGTGACCGGTGGATTCGAAGCGAACGACGTTGCCAAGTCGACCGCTCAGAACTTCATCGACCAGGGTGCAGACGTGCTGCTGCCCGTCGGTGGACCCATCTACCAGAGCGCCGTTGCCGCCATCGCCGACTCGGGCAAGGACATCGCCCTCCTCGGAGTGGACGCCGACCTGTTCGTGACCGACCCCGACACCGAGGACGTCATCCTGACCTCGATCCTCAAGGGAATCAAGACGGCAACCACCGCCGTCGTCACGGACGCGGCTGCCGGCAATTTCTCGGCTGACCCGTACATCGGAACGCTCGAGAACGACGGAGTCGGCTACGCACCGTTCCACAACTTCGAGTCCAAGGTCGACCCGGCTCTCGCCGGTGAGCTCGACCAGCTGAAGGCAGACATCATCTCGGGAACGATCCCGGTCGAGTCCTACCTCGGCTAATATTGCCTGAAGAGGTTCTCTAGGCAGAACTAGGGGCGGGGAGGTCAGCTCAGCTGGCCTCCCCGCCCTCTTTAATAAGCCGGAGCACGTCGTTCTATATCCCGAATGAAGACAGAGTTGTCTGCAGGTTAGATTGGTTGACATGAAGCTAGAACTTCGCGGAATCACCAAGAGATTCGGTTCGTTGGTCGCCAACGACCACATCGATCTCACGGTCGAGCCGGGCGAGATCCACTGCCTTCTCGGTGAGAACGGCGCCGGCAAGTCCACGCTCATGAACGTGCTGTACGGCCTATACCAGGCCGACGAGGGGCAGATCCTGCTCGGCGACGAAGTGCAGCACTTCAGTGGACCCGGTGACGCCATGGCAGCCGGAATCGGGATGGTCCATCAGCACTTCATGCTGATCCCCGTTTTCACGGTCGCCGAGAACGTCATGCTCGGGCACGAGGACACCACGTTCGGTGGTCGACTCGACCTCGCCGGGGCACGCGAGAAGGTCCGTGAGATCTCGAGTCGATTCGGATTCGACGTCGACCCGGATGCACTCGTCGACGATCTGCCGGTGGGCGTGCAGCAGCGCGTGGAGATCATCAAAGCCCTGTCGCGCGACGCGAAGGTTCTCGTCTTCGATGAACCGACAGCCGTGCTCACCCCGCAGGAGACCGACGAGCTGATGGTCATCATGCGCCAGCTCAAGGCCACGGGCACCTCCATCGTCTTCATCACGCACAAGCTCCGGGAGGTCCGCGAGGTCGCGGATCGGATCACCGTGATCAGGCTCGGCAAGGTCGTCGGTGAGGCATCGCCTACGGAGACCAACGAAGAGCTTGCCTCCCTCATGGTCGGCCGTGCCGTCGACCTGACCGTCGACAAGGGGCCGGCGCATCCCGGCAAGGCAGCACTCGTCGTCGACCACCTCTCTGTCATCGACCCGCGCAACCAGATCGTCGTCAACGACGTGAGCTTCACGGTGCACGAGGGCGAGATTCTCGCCATCGCCGGCGTGCAGGGTAACGGCCAGACAGAACTCGTCGAGGCCATCATGGGCCTGCAGCACAAGGTGACCGGCGGCATCCACCTCAACGGCAATTCGATCCGCGGGTCTGTGCGCAAGACTCTCGATGCCGGCGTCGGGTTCATCCCGGAAGACCGCACGGAAGACGGGCTCGTGGGAGAGTTCACCATCTCCGAGAACCTCATGCTCGATCGGTACCACACGGCGCCGTTCGTCAGGATGGGAACCCTGCAGCTGGCCTACCTCGACGAATTCGCGCGCGAGAAAGTCACGGAGTTCGACATCAGGGCGCAAGGCATCGGCACTCATGTGGGGCGGCTGTCCGGGGGAAACCAGCAGAAGGTGGTGCTCGCGCGCGAACTCAGCCGTGAGCTGAGCCTGTTCGTCGCTGCCCAGCCCACCCGCGGTCTCGACGTGGGTTCCATCGAGTTCGTGCACACACGGATCGTCCAGACCAGGGATGCTGGAATCCCCGTCATCGTCGTCTCCACCGAGCTCGACGAGGTGGTCGCGCTCGCGGACCGTATCGCGGTGATGTACCGCGGCACGATCGTCGGCATCGTTCCCGGAGACACCCCCAGAGAAGTGCTTGGCCTCATGATGGCCGGCGAAGTGCCCCGATCGGCAGAGAGCGCAGCATGAGCGAACAACTTCCCCCGCCGGTGCAGCCGGAGGCCACCGAGGCCCCGGTGAAGCCCACGACCGAGCCCCAGCAGTCCTCGCGCACCGAACAGGTGCTGAGGGACATCGTCGGCGGCAATGCGATGATCTCGGTCCTCGCTGTGGTGCTGGCGCTGCTCGTCGGTGCCATCCTGATCGCCTTCACCGACGAAGACGTACAGGCGGCATCCGGTTACTTCTTCTCCAGGCCCGGCGACACCCTTCAGGCCATCTGGAACGCGGCATCCGGAGCGTATTCCGCGCTGTTCCAGGGCTCGATCTACAACTTCAGGCGCCCGGGGTTCGCCGATGGGATCAGGCCGCTCACAGAAACGCTGACCTTCGCGACCCCGCTGATCGCCGCCGGGCTGGGCGTCGCGGTGTCGTTCCGCACCGGACTCTTCAACATCGGTGGTCGCGGTCAGATGCTCGTGGCCGCTGGCGCTGCGGGCTACGTCGCCTTCGCCGTTCCGATGCCGTTCCCGCTGCACCTCATCGTCGCCATCATCGCGGGCGTCGCGGCCGGGGCGCTCTGGGGAGGAATCGCCGGGCTGTTGAAGGCTCGTACCGGTGCCCACGAGGTGATCGTCACGATCATGCTGAACTACATCGGCCTCTACCTGATCTCCTTCCTGCTGCGCACAGAGGGTGCGCTCCAGGCTCCGGGATCGAATAACCCGAAGTCGCCGGCCATGCTACCGACGGCCATCTTCCCCGAGCTCTTCGGCGCCAAATACAACCTCCACTGGGGTTTCATCTTTGCCATCGCCGCGACGGCCTGGGTCTGGTACCTCATTAACAGGTCCAACCTCGGATTCCAGTTCCGCGCCGTGGGAGAGAACCCGCACGCGGCTCGCGTCGCCGGTATCAACGTGAAGAACATCTACGTCTACGCCATGCTCATCTCGGGCGGGCTCATCGGCCTGGCCGGCGTGGCGCAGGTGCTCGGAACGGTGACCACCGGATTCGGTGAGGGCATCGATGCCGGCATCGGATTCGACGCGATCACCGTCGCACTGCTGGGACGCTCGAAGCCCGTTGGCGTGTTCTTCGCCGGAATCCTGTTCGGTGCGCTCAAGGCAGGCGGATATTCGATGCAGGCGGCTCAGGGAGTTCCCGTCGACATTGTGCTCGTCGTGCAGTCGCTGATCGTGCTGTTCATCGCGGCACCCCCGCTGGTTCGCGCCATCTTCAGGCTGCCGATACCGGGAACCATGCGTCGGGCGCGCGCCGTCAACCCGAAGGTGATGGTGACCAAGTGAGCATCTCGACCCCGGTCGTGCCGGCCACGACCATCAGCCTTGCCACGGCGGAAGTCAAGAACTGGAAGCCGCCCATCGGGCTGGGAGTCTTCGCGATCATCGCGCTGCTGCTGTTCACCATCGGTGCGCGCGACGGCATCACGACGTTCCGACTCTCGACCGACAGCGACCTGATCCAGCTTCCGGCCGTGTCGGCGAACGTGACGATCGTGACGATCGTCGTCGTCATCCTGTTGTTCGCTGCTGCAGTGTTCTCGGCCATGCTGTCGTCCCGTGCGAGGAAGACACCGCTCTGGCTGACCGCCCTGTTCGCTGTGCTGTTCCTGGTGGCATTCCTGACCTGGGCCGCTGCCGGCGCCACCATCCCGGTGCCCGGACTGCTCGTCGGTGCCGTGGGGCTGAGCGCTCCGCTGATCTTCGGTGCGCTCGGCGGTGTCATCTCGGAACGCGTCGGTGTCGTGAACGTCGCGATCGAAGGCCAGCTGCTGGCCGGGGCTTTCGCGTCGGCGGTCGTGGCATCCCTCACGCAGTCGCTCATCGCCGGACTGCTCGCAGCCATCGTCGCGGGAGTGCTGGTCTCGTTCGTGCTTGCCACGTTCTCGATCAGGTACATCGTCGACCAGGTGATCGTCGGTGTCGTGCTGAACGTGCTGGTGATCGGGCTCACAAGCTTCCTCTTCTCCAAGGTGCTGAGCCCCAACTCCGATGTGCTCAACTCCCCGCCCCGGTTCGACAGGCTGCCCATTCCGCTGCTGGGTGAGATCCCGATCATCGGCCCCGTACTGTTCCGCCAGACGATCATCATCTACATCATGTACGTCGCGATCGCGGTGGTGTGGTTCGCCCTGTTCAAGACGAAGTGGGGCCTCAGACTGCGCGCGGTCGGGGAGCACCCGCAGGCGGCAGACACCGTCGGTATCAACGTCAACCGCACGCGATTCTGGAATGTCTCGCTGGCCGGTGCCATCGCGGGACTCGGAGGGGCGTACTTCACGCTCGGATCGGTCGGTGCCTTCAATAAGGAGATGACCGCCGGCGCAGGCTTCATCGCCCTCGCCGCCGTGATCTTCGGCCGCTGGGATCCGATCCGCGCAACGCTCGCGGCATTGCTCTTCGGGTTCGCCTCGAACCTGCAGAGCGTGCTCAGCATCGTGGGCTCTCCCGTGCCCAGCCAGTTCATGCTGATGCTGCCCTACCTCGTCACGATCTTCGCCGTTGCGGGCCTCGTGGGCCAGGTGAGAGCACCGGCCGCATCCGGAAAGGCGTATGTGAAATCGTGACCATCGATTCGAACACCATCGACTGGGATGCCCTGCGAGCGGTCGCGAACGAGGCGGCCACCCACGCGTACGTGCCGTACTCGAAGTTTCCCGTCGGCGTTGCCGCCATCGTGGACGACGGTCGCATCATCTCCGGAGCGAACGTCGAGAACGCGTCATACGGCCTGACCCTGTGCGCCGAGTGCGCGCTCGTGTCGTCGCTGCACATGACGGGTGGCGGCAAGCTTGTCGCCTTTACCTGCGTCGATGGGCACGGGGCTGCGCTCATGCCGTGCGGGCGCTGCCGACAGTTGCTCTTCGAGCATTCCGCTGAAGGCATGCTTCTCGACACCGTGTCCGGAATCCGCACCATCGACGACGTCATTCCGGATGCCTTCGGCCCGCGCACCCTCGAGGCGTACCGGGCCGAATAGCCCGACACCCCAACCCCGCTGTGTCTCACACCACGCTCTCACCCCACTTTTTAGGAAACCACCATGGCTGTTGAAGCTTTCGATGTCGTCGACCTCATCCATACCAAGCGCGACCACGGGGCCCTGACGACCGCGCAGATCGACTGGCTGGTCGACGCATACACCCGCGGATACGTCGCCGACGAGCAGATGGCTGCCATGACCATGGCGATCTTCCTGAACGGCATGGAGCGCGAAGAGATCCGCGACCTCACTCTCGCCATGATCGCCTCGGGCGAGACCCTCTCGTTCGACGGCCTCGGCAGGATCACGACCGACAAGCACTCCACCGGAGGGGTCGGAGACAAGATCACACTGCCGCTCGCGCCCCTCGTGGCGTCCTTCGGCGTGGCCGTGCCGCAGCTCTCGGGCCGCGGGCTGGGACACACCGGTGGCACGCTCGACAAGCTGGAGAGCATCCCGGGGTGGCGCGCAGCGCTCTCCAACGAGGAGTTCTACGCCCAGTTGCGTTCGGTGGGCGCCGTCATCTGCGCGGCAGGCACCGGTCTCGCACCAGCAGACGGCAAGCTGTACAGCCTGCGCGACATCACCGGCACCGTCGAGGCCATCCCGCTGATCGCGTCATCCATTATGAGCAAGAAGATCGCGGAAGGCACGGCATCGCTCGTGCTCGACGTGAAGTTCGGCTCTGGCGCGTTCATGAAAGACCCTGCTCGCAGTCGCGAACTCGCCGAGACCATGGTGCGCCTCGGCACGGATGCCGGAGTCAAGACCGTCGCACTCCTCACCAACATGAACGTGCCGCTCGGGCTCACCATCGGCAACGCGAATGAAGTGCGCGAATCGGTGGAGGTGCTCGCCGGTGGCGGACCGGCGGACGTGGTGGAGCTCACTGTCGCCCTCGCGAAAGAGATGCTGGCTCTCGCCGGCCAGCCCGATGCCGATGTCGAGGCGGCCCTCGCTGACGGCCGCGCCATGGACACCTGGCGCCGCATGATTTCGGCCCAGGGTGGGGATCCGGATGCGGCGCTGCCGACCCCGCGCGAATCGCAGCCAGTGCTCGCCGACCGTGACGGTGTGCTCGTCGCGCAGGAGGCTCTGCCCTTCGGCATCGCGGCCTGGCGGCTGGGCGCGGGGCGCGCGCGCAAGCAGGATCCGGTGCACCATGCCGCCGGAATCGACCTGCTCGCCAAGCCCGGAGACACCGTCGTGAAGGGCCAGCCGCTGTTCATCATGCATACCGATGAGCCCGAGCGTTTCGACCGAGCGATCGAGGCGCTCGAGGGGGCCTACCGCATCGGTGCTGCCGGCGATCCCGTGGAGGACGGTGGACCGCTCGTCGCGGGTCGCGTCGACTGACACCTTTCATCATTCCGGAGGTCACGTGGTTGGTGTGACTGGAGAGGCGGAGGAGTTCACTTCGCCCCCGCTGACCTCACCCGTCACGCGACCTCCTGAATAATGAAAGGGCGGGGCGGGTCACTGTTCCGGATCGCCGATGCGCTGCAGGGCATCGACCACGAGGGCCCAGAATCTGGAGTGGTCGAGCTTTCCCGCGACCTGGGTGGTGCAGTCGGCGGGGGCCGGCGCGCGGAAGTCGGCGACGGTCATCCCGAGCGTGAGGGTGCCGGTCAGTTCGATGTCCAGCGGCACTCGCGTCACCTGCATCACGGTCGGATCGATCACGAAGGCCACGGCACAGGGATCGTGTACCGGTGGATGCTCGAACCCCTGCTGGTCACGGTAGGTCTCGCCGAAGAATTCCAGCAGCTCGCCGACGAATCGGGCTGGCGCCGTGCCCACCGCAGCGATGGCATCCACGACGTCCGGAGTGGCGAGCGCCTCGTGGGTCAGGTCGAGCCCCACCATCGTGAGCGGCCACGGCTCGTTGAACACGATGTGGGCAGCTTCGGGATCGATGACGATATTGAACTCGCTCGTGGCGCTCCAGTTGCCGACATTCACCCCACCGCCCATGAGCACGACCTGCTTCACCCGCTCGACGATGAGGGGTTGCTTGCGCACGGCCATCGCGATGTTGGTCAGGGCTCCGGTCGGTACGAGGGTGATCTCGCCGATCTCCGCGGCCATGATGGTGTCGATGATGAAGTCGACGGCATGCCGGGAATCGAGCTGCAGGGTCGGCTCGGGAAGTCTCGGCCCGTCCAGTCCCGATTCGCCGTGGATGCTCTCCGCCACCTCGATCTGCCGCACGAGGGGCCGGTGTGCCCCGCGCGCGAACGGCACACCGGTGATCCCGGCGACGCGCGCCACGGAGAGGGCGTTGCGCGTCACTTTCTCGATGGTCTGGTTGCCCATGACGGTCGTCACGCCGACCAGTTCGATCTCTGGGCTGCCCCAGGCGAGCAGCATGGCTATGGCGTCGTCGTGCCCCGGATCGCAGTCCAGGATGATCTTGTTCGGCATCGGATATGAGGTTACCGCCCAGCGACCAACCGGTAGATTGATCCCTATGAACAGCGCGGTCGACGACTACACAATGCCCGGGGGCGGCGCCAACATCGCCAGCCTCCCCAAGGTCTCCCTGCACGACCACCTCGACGGTGGCCTGCGCCCGCAGACGATCATCGAATTGGCGGATGCCGTCGGCATGGCCGTGCCGGTGGCCGACGCCGCGGGGCTCGCGACCTGGTTCGCCGACCAGTCCGATTCCGGATCGCTCGTGGAGTACCTCAAGACGTTCGACATCACCACCGGGGTCATGCAGACGAAGGAGGGCCTCACGCGGGTCGCTCGCGAATTCGTGCAGGATCTTGGCGCCGACGGCGTGGTTTACGGAGAGATCCGGTGGGCTCCCGAGCAGCACCTCGCCCGCGGGCTGAGCCTCGACGAGGCTGTCGAGGCCGTGCAGGAGGGCCTGGATGCTGGAGCGGACGATGTTGCGGACGCCGGTGGCAGCATCCGGGTCGGCCAGCTGATCAGCGCGATGCGTCACGCGGACCGTGGGCTCGAGATCGCCGAACTCGCCGTTCGCCACCGCGGCAACGGTGTCGTCGGTTTCGATATCGCGGGAGCCGAGGCTGGCTTCCCCGCCGGAAAGATGCGCGACGCCTTCGACTTCCTCGCACGCAACTATCTCCCCGCGACGATTCACGCCGGTGAAGCCGACGGGCTCGAATCGATCCGCGGCGCCCTCTTCGACGGTCGCGCGCTGAGGCTCGGCCACGGCGTGCGGCTCGCCGAAGACATCACCACCTCGAGCGAGGACGACGAGAACACCTATGTGACGCTCGGGCCGATCGCCCAGTGGGTCAAGGACCGTGAGATCGCGCTGGAGCTCAGCCCGAGCTCCAACCTGCAGACCGGTGCCATCGAACAGTGGGGCGACGAGCTCATCGACCACCCCTTCGACCTGCTGTACCAGCTCGGATTCCGGGTCACCGTCAACACCGACAACAGGCTGATGAGCGCAACCTCGCTCACCCGCGAACTCTTCCTCCTCTCTGAGACGTTCGGCTACGACCTCACCGACCTCGCGGTGTTCCAGCTGAACGCAGCGGCATCGTCGTTCCTCCCGCTGGAGGAGCGCGAAGAACTCGCGGACATCATCACCGCGGGCTTCGACGCGGCCTGATGTCGCTTCCCCCGCTTCCGGAGAGCGCCATCGTCCTAGCGGCGGAGGCGCACGATTGGCGTGCCGCCGTGATCCTTGCCGGGGAGGCGCTCACCCGTTCCGGCTCGGCAAAGGTGGAATATTCGGGCGAGATGATCCGGATGATCGAACAAAATGGCCCGTACGTCGTCATCGCGCCCGGGCTCGCCCTCGCACACGCCCGGCCGGGGCCGGAGGTTATCGCCGATGGCTTGTCGATCGTGACCCTGGCCACGCCCGTGAACTTCGGACACCCGCACAATGATCCGGTCAGTGTCGTGCTCGGCCTGGCGATAGCCTCGGCCGACACCCACCTTGCGGCTGTGGCCGCCGTGGCCAACGTCTTCAACGACTCGTCGGCCATCGCTGACCTGGCGGCTGCAACGACGGCGCATCAGGTGCAGGAAATCATGGGCGCGGTGGAGCTATGAGGGAGCAGCTGTGAAGATCGTGACCATCTGCGGCGCGGGGATCGGCAGTTCGGGCATCCTGAAGGTCAATGCGGAGCGCGTGCTCGCCAAACTCGACATCGAGGCCACGGTCATCGCTGCCGACATCGGCTCTGTTCAGGATGTCGCGGCCGACGCCCAGGTCATCCTGACGTCGGCTGAGTTCGTCGCCGCGATCGGCACGACGTTCGCTGACGTGATCGTCATCGAGAACTATTTCGACACGAATGAGCTCAGCACCAAGCTCGAGGCCGCGCTGGGCTGACCGCTAGACGGCCAGCAGCGCCCGCATTCCCGCCTCCAGCTCGGCGACCACGGCACCGGCTGCTGCTCTGCGCTCGCCGGCATCACCCTCGGTGCTCGACGCGTCGATGTAGATCTTCAACTTCGGCTCTGTGCCGCTCGGGCGCACGATCACCCGGCTTCCACTCTCGAGGTGGATGCGCAGGATGTCGCCGGGCGGATACTGCTCAAAGCCGTCGATGAAGTCGTCGATCCGGTCGACGGCGATGCTCCCCACCCGAGCCGGCAGGTTCGAGCGCAGTGTCGTCATGGTTCCCGAGATCTGGGACAGGTCGTCGAAGCGTAGCGACACCTGGCTCGAGGCGTACGCTCCGAAACGCTCGGCGAAGCTGTCGAAGTGGTCGTCGATAGTGCGACCGTCGGCCTTCAGCTCGGACGCCAGGGCGAGGAAGTCGACGGCGGCAGAGATGCCGTCTTTATCGCGGATGATCTGCGGATCGACGAGGTAACCGAGGGCCTCCTCGAAGCCGAAGATGAGATTATCGGCTCGCGAAATCCATTTGAAGCCCGTCAGCGTGTCTTCGTAGCCGAGCCGGTACTCCGCTGCGATCGCGCGCAGGGCAGGGCTCGAGACGATGGATGCGGCCAGGGTGCCGCGATCCGTGGCTCGCCCGGCCGTGGCTCGCTCCGCCGCGCGCCAGCCGAGCAGGCAGC
This sequence comes from Salinibacterium sp. CAN_S4, assembly GCF_015752305.1. NCBI lineage: Bacteria > Bacillati > Actinomycetota > Actinomycetes > Micrococcales > Microbacteriaceae > Salinibacterium > Salinibacterium sp. CAN_S4. Next base: position 263,426 of record NZ_JADOVB010000004.1, on the reverse strand, counting down.
CGACCTCGTTACCGCTGAGCCTGCGCCACGACCCATCCCGTCCGGGGACGGCGACAGCGAGCCGGTCAGCATCCGGGTCGTTCACGATGGCGAGATCGGCTCCCACCTCCGCAGCCCGAGCGAACGTGAGATCCATCGCACCGGGCTCTTCGGGGTTGGGGAACGCGACGGTCGGGAACGCGGCATCCGGTTCGATCTGCTCGGTCACGACTTCCGGTGTGCCGAAGCCTGCCGCCTCGAAGACCAGCTGCGCCGTCTCCCACCCGACCCCGTGCATCGCCGAGTAGACGAACGTCAGCGGAGCTGCCGGATGACCCACTGTCGCCGTCTGGCGCACATACTCGAGCATCACCGAGTCATCGGCGACGATGAAGTCGGTCGATCGGGGGAGTTCGTCGATCGAGACTGTCGAGACCAGGGCGATGTCGGCGGCGATCAGCCCATCGGCGGGCGGCACGATCTGGGAACCGTGGTCGGCCCCGCCGAGGTAGACCTTGTAGCCATTGTCGTTGGCGGGGTTATGGCTCGCGGTGACCATCACGCCGGCGCTCGTGCGGAGGTGGCGCACGGCGAAGGCGAGCACGGGGGTCGGCAGGTGGCGTGGCAACAGGGTCGTCGTCACGCCGGCTCCGGCCATGATCGTGGCCGTATCGCGGGCGAAGACCTCGGAGTTGCGCCGGCCGTCGTAGCCGATCACGATGCTCGGGCTCGGTTCGCGCTCGAGGAGGTAGGCGGCGAGTCCCGCAGCCGCCTGGGTCACCAGCACGCGGTTCATCCGTCGTGGTCCGGCGCCGAGCTCGCCACGCAGACCTGCGGTTCCGAATTCCAGCCGGGCGGAGAAGCGGTCGGTCAGCGCGGCGGCGGCGGCGGGGTCGTCGGCCTCTGTGGCGGAAATGAGCCCGTCGAGCTCGGCCCTGGTGACGGCATCCGGATCCTGGTCGCGCCATGTCCTGGCGTCGGCGAGCAGGCCCGCGCTCTGCACGTGATCGCTCACAGTGCTGCCACGATTCGGGCGAGCATGCTGCTGATACGGGACTCGGCATCCTTGCCGGCCTGGATGACCTCCTCATGACTGAGCGGAGTCTTCTGGATGCCCGCCGCGAGGTTCGTGATCAGCGACATGCCGAGGATCTCCATGCCGGACTGCCTGGCCGCGATCGCCTCGAGCGCGGTGGACATGCCCACGATGTGCCCACCGATGGTCTTCGCCATCTGCACCTCCGCCGGAGTCTCGTAGTGGGGCCCGCGGAACTGGCAGTACACGCCCTCGTCGAGGCCGCTCTCCACGGAACGGGCCAGGTCGCGCAGTCGCACGCTGTAGAGGTCGGTCAGGTCGATGAAGGTCGCGCCCTCGAGTGGCGAGTCTGCGGTCAGGTTGATGTGGTCGCTGATGAGCACGGGGGTGCCGGGGGTCCAGGTTTCCCGGATGCCGCCAGCGCCGTTGGTCAGGATCATGGTGGTAGCGCCGGTGGCGGCGGCCGTGCGGACGGAGTGCACGACGCGACGGACTCCGTGGCCCTCGTAGTAATGGGTGCGTGCGCCGATGACGAGCGCGCGTTTGCCGGTCGGCAACAACACAGAACGCAGTGTGCCGACGTGGCCGGCCAGGGCCGGCTTGCCGAACCCGGTGATCTCGGTGGCCGGGATCGTCGCCGTCGTCTCTCCGATCAGGTCGGCGGCCTTCGCCCAGCCGCTGCCGAGGGTGAGGGCGATATCGTGCTTCTCGACCCCGGTTCTCTCTGCAATTTCCGCTGCCGCGGTGGCGGCGATCGCGAAGGGATCTGCTGCCGGGTCATCGAGGGGGTGCGTGAAGGTCTGCTGCGACATCCCCCCACTCTATTCTGCGACAATTGGGCAATGGCCTACGAATTCGAGCGAACGCAACGCATCGCGATCCTGGGAGGTGGGCCCGGCGGATATGAGGCGGCCCTCGCCGGGGCGCAACTCGGTGCCGAGGTCACCCTCGTCGAGCGTGAGGGCGTCGGCGGATCTGCCGTGCTCACCGACGTCGTGCCGTCGAAGACCCTGATCGCGACCGCCGAAGCCACCAACGGCATCGGCGAAGCCGCCGACCTGGGTGTGCAGTTCTTCACCCGCTCAGAGTCGGGGAGAGCGGTGCGACCCGAAGTCACCGTGAACCTCGCGGCCGTCAACGCCAGGCTCATGCGACTCGCCAGGCAGCAGTCAGAAGACATGAAGTCGCAGCTCATCAAAGCGGGAGTGCGCATAGTCCAGGGCGAGGGCCGCCTCGACGGCCCCCAGCGCCTCGTCGTCTCCACGGGCAAGGGCGGGGTCGGCACCGATTTCGATGAGATCGACGCAGACACTGTGGTGGTGTCCGTGGGCGCACGCCCGCGCATCCTGGACACCGCGGTTCCGGATGGCGAGCGCATCCTGACCTGGACGCAGCTGTATACGCTTCAGCAGGTTCCCGAGCACCTCATCGTCGTGGGTTCGGGGGTGACCGGGGCGGAATTCGCCTCCGCCTACACGGCCCTCGGCTCGCAGGTCACTCTCATTTCGTCCCGCGACCAGGTGCTCCCCGGCGAAGACGCCGACGCAGCGAGAGTGATCGAAGACGTCTTCAAGCGAAACGGCATGGAGGTGCTGTCGAAGTCGCGCGCAGCATCCGTGACCCGCACCGAAGACGGGGTCATCGCAACGCTGTCCGACGGCCGCACCGTCGAAGGCAGCCACTGCCTGCTCGCCGTCGGATCCATTCCCAACACTGCCGGCATCGGCCTCGAGGAGGCCGGAGTGCAGCTGACGGCATCCGGCCACATCCGCGTCAACAGGGTGGCGCGTACATCCATGCCGTCCATCTACGCCGCGGGGGATTGCTCGGACTTCCTGCCGCTCGCCTCCGTCGCCTCGATGCAGGGCCGCACGGCGGTGTTCCATGCGATGGGCGACGGTGTCACCCCGATCGAGCTCCGGAACGTGACATCCAACATCTTCACCCAGCCCGAAATTGCGACAGTCGGCTGGACGCAGAAGCAGATCGAGGATGGCATCGCCCAGGGCGAGGTCTACAAGCTGCCGCTGGCGTCGAACCCGCGCGCGAAGATGATGGGGATCAAGGACGGCTTCGTGAAGCTGTTTGCCCGCACAGGATCCGGCACCGTCATTGGCGGGATCATCGTGGCACCGCACGCCTCGGAGCTGATCATGTCCGTCGCGCTTGCCGTCGAGCACCGCCTGACCGTCGACCAGCTGGCGCGCGCCTTCTCGGTGTACCCCTCACTCACGGGCAGCATCACGGACGCGGCTCGCGCGATGCACATCGTCAACTAGCCGCCCCCTTTCATCATTCAGGAGGTTGTGTGGCTGGTGTGGGCTGCGGGGCGATTGTGACCCCGGCATCCCCATGAGCCTCGTACTCAACATGACCTCCGGAATGATGAAAGTGCACTGACCTCGTCGGGAGCCAGAACCGAATCCTCGGCCCGGCCATTCTCGATGCATGGGTCGCCCACAACAATTTCCTCCATCCCGCGCGCGTCGGCCGGCGGATGTCGCCGCCGTGATCGCCCTGCTGGGTGGCGCCGCCACGCGGCAGCAGCTGCTGGCGAAAGACCTGAGCGGGTACGACCTGACACGCGCAGTGCGACTGGGGGAGGTATTTCGGGTTCGTCAGGGCCGCTACATCCTGAAATCCACGACCCCGGATGTCTCCACTGCCGTGCGCGTCGGCGGCATGCTCGCCGGACCGAGTGCTGCGCGCAGCTACGGGATATGGAGCGGCACGGACCAGCGCCTGCACATTTCCGTCGGCGATCACGCCTCCCGGCTGCGGACCAACATCCAGCCGAGCATGGCCCCGCACGGCAGCCTCTCGTCGGACCGCGCACGTCGTCCGATCGTGTTGCACTGGCTGATCGGTGGTGCGGTCGATGAACTCGGCGCCGAATGCTGGCGGGTCTCGCTCGGCGCTTGTCTCACGCAGATGGTGGAGTGGTCTACCGAAGAGACTGCGCTCGCCTGCCTGGATACCGCCCTTCAGCGTCGGCTGATCGGCCGCGAAGACATGGTGTCTCTCTTTGACGGACAGCCACTACGTTCGCGATTGACCGCTGCCCGCGCTCGCTTCGGTGCAGACTCAGGCGCGGAGTCGCTCGTTGCTCGTCGGTTGCGTGCAGTAGGAATCCTGGTGGACCAACAGGTGAGCATTCGCGGAGTTGGCCGAGTAGACATGCGGGTCAGGAATTCTAGGGTGATCGTCGAGGTCGATGGTCGCACCTATCACGAGGATCCCATCGCGTTCGAGAATGATAGACGCCGGGATGCGGAGCTCGTCGCTCGGGGGTACGTCGTGGTCAGACTCAGCTACATTCGCGTGCTCGGCGACTGGGACTGGTGTCAGAAAATGGTGCTCGCTGCGATCGCCCACCACGGACATCCACTTCCATAATTCAGGAGGTGGTGTTGACCGAGTTGTTGATGTCATGAGGTGTGACCCGGCCAGCCCCTCTGGCCCCGCCAGCCCCATCACCTCCTGAATAATGAAAGTAAGGGCGAGGTCAGTCGGTGATGTTGAGCAGAAGGTGACCGGATGACACGGTGGCGCCGACTGTCGCATTCATCCCGGTGATCGTGCCGTCCTTGTGGGCGACGAGGGGCTGTTCCATCTTCATCGCCTCGAGCACGAGGATCAGGTCGCCCTTCACTACGCTGTCGCCCTCGGCGACCGCGAGCTTGACGACGGTTGCCTGCATGGGCGCCTTAAGCGAATCGCCCGTGACCGTGCTCACCGAGCTGGATGCCCGACGCTTGGGGGACGCGGTGAGCGCCGTTCCTCCACCCGCCGTCGGCACGAGTTTCGTCGGAAGGGAAACCTCGATGCGCTTGCCGCCCACCTCGACGACGACGTTGTGTCGTGCCGGTGGGGGAGTGCCGTCGGCCAGCGATCCACTCCACGGCTCGATGTCGTTGACGAACTCGGTCTCGATCCAGCGGGTGTAGACGCTGAAAGGTGACGAGGTGAAGGCGGGATCGCGCACGATCTTGCGGTGGAAGGGCAGAACCGTCGGCAGGCCGGCCACCTCGAACTCGTCGAGTGCGCGGCGGGAACGCTCGAGCGCGTCCTCCCGCGTCGAGCCTGTGACGATCAGCTTGGCCAGCAGCGAGTCGAATGCGCCGCTGATGACGTCTCCGGTCGTTACACCGCTGTCGACACGAACGCCGGGGCCACCGGGCATCCTGAGCACATTGACCGGCCCGGGCGACGGCATGAAGTTGAGCCCAGGGTCTTCACCGTTGATGCGGAATTCGAAGGAGTGGCCGACCGCGACCGGGTCGGCGTAGTCGATGCTGCCACCGGAGGCGATGCGGAACTGCTCGCGCACGAGGTCGATGCCGGTCACCTCTTCGGAGACAGGATGCTCGACTTGCAGTCGCGTGTTCACCTCGAGGAACGAGATGGTGCCGTCGCGGGCAACCAGGAACTCGCAGGTACCGGCACCCACGTAGCCGACCTCGCGGAGGATCGCTTTCGAGGATGAGTAGAGCAGCTCGTTCTGTTCGTCGGTGAGGAACGGCGCCGGTGCCTCTTCGACGAGCTTCTGGTGCCGGCGCTGCAGGGAGCAGTCACGCGTGGAGATGACGACGACGTTGCCGAAGCTGTCGGCGAGGCACTGGGTCTCGACGTGGCGCGGCTGGTCGAGGTACTTCTCGACGAAGCATTCGCCTCGACCGAACGCGGCGACGGCCTCGCGGGTAGCCGATTCGAACAGCTCGGGGATTTCTTCGCGGGTGCGGGCGACCTTGAGTCCGCGGCCTCCTCCACCGAATGCGGCCTTGATGGCGACGGGGAGTCCATGGATGTCGACGAAGTCGAGCACCTCATCGGCCCCCGAGACGGGGTTCAGGGTTCCGGGGGCCAGCGGCGCGCCGACCTTCTCGGCGATGTGCCGCGCAGACACCTTGTCGCCCAGTTGCTCGATCGCGGTGGGGGACGGGCCGATCCAGATCAGCCCTGCATCGATGACGGCCTGGGCGAATGTCGCGTTCTCGGCGAGGAATCCGTAGCCGGGGTGTACGGCATCCGCGCCGGAGCGACGGGCGACCGACAGGAGCTTCTCGATGACGAGGTAGGTCTCGGCCGAGGTGGTGCCGTCGAGCGCGTACGCCTCGTCCGCGAGTTTGACGTGCCGGGCATCCCGGTCCTGGTCTGCGTAGACAGCGACGGTCGCGATGCCGCTGTCTTTCGCGGCGCGGATGACGCGTACTGCGATCTCCCCACGGTTGGCGATCAGTACCTTGGTGATGGGAGCCATAGTTACCTAGCTTATGGGTGGGGGCGCTCAGGTCTTTGGTGAGTGGAGACAAAAACGCCGTGTCGACGCTGTGGGTTTCTACAGCGCGTCTAGTGCTGGGGCTGGCGGTTCCAGAGGCTGTGCCAGGGAACGCCGAACTGCATCAGCAGGGTGCGCACCAGCGACACCGAGAGTCCGACGACGGCATGCGGGTCTCCGTCGATGCGGGATATGAGGGGCGCGCCGAGGCTGTCGATGGTGAACGCACCCGCGACCTGCAGCGGCTCCCCGGTGGCGACGTATGCGTCGATCTCATCGTCGGTGATGTCGCTCGCGAAGGTGACCGCTGCCGTCGACACTCCCCCGACCGCGTCGCCGAGGACGCCGCCGCGGTGGTCGATCAACCAGTGGCCGGAATGCAGCAGTCCCGTTCGGCCGCGCTGTGCGCGCCAGCGGTCACGGGCAACCTCCGGAAGGTGCGGCTTGCCGAACAGCTGCCCGTCGAGTTCGAAAGCAGAGTCTCCGCCGAGGATGAACCCATCGAACTCCGACGTACCGACGACCGCCTCGGCCTTGGCGCGGGCCAGCAGTTGCACGAGCTGGGGACCGTCCAGTGGCGCCGCGGCTGCGGCCACGGCCTCCTCATCCACTCCCGACGACAGCAGTACCGGCTCGACGCCCACCGCACGGAGAGTCGCGAGCCTGGCTGGTGAGGTTGAGGCGAGGTAAAGCCGCACGGTGCTCCTATGCTCGAATAATGGGTGAATTCGCAGGCAGGTCGATCGAGGTCGACGTTACCAACATCGCGCACGGTGGAGTGGGCGTGGCCCGCCACGACGGACGGGTGGTGTTCGTCGCCGACGCGATCCCCGGGGAGCGGGTGGTGGCGAGGGTCACCGAAGACTCCAAGAAGTCGTTCTGGCGCGCAGAGACCGTCTCCGTGGTGTCGGCGAGCGAGTTCCGCCAGCCTCACGTGTGGACCGCGGCATCCATCGACCGGGATCCGGCTGAGCGGGCCGGGGGCGCGGAATTCGGTCACATCAGGCTGGATCACCAGCGTGAATTGAAGCGACGGGTGCTCGCAGAATCGCTCGAGCGCATGGCGAAAGTCACGAGCGACGTTCAGGTCGAGCCGCTGCCCGGTGATGACGAGCGCGGTGGCACAGGATGGCGCACCAGGGTCAGGCTGCATGTGGACGACTCCGGGCGTGCCGGACCGTTCGCCGCCAGGTCCCACAGGGTCATCCCTGTCACAGAACTCCCGCTGGCGACCGATGAGCTCTCGGCCGCGGCCCCGCTCGACCAGGATTTCTCCGGATCCGAGCACGTCGATGTGCTCGCGCCTTCGACGGGCGGCGTGCGGCTCATCATTGGCGGCAAGAACGCCCAAAAGCGCACCACCATCACCGAGATCGTGGGGGAGCGGGAATTTCGGCTGGCCGATTCCGGCTTCTGGCAGGTGCATCGCAGTGCGGCCGAGGCTCTCACCACGGCTGTACAGGATGCCGTGGATCCTGCACTCTTCGACCCTTCAGCCCACAACCTCGACCTCTACGGGGGCGTCGGACTTCTCGCCGCGGCCGTGGCCGACCGATTCGGACCGACCACGAAAATCACCACGGTCGAGAGCGACGCCATCGCCACCGATTACGCCGCAGACAACCTCGCGGAGTGGATCGGCGCGCGGTCCGAGACGGCACGCGTCGAGCGCTGGGTGAGGGATCTCGTGGCCTCAGCGAGTGCATCCGAGAAGTCGCGACTCGCCCGGGCGACCATGGTGCTGGACCCTCCGAGGTCGGGGGCTGGGCGGGATGTGGTCGCGTCGATCGCGGCGCTTGCTCCGGCCCAGGTCGTGTACGTGGCCTGCGACCCGGTCGCCTTCGCCAGGGACGTGGACTTCTTCGCGGGCCACGGCTACACTCTGTCGGCGCTCCGGGCGTTCGACCTGTTCCCGAACACACACCATGTCGAAGCCGTGGGAACGCTCTCACGAGCCTGAATTGGTGCGCCGCAACGACGCGTTTATCGTGAGGCACGGTTAAGCTGGGAGCTAACCACCGCGAGATCGGAACCATCTTGACTGAAACCACCGTGACCGATGCTCCGGCTTCGGCTGACTTCTCGCACATCAGGGTCGCCGTCGTCGACGATCACGAGTCGGTGCGCCTCGGCCTGAAGGCGGCCTTCATCGAGCATGGATACGACTTCGTGATCGAGGCCGCGACCGTCGACGAGTTTGTGGAACGACTCGCGGGACGGGAAGTCGACGTCGTCGTTCTCGACCTCTCGCTGGGTGATGGATCGACCGTGACGGAGAACGTCAAGCGGGTGCAGGCGACAGGATCCGCGGTGCTCGTGCACAGCATCGCCGACCGCGTGGCGAGCGTGCGGGAAGCGCTGGCCGCCGGTGCTGCCGGCGTCATCCCCAAGTCGTCCGCGACCAAGACCGTGCTTGCCGCGGCAACGACAGTCGCCAAAGGGGACGTGCTGAACAACCTCGAATGGGCGACCGCGATCGATGCCGACCGCGACTTTGCGAAGGCGCAGCTGGGGCGCCGTGAGCGCGAGATCCTGCACCTCTATGCTTCGGGGCTGCCCCTGAAGCTGGCTGCGCAGCAATTGGGCATCGGTTACTCGACGGCCCGTGAATACCTCGACCGCATCCGCGTGAAGTACGTGGAGGTGGGTCGCCCTGCTCCCACGAAGGTCGACCTGTTGCGTCGCGCCGTCGAAGACGGCATTCTTCCAGGGCTGGACCCGGATGGCGGAGATGCCCGCTAACAGGGCCGTCGTCTCGCCTGTTCCGCAGGTCAAACAGCCCAGAAACCCGATCAGCCGCAAACAGGTCGAAAAAGTCATCTCTCGCAGTGTTGCGGGCTTCGGAATCGTCTTCGGTGCGCAGACGATCCCATGGTTGCTGGGCCAGATAGACGAGTCGTACCCGCTCTGGCAGTGGATCGTGGTGCCGGCGCTGTTCGGATCCCTGGTGCTGGTGCTGGTGATGTCGATTGTCCAGGTCTGGGTCAGACCCGCGCACGCCCTGTTCGCCATCCTGTACCTGGGCGCTCTCATCAGCTGGCCCTTTGCCGTGATTCCGGGCGTGACAGTGTTTCCCGGCATCCACTGGCTCAATTACATCCTCACCGTCGCTACCGCTATGGCGGCTATCGGCTTCAATGCCCGCTGGGGCACCATCTATTTGTTCGTGGCTCCGATCGTGTACTCGATAGTCCGGACAACCCCGCAGGGCGGTGGCGCAACGTGGCAGCTCGCGGTCGTGGAGGGCTTTTACGCGATCATCCTCGGGGCCGCCATCATTATCATCGTCACGATGCTGAGGCAGGCTGCCACCAACGTCGACAACGCGCAGGCGACGGCGCTGGATCGCTATGGCCATGCCGTTCGGCAGCATGCCACCGAGGTGGAGCGGGTGCAGGTCGACTCGATCGTGCACGACAGTGTGCTGACGACCTTCATCTCGGCCGCCCGCGCGTACACTCCCGAGGCCGAGGCGCTGGCAGCGACGATGGCGGGCAACGCGATCGGACATCTGCGGGACGCGGCAGCCGCCAGCCCCGACGACGGGTCGACTATGCGCATGACCGTGCTCGCGTCGAAAATCGTCGACAGCGCGACCGACCTGTCCATGCCATTCGAGGTGCGGGTGCGGAACCCGGGCAGTGGGTCGTTGCCGATCCAGGCGGCCGATGCCGTGCACTCTGCCGTCATCCAGGCGATGATGAACAGCATGCAGCACGCCGGTGCGTCAGGCGTCTCCCGCTGGGTGAACGTGCGGGGGGTGGTGCCTGAGGGCATCGAGGTGGTTGTCGGGGACGACGGCGCGGGGTTCGAGGCATCCGAGGTTCCGGGCGAACGCCTGGGCGTGCGCATCTCGATTATCGAACGTATTTCGAACGCGGGAGGTCATGCAGCCATCACGACAGCGCCCGATGAGGGCACCGTGGTGAGAATAACGTGGCCATACGAGCCGGGGCCGACGAACGGGATATCTCTCGACGATTCGCTGGCCGACGACCAGGCGGTCGGACGATGAAGATCACAGTACCGAGGTACATGTTCGTCGGAATCGCCGCGCTATTCTCGGCCTACCACATCCTTCTCGCTGCCTTCACGATCGACCAGCCGCGCCATGCCGGTCCGGTGATCGTAGCGATGGTGCTGTACGGCATTGCCACGATCATCAGCCTTCTGCCCGTCGGGCCGGCGCGCATGCCCGTCGCTATGGCGGCCTTCAATTTCGCGGTCGTGATCGCGATAACCCTGCTCGTCGCGAACGAGCTGGACTTCGCTCGCCCGGGTGGTGCCGGCTACGCGAGCTGGTATGTCGCAGCGAGCGGCACACTGCTCACCATCACCTCGACCCGGGGGCGCCATACCTTTGCGTGGCTCGGCATCGGGTTCCTCGTGGTGCATACCATCGCGATCGTCGGCGACGTGGGACCGGCAGGCATCTTCAGCCTCGGTATTGTCGGGAGCGCCTCGTGGGTGGGGGTCTCGCATGTGCTGAGTGCAGCAATGTCCAAGGCGTCGAAAGATGCCCAGCGGTTCGCTCTCGCCGAGCGGGAGGCCACAGAGTGGCAGGCAGCCCAGGATGCCCATGTGTACGAGCGTCAGTTCCGTCTCGGCCAGACCAGCGCCATGGCCCTCGACATGCTGCGCCAGATCGAATTGAGTGGCGGGCACCTCTCCGACGCCCAACGCAGGGAGTGTCTCTACCTCGAGGGTGCCATCCGCGATGAGATCCGGGGCAGGAAACTGCTCAACGATGCCGTGCGAATCGAAGTCATGTCTGCGCGCCACCGCGGAGCTACAGTGACACTGCTCGACGAGGGTGGCATCGACGACCTTTCTGACGTCGAACTCGAGAGGGTGCTCAATCGACTGGCGCTGGCAATCAGAGAGACCGATGCCGATAAGGTGATCGCGCGCACGGTGCCCGAAGGATCCGAGGTTGCCGTGACGGTCGTCGGCCTTCGCAGTTTCGCCGATGGGGAATCAGTGGCACTCGGCCAGGATTCGCTCGAAGACGACGAGGTCGATCTCTGGCTCGAGATACCTCGAGTTCCGGTCACGCCCTGAGAGGCTTGGACAGAGCCTGAGTTATAGCAGAGGGGCCGAAGTGGCTCAGAGAGCGCTTCTTCGACCCCTCGCTAAATTCCGAGTCAGGGCGATAACCCGAATATCACCCTGACTCGCCCCCATTTCATCGGCGCGCTTACCCTAGTCCGCCGATGAATGGCGGTGTTACTCACAATGTGAGACACCTAGCACCAACAACTATGCAGTGTTGTGTAAGGAGTAAATAGTCGTCTCTTTGGGGGACTCTCGGGGGACAATCGGGGAATTCGGCCCTAAAGATGCGCTGAACCGACGGGGATCTCGTTTTCTGCGCAACGAATAGTCGGGGTACAACGTTGCAAATCGTGCTCTTTTTGACCGGATCGCGGGGCGGTTCTGCCCCTTTGCCCCGATTGTGCTGCTGATTTCGTTGTTAGCCGCGTGCCGTTCTTTGGCATCCGCAATTCTGGCCCCCATTCGGGGCGTTATCCGGAGAAATTCCGCCAACTGCCAGCTCCCGGAACGAGAGTCGAGCGGACGGAACGCTGACTGCGCTGCCAGGCCGAGACGGGAGGCGTGGCATCCACTGCCATTCCGCCGGCGAGCTCGTCGAGGGAGGCCGCGATGACCGCAGTCACCGCAGCGATCTCCTCGTCGCTCACGCCCGCTGTCACGATGCGAAGGTCGAGGGCACCAGCATCCGGCGCTTCAGTCGTCACAGCGGGATGTTCCCATGCTTCTTCGCGGGCATCGACGCCCGCTTGGTCCGCAGGGCACGCAGTGCCTTCACGACGGCGACGCGGGTCGCTGCAGGCTCGATGACGCCATCCAGTTCCCCCCGCTCAGCGGCGAGGAACGGGGATGCCACGTTGTAGGTGTATTCGTTGGCCAGCCTTGTGCGAACCGCCGCGACATCCTCACCAGCGGCCTCTGCTGCTTTGATCTCGCCGCGGTAGAGGATGTTGACGGCGCCCTGGCCGCCCATGACGGCAATCTCTGCCGTGGGCCACGCGTAGTTGAGGTCGGCGCCCATTTGCTTGGAGCCCATGACGATGTAGGCCCCGCCGTATGCCTTGCGGGTGATGACCGTGACCAGCGGCACTGTCGCCTCGGCGTAGGCGTAGAGCAGCTTCGCCCCGCGGCGGATGACGCCCGTCCACTCCTGGTCGGTGCCGGGAAGATAGCCGGGAACATCGACGAGCGTGAGGATCGGAATGCTGAACGCGTCGCAGAAGCGGAGGAACCTGGCGGCCTTCTCACCGGCCTCGATGTTGAGGGTGCCCGCCATCGCCTGGGGCTGGTTCGCGATCACGCCGACGGTGCGGCCCTCGACGCGGCCGAACCCGACCACGATATTGGGCGCGTACAGCGGCTGGGTTTCGAGGAAATCGCCGTTGTCGACGATGTGCTCGATGATCGTCTTCACGTCATACGGCTGGTTCGGGCTGTCGGGGATGATCGAGTTGAGCTTGCGATCCTCGTCGGTGATCTCGAGTTCGACGTCGCTCTCGTAGACGAGCGGCTCCGAGAGGTTGTTGTCAGGCAGGAAACCGATGAGGGTCCGTGCGTAGTCGAGTGCGTCATCCTCGTCGCTGGCCAGATAGTGCGAAACACCGGAGATCTTGTTGTGGGTGAGTGCGCCGCCGAGCTCCTCCATGCCCACGTCTTCACCGGTGACGGTCTTGATGACGTCGGGACCGGTGACGAACATCTGGCTGGTCTTATCGACCATGATGACGAAGTCGGTGAGCGCCGGGGAGTACACCGCGCCACCCGCAGCCGGCCCCATGACGATGGAGATCTGGGGGATGACACCGGATGCCTGGGTGTTGCGACGGAAGATCTCGCCATACTTACCGAGCGCGACGACACCCTCCTGGATGCGCGCACCACCGGAGTCGAGCATGCCGATGATGGGCACGCCGGTCTTGATGGCGTGATCCATGACCTTGATGATCTTCTCGCCGGCGACCTCGCCGAGCGATCCGCCGAAGATGGTGAAGTCCTGCGAGTAGACCGCAACCTGTCGGCCGTGGATCGTACCGAGGCCCGTGACGACCGCGTCACCGTATGGCCTCTTCTTCTCCATGCCGAAAGCATGGGTGCGGTGGCGTACGAACTCGTCGAGCTCGACGAACGACCCGTGGTCGAGCAGTTGCTCGATGCGCTCGCGGGCTGTTTTCTTGCCCTTCGAGTGTTGCTTCTCGATGGCGGCCTCACCACTGGCGGTGACCGCCTCGTGGTACCTCACCTTGAGGTCGGCGATGCGGCCCGCTGTCGTCGTGAGGTCGGGCACGTGCGGTTCGGTGTGTGGTGCGGCGTCGGAGATCACCATGTCACTTTACCCACCAGCGACTTGGGCATGTCGTTGGCGGAACCTTACAGAAACGGGGGCCTAACCTGTGGGGATGCACCTTCCCCTGTCGATCGCTGTCGCCGCGCGGCTCGACGTGCTGCCGCAGGCGGGGTCCACCAACGCCGAACTCGTGGCCGCGGCATCCGGTGGTGATCTCCCGCACTTCACGGTGCTCGCCACGACCAACCAGACCGCTGGTCGAGGCCGACTGGGTCGCGACTGGGTCGCTCCTGAGGGAATGACTCTCGCCGTTTCTGTGCTGCTCGGCACCGGCACCGTCGCGCCGGATCGGCTCGGGTGGCTGCCCCTGCTCACCGGGCTGGCCATGACGCGGGCCGTCGGTCGCCTCGTCGGCGGCCACGAGGTGAGCCTGAAATGGCCGAACGACGTGCATATCGACGGCCTGAAGGTGTCGGGAATCCTCGCAGAACTCGTCCCCGGCATCGGCGTCGTGACGGGCGCCGGCCTCAACCTCACGATGAGCGCGGCCGAGCTGCCGACGCCGACGTCCACGTCCCTCGCTCTGAACGGGTGGGGCGATGGGGCTGACATGGCCGACGAGGCGATGCTGGATGCCGCGCTCAGCGCGTACCTCGTCGAGCTCGACTCGCTCTACTCCGCTTTTGCTGCCGCCGGTTTCGACGCTGGTGCCAGCGGATTGCGCGAAGCCGTCAGCACCGCCTGCACCACCATCGGACGCAGCGTCAGGGTCGATCTTCCTGACGGCGACCAGCTGTTCGGCTCGGCGACGGAGATCGATGATTCGGGACGACTTGTCGTGGCGGGCACGAGCTTCGACGGCGTGCGGGCGATCGCGGCCGGGGACGTGACGCACCTGAGGTACGCGTGAGTGCGAAGCCGGAGCGCGACACCGTCATCGTGAAGCTCCGCCCGCATTCCAGGGCACTGTTCTGGCCGACGCTGGTGCTCGTCGTCGTGGTCGGCGGCGTCGGCTATGTCGCGGGACTTGCCGCCGAACAGTGGCAGCTGGTGGTCGTGCTCGTGATCGCGGCACTGCTCGTGTTCACGGGCTGGTTTATGCCTCTGTGCCGGTGGTTGTCGCGGCGCTACACCATCACGAACAGGCGGGTCGTGGTGCGCAGCGGTTTCTTCGTGCGTACGAGGCAGGAGCTTCTGCACAGCCGGGCTCACGACGTCACGGTGCGTCGGGGTGGACTCCAGATCGTGTTCCGCAGCGGGGACGTCATTCTGAACTCGGGCCAGGACGCTCCCGTGATCCTGAAGGATGTGTCGTCAGCCGACCTCGTGCAGGAGGCCCTTCACGACCTCATCGAGGCTGCGCAACGGGAGCAGACTGGTCGGTGAGCTCCGCGGTTGAGGGCGCCTCGTCCGCCACGTCGCGAAGCGGTCGTTCACGGTTGGGGTGGAACACCCAGTACCGGTAGAACGTGAACCTGAAGGCCGTGCCGAGCGCGAGGCCCACCACGTTGCTCGAGATGTTGTCGGCCAGCACCGATGTAAAGCCGAGAACATAGTGCGACACCCACAGGCAGCCGAGCGCGATGAGCATGCCGCCGACGCTGACGGCGACGAACTCGAGGCCCTCGCGCACCACCGTCGAGCGCTTCGTCGCGCCGAAGGTCCAGTAGCGGTTCCCGACGTAGTTCGCGGCAATCGCCAGCGTCGTCGAGATGACCTTGGCGATGAACGGCCCCTCGTGGATCACGGACGGCTCGAGCACGGTGGCTCGGAGGATGTTGAACACACCGACGTCGATCACGAGCCCGACGAGCCCCACGAGCCCGAATCGCGCGAGCTGGGTGACGAACCTGCGCATGAGTCCCCGTTAGGTAAGAATGGAAGTACGTGAGTGTGGTCGCGCGTGTGACAGCGTAACTTCCACCCATCACACCAGGCTGTGTGTCGGCTTCGAGCCAGCTACACGCCGCAGTTCTTGTGACACCACAGTTCTGATCACAACACAGGCACATCGAATCGATCCAGGAGTTGCGGATGCCCCCCATTGTCGGCGTCATCGGTGGCGGCCAGCTCGCTCGAATGATGATACCTCCCGCGATAGAGCTCGGTATCGAGCTGCGTGTCTTCGCCGAGAGCGCCGGTGAGTCCGCCGGGATCGCTGTCACGCAACTGGGGGACTACCGCAACGCCGATGATGTGGTGCGATTCGCCGACGGCGTGGATGTCATCACCTTCGACCACGAGCACGTGCCGCAGCGCGTGCTGCGGGCTCTCATCGCACACGGCGTCCGCGTGAATCCGGGGCCGGACGCGCTGCGATTCGCGCAGGACAAACTCCAGATGCGGCAGCGACTGTCGGAGCTCGGCCTGCCGGTTCCGGACTGGGCTGCCGTGGCATCCACTGTCGAACTCGACGCGTTCCTCGCCGAGCACGGGGGGCGCGCGGTCGTGAAGACCGCCACCGGCGGCTACGACGGCAAGGGCGTCAGGGTGGTCTCTGCCTCGTCCGATGTCGCTGACTGGTTCGATGGCGACGTCCCGCTGCTTGCGGAGGAACTCGTCGACTTCAGGCGCGAACTCTCCCAGGTGCTCGCCCGCCGACCCAGCGGGGAGATCGCGCTGTGGCCCGTTGTCGAATCCATCCAAGTCGACGGTGTCTGCGCCGAGGTGATCGCTCCGGCCCCCGGGTCGAACGGCAGGATCTCGGCGATGGCGGGTGCCATCGCCACCAGCATCGCGCAACAGCTCGACGTGACCGGGGTGCTCGCTGTGGAGCTCTTCGAATCGACGGATGACCGGCTGCTGGTCAACGAACTCGCCATGCGACCGCACAACAGCGGCCACTGGAGCATCGACGGTTCAGCGACGAGCCAGTTCGAGCAGCACCTGCGTGCGGTGCTCGACCTGCCGCTCGGGCCCACAACCATGCGCGAGCCGTGGAGCGTGATGGTGAACGTGCTCGGCGGCACCTCGGACAACCGGTACCCGGCTGCGCTCGAGGATCAGCCCGAGGCGAAGTACCACTTCTACGGAAAGGACCCGAGGCCAGGACGGAAAGTCGGGCACGTGACCGCGGGGGGCGCCGAGCTGGAGAGTGTCGTTTTCCGCGCGCGTGCCGCAGCGGCGTTCTTTGAGGATTGACACCTACCATTGGTGAGTGCCTGAACCGATAACAGAACCCGTGCTCGTCGCGGTCGTGATGGGCTCCGATTCCGATTGGAGCGTCATGGCCGACAGCGCCGCCGTGCTGAAAGAGTTCGGCATCGCGCACGAGGTCGAGGTCGTGTCAGCGCACCGCACCCCGGAGAAGATGATCGCCTTCGGTAAGGCGGCTTCTGCCAGGGGCATCCGCGTCATCATCGCCGGAGCCGGAGGAGCCGCTCACCTGCCGGGGATGCTCGCCTCCGTGACCACGTTGCCGGTAATCGGTGTTCCGGTGCCGCTCGCGAAGCTCGACGGTCTCGATTCACTGCTCTCCATCGTGCAGATGCCCGCCGGTATCCCGGTCGCGACTGTCTCTATCGGAGGCGCGCGGAATGCCGGAATCCTCGCGGCGCGCATCATCGGATCGGGCAACCCCGTGCTGACCGAAAGGCTCGCAACATACGCACGTGGCCTCGAGGCCATGGTGGAAGAGAAGAACTCCTTATTGAAGGGGTCACTGTGAGCCAGGGGTCGCTCGCGTCGAGCCAGCCGGTGCGCTACCCGGATACGCGCTCGCAGCCCGTCATGACTCGCAGGGCCTGGGTGCTGGTGCTTCTCAACATCCTCATCCCCGGTTCGGCGCAACTGCTGGCTGGCAACCGCCGGCTCGGGCGTTTCGGAGTCGGTTCCACGTTCGTGCTCTGGGCCCTCGTCATCGCGGCGGGGCTCACTTTCCTCTTGTCCCGATCGACGATCCTGACGATCGCCAGCATGAGCATCGGCCTCATTGCGATGGCCCTCATCCTGGTGTTCTACGCAGTTCTCTGGCTGATTCTCACTCTCGACACGCTTCGACTGGCGCGGCTCGTCAAGGCGGCGCCCTCCGCGCGAGGATGGGTGGCCGGCCTCGCGACGATCCTGCTCGTAGCAACCTCCGGCACCGCCGCCTACGGCGCGTTCGTGGCGACCACGGCGAGCAATTTCGTCTCCAACGTCTTCATCACCGCTCCTCCCAAGCCGGCTATCGACGGTCGCTACAACATCATGCTCCTCGGTGGCGATTCCGGCCCCGATCGCGACGGGCTGCGTCCGGACAGCATCACCGTGGTCAGTATCGACGCGGCGACCGGTGCCGCCACCATGATCGGTTTGCCGAGAAACATGGAGTACGTCCCGTTCTCCGAGGGCTCTCCGATGGCGGCGGCCTACCCCAATGGCTACGGCCGTGACCTCGGGTGCGAAGTGAGCGTCTGCCTCCTGAACTCCGTCTACACCGAGGTCGAGCTCGTGAGCCCGGAGATGTACCCGGATGCGGTTGCGCAGGGAAGCGAGCCCGGTATCGAGGGCATGCGGGATGCTGTCCAGGGAATCACGGGGCTCACCATCCAGTACTACGCGCTGATCGACATGCAGGGCTTCCTCGACCTGGTCGACTCTCTCGGCGGCATCACCGTCGACGTCGCGACTGCAGTTCCCATCCACACCGATGAGACCTTCACGACTGTCGCGGAATGGATAGGACCTGGCGTCGTGCACCTCGACGGATACCACGCGCTCTGGTACGCACGGTCCCGCCACGACACGACCGACTATGACCGCATGGGTCGCCAGCGTCAGCTGGAGGAGGCGTTGCTCGAGCAGTTCACTCCAGCCAACGTGCTGAGCCAGCTGCAGGCGGTCGCTGCCGCGGGAACACGTGTCGTCAAGACCGATGTTCCGCAGGCGTCACTGGGCTACTTCGTCGACCTGGCGTCCAAGACCAAGAACCTGCCGTTGCAGAGCGTGGAACTGGTTCCGGACAACGGAGTCGATCCCGAGGATCCCGACTTCGACTTCATCCGGCAACTGGTCGCGGAAGGTCTTGCGCCCATTCCCAGCGCAGAGCCATCCGAGGGCTAAAGGTCGGCGTGGAGTTGCCAGACCTTTTCGGCTGAGCTCCGCCAGCTGAAGGCGTTCGCGCGGTCCGAGCCGGAGTATCCGAGCCTGACAGCCAGCTGGCGGTCATCCAGGATGGAACGGATGGCGTCGGCCAGTCGTTCCGGATACAGGGCGCTGTCGCCTCGCTCCACGACGATGCCGCCGCCCGCTGACAGCTCCACCATCGCCGGAGCATCGGAATGGACGACCGGGATGCCGAGGGAGAACGCATCGAGCATGGGCATGCCGAATCCTTCTTCGAGATTGGGATGAGCGAAGACCGTCGCGCGCTCCATAACGACAGCCAGGTCGGCATCCGAGAGCAACCCGAGCCCTCTCACGCGCCCTTCGTCGAGTCCGGCATCGACGATCGCTGCAGCGAGCGAACTGTCATCCGCGGTCGGCCCCACGATAAGCAGCGGTTCGCCGGTTCCGATCTTCGACATCGACCGGACCAGCTGGTCGATGCCCTTGCCGGCCTCGAGCCCCCCGATAGCCAGAATGTATCGATTCGGCAGATCGAGTCTTGAGGCCCGCACGTCAGCGTCAGCGGGCGGGACGATGCGTGAGTTGGCAGCGCCGCTGATGACCCGCACGCGATCACCGAGATCGGCGATCTCTCCCAGCTGATCGGCCACGGCATGGCTGGGCGCCACGACGGCGTCAGCGAACCGCGTGGCGCGCTTGAGCATCGCCCTGTGCCAGGAGACGACGCGGGGAGGTAACAATTCAGGATGCGACCACGCGACGGTGTCGTGCACCGTCACGATGACCTGGTCTGCGCTGTTCAGTCGATCGTGGCGTGACAGCGGCGCGAGCAGGCTGGGTGCGTGCACCATGCCGTGTCCGGGGAGTCTCGTGAAGCCATGCTGCCACGCAGCCTTCACCTCGCGACCAGCGAGAGCACTCTTGTGGAGCGCGGCGAGGCCAGGGAGCCTCTCATTGATGAGTTCGTATTCCGGCTCGGTCGATGCCGAGACGAACGCCTCCACATAGCAATTGCGCGGAGCAGTCGCGATGAGGGCGCGCGTGAGCTCCTCGGTGTACGTGTTCACGTTTCCGGGTGCTGTTGACAGCATTTCGTCGATGATGACTCGAAGGGTGGTCATGAGGCTCCCAATGCTCCTGAGGCGAAAGCTGATTCCAGTGCAGACTTCCAGTCCCGCATCGGACCAAGGCCGACAGTCTTCCAGGCGTTGTGTCCGAGCACCGAGTACGCGGGACGGTGGGCAGGGCGAATGAACCTCGAACTCGTTGTTGGCTTCACGCGACGGGCGTCCAGCCCTGCCAGGGTGAACACTGCCTGGGCGAAATCGAACCAGGTGGCCTCACCGGAATTAGTGGCATGGTAGTTTCCCGGCGCCACGTCGGCGTCGAGCATGGCGGCGATTCGGGTCGCCAGATCCATCGTCCAGGTG
The DNA here is from genome assembly GCF_015752305.1 of Salinibacterium sp. CAN_S4. Taxonomy (NCBI): domain Bacteria; kingdom Bacillati; phylum Actinomycetota; class Actinomycetes; order Micrococcales; family Microbacteriaceae; genus Salinibacterium; species Salinibacterium sp. CAN_S4. The sequence goes on along the minus strand of NZ_JADOVB010000004.1, from coordinate 243,318 downwards.
GGCTGGCCGCGTTGATCATCGACGACGTCGATGGTGTCGCGCTCGCCGGCAAGTCGAAGTATCGTGGCTGCGAAGTTGCCGCCGTGCTCCCCGTACAACCATGCTGTGCGAATGACCCGGGTACCCTCGGGATGTATTTCTAACGCGAGTCGCTCGCCTTCGGCCTTGGTTCGACCGTACGCGGAGACCGGTGTGCGGGGATTCGACTCCGTGTACGGAGCACCCGCGGTGCCGTCGAATACGTAATCGGTGGACAACTGGACGAGAGTGGCTCCGAATCGAGCTGCAGCGGTAGCCAAATGCGCTGCCCCTGTCGCATTGATCGCAAACGCGTCGACTTCGTGACTCTCTGCGTCATCCACTCGCGTGTATCCGGCAGCATTAACGATGACGTCATGTCCCTCGACCGCCGCCGCGACAGCATCGCCATCGGTCACGTCGAGTTGGCTGCGGGAGAGGGCCGTGACATCTCTGCCCGACAACACCGCCTGAAGATCGCGGCCCAGCATTCCGGCTGCCCCCGTGATGAGATAGCGGGTCACGGCAGCATTCCCTCGACGAGACCATAACGCACGAAGCGCTGGCGTTGAGCGGATTCGCCGTCACCCGTCGCGCGGGGGTTGAGACCGAGAACGCCGATTATCACAAGAGCGATTATCCCCTGAAGTGGGGGCAGGAACGACGCGGCCCGAGTTGGCGGCCCGACCGCACGATCATTCATAAACCCGATGGCCCGTCTCGCGCACTCCGCGTGCAGCATCAGTTCCTGCGGGCCGCCGTCACAGTGCGGCGCGCTCTTTCAACGGTTCCCACCACTGGCGGTTGTCGCGGTACCACTGCACGACGTCGGCGAGGCCCTGCTCGAACGGCACGAGAGGCTCGTATCCGAGTTCCGCTCGGATCTTGGAGATGTCGACGCTGTACCGCAGGTCGTGGCCAAGGCGATCCTGCACACGGTCGACGTACGACCAGTCTGTGCCCGTAGCATCCAGTAGCAACTGGGTGAGCTCCTTATTGGTGAGCTCAGTCCCGCCGCCGATGTTGTAAATCTCGCCGGCGCGACCGCCGACGAGAACCATCGCGATGCCACGCGTGTGGTCGTCGACGTGCAGCCAGTCGCGGATGTTGTTGCCCTCGCCGTAGAGAGGCACGTGCTTGTCGTCGATGAGGTTAGTAACGAAGAGGGGGATGACCTTCTCGGGGAAGTGGTACGGCCCGTAGTTGTTCGAGCAGCGGGTGATCGACAGGTTGAGGCCGTGCGTGCGGAAGTAGCTGCGCGCGAGCAGATCGCTGCCCGCTTTCGAGGCTGAGTACGGCGAGTTCGGTTCGAGCGGTCGTTGCTCATCCCATGAGCCCTCGGCAATCGAGCCGTAGACCTCGTCGGTCGAGACGTGCACGAATCGCTCGAGGTTGTTGCGAAGCGCGGCATCCAGGAGACTCTGCGTGCCGAGCACGTTCGTTTCGACGAAGATGCCGGAATCACGTACCGAGCGGTCGACATGAGATTCTGCCGCGAAGTGCACGACGGCATCGATGCCGGGCAGCAGCTTGTCGAGCAGTTCCGAATCGCGGATGTCACCCTCCACGAACGTGTAGCGCGGTGAGCCTGCGACCGGTGCCAGGTTCTCGAGGTTTCCGGAGTAGGTCATCGCGTCGAGCACGACGACCTCGGCACCCTCAAGCCCGGGGTACGCATCTTCAAGCGTGCGACGGACGAAGTTCGAGCCGATGAAACCGGCGCCGCCGGTGACGAGAATTCTCATGATCTTGCGCAACTTTCTTTCATTTCACCACACGCCGATGGCTACCAATAGAGCAATTATCCTTTGATCCCTCGGTCTTCTCCGCATTTGGCCGCACATGCGAGCCAGCACCAACCGGGATCGGAAGCCGGTCGCCGTCAACAAGTGCAGGATTCGCTCGAGCTCTGGGCGGTCGCTCGGAGGAGCTGACTGAATCGCCACGCGCGTCAACAGGACTGCGTGATTGCGCAGCCAGTGGCTGCGGATCAGCTTCAATCGCGAAAGTGCCGCAGCGAGGCCGGTATTCGAACCCATGACGTTGTCGTCGTGCTGCCGGTAATCGACGCTGGACTCACCGTCGATGTGCCACGACCAGCCATGCGACCGGGCGATCGCGTAGATGAGCGAATCGTGGAAGTCGACCTCCGGTGCGACGGCGTCGGGGCGGGAAAGCAGCTCCCTGGTCAGTTGCGCCAGTCGCGGTGTGAGGAGGAAGGTGCTCCCCGGCCCGGGGCTCTCGAGAAGGTAGTCCCTCGGTCGTTGTGGGTAGTCCTTACGCACCAGGGTGCGCTTCCCGGTGGCGGTAAAGGACGTGACACTGGACGAGACGCCGTCGAAGCCGCGCGCGAGCAGCGCTGCGTGCCTGCGCAGTTTTCCGGGCATCCAGATGTCGTCCTGGTCGGCGAACGCCACGAGCGCATTCCCGGTATCGACGGATCTCAGGAGTCGATAGAAGTTCGCCGCGGAACTGCCCGTCGGCGTGGGATCCTCGAGCACAGTCAGCCGTGGCTCGCGCGATGCCAACTCTCTCAGCCACTCGAGAGTGCCATCCGTGGAGCCGTCATCTGCGGCGATGATCCTCACGCCGACGCCCTGCTGGTCGAGGATGCTGGCGACCTGCTGGGGAATCCAGCGCGCTCCGTTGAATGTCGCGAGAAGCACGACGATTTCGGGCTCGACGCCATCGCAATCGCCGGAGTTGAGCATGGAAATCTACAGTACCGGAGTGTCGAGTGTGCGAGGCTCGGATGGGGGGTAGAAACGCCATTGCCCCCGGGCTTGCACGCCCCTAGCATCATCAGCATGGGTGGCCTTGCGGCGGCCTGTTCTCTTGCGTGGACATTCGGGTTCCGTGCAATGACCCGAGGGATTCCCATGCTGGCCACTCGCTATTCCAGGCAGCGCTCACGAATCGTCGCCGCAGCGGCGACCATCGCAATATGTGGCGCGCTGGCGATCAGCCCTGTCATGGCCGCGGCGGCCGACGAACCGATCGACACGAGCTCGATCGAAGTGATGGGGACGTTTCCCGCTGCCGACTTCGTCGCGGAAGCACAGGACCTCCCGCCCGAGCTCGTCGCCAGTCTCGACACCGATCTCGGTATCACCGGCGAAGAGTTCATCGCCCAGGCGGAAGCTGCAGTCCAGGCCGTGGATGTCGTCGACTCCCTCGAGAGTGCCGGCGTCGACGTGCTCGGGTCGCGCATCGATGGCACCACGCTGACGGTGAATGTGGCTTCCGACGGTGACGTGGCCGTGGTAGAGGCGGTCGGCGCTGTCCCCGTCATCGGGGAACCTACTGCGTACGTTGCGCCGGATGCTCCGCTGAAGTTCATGGCCGACCCGAAATCCACGTTCTATGGCGGACAGGGGTACTACGTCGAGATCGGTGGTAATGCTTTCCGCTGCACTAGTGGATTCAACGGATTCTCTTCCAGCGGTGTGCAGCAGTTTGTGAGTGCCGGACACTGCCTGGTCGGCGCGCAGGGCCAGGTGCGTGCGCTCACCATGTCACGACCAAATGAAGACAACGCTCAGCTTGGATCCGCCCTGGGAACTGCGGTTCCCGGAAGCGCCGCACTCGGGGGTGGGTACGATTCCGGGTTGGTGAACGTGACAAACGCCAGCGTGAGCACAAAGGCCTCACTGCAGACGTGGGGCAACGGAGCGGGAGCGCCGCTATCGTCGACCCCCCTCGGGATCACGGGTAAGTCAGAGACCCTGACGGGAGCGCCCGTCTGCAAATCGGGCAGCAGCACTGGCTGGGCGTGCGGCAGGGTCCTCGCCGTCGACGCACTGGTGACTATCGAGGGAGAGGCCACTAACTCCATCGTGACCACTGCGTGCACGATAGAAGGCGACAGCGGTGGTCCCTTGGTGTCGGGCAATCTGGCTGTGGGCGTCACATCGTGGGCAACGACAGACGTCCCCTGCGGTAACAGGGATTTCGCCTCTGGTTCATTTCCGATGGTCAGTGGCGGTGGCTTCGAAGATGTGACGTCGCTGTATGGCTCCAACTGGCAACTGGCCATCACGGTGCCAGCGCCAGCGGTGACATCGTCGGGCGTCCCCCAGCCGGGAGGAAGCCCCATCACGGGCTCCCTCAGCGGAGCTGAGGCTGGCTCCACTGTCGGGCTGTACCTCGATGGATCGCCCGCTCCGATCGCAACCTCCGCGGTCTCCAGTGGGTCCTGGAGCATCTCCATGGCGTCGGTCCCCCTGGGTAATCACATCTACCGGGTCAACGCATCAACAGGTTTCTCGAAGTCGTCGTCGGTGATCGTGGGGCTGAATCTGGCTCGTATTAGCGGCTCCGACCGCTTCGCCGTCGGGGTAGAGATTTCGAAGCGCTTGTATCCCGATCCTGCTGCCGCCGAAGTCGTCTACGTCACGACGGGACTGAACTTTCCCGATGCCCTGTCTGCGGCGCCTGCTGCGGCAATCCAGAGGGGCGTCATGCTTCTGACCCTTCCGACCAGCATCCCCACGTCGGTTCGCAACGAGATCGTGCGGCTGCACCCGAAGCGCATCGTGGTCGTCGGTGGGGTGAACTCGGTATCCCAGGCGGTGTACAACGAGCTGGCGACACTCACGGCCCGAGACCCCGAGACGAACGAGCCGTTGATCGAACGACAGGGGGGAACCGACCGCTACGACGCTTCCCGCAACATCGTCAGGACGGCGTTCACCGGACTCGCTTCGGCGAGCACGGTCTACATCTCTACAGGAGCCAACTTCCCCGATGCCCTGAGTGCGAGCGCAGCCGGCGGAGCGAAGGGCTACCCGGTGATTCTCGTCGATGGTCGTGCAGGGAACCTCGATGCATCGACGCGCCAGCTGCTCGCGGATCTCGGGGTCACCTCGATCCGTATTGCCGGTGGACCGAACTCAGTGTCGACAGGCATCCAGGCCGACCTGACCGCCATAACCCGCGACACGGTTCGGCTCTCTGGAGCCACTCGCTTCGATGCGTCGTCGAATATCGCCGTCGATGCGTTCGGTGGCTCCAACCCTCAGGACGTGTTCCTGGCGACCGGACTCAACTTCCCCGATGCGCTCTCGAGCGCCGTGCTTGCGGGCCAGGTGAGTGCCCCGCTGATCGTGGTGCCCACCGACTGTGTGCCCACGGCCACGCTCAACGCCATCCGCAACTTCGGGGCAGAGAACATCACGCTGGTGGGTGGTCCGTTGTCGCTGACAGCTAACGTGCTCAACCTCGAGGAGTGCTGAGTCGACGCGTTCGGTAGACTCGCCGAGTGCAAATTCGCGAGCTTTCGATTCCTGATGCCTACGAGATCACCCCCGTCCAGCGGGCCGACGATCGCGGGGTGTTCCTGGAGTGGTACAGGTTCGACAAGCTTGCCGAGGTGACGGGCCACCCCATCACCCTCAGGCAGGCCAACACATCGGTCTCCAAGAAGGGTGTCGTCCGTGGCATCCACTTTGCGGATGTGCCGGTCGGCCAGGCGAAGTACGTGACCGCGATGCACGGTGCGGTGCTCGATTTCGCGATCGATATCCGAGTCGGTTCACCGACGTTCGGCCAGTGGGACACGGTCCTGCTCGACGACGTGGACCGAAAGGCGATCTATCTCTCCGAAGGGCTCGGGCACGCGTTCGTCGCCCTCACCGATGACGCGGTGGTGAGCTACCTCGTCACCGATACCTACAACCCGACTGCCGAGCACGGCATCAATCCGCTGGACGAGCAGATCGGGCTGGTGTTTCCCCCAGAAGCAGGCGAGGCACTGCTGTCACCCAAGGACGTCGAGGCTCCGTCGCTTGCCGAAGCCGAAGCGCGGGGGCTGCTGCCGCGGTGGGACGACGTCAGGGCGTTCTACGACCTCTTGAACGAAGCGAACGGAGCCTGACATGCGCGGAATCATTCTGGCGGGCGGCTCCGGCACCCGGCTGTGGCCGATCACTAAGGGCATCTCGAAGCAATTGATGCCGATCTACGACAAGCCCATGATCTACTATCCCCTGTCGACCCTCATGATGGCCGACATCCGCGAGATCCTGATCATCACGACAGCCGAATACCACGACCAGTTCAAGGCGTTGCTGGGGGATGGCTCGGAGCTCGGCATCCGTCTCGAATACGCCGTGCAGCCGAGCCCGGATGGCCTCGCACAGGCGTTCATCATCGGCGAGGAGTTCATCGGAGACGAGAGCGTTGCCCTCGTGCTCGGCGACAACATCTTCCACGGCGCAGGCCTCGGCTCCTCGCTGCGCGGCAACGAGGTCATCGAGGGTGGGCTCATCTTCGCGTACCACGTGTCGAATCCCACGTCATATGGCGTGGTCGAGTTCGACGACGACATGAAAGCGATCTCGATCGAAGAGAAGCCGACGAAGCCGAAGAGCAACTACGCAGTGCCTGGGCTCTACTTCTACGATAATTCGGTGGTGGAGATCGCGAAGTCGATCACGCCGAGCGCGAGAGGTGAGCTCGAGATCTCCACGGTGAACGAGCGTTACCTGGATGCTGGCAAGCTTCAGGTCCAGGTGCTCGATCGTGGTACGGCCTGGCTCGATACCGGCACATTCGAATCGATGATGCAGGCCTCGGAATACGTGCGCGTCATCGAAGACCGGCAGGGCTTCAAGATCGGGTGCATCGAGGAGATCGCCTGGCGCGCCGGCTGGATCGACGACGCCCAACTCGACGTGCTGGCTGCCCCCCTCAAAAAGAGTGGGTATGGCGTGTATCTCCAGGGGCTTATCGCTGCTGACCACGAGGGCTGAGGCGACCGGATTCGTGAAGGGAACACGCGCGCTCATCGTTGGACGCGGCACCGCAGGCCGCGCACTCTCCGCCGATGTGATCGCCAGAGGTGGCCTTGTCGTGGGATTTCTCGACGACAATATGGTCGACCCTGAGGTTCTGGGGGCACTCGCCGATGTCAATGACGTCATCGCCGAGCACCGGGTTGAAGTCGTGTATTTCGCGATTCCCTCCATCGATGCGAAGACCGTGAGGGACTTCGTGATGACGATCGAGGCTGACCACGTCGAGATCGCGATCATCCCCCGCACCTACGGCATCCTCTCCAAGGAGACCGTGGACATCGATGACCTGACCGATGTAGACGTCCTCGATCTCGTCGGCAGGAAGCCTGTAAAGCACGACTTCCTTGCATCCCAGGCTTTCATCTCGGGCAAGACGGTGCTGGTGACAGGAGCTGCCGGATCGATCGGCTCCCGGCTCGTGAAACAACTCGTCAACATGTCTGCCGCGCGAATCATCGGCGTCGACTGGGCCGAGAGCGGCATTTTCTTTCTCGAGCGCGACCTCGATGAGGCGACGAATCTCGAGCTCCATGTCGCCGACGTGACGAGCGAGGGCGCGATGGAGTCGATCTTCGCGCAGCACACGCCAGACATCGTGTTCCACGCAGCCGCCTATAAGCATGTGCCGCTCATGCAGCGGAATCCAATCCAGGCCGTGAACAACAACGTGTGGGGCACACTGAATCTCGCCACCACCGCCATCCGTCACGGTGTCTCTCATTTCGTGTATGTCTCGACCGACAAAGCGGTCAACCCGGCGAACGTGATGGGAGCCACAAAGCGACTCGGCGAGCTGGTTATCGACGCCGTGGCAGTCGGCTCTTCGACCACATTCAACGCTGTGAGATTCGGGAACGTGATCCAGAGCAGCGGCAGCGTGATGCAGATTTTCCGGAAGCAGATCGCAGACCGCGCACCGCTCACCGTCACCGACCCCGAAGTCACCCGCTTCTTCATGACGCTGGATGAAGCGACCCAGCTGGTCATCCAGTCTGCCTTTGTCGGCGAGCCAGGCGAGTTGTACGTGCTCGACATGGGTGAGCCCGTGCGCATTCTCGACCTGGCGAGGAGTCTCGTGAGGGCGGTGGATCCGTCGCTGACTATAGCGATCACCGGTCTTCGACCCGGGGAGAAGATGTTCGAAGAGCTGAGCTATGACCCCGCCAATGTGCGACCAACGGCGAACGACAAGATTTTCGTGGTGAACGATGCGGAGAATCACGCCTCGCAGGACTGGCTCCGATCCATCTCCGAACTTCTCGGCAGAACGCGCGAATACATAATGACGCCCGATGCCCTCATCGCAGAGCTCCGTGCGATGGGTTTCGCGATCCAGTGACAGCGCGGGTGGTCGTCACCGGCGCCTCGGGGCGCCTCGGCCGGGCCGTCGTCGCAGAGCTCCAGTCGACGGGACAATTCGAGGTGACAGGTTTCGTGTCCCCGAGGGTCGTGCCCCGCGCTGGCGAGGTCGCGGTCGATCTGCTCAGCGCGGCCAGCATCCATGATGCGATGGATGCCGCGAAACCCGACGTCGTCGTGCACCTCGGTGGTCGCGTGCCGACGAACGCGACATCCGCTGAAGATTTCGAGGTGCATCACAGCTCCACTGCAGCCATCGTCGACGCGACCGCGGCGTGGGAACCGAGGGTGATCCTCGCGTCTACGGCCGCGGTCTACGGGGACCAGGGCACGCGGAGCTTCCGCGAAAGTGATCCAGTCACCCTCGGTTCTGACTATGCGACATCGAAGTACAGGGCGGAGCAGGTGTTGCTCGCCTCGACGGCCGAGACTCTGTCGCTGAGGATCTTCAACGTCTTCGGCCCAGGTTTCGACGATTCCATCGTGACAAAACTGCAGGTGGCCACAGAGGATCGGCCGGCGCCGCTGAGAGGATGGCGCAGCTTCGAGCGGGACTACATCCACGTCTCGGATGTTGCTGTAGCCGTGCGCCTCGCCGTCGATTGCACGCTGCCGACCCGGCACGTGACACTCAACATCGGTTCGGGAGTTGCGACGTCGAACAGAGACCTCGTGACAGCGATGTCGGCACGCCTATCCCTCCATTACGCCCTTGTCGACTGGCCGCCCAGCCACAACGTCGCTGACGTGGCAGCAGCTCGCGCTGTCCTCGGGTTTTCTGCTCTGGTGCGTCCAGAAGACATCCAGGCGCGACACTGACCGTACAGTTGTCGGATGCAGTTTCGGCAGTTTCTCGCACGCGTGCGAACAGGGGTACCCCGGCGCACGGCCCGACTGGTCCGGCAGGCCCTCAGGGGCCAGCTCCTCAGGGGCCGCCTCTTCTCGCCCAGCGAATTCGACTATGCCCCGCAGAGCGGCTCAGAGGCGATCGTGCTTATGTGCCTCTGGAATCGGCCGAGCAGGGGGCAGGTTGTTCTGGACATGCTCGACACCCAGGACTTTCCTGAGGGGATCAACCTGTACCTGTGGAACAACAACCCCGCAGACCACGCGCACTACAAGCGCGTTCTCCGACAATTCCGTGGCTCGGGAAACCTGCACAGGGTGACGCTGGCGCGCAGTCCGTACAACCTCGGATCGATCGGCCGGTTCTACTGGGCGAGGAAGCTGGCGGGCCAGCGCCCGAACCTGCCCATCATCGTGCTTGATGACGACCAGGACATCACACCCGATTTCGTGTCAGTGGCGATGCGAGAATTTGATGGGGGAGCGATCACCGCGTGGTGGGCGTGGACGGTTCACAGCTCCTATCACGACCGCGTCCAGGCTGGTCCGGGTGATCGAGTGGATCACGTCGGCCCCGGCGGCAGCGTGATGTCAGCCGACATCTTCACCGATTCACGGTTCTTCACCGATATCCCCGAACAGTTCCGCATGCTCGATGACGTATGGCTCACGAATTTCGCGGTCAAGACGGGATATCGCCTGGCCAAGTTGCCCGTCGAGATCGACTTCGTGATGAACGAGACGAACCAGTATCACGGTCAGATCGACATGAAAACCGAGTTCTACAACTACCTCTACCGGTAGGCACGGTGAGCCGCAATATCCGGATATGACCCACTTTCCGCGAGTTCCCGGGTAGCCTGACAACGGATCTGTGTGTTTCGGGGGGTATGTCATGGGCTGGATCGGTCGAATCGGGATGGGCGTCGTCACGCTCATCGTGGGCACGACGCTTGTCGCCGTGTCGGCGCCGACGGCAGCGACGGCTCTCGATGGCAGTGAGTTCAATCCGGGCTACATCATCAGCGATGCACAGTTCTACGATGCGGACGCGCTCAACGAGAGCCAGATCCAGGCATTCCTCTATGCCAAGGGGCCGGCCAGTTGCAACACCACCGCCCACCCCGGCTACACCTGCCTCTACGACCTCAGCTTCCCCACGTTCACCAAGGTCGCGAACCCGATGTGCTCCCAGTACACCGGTGCCGCGAGCGAGACCGTCGCGCGCATCATCTCGAAGGTGAGCGCGGCCTGCGGAATCAGCCCGAAGGTCTTGCTGGTCATGCTGCAGAAAGAGCAGGGGCTCATCACCGACACCTGGCCGACGGCGGTCCAGCTCGCGACAGCGATGGGAGCGGGGTGCCCGGATACCGCTGCCTGTGATCCCGCACAAAAGGGTTTCTTCCAGCAGGTGTACCTCGCTGCGTACTACATGATCAGGTATGGGATGCCGCCGGGAACAGGTCCGGGCACGCCGTATACAACCAACTACGGCTCCCGATATCCGCTCGGTCAGACCAGCCAGGTGCTGTACCAGGCCAACAACCCCGGTTGCGGCTCCCGTAGCGTCGTTGTGAGCAACCAGCCGACGGCGAGCCTCTATTGGTACACCCCGTACACGCCGAACGCCGCAGCGCTCGCGAATCTGTACGGACTCGGCGATGGTTGTTCGGCCTACGGGAACCGCAACTTCTGGGTGTACTTCAACAACTGGTTCGGCGACCCCACGATCGGGCTTGCGGGAGTCACCGTGGCCAGGACCAGCGGAGCGACGCGGTACGACGTCGCAGTGAAGATCTCCCAGCAGGGGTTCGCGACGGCCGGTGTGCCTGTGGTGTACATCACCAACGGCGACAACTTCCCGGATGCGCTCTCGGCTTCTCCAGCCGCAAGCATCCAGGGTGGCCCACTTCTGCTGACAACTTCGACGACGCTACCGACGGTGGTGCGCACGGAGATCTCACGCCTGAGACCTGCCCGCATCGTGGTGGTAGGAGGTGCGCAATCCGTCTCGGACGCTGTCGTCGCCGAGTTGTCCGGGCTCGCTCCGGCCGGCCAGACGATCAGGATCGGCGGCGCCGACAGGTACGAGGCCTCCCGCAACCTCGCACAGTATGCGTTCGGTTCGTCGAATCCGACGACAGCGTATCTCGCGACGGGCGAAAACTACCCAGACGCGTTGAGCGCCAGTGCCGCGGCGGGTTCCGCCGGGTCGCCGGTCATCCTGATCCCGGGTAGCAACCCGACTGCTGACCAGCCGACCCTCGATCTGGTCACAGCCCTGCGGGTCACCAAACTCAAGATCGCCGGCGGTCCGAACTCGGTCAGCCAGGCCCAGATGGACCAGCTCGGCGCGGTCGTTCCAGCGATCCGACTCTCGGGCACGGACAGGGTCGATGCTTCACGGAACATCGTGCGTGACGCCTTCGCCGGCTCACGGCCCACCGAGATCTTCCTCGCGACGGGCTACAACTTCCCCGATGCGCTCGCTGGAGCTGCCCTCGCCGGCAAGAAGCGAGCGCCGCTCCTGCTCGTTCCCGGATTCTGCGTACCGCAAGCCACGATCGACATGATCCGGAATTTCGGATCGACGTCCGTGACGCTGCTCGGCGGACCGGACTCGCTGAGTCCGGCCGTCCGGTACTTCATCCCCTGCTAGGTGGGGAGTCGAGTAGCGCTTCAGTCGTCCAGCAGTGAGAACTCAGGGGCGGAGTACATCGTTCCCACCGCGTCACGCGGATCATGGGCATCGAACGAAGCCACCTGAGGAAGATCGTGAAGGTGAACACCGGCGGTGTTCATGATCGAGATGTTGATGAAGTACTTGCCGGGGCCGAAGTGGGTGTTGGGGAGCGTGAGTCGCACCCGCTGGGAGCCCAGGAGATCGGGCAGCGGGAATGCGGCGCGCTTGGTGGTCGTGCCGTAGACGACCTGGCCGGTCGTGTTGTTGACCTGGACTGCAAGCATCCACTCGGTCAGCGCTGTCGCCGACTCCATGGTGACGTCGATGTGAACATCGTCGCCGAGCATGACCTCGCCACCACGTCCGTTCGAGGATCCCTCGGCTGCGACGGCGACGATCTTCGGTCCGGACTGCTCTTCGAGTTGTTGCTCGGGCGTGACATCGGCGAGCCGACGATCCTCGAGGATGTCCCTGAACGCTGCGACGGCATCCGTGGGATCGCCGTCCACGACGACCTCACCTTTATTGAGGAGCACCGCGCGATCGCACAACTCGACGACCTGGCCGAGGGAGTGGGTGACGAGGATGATCGTGCGACCCTCCTGCTGAAAGCTGCGGATCTTGTCGAGGCATTTCCGCTGGAATGCTTCGTCTCCTACGGCGAGCACCTCATCGACGAGCAGCAGGTCGGGGTCGGTGTGCACTGCCACCGCAAAGGCAAGCCGCACATACATGCCTGACGAATAGAACTTGACCTGGCTGTTGATGAAGTCACCGATTCCGGAGAATGCCAGGATCTCATCGAAACGTGCATCGGTCTCAGCCGTCGACAACCCGAGGATGGACGCGTTGAGGTAGACGTTCTCGCGCCCGGTCAGATCCGGATGAAAACCGGCGCCCAATTCGAGTAGTGCTGCGATGCGACCCCGGTTCTGCACGACGCCGGTGGTGGGGTCGAGGATGCCGCCGATCACCTTCAGGAGCGTGCTCTTTCCAGAACCGTTGTGACCGATCAGCCCGACGGTCGTTCCTGCGGTGATCTCGATGTCGACATCGCGCAGTGCCCAGAATTCCTCGCGGTGACGGCGACCGACGCGACCGAAGGTCACCAGCCGTTCCTTCAACGAATTGTCCTTGCGAATGACGAATCGCTTTGAGACGTTTTTGACCCTGACCACGACGGGGGATTCGGCCCCTGTTGCGGCAGTGTTCTCGACGACGTCAGTCATGGAAGCTCCTGGATGCGGGTTCGATTTAGAGCTCCTGGGCGAAATTGCCCTGGAGCCGGGTGAAGACCCGCTGGCTGAAGAAGAGGAAAACCAGACCGATGACGAAGACGATCGCGAGTCGCAACAACAACTGGTCTGGATAGGCGGCGGATTCGTGCCCCGAGATCCAGAACGCCCGCTGGAATCCCATGACGGCGAGCGTCACGGGGTTATTCGTGTAGACCTGCAGCGCTATCGAGTCACCCAGAACGTCCCGCGCCATCCCCCAGGAGTAGAGGATGGGCGACGCCCACAGCAGTACGAGCAGCACGACCTCGAGAAGATAACCGATGTCTCTGAGGTAAACGTTGACCGCGGAGAGCATGAGCCCGAGCGCTGTGCCGTAGACGAGCAGCACCATGAGGCTCGGTATGGCGTAGAGGATCTCGGGTGTCGCAGGGAATACGCCGAAGAAGAATGACGCGACGAGGAGGATGCCCACCTGGATCGCGAAGTTGAATAGTGCAGCCCCGACGCTCGCCAGCGGGAACACCTCGCGCGGCAGATAGACCTTCTTGATCAGCCCGCTGTTCCCGACGATGGAGGAGGTGGCACCGGAGACAGCCTCGCTGAAGAGGCTGTATGCGGTCAGGCCGGTGAAGACGTAGACAGCGAAATCCGGAATGCCTTTGGCTGCACCGAGGAATTTGCCGATGACGACGTAGTAGATCAGCAGCTGCGTCAGTGGCCTGATCAGGGTCCAGACGAATCCGAGGGCGCTGTCTTTGTACCGTGACTTGAGGTCGCGCCTGACCAGCAGGGAGAGCATCTCCCTGTGTCGGAAGACGTTTGCGATCGACGCGAAACTCGCGCTCAGGGACCGGGAATTGCCGTTCACCTCGCGGAAGGGCTGCTCACTCAGGCTGGCGAAACGCTCGTGCGCATTCATAGTGCAAACTTTCCGGCTGGGGACAACCCAGTATAACTTTGGCCGCTGCGGCACTGCGCCAGTGGCCTCGGCAGGGCGATTGGTAGACTTCCGGGGCCGTACGTCAGACTCTGAGAGGTTCGAATGCCCACAGTGAAACCAGGGGTCGTCTCCGTTGTCCTCGTCAACTTCCGCGGCACCGATGACACTCTCGAAGCGATCCGTTACCTCGCTGAAATCGACTGGCCCCAGCATCTTCTCGAAATCGTTGTGGTCGAAAACGGCTCGGGTGATGACAGCGCTGATCGGCTGCGCGCGGAAGCTCCCGGCATCAATCTCATCGTTTCTCAGTCGAATGAGGGATTCGCGGGCGGGTGCAACCTGGGGGTTGCCTCATCCACCGGCGAGTACATTGCACTGCTCAACAACGATGCGCGGCCCGATCCGGGGTGGGTTAAGGCCGCGATAGCGCGGTTCGAAGAGTCTCCCCGTGTCGGTGCGGTCGCAAGCCGCGTGCTCGACTGGGACGGAAAACTCGTCGACTACATCGGCTCTGCCATGACCTGGTACGGCATGGGTTACAAGCCATTCACGGCTGAGAACGTGCCGTCCCAGCCCGACAGCGCGAAAGACGTACTGTTCGGAACCGGTTCGGCGATGTTCGTGCGACGGTCGGTGTTCGATTCGCTGGGCGGCTTCGACGAGCGATACTTCATGTTTTTTGAAGACGTGGATCTCGGCTGGCGGCTCAACCTCGCAGGCTGGCGCTTCGTGTACGAGCCGGCATCTCTCGCCTTCCACAAGCACCATGCCTCGATGAGCGCTTTCGGGCCATACAAAGAGACCTACCTGCTCGAGCGGAATGCGCTCTTCACTCTGTACAAGAACATCGGTGACGAGACGGTCGGCTCGGCGTTGCCCGCGGCGATCGGTCTGTCGATCAGGCGAGCGATCACTCGCGGTGAACTCGACTCCACCTCGTTCGACCTTCGCAAGCCCGGCGGGGATGCAGAGCAGTCGATCGTGGTCTCGAAGCAGACCATGGCAGCGACGTTCGCCATCGACCAGTTCGTCGAAAACCTCCCTGGGTTGAAAGTCGCCCGAGATCAGATCCAGGCCGGACGGACGGTGTCGGATGAGCGCATCTGGAAGTTGTTCGGCCTTGCCGATGCGCCGATCTTCCAGGAGGAGGGATACCTCCGCGGATACGAGAACCTCGTCTCGGCGTTCGATGTGACCGAGCCTCCTCCCGTCACCAACGTCGTCGTGGTCACGGGTGATCCCATCGGAGCCAAGATCGCCGGCCCCGCCATTCGTGCGTGGAACATGGCTGAGCTGCTCTCACGCCAGTGCAAGGTCACGCTCGTCAGCCTGTCGAGAGTCGAGAAGGTTGCAGCGCCATTCGACATCGTGCACGTCTCGATGGGGGACGACCGCGCTTTTGGGAAGCTCGAGGCGGCGGCCGACGTCATAGTCTTCCAGGGCAACGCGATGTCGGTCTTCGACTCGCTTCGCGACTCGAAGAAGATCCTCGTGGTCGACCTGTACGACCCCATGCACCTCGAGCAACTGGAGCAGGGCCGCGAACTCCCTGCGGCACAATGGGACCAGCAGGTCAGCGATGCGACGGACGTGCTCAACCAGCAGATGGAACGCGGTGACTTCTTCCTCTGCGCATCCGATCGTCAGCGATTGTTCTGGCTCGGACAACTGGCGGGCCTCGGTCGCATCAATCCGGACACCTACCGTGGCGACCCCGATCTCGATGGACTTCTCGCGGTGGCACCCTTCGGATTGTCGTCGACTCCTCCCGAGCACAAGCGCGACGTGCTCAAGGGTGTGTTGCCCGGCATCGCGCAGGACGACAAGGTGTTGCTGTGGAGCGGTGGCCTGTATAACTGGTTCGACCCGAAGACCCTGATCAGGGCGGTGGGCCAGCTCGCCGCGCGGCATGACAACATCCGACTCTTTTTCCAGGGCACGAAGCACCCTCATCCCGGTGTTCCGGAGATGGCGATCGTGGCGGAATCCAGGGCGCTCGCCGGTGAACTCGGATTGCTGGAGTCCTCGGTGTTCTTCAACAATTCCTGGGTCGACTACGACCAAAGGCAGAACTATCTCCTCGAGGGTGATGTCGGGGTCAGCACGCACTTCTCGCACATCGAGACGACTTTCTCGTTCCGCACACGCGTCCTCGATTACCTGTGGGCCGAGTTGCCCATGGTCGTTACCGAGGGGGACCATTTCGCAGAGCTCATCGCGGCAGAAAACCTCGGAGTTGTCGTGCCTGCGGAGGACGTGGATGCCCTCGCCGCAGCCATCGAGCGCGCGCTCTTCGACGAGACATTCATCGCAGAGGCGAAAGCCAACATCCGGCGAGTCCGGGAACGCTACTACTGGGAAGCCGCCCTCGCGCCCCTCGTCGACTTCGTGACGGCACCGCATCATGCCGGCGACAACGCGGTGCTGTCGACAGCTGCTCGACCGGCCGCAACGTCGCGTAAGCGCCGCAAGCGATCCGGACTGCGCCACGACCTCACCCTGGTTCGCCACTATCTGCGGAACGGCGGACCACGTGTCGTGGTCGACAAGATCAGGCGCCGACTCCGGCAGCGGTAGGCCACCGGTGTCTTCGACGGTTTCTGTCGCCATGTGCACGCACAACGGTGCGCGGTTCGTGGGCGAGCAGATCCGCAGCATCCTCGCACAATCACGACCAGTTTCCGAGGTCGTTGTCTCTGATGACGCCTCCACGGATGACACCGTGCAGATCATCGAGCGGGCCTGGGACGGTATCGGGTCGGGGGGCCCGACCCTGCGAATTCTGCGGAATACCGTCGCTCTCGGCGTTACTCGCAACTTCGAGCAGGCCATCATGGCGACCAGCGGCGAGTTGGTGTCGCTGTCGGACCAGGATGATTCGTGGGCGCCGAACCGGGTGGAGGTGCTCGCCGCGGAGTTCGAGTCGCGGCCGACCCTCGGCCTGGTGTTCACCGACGCCAGGCTCATCGATGAGACCGGGCACGCTCTGCCTACCACCCTGTTCGAGGCCCTCGAGATCTCACAGGCCGAACTGAGAGAAGTGCGTGACGGTGCGGCGATGGGCATCCTGCTCCGCCGAAACCTGGTGACCGGGGCGACTGTGATGTTCCGCCGGAACCTGCTCGAGCAGGCAGTTCCCATCGACCCCGAGTGGGTACACGACGAGTGGATAGCGGTTATCGCATCGATAGTCTCCGAAATCGACTGGCGTCCGGGCCTTCTCGTCGACTATCGCCAGCACGGTGCGAACGAGATCGGGGTCACAGCGCCGACCCTGGCCTACAAGATCGGCCGGGTGCTCGAGCCCAGGGGCGACCGCTATACGGGGCTCGTGAGCCGGGCAGAGCGGCTGAAAGCTCGACTGGACACCCTGGGGGTGGCCGCGGAGGTGACAGCGGCGATCGATGACAAGCTCGAACATCAGCGGCGTCGAGCCGGGCTGCCCTCGCTGCGTCTCGCCCGGGTTCTCCCCGTGCTGCGGGAGGCGTCGACCGGCCGGTATCGCAGGTTCAGCAGCCAGGGCAACCTCGACATCCTGCGCGATCTCTTGCAGCCAGCGCGCTAGAGCAGGACCTTCGCGTCGGTGGGAGGTGCGACTGTGGCGGACGAATTCCACCTTCGCATACTGACGATGACCACGATCGCGGCGAAGGCCAGAGATCCGGCCACCCAGACGCCCATCGGCGAGATGGTGATGTCCCACCACCACTCGACGCCAGAGTCGAGATCGACGCTCGCCACATCCGCTCCGGTGACGTAGCGACGGATGTTGGTGTGCAGGGCGAGCGCGTTCGCCATCGAGATCGCGCCGACGATTATCCATTTTTGGGCCGGCGTCACTCGGATCCTCGTTTCCGCGGACTGAAGGAGAACCAGGGCGCCCAACATGACGATGAGAGGGAGGATGTATCTCGGTTGCACATTGGCGCCGACGATGGAGTTCGACTGCACGAGCAGCACAGTGGGAATCACGACGAGGGCGAGGGCAACGATCGAGATGGCGATCCCCTTGCGGGCAACTCTGAACCCCAGGCCGATCAGGACAGCACCGGCGAAGACGGCGATTCCGGCGAACCAGACGCTGGATGGCATGACGGTGTCGAGCCAGCCCAGGCCCGTCGCGCCGAACGCACCGGCCCACAGTCCGGGGATGTTGATGAGATTGGCCATGGCGAGCACGACAGGACTGTCGATGGGTGGCTCGGTCTCTGAGGCGAGTCCGCCCGAGATTGCTCCGCCCTGCCCGGCAGCGAAGAAGAACACCACAGCCACGATGAGAAGGGCGATGGGACCGAGGGCGGCGATCATCCACTGCCCGCCGCGACGATAGGTCAGCAGCAGCGCAAGCGCGACGGCGAAACCCGAGTAAATGGCTGCGTCAGCCCGCGCGCCTGCGCCCAGCACGGTTGCGATGAGCGCGACGACACCGAGCCCGACCCGTCGTCTGCCCGAGCTCTCCATGAATCCCAGCACCGCCAACAGCAGGGTGCCCGCGGAAAGAACGGCCCAGCTGCTCGGATTCGTGGAGGGGATGATGAACATCCCGAGGGGCACGAGCGTGATCAGGAGTGACCACACCAGCGTCTGCCGCCGGTGCAGGGGGAGCAGCCAGAAGAGTGCAGCCACGAGGCCGACGAACAACAGACTGTTGGCGAGCTTCATCAGCAGCACAGAGTTCTCGATATTGTCTCCGGCAAACAGGCTCATCGTGAAGTAGAACACGGGAGGGTAGAGCCCTGTGTGGTTTCCGCGGGGACTCTGGACCGTGTCATCCGGGTTCACGCCAAAGTCGGCGCCCTGGCACGATGCGCTCGCATCGGGGTTGAATGCGAAACAGACGGAATCGACCACGAGATCGCGCGCGACGACACGTTCGTCCGCCTTTGTGCCCGGCTCGCAGCCACTGTCGTTCTCGCCCTGGCCGCACCAGATGCTCGCCAGGTGGAAATCGTCGTCGGCCGACGAACCGACGGGAGATGACAGCCCCCAGGCCATCAGGGCGACCAGTGCGAACAGGGGAACGAGGATGAAGGATGCCACCCGCCAGCGTTGTGAAGCGATTTCGGGGCGAGGCATGCTGACGATCCTAGCCGCGAGGGTGCCCGGGTAGAATCGTGCGCGTGCAAGCCAGCGACCAGCCAACCCGCTCAATCGGCGAGGCGCTCAATGGCAGCAGCAATTCCCTGGGGCTGATCAGACTCGTCCTCGCGTCGGTGGTGCTGGTGGATCACGCCTTCCCTCTCGGCGGCTTCGGCGCGGATCCCGTGCTCGCCGCGACCAATGGTCAAGCCTCCCTCGGCGCTCTTGCCGTTGGCGGTTTCTTTGCGATCAGCGGCTACCTGATCGCCAAAAGCGGGATGTCCGGTGACGTCGTGCAGTTCATGTGGCGGAGAGCGCTACGTATCTTTCCCGCGTACTGGCTCGTGCTGCTGGCTACCGCATTCCTCGTCGCGCCGATCGTGTGGGTGGCAGGCGACCGGGTCCTCGGTGAATACTTCACCACGCCAGGTGCCGGTCCCGTGTATTACTTCCTGTCGAATTTCACCCTCACCATCGGCAGCTATGGCATCCACGACCTCCTGATCGACACTCCATACGGAATGCTGACCGGCAGCAGTGTCTTCAACGGCTCGATCTGGACTCTCATCTACGAGTGGAACTGCTACCTGATCATCGCGGTGCTGATGGCATTCGGGATCCTGCGGAACGCGCGGATCTTCGTCCCGGTGCTTGCGGGATTCTTCCTCCTCATGCAGATCGTGGTGCTCGTCGATCCTGAGGCTGTCGGCCGGATCATCCCCAGGCTCGCTGATCCCTACATGATCAGCCTCGGCTTCACGTTCCTCGCGGGTTCGGTGATCGCGATGTACTCCCGACAGATCCCCTTCGACAACCGGATCGGAATACTGTCGGGGCTCCTTGTGCTCCTGACGCTGAATTTCGGGGGCTTTTCAACCCTGGGGACCGCCGCAGGTGCGTATTTCGTGATGTATCTCGCCGCGCGACTGCCGCAGTCGACCCACTGGGTCGGCGCAAAGAATGACTATTCGTATGGTGTCTATATCTATGGATTCCTCGTGCAGCAGGTGATCGCCCAGCTGGGGTGGTACAGCCTCGGCTACGTGCCGTTCGTTCTGATCTCGTTCGTGTTGTCCCTGGGATGCGCGTGGATCAGCTGGCACCTTGTGGAGAAGCGTGCGCTGCACTTGAAGGGCTGGGGCCCGGGTCGCGGATGGCGGTACTGGTTCGAGCGTGCGCGCGCGCCATACCTTGAGCGGAAAGCGAAGGCCGAGTGATGGACATCGGAACTGTACTGGTCACGGGTGGAGCAGGATTCATCGGGACAGCCCTGGCATCGAAGCTGGCCGGCCGGGCCGACCGTTGGGTCGTGCTCGACTCGCTTCATCCCCAGGTGCATAAAGACTCTCTTCCGCCGTCGAACCTGCACGACAGGGCCGAACTTGTCGTCGGTGACGTCACCGATGGTGCGGTGTGGGATTCCCTGCTGAGCGATATCAGGCCCGAGGTTGTCATCCATCTCGCCGCAGAGACGGGGACGGCTCAGTCGCTGGATGAGGCGAGCCGTCACTCCCGCGTCAATGTGGTCGGTACCACCGAGATGATCGACGCGTTCGGGCGTGCCGGTCACCTGCCAGCACACGTGCTGCTGAGCAGCAGCCGGGCCGTCTACGGAGAAGGTGACTGGAAGCGCGCGGACGGTTCGACATTCCAGCCCGGGCAGCGCTCGCACGCGCAGCTCGAAGCATCGCAGTGGGACTTCGAAGATTCGACCCCGGTGCCCAGCAGCGCCAAATCGACAGTACCCGCCCCGACAAGCGTTTACGGCGCAACGAAGCTCGCACAGGAGAACATCCTTTCAGCCTGGGGCGGATCGCGCGGGGTGGACATCACGAAGCTCCGACTCCAGAATGTCTACGGGCCGGGCCAGTCACTCATCAATTCGTACACGGGCATCGTGTCGCTGTTCTCGCAGTGGGCCCGGGACGGCCTGTCCATTCCGCTGTACGAAGACGGGCTCATCGGGCGGGACTTTGTCTATATCGAGGATGTCGCTGACGCTTTCGTCGCTGCCATCCTCGCTGGACCGGATGCACGCCGGCCGACTCTCGACATCGGAACCGGCGTCGCGCACACCATCGCAGACATGGCGATCGCCATCGCGAACTACTACGGTGCTCCGGCCCCGGTTGTGAACGGAAAGTATCGGGATGGAGACGTCAGGGCGGCATCCTGCGACATCTCGCTGACGCTCGACCTGCTCGACTGGTCGCCGCAGTGGAGCCTGGATCGCGGGGCGGCCGCACTCCAGAAGTGGATTGCCGCAGAGCTGACCCGGGCCTAGATGACCCAGCGACTGGCCGGATTCTCGACGATCATCGTCGCGACAGGCATTGCCGGCATAGCGGCCTACCTCGTCACGTTCATCGTGTATCGGGTGGCGGGTCCGGCCGATTATGCGCTGTTCGCAGTGTTCTGGGCGACCCTCTACCTGCTCATCGGCGGTCTATCCGGCATTCAACAGGAAGTGACTCGAGCCACCCACGCCATCGAGCCGGGCCAGCGCGCGACCGCGAGCAAAGCCCGTAATTTCGGCGCAGTGGCCGCGGCGCTGGTGTTCTCCGCAATTCTTGCGACGGCGCCATTATGGGTGGATACGGTCTTTGCGGAGGCTGGGTGGTCACTCGTGTTCCCTCTCGCGGTCGGCGTGGCATCGTATGTGCTCGTCGCCGTGCTCGCTGGTTCGCTGTATGGCCTCAAGCGCTGGCGATCCGTCGCACTGATGATCGCCGTCGACCCGATTCTGAGGCTGGCGCTGCTGATGATCGCCCTCATCTTCACGCACGACATCATCGCACTGGCCTGGATCGCGGCCCTGCCATTCCCCCTCACTCTCGCTGTTCTCTGGCCGGTGGTGCGCCGGGGGTTCGTCGGCCGAACCGAGCTCGACGTCGGTTACCGCGCTCTTACCTGGAACTCGACACGGGCGGTACTCGCGTCGGTTGCCACAGCAGTGATGGTGACGGGATTCCCTCTGCTTCTCGGCGTCACATCCGACGGGGTGTCGAACGCGATGCTCGGTGAACTCATCTTCACCATCACCCTCACCAGGGCGCCGCTGATCGTGACGGCGATGTCCCTCCAGAGCTTCTTCGTGGTGAGGTTCCGCGATCATCCCGCAACCTGGTGGCGCACTTTCGTGCGGATCGAGCTGGTCGTGCTGGGAGTCTCACTGCTGTTGGGCTTGCTCGGGCTTCTGCTCGGTCCTGCGGCTTTCGGATTCGTCTCCGGCAGGCCGGTGACCATGAGCGGCGAACTCATCGCGGTCCTGGCATTCTCCTCGGGGCTGGTGGGTGCGATGTGTGTCAGCGGGCCCGCAGTGCTGGCGAGGTCACGCCACCTCATCTACTCGCTGGGCTGGGCAGCAGCGGCCACCGCGACAGTCGTCGTGATGCTGCTGCCGATCGAATTCCTGGCGAGAGTGCAGTTGGCTCTGCTCGCTGGCCCCATCATCGGTCTCGCCGTGCACCTCACGTGGCTTGCATCCCAGCGACATGCCCCGGTGGCAGCGGTGCCGACCGAGACTGATACTCAGGGATGACCAGGTCACGCCGGTTTATCCCCTCCGCCATAGCTGCTGCGGCGACGGTCGGAGCTGCCGCGGCTGTACTCGCCGGGGCATCCACCTGGATCCTGCTTATCGCCGCGATGATCCCCTGGCTGTTGATAACGACAGCACGAATCGGCGTTGCCGCCGGAGCTGCCATGGTTGTTGCTCTCGAATTCTGGGCGCTGCTGGTCACACTCATGACGACGGCGGCACTGGGCCTGCCGATGGTGCCGTCTGTCGCGGTCCTCTGGGCACTGTTCGGCCTCGGGGGCAGCATCGTGCTGGCGAGAACCCCGACGGTGGACCGCACGCCATCGCGTGCGGGAATCACTGTGGCGCTGGCGTCCGCTTTCGGGGGGCTGGTGTGGCTCGCCACTCAGGGGCTCGCCGCCATAGTTCCGGGTGCGAGCAGGGTCTCGTGGGTCATGCGAGGAGATTCTGCCAACAACATGATCTTCGCCCGCCAGATCGTGTACGACTCCGGGATCAGGGTGGGCCCGGGAGAGAACCCCGTGCCTCTGCCTGCGTCACTCATCGCGGTGGTGATGGATGCGGGACGGGCCGGCATCCGACCCGAGGATCTGGCCAGGCACGATCTCGGCTCCTTCGCGCAGGTCTGGTCGATCAGCATCATCATCACCTGCGTTCTGGCGGGATTGGTCGCGGGCGCGATAGCCCGACAGGCGACACGGCATCGCGCCACCCTCGCTGTCGCTGGATCGGTCGGCTCCCTGGTGCCGCTCTCATGGTTTGTGACGGGGTACTCCCTCGAGTTCGGTTTCTTCAGCACCCAACTGGCCCTTCCCATCGTCTGTGCTGCGATCATCCTGTTCCTGTCTTCGCCCCGGAACCCCGCCGTGACTCTGGCGATGCTCGCCGTCTGTGCCACTCTTCTGCTCGCCGTATGGAGTCCGCTGGTGCTGGTGCCGGCCGTGCTCGGGGCTATCGTGATCGTTCGATTCCCGCTGCGCCTGCTCGGCACCCGGCGCTGGATGCTCGCTGTCCTCCTGATCGCTGGTGCGCAGTTGCTCGTCTACGGTCTTGTCGTCGTCCTTCCTGGCTTTCTGCAGAACGCGACATCCCTGGCCGCCGGCGGCGGAATCATCGAGTTCCCCCGACTGGGAATAGTTGTCGCCGTGCTCGTGGCCGGCATCAGCGCGTCTGCGCTTCTCGCGTTTCGTCGGGTGGGGCATCCGGTTGTACTCGCGACGGTGGGAACCATCGTGGCGCTCGCAGCGGGGATCGGCGCGCTGTTGTTCGCCAGCCGTGACGCAGCGGATTCCTGGGGTTACTACCCCATGAAGCTGTTGTGGATGTCGGCGACCATACTCATCGTGTTGCTCGTTGGCACGTCGGCTGCGGTTCTCGAGCGGGTGGGTGTACGGGGCTGGATGCGCGGTGCCGGCCTCGGCGTGGTCACGCTCGGACTCGTGGTGCTGTTGGCCTATGCGCCGGCGCCCTCACCGTCACCGCATCTGAACCCTGTCGACCAGGTGCTGAGCGGGCGTTCGCTGGGGGCTGCGGACGACGTGGCTGAACGGGTCTCCATCCTCGCCGACGCGCGACGCTCACACTTCCTGTGGAATTCCGGATACGAGTTCGAGCAGCCCGTCAACCTGTGGGTGACGCAACTGTGGGCAGACACGCTCGACGGTAATGACGAGCTGAGGTATGCCGCTTACGGCTTCTATGACAGCGGGGACATCGATGAGCTGTGTCGCATTGTCAGCCTGCTCGGGGGCGACACTGTCGTCCATACCGCTGAGAGCGATCTTGTCGAGCGGGTAGCGCTCGCGTGTCCGCTCGAGGGAATCGTGGTCGAGAGGGAGGCCGGCTAGTTCTTGTCGCTGCTCGCCTGCTCGGCATCCCTGAGTCGAAGCTCGAGGATGGCGACCCGCTCTGCCAGGGTGCGTGTCTTGCTCTCCAGCTGCGTGAGTTCTGAACTGTGCTGGAGCCCGACCAGGAACAGGATCGAGATACTCACGAAGAAGACGAGGTTGGTCGGCACTTCGATGCCGAGCAGCCCGGCGGCCCAGCCGAGGGTGACCGGGAAGATGCCGGCAACCAGCGCGAGAACTCCTGCAATGATCCACCAGATCGCGTGGCGTTCCCTGAGGTGCCTCCGGCGCAGCAGTTCGATCACGACGACGAGGATGAGTGCTGCCGAGACGATCCCGAAAATGTAACTCATGGGCGTCACAGTTCTGCTCCCGATCGGTAGGTGGATGACGGCCGCACCAGGGCGAACACCAGCGCGAGCGCGGCGCGTGCGAGATAGGCGGCGGCTTTCATCGGGTTGTGGGACGGGATGCCGCCGGCCCGTGGCCGCATGGCGACGGGCACCTGGGTGATGACGAGCCGGGCGCGGGACGCGATGACAAGAGCTTCGATCGTGTCTCCGAGATACTCGGCGGGATAGTGTTCGGCGAAAAGCGAAACGGCTCGTGGTCCTGATGCTTTGAAGCCTGACGTCGTGTCTGTCAGCGTCGTGCGGGAGGTGCGGCTGAGAATGGCGGCGAGCACTTTCATCGCCCAGGAACGTGGGCCCCTGACCGAGTAATCACCCTCGCCCGCGAACCGGGCGCCCAGCACGAGGTCGGCCGACTGCAGCGCAGCCAGAAGGGCGGGGACCTCTGAAGGGTCGTGTTGTCCGTCCGAATCGACCTGGACGACGTTGTCGAAACCGTTCTCCAGAGCGAACCTGAAGCCCACCCGCATCGCGCCGCCCACGCCGAGGTTGAACGGAAGTGTGGCGACCATCGCACCCGCAGCTCGAGCAACGGCAGTGGTGTCATCCGCCGATCCATCGTCGACGACGAGCACGGAGATCCCCGGCAGTTTCGTGTGGACTTCCCGCACGACGGCGGCCACCGATGCTTCCTCGTTGAACGCGGGCATCACGATGAGTGTGCGCAGGTAAGGGGAAGTCACAGAGTGGATTCTATCGGGGAGGGAGTTCATCGCCTTTGGTCACGGTACGGCAGGCCCAGGATGTGGCGGACGAGGGTGCTGCGACCGATGGCGTTGCTCGTGAGTACCGCTCCGGGGAGTTCGGTGAGCGCGTTGAGCCTGGACGAGAAATAGCGACGGGCGATAGCCGCCGTACGGTGCCATCCCAGCGTGGTGCTGAGTTCTGCGATCTCATAAAAGAGGGTGCGCTCCTGCCGGAACTTGGAGCCGTCAGGTCCCGTCACGGCCGAGAGGCTCGCGGAGTGCCTCCGGTAGTTGAAGACGACGGAGTCATCGAGCACGAGAGTGCCACCGGTCGAGACGATCTCGAACAGCTTCGCCAGATCCTGGACGACATTGAGATCGGTGCGGAATCCACTGCCCAGTCGGGACGTGCGCCAGACCAGGGAGGGGAAGTACGTCCAGTTCCCGCGGAGCAGGCTCGACGCGAGAGGCTCCCCACTGAACTGCCTCGCGCCTGTCCCCCTCAAGCGATACACAGCCTTGACACGATCGGCCAGCGGCAATGACGGCGCACCATCCTCGTCGATGATCGAGACACCGGGCTGGATGATGTCGGCATCAGGGAACTGCTCGATCAGCGCGCGGACCCGTGCGACGAAGCCGGGAAGCATGATGTCGTCGCAACCCATGATGACCATGAACTCGGACTCCGCGAGGCCGATGGACTTGTTGTAGTTGCGGCTCGGCCGCAGGTTCGTGTCGTTTCGAATGTATGAGATTCGAGGGTCATCGAGCGACGCGGCCCACTGGCCGGGAGCCGGATCCGGATACACATCGTCGATGATCGTGAGGCGCCAGTCGGAATCCGTCTGAGCAAGAACGCTCTCGACGGCTGCCATGAAGTGATCGGGGCGCCCGTAGAACGGCATCATGATGTCGAGGGTCACTTGGCTAGGCTAGCAATGCCATGAACGCACCCCGAGTCGCCCTTTCCCTGTTGACGCTCGTGAGGGGAGGTATGGGCGGCAGCGAGACCTACGCACGTGAATTGATCGCCCAGTTGGCGGGAAGCAACCGAGCAGACGCCTTCACCCTCGTGCCGCAGGCGGCTGCAGGGTTCAGCGGTGCGCTGCCAGAGCGCGTCGTTCCGCACCTGAACGGCGGAGCATCCACACTCAATCGCGTCTCGACCATCGTGTCTGCCTCCGTGCGCGCCGCTTCGATCCGCACCCTCATGGCTGACAGCGATGTCGTGCACTATCCCTTCACTGTTGCCGTTCCGCCGCCGCCCAGGGGCACGGCGTTCGTGCAGACCCTGTTCGACGTCCAGCACCTCGACCTGCCTGAATTGTTCTCGGTGACGGAGCGGGCGTTCCGACGGCGGTACTACGAGGGTGCCGCACAACGGGCAGACGCGGTCATCACGATCAGCGAGTTCGCGCGTCGACAGATACTCCACCACCTTCCGATCGAACCGTCTCGCGTTCACGTCGCACCGCTCGGAGTGAATGCCGACGACTTCGAGCCGTTCGCCGGGCAACGCAAGCCTTTCGTGCTGTATCCGGCCCGGGGGTGGGCCCACAAGAACCACTCGCGCCTGATCCAGGCGATGGAACTGGTGCGAACCCAGCATCCGGAGTTCACTCTGGTGCTCACGGGCGGCGCACTCGAATCGCTCGGTGACCTGCCTGAGTGGGTCGATCGACGGGGGCTTGTCAGTCTCGAAGAATTGCGCGAACTCTATCGTTCCGCCGCGGTGATGGCCTTCCCCAGCCTCTACGAAGGCTTCGGGCTCCCGCCCCTCGAGGCTATGGCGTCGGGATGCCCGGTGGCCGCTGCCGACTCTGGTTCGTTGCCCGAGGTTGTCGGTGACGCTGCAGTGACGTTCGACGCCCGGGATGTCGATTCGATCGCGGAAGGCATCCTCGCGGCCATCGATCACGGCGCGGATTTCTATGCAGCCGGTCTCGCACAGGCCCGACGCTTCACGTGGCAACGGTGCGCCGACGTTCATCTCGACGTGTACGAGCAGACCGCCCACGCGAATGCTCACGATCGACGATGATCAGGCCGCGCAATGGCGTATCCGGTAGCTTTGACTAGCTTTGCTTTCTGAGCCACGCCACGCACCGAACGGAATTGCATCATGACTCGCGCACTCATCACGGGAATAACCGGCCAGGATGGCCTCTACCTCGCCGAGCTCCTGCTCTCCAAGGGCTACGAGGTGTACGGGCTCATGCGTGGCCAGAACAATCCCAAGCTCGCACTACTCGAGGAGACCATCCCGGATGCGAAGATCCTCACCGGGGACCTCACGGACCTGTCGAGCCTGCTGCGTGCTCTGAACGTCGCGCAGCCCGACGAGTTCTACAACCTCGGAGCGATCTCTTTTGTCGCGTACTCCTGGGAGAACGCGCACCTCACGAGCGAGGTCACCGGCATGGGAGTGCTGAACGCACTCGAGGCCGTGAGGCTGTACGAGGGAACCAGCGGCAAGCAGGTCAGGTTCTACCAGGCGTCGAGCTCCGAGATGTTCGGCAAGGTCCAGCAGGTTCCCCAGAACGAAGACACACTGCTGTGGCCGCGCTCGCCGTATGGCGTCGCCAAGGTCTACGGCCATTACATGACGATCAACTATCGCGAGTCCTATGGCATGCACGCATCTTCCGGAGTGCTGTTCAATCATGAGTCCCCGCGACGGGGCCCGGAGTTCGTCACTCGCAAGGTGAGCCAGGCCGTAGCGCGAATCTCGCTTGGGCTTCAGGATTCCCTGACCCTCGGCAACCTCGATGCGCGCAGGGACTGGGGCTTCGCGGGCGACTACGTCGAGGCGATGTGGCTCATGCTCCAGCAGGACGTCGCCGACGACTACGTCATCTCGACGGGGGAGACGCACACCATCTCCGCGCTGCTGGATGCCGCTTTCGGGGCCGTCGGAATCGACGACTGGTCGGCACTCGTGACACAGGATCCACGCTTCATGCGCCCGGCCGAAGTCGACCTCCTCATCGGCGATTCCGCCAAGGCGCGAGAGAAGCTCGGATGGACGCCGAAGGTTGGTTTCACTGAGCTCGTCACGATGATGGTGGAGTCGGATGTCGCAGAGCAGAAGCGACTAGCCGGCCTGTAATGACTCGCGTTCTCATCACGGGTATCACCGGCCAGGACGGCTCGTATCTGGCCGAACTGCTGCTCGCGGCAGGTGACGACGTGCACGGCACGTCCCTGAGTGCCGACGAGCATTCCGTGGACGGGGTGGAGTTGCACCAGCTCGACCTCTCTCACCCCGGGATCGGGACATTGATCGCCGAGCTTGAGCCGCAGGTCGTGTATAACCTCGCCGCCATCAGCTCGGTGTTCGGATCGTGGCGCCAGCCGGACGTGACGGCACGCATCAACGGGCTCGCTGTGGCCGAGATGCTGGCCGCCGTGCAGGAGATCCCCGGGGCTCGCTTCGTGCAGGCCTCCAGCGCTGAGATGTTCGGAGCGCCTTCCGAAGTTCCCCAGACCGAGCGCACCGCCATCAGGCCGACATCGCCCTACGGGGCAGCGAAGGCATATGCGCATTCTCTCGTGAACGTCTATCGCACTGCCGGGGTGTGGGCCTCATCCTGCATTCTCTACAACCATGAGTCTCCCCGTCGTCCCGAGAACTTCGTAACGCGGAAGATCACGGCGTCGGCCGCACGGATTTCCCTCGGACTCCAGGACTCGCTCGAGTTGGGACACCTCGATGCCAGGCGAGACTGGGGATGGGCGCCCGACTACGTCGACGCGGTCAGCAAGGCGGCCGCGGTCGAGTCACCCGATGACTACGTTATTGCCACCGGGGTCGATCATTCGGTCCAGGATTTCGTCGCCGCGGCATTCTCCCGCGTAGGGATCGCCGACTGGCGCCCTTTCGTGACGGTGTCTGACGAATTCAAGCGCAGTGGCGACGCCCCTCGGCAACTCGGTGACGCCTCGCATGCCCGCGAGGTTCTCGACTGGGCCCCCACCGTCGATTTCGACGGCATCGTCGCCGCCATGGTGGACAACGACCTCGAGATTTTCTCCTAGCGGGAGCCGAGGTCCGGCTTGTCGGCCAGGCCGCGCCGCCAACTGAGGCCGTCTGACGCCTTGACGGCGCAAATGACGAGCACGAGCCATCCGAACTCCACCAGGATCGTGCTCTCGGCTGCCGAGGTCACGGCAAGCGCGATGAGCATGAGCGCGGGCCAGACGTAGACGACGCTGCGCTTATTGGCGGCGAGCAGCCATGACCGCACCAGGGCGAGCCCGATGAGCAGCAGCAACAGAACCAGTCCGACGATCCCGACCTGCAGCAGGGCGTCGAGGTAGGCGTTGTACGCGGAAGGATTCTCGCCCCGTCGGATACCGAAGCCGAGCGCTATGTACGGGGGGAGCTCCGGTCGCCAGTATCCCAGCCAACCGAAGCCCTCCAGCGGGCTGATTCTCGTGAGGCTGAGGATGCGTTGCCAGATCGTGTATCGGTATTCGAACTCGCTGCCGGCGTTGAAAGCGTCGATGATGGGCGACCTCGCCGCCCACACGATCACCAGCGAAACCACGACAGAACCCAGGATGGCGATCTCGCCGATTCGTTTCCGCTCGGCGGTCAGTCTCCGCAGCCAATACAGCGCGAGTGCCGCGAGGGCGACCGCAGCCAGCGCGCCGAGAGCCACAGGTGAGCGGGAGAACAACAGCATGAGCGAGCCGAGAACAATCGATCCGATCGAGAACCCCCGCGGCAATGACCGGGTGCGCGCCTCGACGACGAAGGTGACGAGTGACATCAGAGCGACGATGCCCATCTGGTTCCGTGTGCCGAAGAGTCCCTGGATCGGTCCAGCCGTATCGAGTCCACCGGTGATGCCCAGCACCGCGATCGGCGTATCGATGAGCAGCCCGGACAGGACCTCGAGGCTGAGGGACGCAACCAGCAGAATCCGCAATACGTCGCCGAATGCTCGAACGATCTGGATCGGGTCACGCAACAGCGCGATGGTGGTGCCGAGCAGGGCAATGCTGACCTGATACAGGACGCCGGCAAGAGTCGCCCACTTGTAGTCGCTCCAGAGTGTCGAGATCGCACACCATCCAACGAAGGCAATGAGGGAGATGGTGAGAAGCCCGCGCCACTCGAGAGTGCGCCTTCGCACGAACAGTGCTCCGGCGGAGAGCACCACGAGCCCGACGACGATGGCGATCAGTGCCGGCCAGCCGACGACGCTGCGCAGGGTGTGCGAAAGGAAAGCCACGCCGATGGAGCAGAGGGACAGCGCGCGGGCGAAGGCCGCGGAGTCGAGGAATGCGGCGATGGTGGCCCTGCGCGCCGATGCTGGAGTGTGTGTCATGGTGACCTGCTCTCTGGCCTCAGCCTCGAGCTCTCCCGGCGGTGAACGGCACCTGCTCCGGTCGCTTGGTCTTCACCGCGAGCAGTGCGAGCGCGAACAGGCCGAACTCCACGAGGAGCCTGCTTTCGGCGAAGCTCTGCACGATGAGTGTCACGAGCAACAGGAGGGGCATCATGGTAGCGGCCGAGTAACTACCGACGGCCGTCGGCGAGAA
The DNA here is from genome assembly GCF_015752305.1 of Salinibacterium sp. CAN_S4. Lineage (NCBI taxonomy): Bacteria > Bacillati > Actinomycetota > Actinomycetes > Micrococcales > Microbacteriaceae > Salinibacterium > Salinibacterium sp. CAN_S4. Next base: position 212,321 of record NZ_JADOVB010000004.1, on the reverse strand, counting down.
CTGCGCCCTGTCGACGGCGAACAGCCACGTGCGCGACAGCGTGGAGACCGCCAGCGCGATGAACACGACAAGACCGATGATTCCGAGCTGGAACCAGACGTCGAGCCACGCATTGTGCGCGTGCAACTGGCGGATGCCGTTGTTCTCGGCGAGCGTGTCGAAGGGTTTGGCCCACGGAGCCCAGTAGCTGACCCATCCCCAGCCGACCACGGGACGCTGCTGCGCGAGCTCGCTCACGTCCCGCCAGATCTCGGTGCGGTTGGTGAGGTCCGAGCTCTTGCCGAGCAGCGCGAGCACCTGAGCCTGCAGCAGCAGGGCGACGGCGATGCCGGCGGCGGCCACGGCGACGAGCCCGATATAGGTCGAGACGACCGCTTTCGAACTGCCCGCTCGCCGAACCAGCAGCACGGCGACGACCACGGCGATGACGGCGACCAGACCGATGATGTTGGTGGCCGACCGGCTGAAGGCGAGGCAGAGCACGGCGACAGCGAGCCACGGCAGCCCCCAGCGCTTTCGCACGAGACCGTCCGCGAGCTGGATGGCGAACACGATGATCCCGATCAGGGCAACGAATGACAGGAGAGTCGAGTTGCCGACGATGCCCTGGATCTTCCCGTCATCGAAGACCTGGAACAGCTCGTTACGCGACCAGTACAGCATGGGCGGGATCGGGTCGGGCAGGTTCGAGTAGTCGATCCCGGGCTGCGGCACGGGGGGAAGCACCGGATGGCGGATGATCGCGGCGACCACGAACTCGAACACGAGCGACAGCCCGAGCACGAACTTGAGCGCGAGCGCGAATCCGCTCAGGATCTCCGCCCAGCTGAACGTCACGGCGACGGCAATGGCACCGATCGTCGTGCACCAGGTCGCCGCGATTCCGAGGGCGGTCGCCCCGGGATAGAACGACCATACGAGCGAGAGCACCGTCAGCACGAGGAACGCGATGAGCGGATACGGCAGCAGGCCGATCCTCCACTGATCGCGCTGGACGACCAGCATCAGGATGGCGATGACCGCGAGCAGCCCGACCAGGATCGAGAAGCCCGTCCAGCCGAGGATGTACCGCCAGGCATCGCCCGCCATCAGGCTGGCGACGGTGAGCACCAGAAACGCGGTACGCGCTGGCCGGGACTCGATCATTCGCATTCCGCAAGGGTAAACGACGAACGCGCTGCGCCGCCGCCCGCAGCGAACCACGGGCGGCGGCAGCGTCGGGTTAGACGAACGCGGCCTTGCCGGTGATCGCACGGCCCACGATGAGGGTGTTCATCTCGCGAGTACCTTCGTACGAGTAGATCGCCTCGGCATCGGCGAAGAAGCGCATCACACCGTAGTCGAGCACGATTCCGTTGCCGCCGATCAATTCGCGACACCAGGCAACGGTCTCGCGCATGCGACTCGTCGTGAACTCCTTCGCGAGCGCCGAGTGCTCGTCTTTCTGCACGCCCTCGTCGAGCATCTCCGAGACACGGGTCACGAGGCCGATGGATGCGGTGATGTTGCCGAGGCTCTTCGCGAGCAGCTCCTGCACCAGCTGGTGGCTGCCGATCGGCTTGCCGAACTGGATGCGCTCACCCGCGTACTTCACGGCAGCTTCGTAGGCTCCGATCGAGTTGCCGACCGCGGCCCAGGCCACCTCGGCGCGGGTGAGCCGAAGCACGGCCGCCGTCTCGCGGAATGACTGCGACTTCTGCAGCCGGTTCGCCTCGGGGACGACTACGTTCTCGAGCACGATGTCGGCGTTCTGCACGATGCGCAGCGCCTGCTTGTTCTCGATGCGCTTCGCCGAATAGCCGGGCGTCGAGGTCGGAACGATGAAACCCTTGACCTGGTTGTCGTCGGCGTCGCGGGCCCAGATGATGGTGACGTCGCTGATCGAGCCGTTACCGATCCAACGCTTGGCGCCGTTGATCACCCAGTTGTCGCCGTCGCGCTTGGCGACAGTCTGCAGCCCCTGGGCGGTGTCCGATCCCGACAACGGCTCGGTAAGACCGAAGGCGCCGAGCAGCTCGCCGCTCGCGAACTTCGGCAGCCATTCCGCGCGCTGCTCCGGCGAGCCCGCGACGGCGATGGAACCCATGACGAGTCCGTTCTGCATGCCGACGAGGGTCGCGACGCTCGCATCGACCCTGGCGAGCTCGAGGGCCACCCAGCCACGGAAGACGGCGCTGTTGGGGAACTCCTGGGTTTCCTCCCACGGCTGCCCGAACAGGCCGAGTTCGGCGAGCCCCTTGACGACGATGTCGCGGTCGAAGAACTCTGCTTTCGCCCACAGGTCATTGGCGATGGGCCGCACGTTCTCGTCGAGGAACGCCCGCAGCCTGACGATCAGGTCTTTCTCCTGGTCGGTAAGTTTGTTCTCGAAGCCATAGAAATCTGCGCTGATTGTCTCGAATGACATGTATCCACTCCATTGCTTAGTCGAAATCCTCCGAAAGACTACGGCCGCATGCTGAGGGTTTCCTTGTCCATTGGTTAATTGGTCCAACACCCATTCAGGAGTCGACCCCATGTTTGTAGGCATCACCAATACTCCCCGCGATTACGCCTGGGGTTCAGACGGAGCGATCTCGGGACTGCTGGGAACCGAGGCATCCGGGGCGCCAGAAGCAGAATTGTGGTTGGGTGCGCACGCGGGCTCGCCGAGCCGGATCGTGGATTCGACCGACACGCTGCTGGATGTCGTCGACGGCCGGCTGCCGTTCCTGTTGAAGGTGCTCGCGGCGGGCTCGCCGCTGTCGCTGCAGGCGCACCCGACCATGGCGCAGGCCGAAGAGGGATTCGAGCGGGAGAACGCTCTCGGTATCCCACTCGATGCCCCGAACCGCAACTACAAGGACGCGTTCCACAAGCCTGAGCTCATTTACGCCCTCAGCGACGAGTTCGATGCGCTCTGCGGATTCAGGTCGGCGAGCGACACCCGCTCGCTGCTCCAGGCCTCGCTGCCCGACGTCGCAGCACCGTTGCTCGCCCGGCTCACCGACGACGATGCCCTGCGGGCCACCTTCGAGTGGCTCATCACGCGGGGAGAGGGAGTGGATGACCTGGTCGCCGCCGTGAGCGCGGCGGCCGACGACTCCACACCCGAGCTCTCCACGGTGAAGCTTCTCGCTGGTGCGTACCCGGGGGACCCCGGAATCGTGATCTCCCTGTTGCTCAACCGGGTGACGCTGCGCAGGGGTGAGGCGCTCTTCCTGCCGGCGGGTAACATCCACGCCTACCTCTCCGGGCTCGGCATGGAACTGATGGCGGCATCGGACAATGTGTTGCGCGGCGGTCTCACCCCCAAGTTCATCGATGTTCCTGAGCTGCTCGCCGTGCTCGACTTCCGGCCGGTGCCTGTGCCGTACCTCGTGCCGCAGCGCCCTGGCGGCGGGGTCGAGGTCTTCCGGCCGGATGGCGCGGAGTTCGCGTTGCTCATCATCGACGGAGATGCCGTGCGCCAGCTCGATGGTCCCGCCATCGCGCTGTGCCTCGACGGCGAGTTCATGCTCCGCGGGGAGGCAACCGAGACGGTCGTGTCCCGAGGCGCAGCCGTCTACATCGCCGACGAGTCGACGCTCACCATCACCGGTGCCGGCCGGCTGGTGCTCGCGACAACCTGAGTGGCCTAGCTCGCGAGGCCCAGCCCGAACGCGCGTCGATAGGCGAGGGGTGAGACCTGCAGCACCTTCACGAAGTGATGGCGCATCACCGAGGCCGTGCCGAAACCCGTGGCCTGGGCGATCAGCTCGAGGCTGTCGTCGGTCTGCTCGAGCTGCTGCTGGGCCCGGATGAGCCGCTGCCGGTTGAGCCAGGCGGCAGGCGTGGTTCCCATGTCTGCCCGGAAGCGTCTCGCGAAGGTCCTGCTCGACATGAGGGCCTGTCTCGCGAGCTGGTCGACTGTCAGATTCGCCGACAGGTTCTCGAGCATCCATTCCGTCACGGCGGCGAAGGAGTCGGCGGATTCGGCCCTCACGGGCGACTCGATGTACTGCGACTGGCCGCCATCGCGTTGCGGAGGAACGACCATGCGACGGGCGATGACGTTGGCCGCGGCGGCCCCCAGCTCACGACGCACGATGTGAAGCGCGGCGTCGATCCCCGCTGCGGTCCCCGCGCTGGTCACCACCCGGCGATCCTCCACGAAGAGCACGTCGGGGTCGACGTCGACGAGGGGGAACCTGTCGGCCAGGGCCGCCGCGTGCATCCAGTGGGTCGTTGCTTTTCGTCCGCTCAGGATGCCGGACTGCGCCAGCGCGAAGGCCCCGCTGCACACACTGAGCACCCACGCGCCCCTCGCCTCCGCCGCGCGGATGACCTCCAGGTAGCGCTCGTCGACGTGGTCGATGGAGTGCGCGGGGACGGCGATGAGGTCGGCATCGGCCGCGGCATCCAGCCCCGAATCGATGATCATGTCGTAACCGAGGCTTGTTCGGACGGGTCCTGGCTCGGCAGTCGCGATCGTGAAGTCGAACCGGGGACCACCGGACTCGCTGCGGTCGATACCGAACACCTCGCAAATGACGCCGAACTCGAAGGGCGCAACGCCGGGGAGAGCGAGCAGGACGATCGTGCGCAGCATGGGGCTCCCTGGCGGAAATTCAATGAATGGTGCAACTCTGCCACCATCGGCAGGATCACGCAATCCGTCGAAGTCCTGCCATGCCCCAGGGCTGTAGCGTCGACGGAGTGGTCGTCAGCATCGACGGCCGCGAAGACGAGGAGCGAACATGAAGACCATCGACCTTGCCGGAACCGGGATTTCGGCGCCCAACGTTGTGCTCGGCCTCATGCGAATCGCCGATAAGAGCGACGACGAGGTGCGCGAGCTCGTGACGACCGCGCGCGATGCCGGCATCGACTTCGTCGACCACGCCGACGTCTATGGCAACGAGCTGCACGGATGCGAACGGCGCTTCGCCGAAGCCATGCAACTGACGTCGTCGCAACGCGCCGAACTGACTATCCAGACCAAGTGCGGCATCGTGCCAGAGGGTCCGTATTTCGACTTCTCCTACGAGCGCATCATCGAGTCGGTGAATGGATCCCTGGCCGCGCTGCAGACGGACGTCATCGACATCCTCCTGTTGCACCGTCCCGACGCACTCGTCGAGCCGGAAGAGGTCGCCCGCGCGTTCGACGAGCTGGAAGCCGCGGGCAAGGTCCGGGCCTTCGGCGTGTCCAACCACACCCCGCGACAGATCGACCTGCTCAAGAAATACGTGACGCAGCCCATCGTGGCCAACCAGTTGCAGCTCTCGATCACCCATTCGCCGATCATCGCCCAGGGCGTCTCGGCCAACATGGTCGGCCAGGACCAGTCACTGACGCTCGACGGGGGAGGCATCGTCGACTACTGCCGACTGAACGACATCACGATTCAGGCCTGGTCGCCCTTCCAGGCCGGCTTCTTCAACGGGGTGTTCCTCGGATCTCCCGACCACGTCGAACTGAACAAGGTGATCGACAGGCTCGCTGCGGCGTACGACGTTCCGCCCATCGCGATCGCCACCGCATGGATCACCCGCCATCCGGCGAACATGCAGGTCGTTCTCGGCACGACGACTCCTGAGCGGGTCAGCGCCGCCGCACTGGGGTCTGACCTCCCGCTCACCAAAGCCGAATGGTACGAACTGTTCCGTGCCGGCGGGCATCTCGTGCCGTAGGTCACCCGGCGCAGTTCCCGCTCGTCGGCCAGCACTATCGTTGTGACTATGACATGGCTGGTGACGGGTGGGGCTGGATACATCGGATCGCACGTAGTGCGGGCACTGGTCGAGGCAGGCCTGCCCACGGTCGTGATCGACGACCTCTCGACGGGCTTCGAGTCCTTCGTTCCCGACGGCATTCCCTTCGTGCGGGCGTCGATCCTCGACGGCGAGAACCTCGTGCGCGTCATGCAGTTCCACAAGGTCACCGGGGTCATCCACGTCGCCGGCTATAAATACGCTGGCGTCTCCGTCACCCGGCCACTGCACACCTACGAGCAGAACGTCACGGCGACCGCGACGCTCCTCGCGGCGATGGAATCGTGCGGCGTGGATCGCATGGTGTTCTCCTCCAGCGCCGCGGTGTACGGCACCCCATCCACGGAGCTCGTAACCGAGGAGACACCGAAGTCGCCGCAGTCGCCATACGGTGAGTCGAAACTGATCGGCGAGTGGCTGCTGGCGGACCAGGGCGTCGCTCGTTCACTGAAGCACACGTCGCTTCGGTATTTCAACGTCGTCGGGTCAGCTTCGGAAGACCTGTATGACGCGAGCCCGCACAACCTCTTCCCCCTCGTGTTTGCTGCCCTGGTCGATGGCAGGACGCCCCGCATCAACGGCGACGACTATCCGACGCCGGACGGCACGAACGTGCGCGACTACATCCACGTAGCCGACCTCGCAGCGGCTCACATCACGGCCGCCCAGCGGCTCGATGCCGGAGACAGCATCGAACCCGCCTACAACCTCGGCAGCGGCTCTGGCAGCTCCGTGGGCGACATCATGCGCACCGTGGCAGAGGTCACCGGCATCCCGTTGACCCCCGAGATCGGCCCTCGCCGCCCGGGAGACCCCGCACGAATCGTCGCCGCCGGCGATCTGGCGGCACGCGATCTCGACTGGAAGATGCGCCACGACCTGCGAGAAATGGTCGAGAGCCAGTGGATCGCAACACGCCGGGCCGCAGAACCCTCAGAAGCTGATTGAAGGATTTATCATCCTCGACTTGACGTGGGCCTAACTACAACGGTGTAATTATGCCTAACGCAATCGGTGGACCGGGTCGGCTGCGGAGGGGAGATCAGAGTATGACGGAGAACGGATACCGCGCAGGAGTTCCTGACGACTGGTTCGTAGACCCCATCAAGCTCGGAGTCCCTGGAGTCCGCAAGACTGTCGTCGATGACGAGAACCAGCTCGCCTGGCAGACGGACTCGTTGTGTGCCCAGACCGATCCCGAAGCCTTCTTCCCTGAAAAGGGCGGATCGACCCGTGACGCGAAGAAGATCTGCACCTCGTGCGAGGTGCGCAACCAGTGCCTCGAATACGCACTCGAGAACGACGAACGCTTCGGCATCTGGGGCGGCCTCTCCGAGCGTGAACGTCGCAAGCTGCGCAAGCGCGCGTAGTCAGGGCCGTACATAGCCACTGCACAGACTCTCGACTTCGCAGCGAGTCAGGCGGACGCAGTCGGCGCCCGCGCCTAGTCTCTACACGTTATGCAACCGAGAGTCATTGCGGTGCTGGTGGCCCTCAACGGAGCCAGGTACCTTCCGAGAACGCTTGCCGCACTCGCGGCGCAGACCCGGCGACCCGACTCGACGGTCTTCGTCGATGCTGGCTCGACCGACGCGTCATCCTCGCTGCTGACCGCCGCCGGACCCACCCGCCTTGTGACCACACCGGCTCGCCGCTCCTTCGGTGGGGCAGTGGCTCACGCGATGCAGGTGTCGCCGCCCGCCGAATCCGAGAACGAGTGGATGTGGCTGCTCGGCCACGACAACGCCCCCGGCCCCTCCGCCCTCGCCGCGCTGCTCGGTGCCGTGGAGGTGGCGCCATCCGTGGCCATCGCCGGACCGAAACTCATGAGGCTCGATGAACCGGACGTGATCGCGAGTTTCGGGGAGAGCCTCACGGCATACGGTCGCTCGGTTTCCGTGGTCGACGGGGAACTCGACCAGGCGCAACACGACATCCAGGCCGATCATCTGGGCGTCGCTGCTGGCGGCATGCTCGTGCGTCGCACCGTGTTCGCTGCGCTCGGCGGATTCGATCCCGCACTGCCCAGCGCGGATGCTGCACTCGACTTCGCCGTGCGAGCCAGGCTCGCCGGGCATCGCGTGATCGGTGTTCCCGCCGCCAGGGTCACGAGCGCCGGCCCGCCGGAACTGTTCGGAAAGAAGTCGGTGTCGGTGGGGGCGCAGAACCGCATCCGTCGCTTCGCCCAGCTTCACCGCAGGCTCGCCTGGGCACCGACTGTCGCTGTGCCACTGCACTGGCTCACTCTCGTACCCCTTGCCCTGCTTCGATCCCTGGGGCACCTCGTCGCCAAGCGCCCGGGGGCCGTGGGTGGGGAATTCGCAGCGGCATTCCGGGCGACGTTCGACGGAAGCATCCCGGCAGCCAGATCGAACATCAGGCGCAATCGCACCATGAGCTGGGCGGCGGTCGACGCACTCAGGCTCACCTGGGCCGACATGCGGGAGAGGCGATCGAGCGAACGGTCGGCTGCATCCTCCGGCTACACGACAGTGCGCGATCGCCCAGGATTCTTCGTGGGCGGAGGCGCGTGGGTGGTGCTTCTCGCCGCGATCGCCGGGGTCGCCGCGTTCGGTCGATTCGTGGATGCTCCGGCCCTGGCCGGGGGAGGGCTACTGCCGCTCAGCACCACCGTCGGCGAGCTCTGGTCGCACGTCGGCTACGGGTGGCACGACATAGCGTCCGGATTCACGGGGGCTGCCGATCCCTTCGCGACAGTGCTCGCGGTGCTCGGGTCCCTGACCTTCTGGTCACCGTCGCTGAGCATCGTGCTGCTCTATCTCGCCGCCCTGCCGCTCGCGGCGCTCGCCGCGTGGTTCTGCGCAGCCAGGCTGACACAGCGCACCTGGCCCCCCGCGGTCGCTGCCATAGCCTGGGCCGTTGCGCCTCCCTTCCTGGCCTCCCTGGCCGGCGGTCATCTCGGTTCGGTCATCGCCCACATCCTGCTGCCCACCCTTGTGCTCGCGGTCGTGAACGCGGCGCGCAGCTGGTCGATGTCGGCGCTCGCGGCCCTGCTGTTCGCGGCGGTCGTGTCGTCGGCTCCCATCCTCGCTCCTGCCCTGTTTGTCGCGCTGGTGGCCTGGATCGCGGTGAACCCCCGTGGGCTGCTGCGCATCATTGGAATCCCGATTCCGGCTGCTGCGCTGTTCGCTCCGCTGGTGATCGAGCAGTTCACCCGGGGGAACTGGCTCGCGCTCTTCGCCGAACCCGGCGTGCCGGTTGGTGGCGCCGTTCCGACCCCGCTACACCTGTTGCTCGGCGTGCCATCACCGGGATTGGCAGGATGGGACATGTTCCTCGCGCAGTGGGGGCTGCCACCGGGGATCGCCCCGATCATCGTCGCCGCTCTCCTCGCTCCCCTGGCGATCCTCGCGCTGGTCTCGCTCTTCGTCCCGGGGTTCCGTCGATCGATTCCCGCGCTCGTCGTTGCGCTCATGGGTTTCACGACGGCCGTCGCCGTCTCCCAGCTCATGGTGACCACGGTGGGGTCGACCGCGATCCCGATCTGGCCGAGCCCTGCGCTGAGCCTCTATTGGTTCGGCCTCACCGGCGCGATGGTCGTGACGCTCGACGTCGTGCGCAGGGCGGCCGCCGCGCCGGCACTGGTTGCCGCCGTGACTCTGGTAGCCCTCGCGGCCCCCATGATCACCGTGGCCGCCACCGGGGCGATGGATGTCGCGGCGAGCAACGGTCGACTTCTGCCCGCCTTCGCCTCGGCGGAAGCGGCGAACAGCCCTGAGCTCGGCACCCTCCAGATCACCGCCCAGCCCGGCGGCGGAATCGCGACCACCCTGCACCGCGGCCTCGGCACCACGCTCGACGAGCAGAGCACACTGGCTGCTACGGACGGCAGCCTGAGCGCCAGTGACGAACGGATCGCCACGCTGGCGGGAAATCTCGCGTCGCGCAGCGGTTTCGATATCGCGGGCGAACTCGACAGGCTGCAGATCGCTTTTGTGCTTCTGCCCAATGTCACAGTCGACAGCGCGGCAGGAACCAGGCAGCGGGTGGCGGATGCGCTCGACGGTAACCGCATCCTCACCCCCATCGGGGCAACGGCGAACGGATTCCTGTGGAACTACGGTGACATAGCCGAGGGCCCTGCGCCCGTGGGACCCGGCCCGCTCGGCACCACGCTCGGTACCTGGATCATCGTCGGGCAGGCCGTCGTGTTCGGCCTGACACTGCTGCTGGCGATCCCCACCACGAGGCGCAGGAGGGTGAGGGCGGCGCGAGTAGATTCCAGGGTCGACGATGCCGGTGCCGATATCGCCAGGGCCGATACCGCCAGGGCCGACACCCCCGGTGCCGACGCCGTCAGTGCCGATGAGGTGAGAGCATGATCGACGAACCAGGCATGCCCGAGGAGCCCACCGGTGAAGAATTCGCGAAGGATGAGCTCTTCCCCGAGCAGGACGAGGTGCAGAGCTCGAAGCGCCGAACCGTCACAGCGCGCGGCCTCGCAATGGTCGGTGGCAGGGCGGCCGTCGGTCTCGCCGGGGTGGGTGTGGCAGCACTGACGATCGTGGCGTCGATCTTCCTGCAGCTGCCCTCCGTGCAGTCGAGCGCCCCCAGCACGCTTGTCACTCCGGTTCCGACTGCGCAGCAGCTCGTGTGCCCTGGCGGCATCCTGAGGCTTGCCAGCGACAGTGGGCAGGATGCCACATCCACCTCGGGACTCGGACGCGCGACAGTGAGCTCCGGCAGCAGTTCAGGCTCGATCGATTCCGTGGATGCCGCGGCCTCCGACGCCGGCACGGGCGGAACATCCGCGGCACCGACCATCATCAGCACACCACCGGATGCCGCAGACCCGACCCAGCGCATCCTGCTCAGCGGTGCCCAGTCCCAGCAGGTCGCCAGTGGTGACTATGTCGGTCTCGCCGCGGCCGATTGCGGAATCGCGAGTGGCGACAGCTGGCTCGCCGGAGGGGCGACCACGACCGGCCGTACGACGCTTCTGGCCCTGACCAATCCGACCGAGGTGTCGGCAACGGTCGACCTCGAGCTGTTCGCGGAGAACGGGGCCATCGCGGCCCCAGGCACGAGCGGAATCATCGTCCCGCCCAACGGCCAGCGCGTGTTGTCCCTCGCCGGCTTCGCGCCCGGGCTCGTTTCACCCGTCGTGCACGTCACGAGCACAGGCGGGCAGGTGCTTGCGACGATGCAGCAGTCCGTGTTGCGCGGGCTCGATCCCGGCGGGGTCGACATCGTCGAATCGTCGGGATCGCCGTCGACGACGAGCGTCATCCCCGGCGTGGTGATCGGCGACGAGACGGCGATCGCCGCGGTGCGCGGTTCGACCAGCCCGAGTGAGGTGCCGGACGACTTCGCTACGGTACTGAGGCTCTTCGCGCCCGGGGATGAGACGGTTCCCGTGACGGTCAGGGTTGTTCCCGAGAGCGGATCCGGAGCCGGTGCATCGTTCTCGTACGATCTCTCCGGGGGTCTCGTGACCGATGTCCCGATCCAGGAACTCGATCCGGGCGCCTATACGGTCATCGTCGAATCTCCGACTCCGTCGATCGCGTCCGTCAGGTCGAGTTCGGCGGCCGGTGCGGCCAGCGACTTCGCATGGTTCACCGCGGCACAGGACGTCGGTTCGCTCGCCCAGTTCACTGCGGCCGACGGTCCGAATCCGGTGCTGCATCTCTACAACCCCACCAGTGCCGAGTCGAGCGTCACCCTGACCCCCCTCGACGGCGAACCCGTCACGGTGGTCGTGGCCGCCGGGGGCTCGGTCGCCGCCCCGCTGGTAGCAGGCACGAGCTACAGCCTGGGCGGATTCGATTCGCTGTACGCGGCCGTCAGCCTCGCCGGTGGCGGAATGCTCGCGCGATACTCGGTGCACCCTCCGGGCGTCGGCTCGAGCCCGATCACGGTCTACCCGTAGGGCAGTCTTCTACCGGCGGCTCTTCTACCGGCGGCTCTTCTAGAGGCGGCTCTTCTACAGGTGGCTCTTTTACAGGTGGCGGAACCGGTCGGGGGCCAGGTCCCACGGATCCTTGCCCAACAGCTCGGCCACGGCGCGGAACACGCAGCTCTCCACCATCATGCGTTTGTGCACCTCGTCGTAGCTGTGCAGCCGGGAGAGTCTCTCGATGGGCAGCCGGTACAGGATGACCCTGCGATCCTGCAGCTCGACGCGCCACCGATCGACAGCGGGAGTCTCGCCCAGCTCTGCCGGCATGGCGGCGACCTCGAAGGCGACGTCGGCCAGTTCATCCGGCCACAGGTCTTTCAGGTACTCGGCTGTCGACGCGACCGTCATATCGAACATATCGACGCGGTTGCGCAGCAGCGGGAGGTGCGGGCCGGTAACGGGCCCCCGGATGCCACGACCGTGACGGTCCCGCCATCCGCGCCGCGCTGATACCGGCTGGTCTGCACTGCCCGGACTCGTCACAGCCCCGATTCTACCGGCGTGGCTGTGGCATGCTGTCGGCAGTCGGACGTAGCCTTGCAGGGAAATGAATGGTCGCCCGTGCAGCAAGGTCGCCTGTAGCCAGGAGGCCACGTCCACCCTCACCTACGACTACGCCGATTCGATGGCTGTGCTCGGGCCCCTCAGTTACGCATCTGAGCCGCACAGCTACGACCTCTGCGACAGGCATGCCGACCGCATGTCGGTTCCGCAGGGCTGGCAGGTCGTCAGACACGTCGTCATGGGCGGCGAACTGCTCTAGACCGGCTGGTACCCTCGGGTTCCGTGAGCACCAATCCTGACATCCGAGCCGTCGTCTTCGACCTCGACGACACCCTCGCACCCTCCAAGTCGACGATGGACCCGGCGATGAGCCGTGCCTTCGCCGACCTGCTCGATCGCGTGCCGGTCTGCATCATTTCGGGTGGCAGGTTCGAGCAGTTCGAGGCGCAGGCCCTCGACGGCTTCGAGGCCAGCGACGAATCGCTCTCAAGACTGCATCTCATGCCGACCTGCGGCACGCGCTACTACCTCTGGCAGCGGGGCGAGTGGGCACTGCAGTACGCCGAAGACCTGAGCGACGACGAGAAGTCGCGAGCGATCAGCGCGCTGGAGGAGGGAGCTCGTGAGCTGGGGTTGTGGCATCCGGGCCCCTGGGGTGACCTCATCGAAGACCGCGGAAGCCAGATCACCTTCTCGGCCCTCGGCCAGCAGGCGCCCGTGGCCGAGAAGCATGCCTGGGATCCGGACGGAGCCAAGAAGCTCGCACTGTGGGGGTACGTCTCACCGAGACTGCCCGATCTCGAGGTGCGCGGTGGTGGGTCGACGTCGATCGACATCACGCGCAAGGGAATCGATAAGGCCTACGGCATCGGGAAGCTCACCGAAAAGCTCGGTGTTGGCATCGACCAGTTGCTGTTCATCGGAGACCGGCTCGACCCCACGGGCAACGATTACCCGGTGTTCGCCCTGGGAGTCCCGTCGGTCGCGATCGACGACTGGCACGGCACGCTCGCCGCCGTCGAATCGCTCAATGCCTGGTTCGATGCTCCGGATGCCGCGTTCCCCCTCTCGACGATGGAACCGCTGCCGCGCAACCCGTAGGCGCGGGGCGCGCTGGGCTGCGAGAATGGGAGCATGACTTCCGCGACATCCACTGCACTATCGTTCAAGGTCGCCGACCTCTCTCTCGCTGAGGCCGGCCGCCACCAGATCCGTCTAGCCGAGCACGAGATGCCCGGGCTGATGGCTCTTCGGGGAGAGTTCGGAGCGTCCAAGCCGCTCACGGGCGCGCGCATCGCCGGTTCCCTGCACATGACGACCCAGACCGCCGTGCTCATCGAGACTCTTGTAGCACTCGGTGCCGAGGTCCGCTGGGCGTCATGCAACATCTTCTCGACGGAAGACGGAGCTGCAGCCGCCACGGTCGTCGGCCCGACCGGCACTGTCGACGCCCCCGCCGGCGTCCCGGTGTTCGCCTGGAAGGGTGAGACTCTCGAGGAGTACTGGTGGTGCACCGAGCAGATCTTCGACTGGAGCGACTCTGCCGTCTACGGCGAAGGCGCCGTCGGGCCGAACATGATCCTCGACGATGGCGGGGACGCGACGCTTCTGGTTCACAAGGGCCGCGAGTTCGAACTCGCCGGTGCGGTGCCCGCCACGCCTGAGGATGCTTCTCACGAGTACAGCGTCATCCTCGATGTACTGCGCCGCTCGCTCAACGCGTCAGGCGAACGCTGGACCAGGATCGCGGCCGAGATCCAGGGCGTCACCGAGGAGACCACCACCGGCGTTCACCGCCTCTACGAGTTCGCGAGGAGCGGCGAGCTGCTGTTCCCGGCGATCAACGTCAACGACTCGGTCACCAAGAGCAAGTTCGACAACAAGTACGGCATCCGCCACTCACTGCTGGACGGCATCAACCGCGCCACCGATGTGCTCATCGGCGGCAAGGTCGTGTTCGTCGCGGGCTACGGCGATGTCGGCAAGGGATCGGCCGAGGCCATGCGCGGCCAGGGTGCCCGCGTGATCGTCTCCGAGATCGACCCGATCAACGCACTGCAGGCTGCGATGGACGGCTTCCAGGTGACGACGATCGAGAAGGCGCTCGCCGATGTAGACATCTTCGTCACGAGCACCGGCAACGAGAACGTCATCACGGTCGAGCACCTGATGGGCATGAAGCACCTCGCGATCGTCGCCAACGTCGGTCACTTCGACAACGAGATCGACATCGCGGGGCTCGAGAGCCTTGCCGGTGCCGAGCGTGTCGAGATCAAGCCGCAGGTGCACGAGTGGCGCATGCCGTCGGGTCGCAGCATCCTGGTGCTGTCCGAGGGGCGACTGATGAACCTCGGAAACGCCACGGGCCACCCGTCGTTCGTGATGAGCAACTCGTTCACCAACCAGGTGCTCGCGCAGCTGGAGCTGTGGGTGAACAACACCGATGCCAAGTATGAAAACCAGGTCTACGTGCTGCCGAAGCACCTCGACGAGAAGGTCGCCCGACTGCACCTCGACGCCCTCGGTGTCGTGCTGACGACGCTGACCCCCACCCAGGCCGCCTACATCGGCGTTCCGGTCGAGGGGCCGTACAAGGTCGATCACTACCGCTACTAAGGGAACCAGACGCTTCGATGCGTCAGGATGCCCGGCCGTAACTCTCGTTGCGACCGGGCATCCGGCGTTAATGCCTCCCGGTCGCGTAGCCGGCTGGGCCACGTAGCTGACTGAGCAGCGTTCGGCGACGCCCGGGAAGAAAGGGTCTCCGCTGGGCAACGTATGGCGTTGTGCCATACATCCGTAGGTCGAGGGGTCACATCAGTTGTGTGACAGTGTCAGCGAGCTCTGCCAGAGGATCGCGACCGTCCAGCTCGACCCCAGCGCCACGTCGCAGCAACGGCTCGATCTCGGCGACATTCCTGCGAATCTCGTCCTGTTGACTGGCTGACCGACCGTAGGGGTTGTTCGATCGGGTCGAGACACGCTCGATCAGTACCTCGACGGGTGCGCTCAACAACACGACGTGCTCGAATCGGTCATAGAAGCGACCCTGATTTTCGACAGTCCCCGACACGATGACATCCGAATGAGACTCGAGAAGTCCCTTCATCCTGACCTCGTCCCACAAGCCATCGGAACCCACCCAGCCGTCATCATCCGTGTCGACGGTCAGAAATCCCCGCGAGGCGAGTTCGGTGAGCAGCGTCGACTTTCCCGCGCCGGACATGCCGGTGATGAGTATCCGAGGCACGGGGCTTCAGCCACGGTCCGGGAAGCCGCGGGGCAGGCCGCCGAGCACGGGCGCGAGGCGCTCGAGTCCCGATCGTTCGAGACCGAGGGCGGCGGATTCCCTGTCGCGCCGCACCGAGACCACGGCGGCGAGGAAGAGTTCAGCATTGGTTGCGGGAACCGGCGACACGAACACGCTAACCTCGTCGGCGAGCTCGCGACTGAGTCTCTCGCGCGTCGCGGGGGTGAGCGACGCGGCCTGCGCGAGGAATGCCGCCACCCGGCGGGCGAGGGCGTCGGGGAGGGTGGCGACATCCGCCGTCCTCGCCCATTCGGCCAGGGGGGTGGGCACGCCGTAGACCGCGGTGACGGACTTCGAGACCCTCTCGTTCTGGCTGTAGGTGCCGGCCACCAGATCTCCCAGTCGTTTGGCGCGACCATTCAGCAGGGCGATAATCGCGGCCATGCCGCCGAAGGTCATGAAGATCTCGAAGACGCCGGTCAGCGCCCGGATGAAGGCGTGCCGGAAGCCGATCGACCCGCCGTCATCGCGGACAATGCGCGAACCAATGGCCAGCTTGCCGAGGGACTTGCCGTGCGTGGCCGTCTCGACGGCAGTGGGGATCACGACGAGGCACAGCACGAGGGCCGCGACGCTCACGGCAGTGATCAGTGCCTGGTCCAGCCCGAGCTGGTCGGCGAGCGAGAACAGCACCAGGACGATCACGATGTAGCTGCCGAAATAGAGCAGGTAATCGATGATCGTGCCGGCCGCCCGCAGCACGAAACTCGACGACCTCAGATCGAGTGCGACGGCCTCACCGGTGACAAGCTCCTGCAGATCTTCGTCGTGCTCGACAGAATCGATTCTGGCCATGCCATCATTTAAGCAGATGGATCTCGACGCATACTCAGCCGCCCACCGCGAAGAGTGGGATCGCCTTGCCGAGCTCGGCTCCCGGCGGCGATTCAGCGGGGCCGAAGCCGACGAACTGATCGACCGATACCAGTCGGGTGCAACCCAGCTTTCCGCGATCAAGACCACCTCGGGGCAGTCGGTGCAGGGCGACAGGCTGTCGCTGTGGCTGAGCCGGGCACGGCTGCGGTTCACCGGGGCATCCGCCAATGTGCTGAGCCAGGTTCCACGGTTCTTCGCCGCGCAACTGCCCGCGGCCCTGTTCCGGATCCGGTGGCTGTGTCTCGCTGTGTCCGCGGCATCCGTCGTCATCGCATTCCTGTACGCGTGGTGGGCGTCGTCGAATCCCGAAGTACTGGCGACGCTCGGCTCGACCGCCGACCTCGAGCGGTACGCGAAAGAGGACTTCGTCAACTACTACTCCGAGAACTCGGGAACATCGTTCACCAGCTTCGTGTGGACGAATAATGCGTGGCTCGCCGCCCAGTGCATAGCCTTCGGGATCACAGGCCTCTATCCCGCCTACCTGCTCTTCACCAACGCGCAGAGCCTCGGGATGACCGCCGCCATCATGAACGAGTTCGATCGGCTCGACGTGTTCTTCCTCTACATCGCGCCGCACGGCCAGCTCGAGCTGTACTCGATCTTCGTGGCGGGTGCAGCCGGCATGCGCATCTTCTGGGCCTGGATCGCCCCGGGCGCCCGCACCCGGGCCCAGGCGCTCTCCGAGGAGGGTCGCGCGATGTTCACCATCGTGATCGGGCTCATCCTGGCCCTTCTGGTCTCCGGGCTCATCGAAGGTCTCGTCACCCGGCAGGAGTGGCCGTGGCCGATCAAGATCGGCATCGGGACCGTCGCGCTCGGCGCGTTCCTGTTCTACCAGTGGGTGGTGGGTCGAAGAGCGGCTCGCGCCGGGGAAACCGGCGACCTCGACGAGTTCGAGGCAGGGGCACGGCAACTCGTCGCAGGGTAGCCTTATTTTGACCTATTCACGATAAGGGTAGGATGAAGGTAATGACCTTCTCCCCGGACATCGAGCTTCGCAGGGCAGGGCTCCGCATCACGAGCAGCCGCGTACGGGTTCTGTCCGCTCTGGTCGAGCAGCCGCACTCGTCGGCTCTCGTCATCCATTCCCGACTGGGGGATGCGGCAACCTCCGTGCAGTCGGTGCACAACGCCCTCGCCGCCCTCACCGAGGCCGGACTATTGCGCCGCATCGAGCCCGCGGGCTCTGCCGCGCTCTACGAAATCCATGAGAACGACAATCACCACCACCTCGTGTGCAACAGCTGCCGCACCGTCGTCGACGTCGAGTGCGCCGTCGGCCACTCTCCGTGCCTCGCGCCTGTGGACAGCTCAGGTTTCCAGATCTCGACGGCGGAGGTGACGTTCTGGGGACTCTGCCAGGACTGCGCCAGCCGCGAATCCGCCCATTCTTCGACCCCCATCCGCTCATCGAGCACTAACCAGGAGGACTCATGACTGACAATTTCACCACAAGCCAGAGCGGAGCACCGCTGACCAGCGACGAGCATTCGCTCACCGCCGGCCCCGATGGCAGCACCGTTCTGCACGACCGGTTCCTGGTCGAGAAGCTCGCTGCGTTCAACCGCGAACGCGTGCCGGAGCGCAACCCGCACGCCAAGGGCGGCGGGGCTTTCGGAGAGTTCACGGTCACGGAAAACGTCTCGCAGTACACGCGTGCCGCGGTCTTCCAGCCCGGCGCGACGAGCGAGATCCTGCTGCGCTTCTCGTCGGTCGCCGGTGAGCAGGGCTCCCCTGACACATGGCGCGACGTGCGCGGCTATTCGCTCCGGTTCTATACGACCGAGGGCAACTACGACGTCGTCGGCAATAACACCCCGGTGTTCTTCATCCGCGATGCGATGAAGTTCCCTGACTTCATCCACTCCCAGAAGCGCCTCGGTGGTTCTGGGCTGCGCGACGCCGACATGCAGTGGGACTTCTGGACCCTGTCGCCGGAGTCGTCCCATCAGGTCACGTACCTCATGGGTGACCGCGGCCTCTCGAAGTCGTGGCGTCACCTCAACGGCTACGGTTCGCACACCTACCAGTGGATCAATGCCGCGGGTGAGCGTCACTGGATCCAGTACCACTTCAAGTCGCGCCAGGGTGTGGAGCGCATGAGTGCCGAGGAGGGCGAGAAGCTCGCCGGATCGGACGCCGACTACTACCGCCGCGACCTGCATGAGGCCATCGAATCCGGCGACTTCCCGATCTGGGATGTGTTCGTGCAGATCATGCCGTACGAGGATGCGAAGACCTACCGTTTCAACCCCTTCGACATCACGAAGACCTGGTCGCACGCCGACTACCCGCTGGTGAAGGTCGGCGAGTACACGCTGAACCGCAATCCGCAGAACTTCTTCGCGGAGATCGAGCAGGCCGCGTTCTCGCCGGCCAACCTGGTGCCCGGCATCGACATCAGCCCCGACAAGATGCTCATGGCGCGCGTGCACTCCTACCCGGATGCCCAGCGCCACCGCATCGGCACGAACTACAACCAGCTGCCGGTCAACAAGCCGCACGCCGCCCCCGTCGCGAATTACCAGCACGAGGGCAACATGCGGTACGAGTTCAGCGACGCCACGGCGCGCACGTACACGCCGAACTCCTACGGTGGACCCGTCGCCGACCCCGCCCGCTCTGGCGAGGGAAGCTGGGAGTCGGACGGCACCCTGACCCGCGCCGCGGCAACCCTGCATTCCGAGGACGACGACTTCGGCCAGGCTGGCACGCTTTATCGGGACGTCTTCGACGCAGACTCGAAGGCCAGACTGCTCGAGACCCTCACGGGCCAGGGCAAGGCCATCACGGTCCCCGAGATCCGCGAGCGGTTCTTCTGGTACTGGGGCAACGTGGATTCCGTGCTCGGCGCTTCGCTCCGCACCACGGTGGGATCGCTGTAACACCCGCCAGACGCAACGGCCGGCCCTTCGGGGTCGGCCGTTGCCGCGCTGAGCGGGCATCCGTTCCCTTGCCGTGCGGCTGAGAGCGCAATTCTCGCCCGTCAGCGGCACCTTGAGGGCGAAAACTGCGCTCTCGGAGTCGGCCCGCTGGGGCTACAGCCGGCCGGCGGCCTTCAGCGCGATGTAGGTGTCCGCAAGGGCGGGCGGCAGGTCCTGGGGCGCAGCGGTGACGACCTCGGCGCCGAGCTGGCGCACGGCCGCAGCCACGCGCGACTGGTCCAGCAGTGCACGCTCGGCGGCCGCTGCCCGGTAGACCTCGTCGCGATTGTCGCGCTGCGTCGTGGCCTCGAGGATGGCGGGATCTGTGACGGATGCCACGACTACCATGTGTTTGCGGGTCAGCTGCGGCAGCACGGCGAGAAGTCCGCGCGAGGCTCCCGGCGCGTCGACGGTGGTCGCGAGCACCACCAGGGCGTGGTGGGAGGTGATGGACCGCACGAGTGCGGGCACCGCCGTCCAGTCCATCTCGATGAGCTCGGGATCGACCGGGGCCATGCTCGAGACCATGCGCGACAGCAGTTCGGCGCCCGTCGCCCCCTGCACGCGGGCGCGCACCCGCCGGTCGTAGATCACCATGTCGACGCGGTCTCCCGCGCTCGAGGCGAGAGCGGCGAGCAGCAGCGCGGACTCGAACGCCGTATCGATCCTGGGTTCGTTGTCGATGCGGGCGGCTGACGTGCGACCGCTGTCGACGATGATCACGACGCGCCGGTCCCGCTCCGGGCGCCAGGTGCGCACGACGAGACCGGGGCCGGATGCCGCGGCACGACGGGCCGTCGCCCTCCAGTCGATCGAGCGCACGTCGTCGCCGCGCACGTAGTCGCGCAGGCTGTCGAACTCGGTGCCCTGGCCGCGGACCATGACGCTCGTGGCGCCGTCCAGCTCGCGGAGCCGCGCCAGCCGCGAGGGCAGGTGCTTGCGGGAGTTGAACGGCGGGAGCACGGTGATGGCACCGGGTGCGGCGATGGTGGCCTGCCGCGCGGCGAGCCCCAGCGGCCCGAACGACCGGATCGTGACGTGCGCGGCCCGGCGCTCGCCTCGTCGGAACGGGGTCAGCATGGTCGTGATCGTGCGCTGCTCGCCAGCGGGGACATCCAGTGGCGCCCGGGCCGGCTCTGCGACCGCGGAGGGCGACCAGCCGTCGCGGACCATGCCGCGCACGCGACGGCGCCCGGGGTTGGCGATCAGCACGGTGGACGCCACGGTCTCACCCAGCCGCACGCGCGACGGCAGCTGCCGGGACAGCCGCACAGCGCGCGGAGACCCCGCGAGCGCGAGGTCGAGCCCGGCGAGCACGGCCACGAGCAGCAGCCACGCCAGCAGCGCCCAGGGCTGGCCGATGAGGATGATCGGCGCGACGCCGAACACCACGAGCGCCACGAACCTGCCGGAGATAGCCACTAGGGCTTCGCCCTCGGTCGCAGGCTCCCTCGGCGCTGGGGTCGCAGAATCGCTGGCGCGACTCTCATAGCTCCACCGCGCGGAATCACAGCGGCACCTGCACCTGCTGCAGGATCGAGCGCAGGATCGCGTCGGGCGATACGCCCTCGAGCTCGGCCTCCGGGCGCAACTGGATGCGGTGCCGCAGCACCGGAAGCACCATGGCCTGCACGTGGTCGGGGGTGATGGAGTCGAAGCCGTTCAGCCAGGCCCACGCCTTGGCCGCGGCGAGCAACGCCGTCGACCCACGGGGACTCACGCCGAGCTTCACGGACGGGCTCTGCCGGGTGGCGCGGGCGAGATCCACTGTGTAGCCGATGACATCGGCGGTCGCTCCGACGCGGGCCACGGCGGCCTGGGCGAGAGCGAGCTGCTGGGCGTCAAGCACGGCGGTGACTCCCGCGGCGTCGAGATCACGGGGGTTGAAGCCCGCGGCATGGCGGCGCAGCACCTCGATCTCGGTGTCGCGCTCCGGCAGCTCGAGCACGAGCTTGAGCATGAACCTGTCGAGCTGCGCCTCCGGCAGAGTGTACGTGCCCTCGTATTCGATGGGGTTCATGGTGGCCGCGACCATGAACGGTACGGGAAGCGCGCGAGTCACGCCGTCGGCCGAGACCTGGCGTTCCTCCATCGCCTCGAGCAGCGCCGACTGCGTCTTCGGTGGCGTGCGGTTGATCTCGTCGGCGAGCATGATGTTGGTGAACACCGGCCCCTCGCGGAACTCGAATTCGCCGGCCTTCGCGTCGTAGACGAGGGAGCCGGTGACGTCACCGGGCATGAGGTCAGGCGTGAACTGCACGCGTTTCGTGTCCAGCGCGAGCGCGTGGCTGAGGGTGCGCACCAGCAGTGTCTTCGCCACACCCGGCACTCCCTCGAGCAGCACATGGCCCCCGGCGAGCAGTGCGATCGTGAGGCCCGTGACCGCGGCATCCTGCCCGACGACGGACTTGCCGACCTCGGTGCGCAGGTTCGCGAATGATTGCCGCAGGTTCTCGTCGGTCGCTTGCTCGTCAGTCATGGGTCGATTCTCCAGTGTGTTGAGGTCGGTGTGGAACGGATAGGTCGGCGTGAATCGGACGATCAGGGGCGGACGGCGATGGCGACGTCGCGCTCGAGCACGAGCAGGGCGTCCGACAGCGAGACGAGGTCGGCATCGGTGCCGGGAATCGTGTCGACGAGAAGATCCCGGATGACGTGCCGCTGCGCACCGGTCACGGCCGCTACCGCCGAGACGATCTCGTCGACCGAGGCCGAGCGCGGCTGGCCGCAGATCAGGGCCAGTCGCTGGATGGCGCCCATCCTGAGCGCATCGAGCGCCCTCAGCCGTGATGACGAGCGCTCGTACAGGCGCGCACGACCGAGCATCGTCTCGCTGGAACGCACGATCACCGGGAGGTTCTCGATCACCAGGGGGCCGAAGCGCCGGCCCCGCCACACCGCGGCGGCGACGAACGTGAGCACGAGAAGCAGCAACACGGGGGTGACCCAGGGCGGTGTGAGTTCGCCGAGAGTCGCGGGCCCGGCATCCTGCACATCGGCGAGGGTCGGGATGTACCAGACCAGGGTCGGCGTCGCCCCGAGCAGATTCAGTGCAAGGGCCGCGTTGCCGCTGTCGATCACGCGTTCGTTGGTCAGGGCAGCGGTGAGGCCGAGCACGGTCAGTTGCGTGTCGCTGCGATTCACCTGGACGAGCGAGAACACGCCGTCCCCGCTGCCGAAGCACGCGGCAGTGTCAGCGGAGTCGTCGATGACGCGATATCCGGAAGCATCGCCGGCGACGGCACCGGCCCTCGCCGCAGCGGGCACGGCACACCCTGCCGTGAGTTCGTTGTCGGCGTTACCGGCCTGCGCCACTTCCGGGGCGATCGCCTGCAATTGCGTGAAGTCCGCATCGACGATCACGACCGAGCGAGCCAGCGCAGCGGCCGCCGTCAACTGCTCGTCGTCGAGATAGCCGTCGGGGTCGTACAGCAGCACGGTGGTGTCATCGACGCCGACGACCGCATCCCCGGCCTCGATGAGAGTGGATGCCACGATCACATCGACCCCCTGCTGCCGAAGCACCTCGGCCACCGCCATGGAGCCCCCGGGAGCAGCACTCTCGGCGTCGAGCGGTGGACCCTCGGCGGCGGAGCCTGCCGTCGCCAGCGACACGATCGCGATCGCGATCGCGAACAGGGCGACCACCATCCAGAAGAGCGCGCGTGTGGCCACGCGACCCACCGTCGGAGTCAGCACCTCCTGCCGGGGGGCCTGCATCGTCACAGCAGCTCCAGCACGGGCCGGGTGGCCCGCAGGTCGCGCTCGAGGGCAGCGGCCTGCTGGAACTGCTCGGCCGTACCGGTGCGGTCGAGGTAGCGCACCTGGTCGAAGGCGGTGGCGGAGTCGCGCAACGCGTCGGCGAGATCCGGGAACGGGGTGCTCGCAGTGACCGCGAAGTCCCTCGCCGTGGTTCCGGGGCTCGTGGTCACGATCGACCGTTCGGCCAGCCCTCTGGCTATGGCGCGGAACATCTCGGCGACCGCGATCGAGTACTCGCTCCGCGCGGCGGCGGCCTCGGCATCCTGCCGGATGCTGGCGGACGTGCGACGGTCATCCTCTCCGAACAACGACCCGGCGACGGCGCTGCGGCGGTTGAGTCGCGGCACACCGAAGATCAGGAACGCGACGACGATGCCGATCACGGCGAGCGTGACGACGACACCGAGGCCGAGTGCTGGTGGTCCCTGCACGTCGCCGAGCCGCAGGGATGAGAGCCAGTCCTGTACGGCTTTGGCGAGCAGGTCGAACCAGGTCGGTCGTGCTGCCTGGTACTGCGGTTGGGAAAGTTCGTTGATGAGCAGTTCCGCCGCCTCCTGCGGGTCGGGATCGACCGGCACCTCCAGCGGCAGCGCCAAGCCGGTCACGACCACGGGGACGGCTGGGACGGCGGCTGGGGTGCCGTTGCTTCGGCCGTTGCGCGCTGGAGGTACGGGTCGGGCACGCTCGAATTGCCCGCCTGGCGCGCTTCGACGAACCGGTTGAGCTCCAGGTCGAGCCCTTCCTTGCGCATCCTGATGTCGATGTAGATGAGCGCGGTCGTCGCGCTCTGGATCACGGCAGCGATCGCACCGAACACGATGCTCAGGATGATCGTGAGCACGTACAGCACTACGGCGCCGGCGATGAGGCCGTCGCCCTCGCCATTCGGGTTGAGCAGGACGCTGCCGAACCCGAGCAGCAGCTGCAGCGGGGCGCCGATGATGCCGGCGACCGTCTGCACTATGGCGGCGACGAGCAGCTGGATCCCCAGCGTCTTCCAGAAGTAGCCGGTGGTCAGCGACCACGACCGGGCGATGGCGGCGCGCAGCGGAAGCCTCTCGAGCATGAGGGCGCTCGGCACGAGGCACAGGCGGGTGCCGAGCCAGAACGACAGAACCAGGGCGCCGCCAGCCGCGAGAACCCCGAGGATCACGCCGACGACGATTCCGGCGGTACCGCCGAACGCGATGATCAGCCCGATCACGGCAGACAGGATGACCAGCGCGAGCACCGCTGCGCCGGTGAGCAGCAGCGACCAGCCGATGACGGCTCCGATGCGACCCTTCGCCTGGCGCCAGAGGCCAGCGAGCTTCAGCTTCTCGCCGAGCGTTCCCCTCGCGACCTCGAGCACGACGATGGACTGCAGGATCGCGGTCACGACGATGGACAGCACGACAGGAACCAGGGCGGACAGGATGATCGTCGCCACCGATCCCGCTTCGACGGCGTCCTGGTCGGCTCCGGTCGCGCTCGACACCCTCGAGAACGCGAAGAACGATACGAACCCCACCACGAGCAGGGTGAACACGAAAATGAGTCCGGTGAGCAGCAGCGAGAACCCGAAAATGGGCCGCGGGTTTCTGCGGATGACCTGGAACGACGCCGCCAGCAGGGTGCCCAGGGTCAGGGGCCGCAGCGGGATGAGTCCCGGCTTCGGTGGCGCAGTCCATCCCGGAGCGCCGACGGGAGGCGGTGGGGCCGAAGCTGCGTTGGCGTATGGCGACGCAGGCGGCGCAGCGGCAGGGCCACCCGCTGGGGACTGCCACGGGGTGTTGTCACTCACAGCTCATCCTTTGCATAGTGGAACAGTCCTCATCATGGTTTCACACTCGACTACTCTTATGCGAAAGCTCCGGCGCCCGTCCGGCTGGCTCTATGCAGTAGCGAGGTACAGGTGAACGCGCGAATTCTTGTGGTCGATGATGACACGGCGCTGGCAGAGATGATCGGCATCGTGCTGCGCGCGGAGGGATTCGAACCCTCCTTCTGCGACGATGGTGCCGCGGCGGTCGAGGCGTTCCACGCCTCTAAACCCGATCTCGTGCTGCTCGACCTGATGCTGCCGGGCATGAACGGCATCGAGGTGTGCGCCAGGATCCGTGAGGAATCCGGTGTTCCCATCATCATGCTCACTGCGAAGAGCGACACGGCCGACGTCGTGAAGGGCCTCGAGAGCGGTGCCGACGACTATGTCGTCAAGCCGTTCAATCCGAAGGAACTCGTCGCCCGCGTGCGCACTCGGCTGAGGCCCAGCCCGGAGAGCGCCACGGGCTCCCTGCAGGTCGGCGACCTGACCCTCGACGTCGCGGGCCATGAGGTCAGGCGCGGTGAATCCAAGATCAGCCTGACGCCTCTCGAATTCGAGCTGCTGCTTGCCCTCGCACTGAAGCCCCAGCAGGTCTTCACACGGGAGATGCTGCTCGAGCAGGTGTGGGGCTACCACTACAAGGCTGATACGAGGCTCGTGAACGTGCACGTGCAGCGGCTGCGCGCGAAGGTGGAGGAAGATCCCGACAACCCTCGCATCGTCATGACCGTGCGTGGCGTCGGCTACCGCGCGGGCAGCATCACGTAGCACCATGCGCGATTTCCAGTGGCGCGCGATCGTGCAGCGCTTCGTGCGGCTGTGGCGTTCGTCGCTCCAGTTGCGCACGATTGCCTTCACCCTCGCGTTGTCAGGGGTCGCGGTCACGATCATCGGTGGCTACATGTCGGTGAGCGTCGGTGCCAACCTGTTCGATGCGCGCCGCGACCAGCTCAGCCGCACCACCTCCAACGCCGCCATCATCGGCCAGAGATTCTTCGACGAGTCGACTGAGCAGCTGGGGGACGACGACATCGATGCGACGACGGCGGATGCCGCGAGGGCCATCGTGAACGCCGCTGCGAGCACCGGGGTGACCCAGTTCGCCCTCAGACGCATGCCGGGACAGGACGGCCCGCGCAGCCCCACCGAGAGCCAGACACTCGGGCTCGACCCCCAGGTCATCTCCGTCGAGCTTCGCGCCGCTGTGCAGGGCCTCACGGAGTTGCGGACGGTGTCGCAGTCTGTGGGGCTTGTCCAGGCCGATTCTTCGGTGCAGCCGGGGATCGTCTTCGGCACCGTGCTCAACGTGCGCGGTGCGCAATACGAGCTCTACCTCGTCTACAACATCCAGGATCTTCAGGAGTCACTCGGGCTCGTGCAGCGCACCCTGTTTCTCGGCGGGCTCGCCCTGATCGTGCTGATCGGCGCCGTCACCTACGTGGTCGTGCGCCTGGTCGTCGGCCCTGTGCAGCTGGCGGCCGAGACGAGCCAGAAGCTCGCCGCGGGGCAACTGGAGGTGCGCATCCCCGTGAAGGGCGACGATGTGATCGCCACCCTCGCTCGGTCGTTCAACGGCATGGCCGCGTCGCTGCAAAACCAGATCACGAGGCTCGCGGCACTGTCGCAGGTGCAGCAGCGGTTCGTCTCCGACGTCTCCCACGAGTTGCGCACCCCGCTGACGACGATCCGGCTCGCCGGCGACGTGCTCTACGACCAGCGCGATTCGTTCTCGCCGTCGGCGGCGCGCACCGCGGAGCTGCTGCACACCCAGGTGCAGAGGTTCGAATCGCTGCTGGCCGACCTCCTCGAGATGAGCCGGTACGACGCCGGCGCGGTCGACATGGAGACCGAGCCGACGAACCTGGTCTACCTCGTCGAGGATGCCATCGAGAGCGTCACGACGCTCGCGGAGTCGAAGGGGTCACCGCTCAGGATGGTCGCCCCCGGAGGCTATTTCGAGGCCGAGGTCGACAGCCGCCGCATCCGCCGCATCCTGCACAACCTGTTGGGTAACGCCATCGACCACGGCGAAGGGCAGCCGATCGTCGTCTGGGTGGACAGCGACAAGGAGGCCGTCGCCATCGCCGTGCGCGACTACGGCGTGGGCATGACCGCCGCCGCGATGGATCGCGTCTTCGACAGGTTCTGGCGCGCTGACCCGTCCCGGCAGCGTGTGACGGGAGGCACGGGACTCGGTCTCGCGATTTCCCTCGAAGACGCTGCGCTGCACGGGGGCTGGCTCGAGGTCTGGTCTGCTCCCGGCGAAGGCTCATGCTTCAGGCTTACGCTTCCCCGGGTGCGGGGAGCAGAACTGAAGGGGTCACCACTGGCCCTGCCTCCCGAAGAACCGGTACAGGAGGCGATCGATGCGTAAGCAGCCCGTCGTAGTCGCGGCAGCGCTCGCGGTGATCCTGACCCTCGCCGGTTGCGTCGGAGTGCCCTCGAGCGGTGGAGTGCAGGTCGGTCAGTTGATCGACGACCCCGACAATCCTGGGGTCGAGTTGCTCGTCTCTGGCCCGACACCCGATGCCGCTCCCGACGAGATTCTCGCAGGCTTCATGCAGGCCGTTCGCTCGCCGCAATCCAACTTCCAGGTCGCTCGGTCATTCTTCACGGCGGAGATGGCCGGCAGTTGGGATCCGGATGCCCTCACGCTCATCCGATCGGGAGTGGCGACGATCACCGCGGCCGAGGCACCAGACACGCTGTCGTACACGGTCACCACCGGTGCCCTCGTGAACAACCTGGGCAGTTACTCGGAGCCGCCGCCGGCGGCCCAGACCCTGAGCTACGGCTTCACACAGGAGAACGGACAGTGGCGCATCAGTTCGGCTCCACCCGGGATCGTGCTCTCGCGCAGCAGCTTCAGTCTCGTGTTCGCCGAGCAATCCTTGTATTTCTTCGACCCGAGTTACCGATACCTCGTTCCCGACGTGAGGTGGTTCGCCAAGCGCTCGAACATCACGCGTGACACCGTGACAGCACTGCTCGCCGGCCCATCCGATTGGCTCGTGCAGGCCGGGGTGACCGCATTCCCGCAGGCGACGACGCTCGATTCGGTGAGCGTACAGGCCGGGCAGGCGATCGTCGACCTCAGTAACGAGGTCATCGACAGCACGCCGGTCGCCCGGGACCAGATGCGACAACAGCTGGTCGCCACTCTCGGTATCGCGAACGTGGTCATCACCGTCGGCGGCACCGAGCTTACGACGCCCATCGCCTCAGGGGACGACGCGATCACACCCACCGTCGACAGCGCCGCGCTCATCGGAACCGGGACATCATTCGGTTTCAGCGGCGGGGCGGGGATCGCATCGATCCCGGGTGTCTCGAACTCCGTCGTCGCCTCCGAGGCGACCGCCGCCAGTCTCGCCCACAACAGGCTCTCTGCGGCCGTCCTCTCCCCGGAAGGTG
This sequence comes from Salinibacterium sp. CAN_S4, assembly GCF_015752305.1. Taxonomy (NCBI): domain Bacteria; kingdom Bacillati; phylum Actinomycetota; class Actinomycetes; order Micrococcales; family Microbacteriaceae; genus Salinibacterium; species Salinibacterium sp. CAN_S4. The sequence continues at coordinate 184,063 of NZ_JADOVB010000004.1, read as the reverse complement.
TGTCGCTCGCGTCGGCAGGATCGAGTTCTGCCGCACTTCTCGACGATCGTCCCGGCCTCATCAGGCCGTCGATCGATACCTTCGATTTCACCTGGACGGCCCAGGGTGACGACGCCTCGTCCCTGCTCACCTTCGGCTCCGATGGCGTGCCACACCTGCTGCAGTCCGGCCTCCCTCCCGACAGCAGCATCGTGTCCATGGCCGTCTCCCGCGACGGGGCGCGACTCCTGGTCTACCTCTCGACCCCGGTCGGCCCACGGCTCGCGGTTGCGGGCATCATCCGGCAGGATGCCGTGCCGGCCAGGCTCGGCCAGCTGTTCGACCTCCCGACCCCGCTGGGTGCGCCGGTGGATGCCACGTGGGTGGACGACAAGTCGGTGGCGACGATCTCGGGCTCCGGCGTCATCACGCTCGTCGAGATCGGCGGACCAACCCAGTTGCTCGGCCAGCTCGACGACGCGACGACGATCGCCGGTGGAACCGGTGGCACAGACGGGCTGAGGGTGCTGAGCGCCGGTGAGGTGTGGCGCTCGCAGGGCAGCGGCTGGGTCCCGACGGGCATCCAGGCCGCCTTCCTCGCCACCAAGCAGTAGCCCCACCCCTCTCCCCGCGGCCCTCCGTCTCTCCGGCGCTCCGTCTCGCCGGCGCTCCGTCTCGCCGTCTCGCCGTCTCTCCGTCTCTCCGGCCCTCCGGCCCCGCGGCCCGGTGAGCTGACGCTAGCGGTCGCTATGCCTCCCCGTAGACCGCACTGTGCGTCACCTCGGCGCCAGCGTCAGGTGCACAGTCGTCCACGGCCGCGCGCTTTCCACAGTTCGGGCCGGGCGGAGCTTGCGCGCGGTGCGGCGGTGCCACCATCGCTCATGCCGTCATGGATGCCACGGGTCGCCGCCGCGCTTCTCGGCGCACTCCTCGACGCACTGGCCCTGCTCGTGCCGGTCGAGTGCGCCGGCTGCGGGGCTGACGACCGCGGCTTGTGCTCGGTGTGTGCCGCGGAGCTGCACCCGTCGCCGACTCCGCGGTCGACGGCCGGCGGGCTCACGGTCGTCACGGCCCTGCGCTACGAGGGGCGGGTCCGGCGCGTGATCCTCGCCATCAAAGAACACCACCGCACCGACCTTTCCGCTGCCCTGTCCCGCCCGCTCGCCGGTGCCGTGCGGCAGTCTCTCGCCTCCGCGCTGGCGCAGCGGCCGGATGCCCGGCTGGAGCTCGCCGCGGTGCCGACGAGCCGGTCGTCGTACCGCCGACGCGGCTACGACCCGGTCGCGGTCATCCTGGGCCACACCGGTTACCGGGCCGCTGCCGTGCTCAGGACGGCGCGACGCACGGTGTCGCAGAAGTCGCTCGACAGCGCCGCGAGGGCGTCCAACCTGCACGGCGCGATGGTGGCCACGCGACCGCTGACGGGGAGGATCTTCGTGCTGATCGACGACGTGCTGACCACGGGCGCGACGCTGGATGAGGCGGCGAGGGCCGTTCGAGCGGCCGGTGGGGAGGTCGCCGGGGCCGCAACCATCGCGTTCACCCCGAGGTTGTTCGAGGTGCGTGACAACCCCAGCCGCGAGGACTACGGTGGGGCAAAAGGCGCAGAACAAGAACCGCCTGGGTTTGACTGAAGGCTCCGGCGGCCGCGCATGAAGGCTGGGAGGTCGCCGTGGAAATTACCGTCAGCGGACGAAACCTGGGGGTTACCGACAGGTTCAGGGAATACGCGATTGAGAAGGCCGAAAAGGTCGATCATCTCGCCGAGAAGGCGATCGCATTCGAGATCAAAGTCACCCGTCATCACGAGACCAGGGGGGCCAGCGGCGACGACAGGGTCGAGCTCACCCTCATCGGTCCGGGTCCGCTGGTGCGGGCAGAGTCCGCAGGTTCCGATAAGTACGTCGCGTTCGACCTCGCCATGGCGAAACTGATCGAGCGGGTGCGCCAGTCGAAGGATCGCAAGAAGGTGCATCGGGGCCAGCACCGTCCGGTGTCGCTGCGTGAGGCGTCAGCCGGCGGGTTCGCTGTCGTCGACATCACCCCGGCCAGTCCCGAGATTCTCGAGAAGGTGAGCACGGGCTCCATTCCCGTGCAGGAGACCGAGGCGGAACCGGGGGACGAGGACTACTCGCCGGTCGTGATCCGCCGGAAAGTCTTCCCCACCAGCCACATGACCGTCGAGAACGCACTCGATCACATGGAGCTCGTCGGCCACGACTTCTTCCTGTTCATCGACAGCGAAACCGACCGACCGAGTGTCGTGTATCGCCGCAAGGGATGGGATTACGGGGTGATCGGTCTCGAGGAAGAGTCTGAGCAACTGCCCACAGTCGCAAGCCGGGGTCGCGGCAGCAGGCGCTGATCCGGCTCAGGTTGGTACGATTGGCCACCGGTAACGCGCTTATTGTCGTGCCGGAAACTCGGGCATGCCCGACGAAGACTGGAGTTATCGGTGGCCAACGTTCTTGAACGCGCGCTTCGCGTCGGTGAGGGTCGACTTCTTCGACGCCTCAAGCACTATGCGGAAGCGGTCAATCACCTCGAAGAAGACTTCAAGGAACTGACGGACGACGAGCTGAAGAACGAGACAGTCGAGTTGCGTGAGCGCTTCTCGAAGGGGGAGTCTCTCGACGACCTGCTTCCCGAAGCGTTCGCTGCTGTCCGCGAGGCTGCGCAGCGCACGCTGGGTATGAGGCCGTTCGACGTGCAGGCTATGGGTGGAGCCGCTCTCCATCTCGGCAACATCGCCGAGATGAAGACCGGCGAGGGGAAGACCCTCACCGCGGTCTTCGCCGCCTACCTGAACGCGATCCCGTCGCGCGGAGTGCACGTCATCACCGTGAACGACTACCTCGCGAGCTATCAGTCGGAGTTGATGGGTCGCGTCTTCAGGGCACTCGGCATGACGGTCGGCGTCATCCTGTCCGGCCAGACACCGCCCGAGCGTCGTGAGCAGTACGCCGCAGACATCACCTACGGCACCAACAACGAATTCGGATTCGACTACCTGCGCGACAACATGGCGTGGCAGGCCCAGGACATGGTGCAGCGCGGCCACGCCTACGCGATCGTCGATGAGGTCGACTCCATCCTGATCGATGAGGCTCGCACGCCGTTGATCATCTCGGGCCCGGCCTCGGGTGAGGCCAACCGCTGGTTCACCGAGTTCGCGAACCTCGCCAACAAGCTGATTCCGGATGTGGACTATGAAGTCGACGAGAAGAAGCGCACGGTCGGTGTGCTCGAGCCCGGTATCGAAAAGGTCGAGGATTACCTCGGCATCGACAACCTCTACGAGTCGGCGAATACCCCACTGATCTCGTTCCTGAACAACTCCATCAAGGCGAAGTCACTGTTCAAGAAAGACAAGGACTACGTCGTGATGAACGGCGAGGTGCTGATCGTCGACGAACACACCGGCCGCATCCTGATGGGCCGCCGCTACAACGAGGGCATCCACCAGTCGATCGAGGCGAAAGAGGGTGTCGCGGTCAAGGCCGAGAACCAGACTCTCGCCACCGTGACACTGCAGAACTACTTCCGCCTGTACTCGAAGCTCTCCGGCATGACCGGTACGGCCGAGACGGAGGCCGCCGAGTTCATGAGCACCTACAAGCTCGGTGTCGTTCCGATCCCCACGAACAAGCCCATGCTGCGCAAGGACCAGTCGGACCTGATCTACAAGAACGAGCAGGCCAAGTTCGGGCAGGTCGTCGAAGACATCGTTGTGCGACACGCTGCGGGCCAGCCCGTTCTCGTCGGAACGACGAGCGTCGAGAAGAGCGAACTGCTCTCCCGGATGCTCGCCAAGAAGGGCGTCAAGCACGAAGTACTCAACGCCAAGAACCACGCTCGCGAGGCGGCGATCGTCGCGCAGGCCGGCCGCCTCGGCGCCGTGACCGTCGCCACGAACATGGCGGGCCGCGGAACCGACGTGATGCTCGGCGGCAACGCCGAGTTCCTTGCCGTTGCCCAGCTGAACAGCCAGAACCTCAGCCCGAGCGAGACGCCCGACGAGTACGAAGCGGCGTGGGACGACGTCTACGCGACAGTCAGGAGCGAGGTGCAGGTCGAGGCCGAGAAGGTTATCGCGGTGGGTGGCCTCTACGTGCTCGGCACCGAGCGCCACGAATCCCGTCGCATCGACAATCAGCTCCGCGGTCGCTCAGGCCGACAGGGTGACCCCGGCGAGAGCCGCTTCTACCTGTCGCTCGAAGACGACCTCATGCGACTCTTCAACAGCGGAGCCGCCGAGGCCCTCATGGGTCGCGGCAACGTTCCGGATGACCTCGCCATCGAATCCAAGGTCGTCAGCCGCGCCATCCGCAGTGCGCAGAGCCAGGTCGAGGGTCGAAACGCCGAGATCCGCAAGAACGTGCTGAAATACGACGACGTGCTGAACCGCCAGCGCGAAGCGATCTACGGTGACCGCCGTCACATCCTCGAGGGAGACGACCTGCAGGGCAAGGTCACGCACTTCCTCGAAGACGTCGTGAGCGAGGTCATCGACGTGCACACCGCCCAGGGTCACTCTGACGAGTGGGATTTTGACGCGCTGTGGACCGAGCTCAAGACGCTCTACCCCGTGTCGATCTCGACCGACGAGCTGCTCACCGAGGCCGGATCGATCGGCAAGGTCACCTCATCCTTCCTGACCAAGGAAATCATGTCGGATGCGCGGCTGGCCTATGAGCGTCGCGAGCAGCAGCTCGGCGAGCCCGCCATGCGCGAGCTCGAGCGACGCGTCGTGCTCTCGGTGATCGACCGCCGCTGGCGCGACCACCTCTACGAGATGGACTACCTGAAAGACGGCATCGGACTGCGGGCCATGGCCCAGCGCGATCCGCTCATCGAGTACCAGCGCGAGGGATTTGCGATGTACCAGTCGATGATGGCGTCGATCCGCGAGGAGTCTGTCGGGTTCCTGTTCAACCTCGAGGTCGAGGTCACCGGTGGTTCCGGCGTCGAGGCGAAGGGCCTCGCGGCTCCCGCCACCGACACGAACAAGCTCAGCTACTCCGCGCCGAGCGCTGACGCGCAGGGTGAGGTCGAGGTGCGCAACCAGCGCGGCCAGATCGAGCAGGCGGCCACCGCGCGCGCGCAGCAGGCCCAGCAGGCGCAGAGCGGGCAGCCCGCTCCGCAGCGTGCGCCGCAGCAGCCCGCGTCCCGCGGAGCGTTCGGCCAGCGCCCGGAAGGCGAGGCTGCTGCTCCTGCGAACCGCGCAGAGCGTCGGGCTCAGGACAAGAAGAAGTAGCCACAGGCAGGATACGACGAAGGGGCGGCTCCCGTGGAGTCGCCCCTTCGTCGTTACCGGTTTAGGCGGGTTCGACCCCGAACGCGCGCGCCAGCTTGTCGATCTTCTGCGCGCGACCGAGCCGGGGCGGGTCGCTGCCATCGCGGATGACGCGGCCCCTGGCCTCGAAGTCGGCGAGGAAGTCGCGAGCCCATGCCACGTCAGACCGGGTCGGGCTGATGACTTCGTTGATGATCGGGAGCTGCTCGATGTCGAGACACAGTTTGCCGGTCATCCCGAGCGCGACGGCGATGCCGCCCTGCTCGCGCAGCACGGGGTGGTTCGACCCGACGGTGGGTCCGTCGATCGGCCCTGGCAGGTTGCCGACCCTGCTGGCGACGACGAGGCGGGATCGTGGATACGCCATCGCCATGTCGTCCGCGCTGGTGCCGGTGTCACGGCGGTAGTCGCCGCTGCCGAATGCGAGCCGGTATGCGCCGCGAGCGCGCGCGATGTTCGCCGCTTCCTCGATGCCGAGCGCGGATTCCACGAGTGCGATGACGGGGGTGACGCCGTGCAGGCGGTCGAATGTCTCGGAGACGTGCTCCGGCGACTCCGCCTTGGCGAGCATCACGCCGAGGAGTCCGGGGATGCCGACGAGAGCGTCGACGTCATCCGACCAGAAGTCCGAGGTGCGGTCGTTGATGCGAACCCATCCGCTGCCGCCGGTGCTCAGCCAGTCGACGACGCCCGCGCGGGCGCTGTCTTTGAGGCGGGGGTCGACGGCATCCTCGATGTCCAGGATGATCTGGTCGGCGCGGGAACTCTCGGCAGCATCGAAGGACTCCGGCTTAGTAGCTGCGACGAGCAACCACGATCGGGAGATCTCGGCTGACACGGTTCGGGATGCATTGTGCTGCACGACATGGCCTTTCTGGTGCCTGCGCCAAGGTTCAGGCGCCCCCAACAGGCTAGTCGCACGGCCGCCCCTGTCGCGCCCTATGCCGTTGTTGCCCTCCCCGGCAACGTCGGCATGACCCCGTTGTGTTCATAACTCCTGCAGTACGTGCGCCGCGACAGCACCGCCACCGCACCACCCCCGCAATCGCGGGGAGCGTGCGCGTTGCGCCGATCTACCAGCAGGAGTTATGAACACTGGTTGCGCTCAGACGGTCAGCACGATCTTTCCGTGCGCGAGGCCGTCGGTCATCCTCGTGATCGCCGCTGCCGCCTCGGCGAGCGGATACTCGCGATCGATCACGGGCCGCACGGTTCCGGCATCCACGAACTCGAGCAGCGACCCGAGGTCGGCCGTGGACTCCGTCGAAAACAGGGCGATCGCGCGTTGCTTCGCGCGCGGTGTCAGGGCGGCCTGCAGCTGTCGACCGGTGTTGCCCGCGAGGTTCCCCCCGCCCTCGGCGCCGACGATCACGATCCGCCCCTGCGGAGTGAGGATGCTCCGCAGCAGGGAGAGCGGCCGGTTGCCGGCGGTGTCGATGATGACATCGAATGGCGGATGCCCGGTGATCTGCTCGACCGTGTAGTCGATCACGGCCTGTGCACCGAGCGAGCGCACGAGCTCCAGCTTCGATGTGCTGCAGACACCGGTGACCGTCGCGCCGAGCGCCACGGCGAGCTGGACGACGAACGTGCCGATGCCGCCCCCGGCCCCGATGACCAGCACGCGCTGGCCCGCGGAGACGAGCCCGGCATCCCGAACCGCATGAAGGGCCGTGCAACCGGCGAGCGGAATCGCGGCGGCGTGCGGGAAGGAGAGGGATTCGGGGAGGCGGGCGAGCGAACCGACGGCAGCGACGGCATACTGCGCGAAGGAGCCCTTCGCCACGCCGAACACCCTGTCGCCTGCACTGAGGGCCGTGACACCGGGCCCGACGGATTCCACGACCCCAGCGACATCCGCACCCCGCACCGGATTCTTCGGGCGGCGAAGCCCGAACGCGAGCCTGGCGAGATACGGCACGCCCGTCATGAGGTGCCAGTCGGCGGGATTGACTCCGGCGGCGTGCACCCGGACGAGCACCTCGTCTGGCCCCGGTGTCGGCCTCTCGATGTTCCGCAGGGAAAGCACCTTCACGGGGCCGTACTCGTCCTGCACTATGGCGTTCATGCGTGGTTCGTTCATGAGGAAGTTCCTGGTTCTGAGGGGTACTGGAAGACCTCGCCGAGTTGCACGTCGAAGGCCTGGGCGATCTGGAAGGCGAGCTCGAGGGACGGCGAGTAGCGTCCCTGCTCGATGGCGATGACGGTCTGGCGCGTGACGCCGATGCGGTCGGCGAGGTCGGCCTGGGTCATCTCACCGTTGCTGAACCTCAGCGCACGGATCGAGTTGGTGATGCTCGTGGGCTTCACCATGCGGGCAGCCCCCGGCGGTACGACACGAGTTTGGTGATGGTGCCGAGGATGGCCGAGAGTATGAACGCGAGATACAGCACGTTGGCGATCCAGAAGTGGGGCAGCTCGACCATCGCGAAGAGCATGGCGGCGATGGCTCCGGCAACCACGAACGATTGCCCGACGTATTCCCCCATCCGGTAGATCTGGCGATCGCGCTGGTCTTTCTTGCCGAGGTCTTTACGTGACGCGATGACGACGACGATGTGCGACAGGATCGAGACGACGATGGCCGCCCCGATCGTGCCGAGCATGGCAGGCACGTAGTCGACCTCGGCCAGGGGCATGGCCCGGGCGAGGTCCAGCACGACGAACGCATAGACGGCATAGGCGACGACCGACACTATGCCGAGAATCCAGGTGCTTTTCTCTTCGAAAGCCATGACCCCTCCAGGGTCGGATGTAAAGAATTACTGACACGCACAATGTATGAGAAGTCAGACATCGTGTCAAGAAAACTTTACTTGAGCCTGGAGTGTCAGTCGGCGAGCACCTTCGTGATGCGCTGCAGGCTCACCGGTTCGGCGGTGGCGATGTGCTGGGCGAACAGGCTGAGGCGCAACTCCTCCAGCATCCAGCGGGCACGGATGATCCGGCTCTCCGCCGCGGGATCGAGGGGCAGTGTGCCTCCCGCCGTGATGTACCGCCCCTGCGCGAGCTGCACCTCGGTCATCCACACCCTGTCCCTGGCAGGATTCTCGACCAGCTTGCCCGCGCGATGAATCAGGGCGTCGAGGTAGGCGGGGATGCGGCGCAGCCGCTCGAGCCCGGTCGCGCTCACGAACCCATCGAAGAACAGGGCGTCCAACTGGCTGCGGGCATCGCCGAGGGGTGCGATAAGCGCGAGGCTGGTCGCGGCTTTGATGGCCTTATCGGCTTCGCGGGCTTTTGCGGTGATGCGGGAGACGAGGGCGACGGTCTGGAAGAGAGCGTCGACGATCGTGGCGGAGACCGCATCCCGCGCCTTTTCGAACTCTGACCTCGTAAAGAGTTGTCCGTCGCCGATCACGGCATCGACGCACGCGATCATGCAGTCTTCGAAGAGTGCCGCGTTCGAGCGGTACGGGCTCTGGGCGAGCACGAGTTTCTCGTTCGTGGTGAGGTGCTCCTGCACGTAACCGATCGGCGACGGGATGGCGAGCAGCAGCAGACGTCGCACACCGAGGCGGTGGGCGGCGGCCTGGTCTTCCGGGGTGCTCATGAGCCTGATGGCGACCCCGGTCTTCTCGTCGACGAGGGCCGGATAGGCGCGGATCGTGTTCGAGCCGTGCTTCGTGTCGCGGCTGCGGTCGAGCTCGTCGAAATCCCAGCTGGTGATACCGGCGCGCTCGAGACGGTCGCTCTGCGGCAGCGCGGCCGATGCCTTCTCGGTCACCCTTGCGACGCTCGCTCGCGCAACAGGCTTGAGGCTCGCCTGAAGCGCGCTCAGCGCCTTGCCGCTCGCGACGCGGTTGGCGCGGTCATCCATCACGGCGAAGGTCACGCGAAGATGGGCGGGAACCCTGTCGAGGTCGAAGTCGGCGACCGTGACCGGAGTGTAGGTCCTGGCGGTGATCTGGCGGGCAAGGAATGCGACGAGTGAACCCTGGGGTTGGCCGGCCTCGGGCTCGCCCGCCTCGGCGAGCAGGGTGCGTGCCCAGTCCGCCGCCGGCACGACATGGCGACGGATGCTCTTCGGAAGTGACCGGATCAGCGCGGTCACGAGCTCTTCACGCAGGCCGGGCACCTGCCAGTCGAACCCGTCGGGTTTCAGCCCGGCCAGCAGTGGCAGCGGGATCGACACCGTGACCCCGTCATCCTCGGTGCCGGGCTCGAACCTGTAGCTGAGGTCGAGCGACTGGTCGCCCTGCTGCCAGGTACTCGGGAAGGCGAGGTGGTCGAGGTCGGGCGTCTCCTCATCGACGAGGTTCTCGGCCGTCATCGTGAGCAGGTCGGGGGTGTCGACCTTCGCCTTGCGCCACCAGCCTTCGAAGTCCCTGGTCGACGCTACCTCGGGCGGGATGCGCCGGTTGTAGAAGTCGAAGATCGCCTCGTCGTCGAACAGGATGTCGCGGCGGCGCGTGCGCTCCTCGAGCTGCGCCAGTTCGGCGCGAAGTCGTTTATTGGCGCGGTCGAAGTCGTAGAGTCGCGCTCGCAGGGTCTCGTCCGTCACGTCACCCTCGACGAGGGCGTGCCTGATGAACAGCTCGCGGGCATACTGCGGGTCGATGCGGGAGAACTGCACGCGTCGCTTGACGATGATCGGCACGCCGTAAAGGGTGGCCCGCTCGAACGCGACCGACGCGCCCTGCTTCCGTTCCCAGTGCGGCTCCGAATACGTGCGCTTGACAAGGTCTCCCGCGATGGACTCGGCCCAGGCGGGGTCGATCGCGGCGTTCATCCTCGCGAAGAGCCGGCTGGTTTCGACGAGCTCCGCGCTCATCACGGCCGCGGGTTGCTTCTTCGCGAGGGCAGAGCCGGGGAAGATCACGAACCGGGACTGGCGGGCGCCGACGTAATCCTTCTTCGCCGAATCCTTGAGCCCGATCTGGCTGAGCAGCCCGGCGAGCAGGGAGCGGTGGATGCCGTCGGGGTTCGCGTGCGCGTCGCCGAGGTGCAGCCCCAGCTGTTTTGCGGTGCGTGACAGCTGGCGATACACGTCCTGCCATTCGCGCACGCGCAGGAAGTTGAGGTACTCGCTCTTCACTTCGCGGCGGAACTGGTTGCCGCTGAGCTCCTTCTGCCTCTCTTCGAGGTGGTTCCAGAGGTTCAGCATGCTCAGGAAGTCGCTCGTGGGGTCGGTGAATCTCGCGTGCTGCTGGTCGGCCTGCGCCCGGCGTTCCAGCGGTCGCTCGCGGGGATCCTGGATGCTCAGCCCGGCGACGATCGCCATCACCTCGCGAGTGGTGGCGTGCTGCTTCGATTCGATGACCATCCGCGCGAGCCTGGGGTCGATCGGCAGCTGGCTGAGCTGCTTTCCGACGCGCGTGATCGTGGAGTCGGCGGTGATTGCGTTGAGTTCGCGCAGCAGGTCGAGTCCGTCTTTGATGCCGCGGGATTCCGGCGGCTGCAGGAAGGGGAAGGCGGCGATATCGCCGAGCCCGAGGGAGATCATCTGCAGGATGACCGCGGCCAGGTTCGTGCGCAGGATCTCGGGTTCGGTGAACTCGGATCGCTTGCCGAAGTCTTCCTCCGAGTACAGCCGGATGGCGATGCCGTCGCTGGTGCGGCCCGACCGGCCGCTGCGCTGGTTCGCGGAGGCCTGGCTGATCGCCTCGATGGGCAGCCGCTGGATCTTCGACCGCACGCTGTACCGGCTGATACGCGCGGTGCCGGCGTCGATGACGTACCGGATGCCCGGCACCGTCAGGCTCGTCTCGGCCACGTTCGTCGCCAGCACTACGCGGCGGCGGGTTCCGGGAGTCCTGCTGCTCTCGAACACACGATGCTGGTCTGCCGCGCTGAGGCGACCGTAGAGGGGGAGCACCTCGGTTCCGGGCAGGTGTCGGCCGCGGATGGCGTCTTCCGCATCCCGGATCTCGTTCTCGCCGGAGAGGAACACGAGCACGTCACCGTCGCTCTCGCGCCCGAGTTCGTCGACGGCGTCATTGATCGCCTGGAACAGGTCGCGGCCTTCGGCACTGCTGCTGTCGTCATCGTCGGGATCTGTGCCGGGCGCGGCATCCGGCACGAGCGGGCGGTAGCGGATCTCGACCGGGTAGGTGCGGCCGGAGACCTCGATGATCGGGGCTGGGGTGCCGTCGGCATCCGCGAAGTGCCGCGCGAAGCTCTCGGGGTCGATCGTCGCGCTCGTGATGATGACCTTGAGGTCCGGGCGGCGCGGCAGCAGTTGCTTGAGGTAGCCGAGCAGGAAGTCGACGGTCAGGCTGCGCTCGTGCGCTTCGTCGATGATGATGGCGTCGTACTTCTTGAGGTCGCGGTCGCGGTGAATCTCGTTGAGCAGGATGCCGTCGGTCATCAGCTTGATCTTCGTGTCCTTACCGACGCGGTCGGTGAAGCGCACCTGGTAGCCGACGAGCTGCCCGACCTCCTGCCCGAGCTCCTCCGCGATGCGTTCGGCGATGGTGCGGGCCGCGATCCTTCGGGGCTGGGTGTGGCCGATGCTCTCGAAGCCGAGCTCCATGAGCATCTTGGGGATCTGGGTGGTCTTTCCCGAACCCGTCGCACCGGCGACGATCACGACCTGGCTGCCGCGGATCGCCTCCTCGATGTCGTCTTTGCGCTGGCTGACGGGAAGATCCGGCGGGAAAGTGACGTGCGGGGGCCCATTGGGAGGGGCGGTTTCGGTGGACATCAGCCTCACACTCTAACCCGGCCGGGTGGATGCGGGGATCATGGTTCCCGATTCGGCGATGTATGGCACAGTGCCATACCTTGCCGCAACGCAGCCATCGACTCCGGGCCTGACTCCGGGCCTGACTCCGGATCGTCTCTGCGCCGGCGTCCCTCTACGAAACGGCCGTGCCGGGTCGCGCGGCCGTGGCTCTGGGGGTTAGCGGGGAGCCGCGCGGTGCGGCATGCTGGGGAGGTGAACGAGTCACGCACGCCGGCGATCATCTCCCTCGAGCGCTTGCGGGCCTCCCTGGCCGATGTCGGGCTCGGCCTGCCCCTCGACGGTGCGCAGGAGCACCGGGATGCCGCGGCCGCCGCCGTGCGCCAGATCGACGACTACATCCGCCCCAGGCTCGCAGACCTCGACGCGCCGCTGCTCGCGGTGGTGGGCGGTTCGACCGGCTCGGGCAAGTCGACGATCGTCAACGCGCTCGTCGGGACGCCGACGTCGAGGGCGGGGGTCATCCGTCCGACGACGCGCCAGCCGATCCTCGTGCACTCGCCGGCGGATGCCGGCTGGTTCGCGTCAGACCGCATCCTTCCCGGGCTCGCGCGCGTGCGCGGGCAGGTGACGGCGGCCGGGACACCGGCGTCGTCCGCGGGGGATGCGCCTGCGGCATCCCGCATCAACGAACTGATGCTTCTCGGAATCGACCGCGTCCCGCCGTTCCTGGCCATCGTGGATGCCCCTGACATCGACTCTGTCGCCGACGACAACCGGGCCCTCGCCAGCCAGCTGCTCGCGGCCGCCGACCTCTGGCTCTTCGTCACCACCGCGAACCGTTACGCGGACGCCGTGCCGTGGCGGCTGCTCGACAACGCCGCGGCCCGTTCGATCACGGTCGGCGTCATCCTGAATCGTGTTCCACCCGGAGCGGCCGCGGACGTGCTGCCCGACCTCAGGGGAATGCTCGACCAGCGCGGACTTTCCGGCACCCAGGTTTTCGTGATCGACGAGCAGCCCCTCGACGACCTCGGCATGCTGCCGCCGACCGCGGTCGATGCGCCACGGGCCTGGCTGGAGTCGATCGCGGGCGACCGCGCCGAGCGTGCGAGGGTCGCCGCGCGCACGCTGCGCGGGGCCGTCGACGACCTCGACCGGCGTGTGCTGGTGATCGCGGATGCCCGACAGCAGCAACTCGACTGGATCGAGGGTGCCGTGGCCGCGGTCGCCCACGAGTACGAACTGGCGGTCGAGGCCGTGGATGACGCCACCAAGGATGGCGCGCTGCTGCGCGGTGAGGTGCTCGCGCGCTGGCAGGACTTCGTGGGGACCTCCGACGTGTTCCGCCGACTCGAGGGCTGGGTGTCTCGTGCGAGGGACCAGGCGACGGCGTGGTTGCGCGGTCGGCCACAGCCGGTGGTCGAGGTCGAGACACAGATCGAGCGCGGGCTGCATGCGGTCATCCTGGACCAGGGCGGCAGTGCCGCTGCCGCCGCGTGGGCGAGCCTGCAGCGCAGTGCCGCGGGTCGGTCGATCGCCCAGCAGCATCCGGAGCTGAGGTCCGAGAGTGCAGGATTCGCCGAGGCCTCCGCGACCCTCGTGCGGGACTGGCAGGGCGCGTTGATGCAACTCGTGCAGCAGAACGCGGGCTCGAAGCGGGTGCGCGCGCGGGTGCTGTCGCTCGGCCTGAACGTGGTGACGGTGGCCCTCATGGTGGTCGTGTTCGCCTCGACCGGTGGGCTGACCGGCGGCGAGGTCGTGATCGCCGGTGGTTCCGCTGTCGTGGGCCAGAAGCTCCTCGAGACGATCTTCGGAGAGGATGCTGTGCGGCGGCTCGCGGTAGAAGCCCGCCGCGACCTGCAGCAGCGTGTCGACGCCCTGTTCGACTCCGAGGCCGTGCGTGTCACGGAGGCGCTCGCGGACGCTCGCCTGGGTGCATCACCCGAGGTGCTGCGGAGGGAGTCTGAGGCTCTCCTCGACGATGTCGAGCGGGCCGCGGCATCCGGTGACCGTTCGTGAACGTGACACTGGACGCGCGACTGGATGCCCTGCGCACCCTGCTCGATGCGGGCAACTCGCGCATCCCGGTCGAGACCGCCGCCGAGCTCGACGCACTGCTCGGGCGGGCCGGCGCTCGCCGCAGCCTCTCGCCCGACTTCACGGTCGTCGGGGTGTTCGGTGCGACCGGCTCGGGCAAGTCGAGCCTCGTCAATGCACTCGTCGGGGCGGAGGTGGCGCGAACCCATGTGCGTCGACCGACGACCTCGCAGGCGATGTCTGTGGGCTGGAATGCCGATTCAGCTGCGGATTTGCTCGACTGGCTGGGGGTGCGCGAGCGGGTGGTGCGGCAGGATCCGATCGACCCGAGGGCACATAAGCTGTTGCTGCTCGACCTCCCCGATTTCGATTCGGTCGAGGTGGCGAACCGGGACGTGGCGCAGCGACTGGCAGCACAGGTGGATGCGCTGGTGTGGGTGGTCGATCCTCAGAAGTACGCGGACGAGGTGCTGCACGTGCAGTTCATCGCACCCCACGCCCGCCACGGCGCGGTGACCCTCGTGGTGCTCAACCAGGTGGATCTGCTGCCGGAGTCACAGGTCGCCGGCGTGGTGGAGTCCCTGCGGGGCATCCTCGCGAATGATGGACTCGGCCGGGCGACGGTGCTGCCGGTGAGCGCGCGGACCGGCGCAGGGATCCCACAGTTGCGATCGGCGATCGGCGATCTCGCGGCGGCGGGGGAGTTGCGGGATGCGCGGCTGACGGCCGATGTGTCGACTCTCGCGGCGGCGATCCCGGAGCCCGGCGTGCTTCCGCGGCGCACCGACGTTCCGCTGGATCGACTCTCGAGGGAGCTGGCGGATGCCGCCGGCGTGCCCGTCGTCGCCTCAGCGGTGGCTGGTTCGTACCGCAAGCGCTCGCAGCAGGCGACAGGGTGGCCGGTGGTCTCGTGGCTGGCGAGGTTCAGGGTGGATCCGTTGCGCCGGCTCGGACTCGGGCCCCTCGCGAGGGGGTCCGACCGCGGGTCAGACCCGGCGCTGCATCGCACGAGCCTGCCAGCGCTGAGCGCGGGCGGGCGCGCTGCTGTGTCGATGTCGGTGCGGGGGTTTGCGGATGCCGCGGGCGACGGTCTGACGGAATCGTGGCGGGCGGGCATCCGCTCGGTTGCTGACGGCACCATCGCCGCGCTCCCCGATGAGCTTGACCTGGCGATTGCGCGCACGACGCTGCCAGCGAAGGGCTCGTGGTGGTGGGCGATCTTCGCCGTCATCCAGTGGGTGGCGTTGCTGGCGGCGCTGACAGGTGCCGGTTGGCTGCTCGCGAACGCGCTGCTGCCGAGGATCGGCCTGCCGGCGTTCGAGGTTCCGACGGTGGAGGGCTGGGCGGTGCCGACACTGCTGATCGTCGCGGGCGTGCTGCTGGGCATCCTGCTCGGCGTGCTGGGTTCGGTGATCGGAGCGGCCGTAGCGGCCTCGCGCCGGCGCCGCGCCCGAAAGGTGCTGACGGCTGCGGTGCGCGAGGTAACGCAGCGCGTGGTCGTCGGGCCGATCGCGGCCGAGCTCGACCGTGCGCGGCAGTTCACGGCGGCGCTGAGGGTGGCGCGAAGCTAACTCCCCGCGTGCCATCGTTCGACGCGCAGGCCGCCCACGTTCAGCCCGGGGGGTTCGCGGCTGCGCAGGGGGTCGCGTATGACGTGTTCCTTCCGCGGCTCCTGCAGCGTGTACACGCCTTGCCCCCAGACCTCCGGAACAGTGCTCAATACGCCCGGTACGTCGACTGCCGTCGCCTCACAGTCTGCGAAATCCGAAGCCCCCGATGGTATCGACAGACATTATCGACTGATCGCGCCGGAATGCTGGACAAAACCGGGGTACAAACCCCTACCATCGTTACCGAAACGTCATCGAAGGGCTCGCACGCTGTCAGGCCCGTCGCATCGGCCAACCCGGGCTGGTTTCCAGAAGGGATCACCGCATGGATTCTCCCGAAGAACCTGACCTGCGAGTCCGGCACCGTAGCGAGCCGAACGTGGCGCGGCGAGCGATCATAGCGGCGGGAGTCGCGGCGCTTGCCGGAGCTGGTGCCGTAGCGGCGGCCAGCTTCGGTCGTGAATCGGTTCCGCCCTCGCCACAAGGGCAGCCATCACCCTTGCCTGCGACAGGGCAGCGCAAGCCCTCCTCGTTCGACAAGGCGCGGCGGTTGGCCGCGGGGAATAGCCCGTCGGCAACCAACCCTCCTGTCGATCGGGACAGCAGCTACGCCGCTCCAGAGCCAGGGCCACGCGCGGGTAATCGAGCCGATGGAGCCGACGGCGGAGCTCCGTCGGGTCGCACTCCGCCGCCTGCCGCAGGCATCGTGCTTGCCGTCACCGATACCCCGGAAAATCACGCCCACCTCCTGACAAGGCTGACCTTCGGCCCCCGCGCCAGCGATTTCGCCTCGATTGCAGCCATCGGCATCAACCGGTGGGTTGGCACCCAACTCGACCCGGATTCGATCCCCGACCCTGGTGGGGACGCGGCCCGCGCCGCCTTCCCCCTGTCGCAGCTGACGATAGCGCAGGTGCGTTCGTCTGTGGAGGAATTCCAGTGGGGTGCCGCGGAGCAAACGGCACAGGCAACTCTCGCCGCGCAGGTGTTCAGCGAGCGGCAGCTGTTCGAAGTCGTCGTCGATGTCTTCTCGAATCTTCTCAACGTCACCACCCCGTCTGATTCGGTCTGGGCAAGCGGGCCCGACTACGCGAAGACGGTGATCCGCGCGAATGCGTTCGGCAGATATGCCGACATGCTCCATGCCGCCATGCGACACCCCGCGATGCTGACCTACCTCAACAACGACGAGTCCACGAAGACGAACGTCAATGAGAATCTCGGCCGGGAATTGCTGGAGCTCCACACGATCGGAGTCTCCTCCGGCTACACCGAGACCGACGTCCGTAACAGTGCCATGATCCTGTCCGGCCGCAGCATCGACTACGACACGAGCGAGTTCCTGTATCGCGCGGACAGGCACTACGTGGGAGCGGTTGCAACCTCGTGGTTCTCCGACGAGAACGCAAGCGCAGAGGGCGGCCTGGACATGGGCGATCGCTACGTGGACAGCCTGGCGAAGCATCCGGCAACCGCAGCGACCGTCGCCAGGAAGCTCGCCGTGCGGTTCGTCTCAGACGTTCCCCCGCAGTCGTTGCTCACGCTGCTCGCCGACACCTACATCGCCAACGACACCCAGATCATTCCTGTACTGACAGCACTTTTCAGAAGCCGCGAGTTCTGGGCATCGGCGGGATCGAAGTGGCGTCGCCCGCTCGAGGATGCGGTCGGTTCGGTGCGCGCTATCGGCGTCAACCCGAGCGGCGACCTTGCCGACGGCGTGAAGAGCCTGTACTGGTCGCTGAGCACGCTCGGGCATGCTCCGCTCTCGTGGATTCCGCCGAACGGTTTTCCCGACGTGACCGGGGCCTGGACGTCCGCGAGCCAGATGGTGGCTCGCTGGAACCTCCACCGTGGCCTCACGGACGGCTGGTGGAAGGGGCTGATGGCACCATTGAAGATCAACGACGAGCTCGCCCCGATCGCCGGTCAAACTAACGCTCAGTGGGTGGATGCCATCGCGCAGCGCATGATCGGCCGCCCCCTGAGTGCCGAGCACTCGATCGTTCTTCTCGCCTACCTCGGCGAAGACGGCGGTACCGAAGCAGACCCCGGTAATGCGTGGCTCGCTTCTTCCCTGGCTGCGCTCGTGCTCGATTCCCCCCATTTCCAGTTGCGCTGACTGCAGACGATTTCTACGGAGACCCACCGATGACCGACACCCGATTCCTTCATCCGGACTGCCCAGACTGGCGACAGTTGGGCCCGACCAATCTCGATTCGGCGGTGCGAGCTCATAGTGAGATCGTTGTCGCAGAGGAGCGGGCCCGCCGCGAGTTATGGTCGAAAGGTTTCACCCGTCGACGGATGCTCCAGGGCGGTCTCATGGCAGGTGTTGCCGCGATCGGCGCCCAGATTGTGACGACGCAGGTGTCGTACGCCGCCCCTGGTTCGCCCGACACGGGGGCTCTTATCGTCGTGTTCCTGCGCGGCGGAATGGACGGCCTGTCGGTGCTGGTGCCCGCTACTGACGCCGACCTGCTGAAAGCCAGGCCGGGCATCGCAGTCAAGGAGAACTCGGGTCTTATTCCGTTCGAGCGAGGATTCGGCCTTCATCCGGCCCTGGCGGCGCTGCAGCCCATGCTGAAGAAGGGCAAGATTGCCGCCGTTCCCGCGATCGCAACCCCCGATTTATCCCGCAGTCACTTCCAGGCCCAGGACTGCCTGGAGAAGGGTGGGGCCGCGGGCAGTGCTGCGCAGACCGGCTGGCTCAACCGCACCCTTGAGCAAAGCGGCGCCGGCACGACATGGCGCGGGGTCGGGGCCAGCGACCGGCTGGCGCGATCCATGGTCGGAGGGGCAAACGCGGTGGTGGTTCCGGATTTGGGGGCGATGGGCATCCAGGTCGACGATTCGATGCTCGATCGCACCCGCACCGCCCTCGCGAACCTGTACACCGGCATGGATCACCCGGTCGCGGTGCAGACAACGCTCGCGCTTGCGGCGTCTCTCGACGCCACGACTATTGCCGCAGCGGAAAAGAAATCGACAGATCGGGGCTTTCCGGACAACAACTTTTCGAGCGATCTGGCGACGCTGTCGAGCCTGATTCGGGCGAACGTCGGCCTTCGGGTGGGCACGGTGGATCTCGGTGGCTGGGATATGCACACCGACATCGGCACCCCCGACAGCGGCGACATGAAGAACATGCTTACGGCGGTCGGCGAGGGGCTTGCGGCATTTTTCGCCGACCTGGGCCCGAAGGCCGAGACCACCACCGTGATCGTGATGAGCGAATTCGGGCGGCGCGTAGGGCAGAACGATAGCGCTGGGGCCGACCATGGTCACGGTGGCCTCGCGATGGTGCTCGGTGGCGGGGTGAAGGGCGGCGTCCATGGCGCCTGGGAAGGCCTCAGCGATGCGGTGCTCGACCAGGGTGATGTGCCGGGAAGCAACGACTTCCGAGACCTGCTGGGCGAGGTCGTGATGAAGCGACTGAACCTCAGCGCGGGTGACGCCGAGGTGATCTTCCCGGGATGGAAGGTCGCGCCGCTCGGGGTCATGGCCTGACGGCTCGTGGCGCTGGACTCCTCCCTTCATTGATACCAGCGGAGTTCCAGGGGGAACTCGCCGCCGTGCTCGGCGATCCATTCCTTCGCTTTTCGGCGGGATCGGTGCCAGGAAGGAATGCGGATGACTGAGACCAGAAGAATGACGAGCGCTATCAGCCCAAAAACGATGCCGCGAGAATCGCCGGCACGAGGTCATCCTGAAGTTTTCCGAAGACGAACCACACTGCCCATACGAAGACAGGTGCCAACGCGATGTTCACGTAGGGGTTGTTCATGGCCGGATTGATCGCCATGCCGGGCCTGTTCCGAGACCCCAGCGTTCCCGGAATCGTCGTGTGTTTTCTGCCGAGGGCCGTGTCCAGCTCGGGAGTGCGAGCCGCTTCCTGGCTGTCGGTGTACCAACCCTTGCTCTCCCAGGGCAACTGGATGCGCTCGCGGCGCCGCGCGATGCGTGCTCGCCGCCCTGAGGCTTTGTCGGGCGCCGGGTCTACCACCACGACCCGTTTCTCGCTGACACGTCGTCTCCCTGTATCTCTCTTACGACAACGAGCCCGCCGCGGAGCAGCAGTGCCGTTCAGGACAAGATAGTGCGCCAGCGCCGTCCGTGGGGAGAAACCATCACTGCTCGTACACACCGCGAGCCGGAGCGACCCTGTCCAGATGTTGGATGTCAGTTGCGACTGACATCAGTCGGAACTGACAACGTGGTTGCGTGCACCCCTTCGAAGTGCTGGCCGAGCCCGTCCGCCGCCGCCTTGTCGAGTTGCTCGCGTCTGGCGAGCACACGACGGGCGAGCTCGAGGGCGTCATCGTCATGGAGTTCGGGGTCGGTCGAAGCGCGGTCCAGCACCATCTCCGGGTGCTGAGGGACGCGGGGTGGATCGACAGTCGCGACGACTGGCCGAACCGGTACTTCCACCTGAAGCACGGGGTCATCTCGCACATCGAGAGGTTCGTCGCAGACTTTCGCAGGTTGTGGGACCAGCGCGTCGGCTGGAATGGCGAGGAGCGATTTCAGTTCGAACCGCAGCTCAGCCGCAAAGGCAGGAGGGGCCACGGCAAGGATCCTGACGACATCTGGCTGCACGTCTTCGACTGACAGGCCCACCCGATATTCTTGAGTCGTGACGACCCCGCAACCCCCCGCCACACGCAGCCGTTGGTGGAAGCTCGCGTGGATCATCCCCGCCGGCCTTGTCGTCGTCGTGATGGTCGTGCTCGCAGCACAGGGCATCCGGAGCCTCCCGGCCGTGCAGTCGTTCATGACCGACTACCCCGGTGAATCTGAGCTTCCGGACGGCGCCCCCGTCGGGTTCCCCGCGTGGCTCGGCTGGCAGCACTTCCTGAACTCGTTCTTCCTGCTGTTCATCATCAGGACGGGCTGGGAGATCCGCAAAGGCAAACGCCCGGCCGCCTTCTGGACCCGCAACAACACCGGCCTCATCCGCACCAGGAACCCCCCGGTGCGCATCGGGCTCCCCGTCTGGTTCCACCTCACCGTCGACTCGCTCTGGGTGCTCAACGGCGTCGTGTTCTACATCCTGCTGTTCGCCACCGGGCAGTGGGTGAGAGTCATCCCGGTCAGCTGGGACGTCATCCCCAATGCTCTCTCTGCAGCTCTCCAGTACGCGTCGCTGAACTGGCCGACCGAGAACGGCTGGATCAACTACAACGCGCTGCAGCTCATCGCGTACTTCGTCACGACGTTCATCGCGGCCCCGCTCGCGCTCGTCACGGGCATCCGCATGGCGCCGGGCTTCTCGGCGACGTTCCGCAGGTTCGACAGGGTGCTTCCGATGTCGGTGGCCAGGGCCATCCACTTCCCCGTCATGATCTATTTCGTGGCCTTCATCGTCGTGCACGTCACGCTCGTGCTCACCACCGGTGCCCTGCGAAACCTCAACCACATGTATGCGGCGCGCGACGACCAGGGCTGGCTCGGGCTCATCATCTTCGCCGGCTCCGTCGTGCTCATGATCGCGGGCTGGTTCGCCGCACGCCCGAGCCTTCTCGCGCCGCTCGCCAGCCTCACCGGGAAAGTGCGCCGTTAGACCGAGCCGACGGTGGATGCGCCGGCGGCCTCCACGATCACCGTTATCGCGCGCGTGTCGTCGATCGTCGGCGGCACCACGTAGTCGTCCCCGTCGAAGATCTGCCGCATGGTCTTCCTCAGGATCTTGCCCGATCGGGTCTTCGGCAGTGCACTGACCACCACCGCATCCCGGAACGCCGCCACCGCACCGATCTGTTCGCGCACCATTCCCACCAGTTCGGCGATGAGCACAGCATCCTCGATCGTCGTGCCCGACTTCAGCACCACGAGGCCGAGCGGCTTCTGGCCCTTGAGCGCATCCTTCACCCCCACGACAGCACACTCCGCCACCGCCGGATGCTGCGCCAGGATCTGCTCCATCGACCCCGTGCTCAGGCGATGCCCCGCCACGTTGATGATGTCGTCGGTGCGGCCCATCACGTAGAGGTAGCCCTCGCGGTCGAGGTATCCGGAATCACCGGTCAGGTAGCGGCCGGGGAACGCCGAGAGGTACGAATCGATGAACCGCTGGTCGCCCTGCCAGAGAGTGGTGAGCGTGCCGGGCGGCAGCGGCAGATCGATGACGATGTTCCCCTCCTCGAGGTGCGGAACCCGCTCCCCATGCTCATCGACGATCGACACCGCGAATCCCGGCAGCGGGAACGACGGCGAACCCGCCCGCAGCGGCAGGTGCTCGATGCCGCGGGGGCTCGCGCAGATCGCCCAGCCCGTCTCCGTCTGCCACCAGTGGTCGATCACGGGCTTCTCCAGCAACGCGGTCGCCCACGTCCAGGTGTCTGGATCGAGTCGTTCCCCGGCCATGAACATCGCATCCAGCCGGGAGAGGTCGTACGTGTGCGAGAGCTCGGCGTGCGGATCTGCTTTCCGGATGGCACGCAACGCCGTCGGGGCGGTGAACAGGGTTTTCACGCGGTGCTCGTCGATCACCCGCCAGAAGGCACCGGCATCCGGGGTGCCGACGGGCTTCCCCTCGTACAGCACGGTGGTGGCGCCGGCGATGAGCGGCCCGTAGACGATGTAGGAGTGGCCGACCACCCAGCCGACATCGCTCGCCGTCCACATCACGTCGCCGGGGCCGATGTCGTACACGTTGCGCATCGACCAGGCCATCGCCACGGCGTGCCCGCCGTTGTCGCGCACGACGCCCTTGGGCGATCCCGTGGTGCCCGAGGTGTACAGGATGTACAGCGGATCGGTCGCGGCGACGCTCACGGGAGGGTGCGGAAGGGCGTCGGTGGATTGCGCGCTCCAGTCCCACCAGCGGGTGCCGGGCGTGGCATCCTCGAACTCCGAAGCCGAACCGGGGACCTCCGGGCGGTTTTTCACGATGACGGTCTCGACGGTGTGCTCCGCCAGCTCGAGGGCGTTCACGATCGTCGGAAGGTACTCCACGACGCGGCCTGGTTCTATTCCTCCGGATGCCGTGATGATCACGCGGGGTTTCGCGTCGTCGAGACGGCTCGCGAGCTCCTTCGCGGCAAACCCGCCGAACACGACGGAGTGCACGGCGCCGAGCCTCGCGCAGGCGAGCATCGCAACCACGGCCTGAGGCATCATCGGCATGTAGATGACGACGCGGTCTCCCGCGACGACTCCCGCGGCCGCGAGCATCCCGGCGGCGCGACCGACCTTGTCGAGCATCGTCGAATAGCTGTAGCTCTTCTTCTTCAGCACCACGGGGGAGTCGTAGATCAGCGCGGTGGCGTCACCGCGGCCGGCCAGTACATGCCGGTCGAGCGCGTTGTACGAGGTGTTCAGCCTGGCATCCGGAAACCAGCGGTAGAGCGGGGCATCGGAGTCGTTGATCGCGATCGTGGGCGCGACATCCCAGTCGATCGCGCCTGCCGCCTCCAGCCAGAACCGCGACGGGTCCTGCCGGCTGCGTGCAACGACGGATTCGAAGTTCTCGGTGGATGCCACGGCGTACCTCTTCATCGAAGTGTGGAATGTGTGTATACATTCGCTGCAAGAAGTATGACACTTGGCCGCATATTCCGCGCTAGAATCTTTTACTGTATACAAAGCACGAGGAGGTGAGCATGCGAGCGAGCGAACGCGCCTACGCGGCGCTGCGCGAAGACATCCTCGAATGGCGCCTCGAACCCGGCACAGTGCTCGGCGAAGTCGAGCAGTCTGAGCGGCTCGGCATCTCGAGAACTCCCCTCCGCGAAGCCCTGGCGAGGCTGCTCTCCGACGGGCTCGTCGCAGCACAGGGCGGCCGGGGGCTCGTCGTCACGACTGTCTCGGTGAACGACATCGCGCAGCTCTTCGACCTCAGGCAGGCGCTCGAACAGCAGATCGCCCGCCAGGCCGCGCAGCACCGCGACCCCGTGGTATTCGAGGCGCTCGCGGCCGAGTTCAGGGCAGCCCCAGGGCTGCTCGAGCGGTCAGACCATGCCGCATATTACGAGCTCGTCGCCAGGCTCGATGCCGCGATGGATGCCGCCTCCGCCAACAGCTACCTCGTGACCGCCGTCCGCAGCCTCAGGCCGCACCTGGTCAGGCTCCGCCGTATCTCGCGCGACAACAGCTCACGCCTGCTGGCCGCGGCACGCGAACATCTGCTCATCGTGGAGGCGGTCGCGGCCGGCGACAGCGAACTCGCCGCCTCTGCCACCCACGTGCACCTGCACCAGAGCCTGACCAGCATCCTCGCGACCGCGCAGATGCTCAGCACGCCCCCGGAAGGAATCCCAGCATGACAACCCTCCACCACGTCCGTGTCTACACGAGCGAAGAGAACCTGCCCAAGGAAGACCAGCTCGCCTGGAAGATCGCCGAGGTCGCCTCGGAGCAGATCGAGGCAACGGATGCCGTGGCCGACATGGTCATCAACCGCATCATCGACAACGCGTCGGTCGCTACCGCGTCCCTCACCCGCGGCCCGGTTGTCGCCGCGCGAGCCCAGGCCGAGGCGCATCCCGTCTCGCGCAATGGAGCAGGCTCGACCGTCTTCGGCAGCGCCCTCCCGACGAGCCCGGAGTGGGCAGCCTGGGCGAACGGGGTCGCTGTGCGCGAGCTCGACTACCACGACACGTTCCTCGCCGCCGAATATTCGCACCCCGGCGATAACATCCCTCCGATCCTCGCCGTGGCCCAGCACCTCGGCAAGTGCGGTGCCGAACTGCTCAGGGGCATCGTCACGGGCTACGAGATCCAGATCGACCTTGTGAAGGCGATCAGCCTGCACAAGCACAAGATCGACCATGTCGCGCACCTCGGCCCGTCGGCCGCGGCCGGCATCGGCACCCTGCTGGGGCTGCCGACCGAGACCATCTTCCAGGCCATCGGCCAGGCTCTGCACACCACCACAGCCACGCGCCAGTCGCGCAAGGGCGAGATCTCCACCTGGAAGGCCCACGCGCCGGCGTTCGCGGGAAAGATGGCGGTCGAGGCCGTCGACCGCGCCATGCGCGGCCAGACCAGCCCCACCCCGATCTACGAGGGCGAAGACGGTGTGATCGCCTGGCTGCTGGATGGCGCTGATGCGTCCTACGAGGTTCCGCTGCCCGCCGCGGGCGAGGCACGCCTGGCCATCCTCGACAGCTACACGAAGGAGCACTCGGCCGAGTACCAGGCGCAGGCGTGGATCGACCTCGCCCGCAGGCTGAAGCGCGAGCATCCTGAACTGACGGCGGAGTCGATCGTCAGCGCCGTGCTGCACACGAGCCACCACACGCATTTCGTGATCGGCTCCGGAGCGAACGACCCACAGAAGTACGACCCGAGTGCGAGTCGTGAAACCCTCGACCACTCGATCCCGTACATCTTCACCGTCGCGCTGCAGGATGGCGAGTGGCACCACGAACGTTCGTACGCTCCGGAACGCGCCAACCGCGCCGACACCATCGCGCTGTGGAACAGGGTCACCACCGTCGAAGACGCCGAGTGGACGCGTCGCTACCACTCGAACGACATCACCGAGAAGGCCTTCGGCGGTCGGGTCGAGATCGAGCTGGCTGACGGATCCCGCATCGTGGACGAGATCGCGGTCGCCGACGCCCACCCGCTTGGCGCGAGGCCGTTCGCGCGCGAGCAGTACATCCACAAGTTCCGCAGTCTCGCCGACGGCGTGCTGGAGGCCGGCGAAATCGAGAGGTTCCTCGACACCGCACAGAACCTGCCGAACCTCAGCGACCTGACCGGTCTCACCGTCAACGGCAACTTCCCCGCTGTCACCCCGAAGGGCATCTTCTAATGCTGTATTCCACCAAGACTCCCGCGCAGAAGCGGGCCGACCTGCGCGCGGCTCTCGCCACTGGCGAGCTGCTGCGCTTCCCCGGGGCGTTCAACCCGCTGAGTGCGAAGCTCATCCAGGACAAGGGCTTCGAGGGCGTCTACATCTCGGGGGCTGTGCTCGCGGCCGACCTCGGCCTGCCCGACATCGGTTTGACGACGCTGACCGAGGTCGCTGGGCGTGGCCAGCAGATCAGCCGGATGACCGACCTGCCCACCCTCATCGACGCAGACACCGGTTTCGGCGAGCCGATGAACGTTGCCCGAACCGTGCAGTCCCTCGAGGATGCGGGAGTTGCCGGGCTCCACATCGAAGACCAGGTCAACCCGAAGCGCTGCGGTCACCTCGATGGCAAGGCTGTCGTGGGGGCGGATGTCGCGACCAAGCGCATCCGTGCGGCCGTGGATGCGCGGCGCGATCCGAACCTGCTCATCATGGCCCGCACCGACATCCGCGCGGTCGACGGGCTGCAGGCGGCCATCGACAGGGCGAAGCAACTGGTCGATGCCGGAGCCGACGCGATCTTCCCGGAGGCGATGGCCGACCTCGCCGAGTTCGAGGCGATCCGCAAGGCCGTGGATGTGCCGATCCTCGCCAACATGACGGAGTTCGGCAAGAGCGAGCTGTTCACCACCGAGCAGCTCGCCGGCGTCGGGATCAACATCGTCATCTTCCCCGTGAGCCTGCTGCGCATTGCGATGGGAGCCGCCGAAAGAGGGCTGGAAACCATCACTCGCGAAGGATCGCTCAACTCGGAGGTTGCAGGAATGCAAACTCGCGCCAGACTGTATGAACTGCTCGACTACGAGTCGTACAACACCTTCGATACCTCGGTATACAACTTCCAGGTCCCGCAAGGGAAGTAGGGAACATCCATGACTGATTCAGAGATTCACGCTGCTCCGGAGATTCGCAAGGGCCTCGCCGGTGTCTATGTCGACACCACCTCCATTTCGAAGGTGAACCCGGAGACCAATTCGCTGCTCTACCGCGGTTACCCCGTGCAGGAGCTCGCCGCGAACTGCACCTTCGAAGAGGTGGCCTACCTGCTGTGGCACGGCGAACTGCCGACGCCGACCCAGCTGGCGTACTTCGAGAACCAGGAGCGCGCGCTGCGCCACCTCGACGACCGCGTCAAGCGCGTCATCGACGAGCTTCCCCTGACGGCGCATCCCATGGATGTCGTGCGCACAGCCGTCAGTGTCATCGGTGCGAGCGATCCGGATGCCGCGAACTCGAGCCCTGAGTCGAACCTCGGCAAGTCCGTGGCGCTGATGGCGCAGCTTCCCGCGATCGTCGCCTACGACCAGCGCCGCCGCCGCGGTGAGCACCTCGTGGAGCCGCGTGACGACCTCAGCTACTCGGCCAACTTCCTGTTCATGACCTTCGGTGAGCTGCCGGATGAGGTTGTCGTCGACGCGTTCGACGTGTCGATGATCCTGTACGCGGAGCACTCATTCAACGCATCGACCTTCACCGCCCGTGTCGTGACGAGCACGCTCTCCGACCTCTATTCGGCGGTGACCGCAGCGGTCGGAGCGCTCAAGGGCGCACTGCACGGCGGCGCCAACGAGGCTGTGATGCACGTCTTCGAGGAGATCGGCACGGCCGACAAGGCCGAGGCCTGGCTCGACACGGCGCTCGCTGAGAAGCGCAAGATCATGGGCTTCGGTCACCGTGTCTACAAAAGCGGCGATTCGCGGGTTCCCACGATGAAGGCGGCGCTCGACACGCTCATCGCCGAATACGACCGGCCCGACATGCTGGAACTGTATGTCGCCCTCGAGACGGCGATGACGGATCGCAAGAACATCCTGCCGAACCTCGATTATCCGAGCGGTCCTGCCTACAACCTCATCGGCTTCGACACCGAGATGTTCACGCCGTTGTTCGTGGCGTCGCGTATCACCGGCTGGACGGCGCACATCATGGAGCAGCTCGCATCCAACGCCCTGATCCGCCCGCTCAGCCTGTACGTGGGCCACGACGAACGCCACGTCTGACGCCGCGGGTTCCTGACCACGCAGTCAAGCGCGATGGCTCCGAGTTCGCTGTCAGCGACACCCGGGGCCATCGTCACAGTCGCGGCCGTATGGTGAAAGCATGACTGTTCCCACGATTTCACTCAACGACGGCACGACGATCCCACAGCTCGGGTTCGGCGTGTTCAAGGTCGATCCGGATGCGGCAGAGCGCATCGTCAGTGACGCACTCGAGGTCGGCTACCGCCACATCGACACGGCAGCGATCTACGGCAACGAGATAGGCGTCGGGAAGGCCATCGCGGCCTCGGGCATCCCCCGTGAGGAGTTGTACATCACCACGAAGCTCTGGAACACCGACCAGGGAACCCAGTCTGCCGTCGACGCCATGGACCTCAGTCTCGAGAAGCTCGGCCTCGACTACGTCAACCTCTACCTGATCCACTGGCCGCGCGCCGACCTCGACCGTTACCTCGACAGCTGGCTCACGATGGAGCAGTTGAAGGCCGATGGCAAATCCCGGTCGATCGGTGTGAGCAACTTCCACCGCGCCCACCTCGACAGGATCATCGCGGCAAGCGACACGATTCCTGCCGTCGACCAGATCGAACTGCACCCGGCCTTCGCGCAGCGCGAGCTTCGTGAGTTCGGTGCGGAGATCGGCATGAAGATCGAGGCGTGGGGTCCGCTCGGCCAGGGAAAGTACGACCTGTTCGGCGAGACCGCACTCACCGCCGCTGCCGCCGCCCACGGTGTTTCACCCGCGCAGGTCGCAATCCGCTGGCACCTCCAGAACGGTATCATCGTGTTCCCTAAGTCGAACTCGCGAGAGCGCATCGCGCAGAACTTCGACGTGTTCGGATTCGAACTCACGGCGGACGAGATGGCATCCATCGACTCGCTCGACCGCGGACAGCGCGTGGGAGCAGATCCCGACGACGCAGCCTTCTAGGCGGCGCCACTGCGTTACGGTGGGTCTCACCACGGCCTCAACCGAGTGAGAGCGCAGTTTTTGCCCCCTCCCGTGGGGGAATGGGCAAGAACTGCGCTCTCGCTGCGCTCTCGCTGCGCTCCGGCCTCGAGTAACTGCCTGCCTTGCGGGGCCCCGGGGCCAGCTGAGCGCGGCGCGGCATTGCCCCGCTCGTCGGCTGCCTTCCGAAACGACGGAGTTCCGGCATCCGGCACACCCGCGGAGCCCGAAAGCGCAGGGAACGGGGCCTGCGGTTCCGTCGTTTCGGAAGTCCTGGAGCGGGAACCGGGGCGAGGAACGGAACCGGGGCGAGGAACGGAACCGGAGCCGCAAACGAAACCGGAGCCCGGAACGGAACCGGAGCCGCAAACGGAACCGGAGCCGGGAACGGAACCGGAGCCCGGAACGGAACCGGAGCCCGGAACGGAACCGGAGCCGGGAACGGACCGGACGCAGGGTCGCCGGAAGCGCCCATGAGGCCTCGCCTGGCGCTACAGCGTGACCTTCTCGCCGCGCGGTGTTGCCGTGAGCAGCCCCGTGCCTGCGAACGCTGCTTCGAGTTCCGCGCGGGACTCCGAGAAGTGCTTCCAGTCTTCGGTGTGGACTCCGACGACGATGGATGCCCCGAGAGCCGTCGCCGCCCTGACGGCGTCGACCGAGGTCAGGGTCAGCGGGGCGTCGATGCGCGGCACGCGAGCGGCTCCGGCGAAGAGGATGGCGATCGAGACATCCGGAAACCGGCCGGCGATCTGTTCGACCAGCGGGATGGACGCGTTGTCGCCGCTCACGTAGACGGTCGGTTCCCCTTCCGCTTCGAGCACGAAGCCGGTGACCTGGCCGACGAGTCGCTCGCTGCCGGGAGGGCCGTGCAGCGCGGGAACGGAGGTGATGGAGATGCCGTTGACGTCCCACGATTCCCAGGAGTCGAGGCCGATCACCGACCCGCCGAAGAGGTCACTCGCGGCTTCCCTCGTGCTCAGGGTCGGGATGCCGGTGGCGATGAGTTCGAGTCCCTCATAGTCGAGGTTGTCTTTGTGGGAGTGGTGGCTCAGCAGCACCACGTCGATCTGCCCGATGTCGGCGCGCTCGATCGCGGGCCCAGCCGTCTTCACGAGCTCGCTGCTGCCGGGCTCAGCGTAGGTCTGGGGCGCGTCGAACGTCGGATCCGTGATGAAACGGGTGCCCGCATACTCGAGAATTCCGGTGGGGCCACCAAGATATGTGAAGGTCGTCGTCGACATATCCTGAGACTATGCCCAACCGATTGATGGATGCTGTAAGTCCGTATCTTCGGTCCCATGCCGATAACCCGGTCGACTGGTGGCAGTGGGGGCCGGAGCCTTTCGTCGAGGCGGCGCGCCGGGATGTGCCCGTGCTCGTGTCCATCGGCTACTCCACGTGCCACTGGTGCCATGTGATGGCCCGCGAGAGCTTCAGCGATCCCGCGATTGCCGCGATCATGAACGAGCGGTTCGTCGCGATCAAGGTCGACCGCGAGGAGCACGCCGAGGTGGACTCCACCTACATGGCGGCCGCTGCCGCCTTCACCGGCAACCTCGGCTGGCCGCTCAACGTGTTCGTGACGCCCAAGGGGCGAGCGTTTTTCGCGGGGACATACTGGCCGCCGCAGGCCGTGCAGGGGCATCCGTCTTTCGCGCTCGTGCTCGATGCCGTGACCGATGCCTGGCAGCAGCGGCGTTCTGAGGTCGAGAAGAACGGGGCGGCAATAGTGGATGCCCTCGCCAGCGCTCCCGTATCAGGCGGATCACTGGTGATCGACTTCGACCCGATCGTGGCGGAGCTCGCGGGGTACGAAGATGCCCAGTATGGCGGCTTCGGTGGAGCCCCGAAGTTTCCGGTGTCGCCGGTGCAGCGTTTCCTGCTGGAGCGGGCGTTGGTAGGGGATGCCACGGCAGGATCGCTCGCGCAGCGCACTCTCCGCGCAACTCTCGGCCTTCGCGATCCCATGGACGGTGGATTCTTCCGCTACGCGACGATGCGCGACTGGAGCGATCCGCACTACGAACGGATGCTGTACGACAACGCGCAGCTGCTCCCGGCATATGCCATTGCGGGCATGGAGGACATCGCCGAGGGGCTCGCCGACTGGATCAGCTCGATGCAACAGCCAGGCGGCGGCTTCGCCTCGGCGCAGGACAGCGAGAGCACGGTCGATGGTGAACGGGTCGAGGGCTTCTACTACTCCCTGGATGCGGCGAGCCGGAGCAGGGTCGACGCCCCACCCGTCGACTCCAAGATCCTCACCGGATGGAACGGGCTCGCAATCGAAGGGCTCGCGGTGGCCGGCAGGCTGCTCGACCGCCCGCACTGGATAGCGACCGCGCGAGTCGCCGCCGACTTCCTGCTCGAGCACCACGTCGGCGACCGACTGGTGCGCGCGTCGATCGGGGGGACCGTGTCTAGCGCGCGGGCTACCCTCGAGGACGTGGGGATGCTGGCCTCCGGCCTCCTCGAACTCGCCATCGCGACGGGGGAGGTGCGGTTCGCGGAGGCTGCGCGCACGCTCATCGACGAGTCGCTGGCCGCCGGCTCCGGCGGCTTCGGAGTGCGGGGTGGAGCCGACCCCGTGCTGCAGTCGCAGGGGCTCGCGGTGCACCCGGACCCGAGCGACGGCGCTCTTCCGTCGGGGCTCAGCGCCGTGGCATCCGCCGCCCACAGGCTCTTTCTCCTGACCGCTCACGAGCCATACCGTGCCGCCGCGAGTGAGGCCATGGCGGGTGTCGCCGCTGCAGCACAGCGGCAGCCGATCTCCCTCGGCGCAGCGCTCACCGTGATGTCAGCCCTGGCCGAACCCGCCAGGCAGGTCGTCGTGGTCGGCGATGATCCGCAGGATGCCGCGGCCACCCTCGCGCGCAGCTGGCACCGCTCCGGGAGCCTCTCGATCGCACTCACCCGAGCCCAGGCCGTGGAGTGGGCCGCAGCAGGATTCGACCTGATGCAGGGCCGCGCCGGCACGGACGGTGTCACCACCGCCTGGGTCTGCACCGACTTCGTCTGCAGGCTCCCGACGACGGTCGCGGTCGAGCTCAGGCAGCAGCTCGACGAACCGCGGTAGCGCCACGGAGGGTCGCAGGATCGACCCCCACAGGCTCGCCACAAACACTGTTGTCGACTGACGCATTCTGGATAGGCTGTGGCGCAACAATTCGACGGGGTTTCGCCGAGCTGTTGACGCCCCTGCCCCACCCGTTCCCTTCCCTCCCCGCGCAACCACCCGACCCTCCCGGAGTTGTACCGTGAAGCGTTCCGTGCCCCGTCTTCTTGTCGCTCCCGTGCTACTGCTTCTCGCGGTCGGTCTGTCGGGTTGCTCGTTCGGCCCCCTGCCCTTCACGCAAACTCCGGAGGGCGGTTTCAAGAAATCCGAAGTAACAGTGCAGGCGCTGTATGCGGCGGGTGACACGGGCGGTGCTGCCGAGCAGCGGATTTCGGCAAAGCCGAGCGAGGACGGAAAGCTTGCGATCGATTTCTCGGAAGACCAGGTCACCGGTTTCGGAGACATGACCCGCGCGGCATCCTGGAATGCGGTCACCGTTGCGACGCTGCTGTCGGGTGCGCCCCTATCGACTCAGTACCGCTTCGCGTTCGACGGACGAATCGACGGGCCGAGCGCTGGTGCGTTGAGCACCGTCGGGGTGCTGTCGCTGTACTACGGCGACGACATCGATCCGGGATCCACGATGACGGGCACCATCAACCCTACAGGCACGGTCGGAACCGTCGGTGGTATTCCCGAGAAGATCCAGGGTGTCATCGATGCGGGAGAGATCACGAAAGTGCTCATCCCCGCGGGCCAGCGCAATGTCCCGGACTTCGAGGGCAACACGGTCGATGTCATCCAGCTCGGCTCGCAGGGCGGTGTCGAGGTCGTCGAAGTCTCCGACATCTACGAGGCGTACCGTGAGCTCACGGGAGAGCCGCTGCCCCTGCCGGATGCCAACGATGATCCGGCTGTCCCCGAGCTCGGATACGCGAAGCTCAAGAGCGCGACGGATGCGACTCTGGCGCGCTTCTCCCGATCCGAAGGGGACTTTTTGGCTCTGCCGGAGGCGATTCGCGTGACCGGCGCGGCCGTCCTGGAACAGGCGCAGGCGAGTGCCGCGAGGGCGCGGGACCTTCAGAACCAGGGGCTGCAGGGTGGAGCGTTCGTGGAGGCGAGCAGGGCTGCCATCTCCATGCAGGCCATTACGAGCACCTTCGAAACGGTTCAGGATGTGTTTCTCCAGGGCTTTGGCGCGATCGACACGCAGATCGCCCAATCATCGAGCGCCAATGCGGATCTCACTGCCTTCATCGACCAGCTGGGCACCTACTCTCCCAATAACCTGACTGACGTCGAAGCGCTCGTCACTGCCTATGGAAACGCCTTCGATTCCCTCTTCCTCATCGACTACGCCACGAACGACCTCCAGCGCATCTCCGACACCGCGGCGGCAGGGGGCTACGAAGACCTCGAGACGTTCCTCTCGGAGGCGTTCATCCCGCTCATCTACTTCGAGTTCGCTCGTGGCCAGCTGGAATTCGCGAAAGGTACCTTCGAGATCGGTCGCGACAATGATGGCGGGCCGATGGCCGACACTGTCGATGTTTCGGCGATCGCGTCGTTCTTCCGTAGCGGGGCAGACGCCAACTGGGCCGCCTTCGAATCGGGGGTCATCCAGAGCAATGCCGAAGCCGGTGGGGTCAGCAACGACGTGTTCCGGTCACGCCTCGGCGCGGTGGACGTCAACGTCGCACTGTCGTACTCGGGCCAGCAGAATCTCCCCGCGATCCAGAATTACATCGGCGAGGGCAGTCCGAATGCTGACTACGCGGCGATCGGCTATGGAATCGTCAACTACGCGCGCAACGCCAGTCATCTCGAGAAGTATTACAACAACGGCGTGCTGGATGGAGACCTCAACCTCGTCGGCGTGAATTCTGAGGTCATCCTGTCGTCTGCGCTCGACCTGGGCCGCCAGCAGGTTGCAGATGCCGCGTCCGTACTTGCGGCCAACGGAAGTCTTCCGCTGCTCACGATCGGCTCGTTCGAACAGGCGGCAGTTGACCGTGAGGGTGACGTGAGCCAGAAGTTCGACGCGATCTCGCAGTACGCCGGGGCATTCGTCACGGCACGCATGCTCGCCTTCGTAGGTGGATTCCCCACGGAGGGATACGAGCGCTGAGGGTGAAACGCAGGCTCCCGACGACGGTCGCGGTCGAGCTCAGGCAGCAGCTCGACCGCGACTGAGTGGCTACGCGGCGAGGATCGCGTCGATCTGGGCCAGGGCTCCCGTCATTCCCTCGACCATGCCCATCTCGACCATCTGCTGCAGGGTCTCGAGGTTCGGGAACTGGCTCAGCAGGGTCATGCGTGTGCCGCCATCCACCGATTCGAGGGTGATGACGCTGACGGTTGTGTCGATGGAGGTGTCGGGGTTCCCGTCCGCGTCAGCAAAGCCGTCCTCGAATTCGAGTCGGTTCGGTCGGTCGACATGGGTCACTGTCCACCTTCCCCATATCTTCTCGCCGTCGGGGCCCGTCATGTAGTACAGCGCTGTACCGTCCGGGGTGAGTTCGAGGCGCTCGAAGGTGGCCGGATAGTCCGGCGGCCCCCACCAGCGTTCGAGCTGGCGCGGGTCTTCCCACACCTGCCACACGCGTTCGACCGAAGCATCGAAATGCGCGGTGAAGGTCATCGTCAGCGCGTCGACGTCTTTCTCGGAGGTGATGGTCGGCATGGCATTAGTCCTTTCCGTGGGGTTCTCTGAGGATGTCGTCTATGCGGGTGATGCGCTCCCGCCACAGCTGCTCGTACGAGTCGAGCAGTCGTGCCGCGGCGGCGAGCATGTCGGGGTTTCCGTGCACGATCCGCTCCCGTCCCCGTCGTTGTTTCGTGACGAGTGAGGCTCGCTCGAGCACGGCGACGTGCTTCTGGATGGCGGCGAAGCTCATGAGGTACTGGCTCGCAAGCGCCGACACCGATTGCTCGTGATCGATGACCCTCGTGACGATGCTCCTGCGGGTGGAATCCGCGAGGGCATGGAACACCAGGTCGATCTCGGCATCCGTCAATTCTATTACAACCATTTGGTTGTACGTTAGCGCTCCCGCCGGGCTCACGCAAGGGCGACATTGTTCACCTGTTGTTCTCCGGAATATCACAGCGCCGCCATCCGCCGGCGCGGACAGGCTTTGTACCCTTTCCGGGGGTAGACGCTGCATGTCACCCCTGGACATTGCTCGGGAGCCGAACATGCAACGTAAGACACTGGGATTGGCCGCCGCGACACTATCGCTGGTCGTGGCCTCATCGGCACTCGTGGCCGTGGGGACCCCGTTCGCCGGGGCCGCCTCGGCAGATGATGGGAGGACGAAGAACGTCATCTACCTGCTCGGAGACGGCATGGGGCAGACCCACGTCGACGCGGCCAGGCAGCGTTTCGTCGGAGCCGCCGGTTCGCTCGCGATGGAGTCGTTGCCGACACACGGCACCGTGCGCACCTACGCGGTCGAGAAGAATTCCGGGCAGCCCGGGGAAGCGGACTTCGTCCCCAACCTCGTCACGGATTCGGCCTCGGCCGCAACGGCGTGGGCATCAGGCGTGAAGACCTATAACGCAGCACTCGGGGTCGATGCCAAGGGCAACATCACTCCCACCGTCATGGAATTGGCCAAGAGCAGGGGCCTGCGCACCGGCAACGTGTCGACAGCCGAGATCACCGATGCCACGCCCGCGGGCCAGATGAGCCACGCGCTGGCTCGGGGATGCCAGGGACCGCTGTACTCCGCGGCATCCTGCCAGGACCTGCAGATCACCGGCACGGCACTTCCGACGACGGATGTCAGGGTCACCCCGATTGCCGACCAGATCGCCCGCAACGGCACCGCCGACGTCATCTTCGGTGGCGGTCTCAGCCGCTTCGACGCTGCCGACGAGTCGGCGCTCACGGCACAGGGCTACACCGTGCTCGGGTCCCCGGCGACCCAGACCGTCGCCACAGAAGCCGACCTCGCCGCACCGGCGAGCGGGAAGGTCTTCGCCCTGTTCAACAAGGGAAACCTGACAATCGAGAAGTCGAAGCTGGATAACCCGGCCTCGGCCGGAGCGCTCGAGCCCACTCTTGCGGAGATGACGACGAAAGCCATCTCGCTGTTGGCGAAGAGCAATAAGAAGGGCTTCTACCTCCAGGTCGAGGGTGCCCTCATCGATAAGCGCTCGCACGCCAACGACGCAGCGCAGACTCTCGAAGAGATGAAGGCGTTCGACGACGCCGTCGCCGTCGCACAAGCCTTTGCCGAGAAAGACGGGAACACGCTGGTCATCGTCACCGCCGATCATGAGTGTGCCGGATTCAACATCATCGGCAAGGGCAGCTACACCAACGCCGAGGCTGTGGCACCTCCCGTGAACGTCGACAGCGGCAACGTCGGCAACAACTCGACGCCGTCGAGGCCCACGAACGGAGCGCTCGACCCGGCTCGCTCGACCGGCGCCATCAACGGTTCAGGATCCGCCAGCGCGACGAACTTCGCGCCCGCGACGTTCCGGACGGCCGACGATCCCGACTCGGTGACCGATGGTTCGCCTGAAGCCTCGCTCTGGCTGACCTACCTCTCGGGCAACCACACAGGCGCAGACGTTCCGATCTTCTCGTACGGTGCCGGGTCGTCGAAGCTGAACGGCACCGTCGACAATACCGATCTCTTCGATGTCGTCACCCGGGCTCTGCGTCTCCCAGCCCAATTGCCCCCGACACCGACCGCCACGCCGACGGCGACACCGACACCGACCGCCACACCGACGGCCACACCCACGCCGACGGCCACTCCCACCTCGACCCCGCCGGGCGCTGGCACGACGTACGACGTGGTCGTGACAGCCATCGGACCTCGGCGCACCCAGCTGGTAAGCCTGATCACGTCGATCACGCGCCTGAGTGAAAGGGAGGTCAGCGACATCCTGGATAAGAAGCTCCCATACGTGCTGCTGGATGACGTGCGCGAGTCGACCGCTGAGAAGACGAAGCGACTGCTCGAGGCTGTGGGAGCCACGGTCGAGCTCAGGCCGCAGCCGTAGCAGGCCGACGGCAGACAGCAGGCCCGGACGCGCTCCGGGCCTGCTGTCGTTCCCTCCGAAGAAGAACAGGTAACAGATGACATCATCCACTCGAATGGCGATCGTTGCGGGAATCTCGACCGTTGCTGCGATCGCGATCGTGGCTGGACTCGCCGTCGGTTTCTCAAACGGCGCCCTGACTGATGGTGATGCGGCGGGCACAGATGCGCCCGTCGTGACGACGGAGTTTCCGGGGTTGACGGCCCCCACGGGTGACCCGCAGCTTCCCTCGATCGCCCGCATGGCGCCCGCGGCGGGAACCGTCCAACAGGCGGAAGGGCCGTTCGACGACAGATTCCAGGTCGACGAGCTCGCCTTCGACGGTGCGACAGTGTCGGGCCGCATCCTCGTCACGAGCGATGTCAGCGAGGTGATCAACCTGGAAGTGATCGCCGGTTTCTACGACTCCACCGGTGCGCTGATCGGCGAGGGCCGGTTCGTGCTCGACAGCGACCACGCCGAGACCCACGACGCCTCTGGGCCGCCCGACGAGTCAGTGCCGTTCCAGGTCGGTGTACCGGCGGCGATCGCCGGACAGGCATCGTCCGCCGCCGTCGGAGTGCCGGTCCTCGTCAACGAGTGACAGCGGCGGCGCGGTCGAGCGCGGATCGATAGACGTCCAGGTGCGTTCGCGCGATGACACGTCCCTGTTGCTGGCGCTGCCTGCGGCGTCGCATCCGCAGGGAATACCGATCCTCGCCCGCCCGATCGGTGATGGTCGCCGTGATCGCCGCAGCGAGAGATTCCACCGAGCCAGGATCGAACGCCGTCACTGCCCCGGGTTCGTGATGTTGATCCAGCCAGTGTCCCCCCACGGGGGCAAGCACCGGCACAGCCAGATCGAAGCACAACTCGATCCATCCGGAGTGGGTGCCGTGCCGATACGGCAGAACACAAGCATCCAGGGCGGCGACGGACCCGGAAAGATCGCTATCCGACGATCGTGCGTGCTCCAGCAGCCTGACCCCGTCGGCGCGTCGGCACAGTTCCTCCACTGCCCGACGAGCAGGTTCGTCGCGAACCTCCGGACGAATGTGTATTTCAGCCTCGACGAGGAATCCCTCCCGCCGCACAGAGCGAATCGCGTCGATGAGGTTCGAGGTGAAGAGTAGTGGGTCGGTGCCGGGCCGGAGATCCCCGAGGTGCATCCCGATGACCGCGATGGGCGTCGCTCCGGGCTCAGGAATGGATTCGGGCTCTGTGGCGCTACCGGTCAGCAGGTGAGGATGTTTGATCACGGTGACTCGCCGACCCCAGCGGCTCGTGATCTCGCGAGCCGCGCTCGCCGTCAACGTCGTGATCTCCGTCGCTCGAGCCATCAGCACGTCCAGTTGTTGCTCGTGATGGGTTTGGTCGATCAATTGAGGATTCTCGAGGTCATGGACCGTGTACACCAGCGGCCGGCCCGCCGCGTCGAGCGCGTCACAGCACGCGATGAGGTGGGGCAGCGAGAACGACTCGAACCCGAAGTGGACATGCATGAGATCGAACCGGGATGCGTTGTCGGATATCCACGCGGGGTCGAGCGTGGCGGGAGGCGACCATGGGCCCGGAGCGAATCCGGCGGGACTGACGTCCTCGAGGCTGGCGAACCCCGGTGCGTCGGTCGGATCCAGCCCGGAAAGGTGCTCTACGTAGAGGTGTTTCGTGGGTACATGAACTACTCGTATCGGGCGCACAGCGGCAGTAGACGACCTTCATAGTAGTGGGAATGACAGCGACGGGAGTGTGCAGCCGTTATCCCTCATAGTAGAAGAACGACGCGTGATGCCAGCGGGCGTTGACAACCGCACTATGCGGTCTTAGTAGAGGGAGGCTCGCCGAACGTGGACACCGACGTTGACGACAGTGACAGGCCCCTCGTGGTGGTGCATGGCAACTGCCAGGCCGAGTCGGTGCGGCTCATGATGGATGCGCCGGACGTGACCACGGTGCGTATTCCGCCGGCTCACGAACTCTCGTCATCCGACCTGCCGGGTCTGTTCGGGCTGCTGTCGCGCGCCGATGTGCTGATCAGCCAACCCATTCGCGACAACTACAGGGGCCTTCCTATCGGAACCGGCCAGCTCGCCTCATGGATGCCGACCACATCCACGACACTGCTGATCCCGGTGATCCGGTTCGCCGGGCTCTATCCCTTCCACCTCATCGTGCGACCTCCCCACGACACATCAGCTTCTCCACCGCTTGTCGCGTACCACGATGCGAGGCTGTTGCGCACGGCCTACGATCGCCGCTCCGATTCGACGGCGCGGGTTCGTCGGGTCGAACTGTCGACCGACCAGGTGCTGGAGATCGGCCGACAATCGCTGGCCGAGCTGTCCACGCGCGAGGAGCGACACTCGACCTTGGTCGTTTCCGACGTGTTCGATGCCCCGACTTTTGCCCAGATGCGCACGATCAATCACCCGGGCAATGCCGTCTGGTCGGTCGTGAGCGACCGGATCCGAAGCACTCTCGGATACCACGATCCACCCGCCGATCCGGGCAGGCCCCTGCTCGACAGCATCCATGCTCCAAGGTTGCCGGTGGTTGCTGAGGCTTATGGCCTGACCGATCCGATTCAGGATGCCTGGGTCGTCGACGGTCGCTCGGTCGACACTGCGGAGGTGGAGGAGGCTCACCTCGAGTGGTACCACGATCACCCCGACGCTGTGGATGCGGGAATGGCCAGACACGGCGCAACCCTCGCCACCCTGGGTCTCGGTTGACCATGATCGTGCCGGATCTGTTTGTCAGCGGACCGCCCGAACACGGGGTCGTGCGGTATGCGCGGGAGTTGGCCCACGCCGTGAGCGAATCGTTCGAGACGCAGGATCGCCTCACGGAGACACCGCCGCGACGGGTGGAGTCCAGGGACGGGGTTGTTCGGGGGCGCCCGCTGCATGTGCACTTCACCGACCGCATCTTCGGGTCATCGCCCGACCAGGCCGCCGCCTCTTTCGAGGCGATGGCCACGATCGCTCCGGTGTCGGTCACCGTTCACGACATACCGCAGGGATCGGACGGGGCGGCCAGCCTTCTCCGCCGGCGAGAATGTTACCGCCGCGTCGTGAGCTCCGCTCGCGGGGTTGTGTGTAACAGCTTTCATGAGGTTTCCCTTCTGAGAGAGCTGGGTATCCTCGCTCCAGGTCCGGACCCGATGGTGATTCCCCTTGCGGCGAGCCCGCCGGTTCCTGGACCGGAAGTGCCCTTCGGCCACGATCCTGTCGTCGCACTGGTGGGGTGGGTCTACCCGGGTAAAGGTCATCGGGAAGTGGTCGATTCGTTAGCACGCGTTCGGGGCGGGGCCGAGGTCGTCGCCCTGGGGTCGGCGTCTGAGGGGCACGAGTCAGACCTCTCCGTTCTCGCCCGTCACGCGGAATCGCTCGGCGTGCACTTCCGTGCCACGGGGCACCTGTCGGATGAGGAACTGCGTCTGTGGTGCCGTCGGGTTGCTGTGCCGATCGCCGCCCACCAGCACATCTCTGCGTCGGCATCGATTCTGACGTGGCTTGTCGCTGGCAGACGCCCGCTCGTCATCGATTCCCGGTACACCCGCGAGATGCTCGAGCTCAGACCCGGGACCATGACTCTTTTCGACGCTGGCCGAATGGATGCCGCGATCTCGAAGGCGCTTGCCGATCCCGCGTCGACCGTCCTCGACCCCGACGTAGACACCGCACCGACTCTGACCGACACCGTCGGATCGTACCTGCGCTGGTGGAGCACAATCCCGTGGTGAACGAGAGTGTGGGGTTGCTCGGCGAGGCGATCACGGCGAATCACTGGGATCGGATGGATGGGGTGCACCCCGATCCATTACCGGTCGTGTCGGTCGTCATCCCCTACTTCATGCAGCAGAGCCAACTCGACCGAACTCTGCTCGCGCTGCAGAGACAGTCCTACCCGCAGGCGCTGCTCGACATCATCGTCGTCGACGACGGCTCCCCTAAAGCTCCGATCGTTGCCCGCCACGTTCGAGTGATCCGGCAGGAGGACCTCGGCTTTCGGCTCGCTGCGGCCCGCAACGCCGGTGCGAAGGCAGCGAGGGGCACCATCCTGTGTTTTCTCGATGCCGATACCGTTCCGGAACCCGGGTATGTGCGTGAGTTGGTGCGACTTCCGTCGCTGGTCGTCGATGCCGTCACCGTGGGGAGGCGGCGTCATGCGGACCTGAGCCGAGCTGCGGTCGACGACAGGATCGAGCTGATGGCGCCCGCTCTCGAGCTCGACATGCCGGCATGGCTCTCCCTTGCGTACGAACGCACACGGGATCTTCTCGACGTCGACCACCGGTCGTACCGGTATCTGATCGGAGCTGTTCTCGCGTGCAGTCGTGCCTTTTTCGACGAGACAGGGGGTTTTGACGAATCGTTTTCCGACTACGGCGGGGAAGATTGGGAATGGGGCTATCGAGCCTGGCTCGCCGGCGCCGTGCTCGCTCACGTCCCTGCCGCCGTCGCATGGCACGATGGCCCGGACTGGTCAGGCAGATCGGAAGCAGGAACCTCGCAGCAGCATCTCAAGAACAGGGAGACGCTGACGCTGTCGCGGTCCATTCCCGCCCCCGGTAGCCGGGGCCACGGAGTCAGGACATCGACACCTGACGTCGTTGTCGAGATCGAATCGGGCTCGACGACTCCGGCGGCGCTGTTCATCTGCGTGGACAGCATTCTCGAGGCTCTTCCCCATGCAATCGTCGTCCTGTCGCATTCCCCGGTCGGCTTCTCTTTCGACGACCCGCGAGTGGTGACCGGGAGCGATGCGGTGAACTACGCCCTCGCCCGAGCAGTCGTGCTGGTGGGGCAACCGCTGCGAGTCGATCCTGGAGCGTTTCGATTCGAAGTCGAGCGGGTCGCCTCCGGATCAGGGCAGGCAGCCGACGTCATCGCACACTGTCCCCTGGGCAATCCGGTGCTCGAGATCCGATCGATGCGGGCCCGTCGCCGACGGGCGCGATGGAATCGAGAAGAGCTCTTTCCCACGTCGACTGTCGTTCCGGAATGGATCAGCGCACTCGATCCCGCGCCCGATCTCGAGGCGTATCTCGGGGGATGGAACTGACGTCGTCGCGTACAGTGCTCCGCAGTGCTGCGTGAGCACCGATCGGCGCTCCTGGCTCAGTCGCCCACCGTCGATGGCGTCCGTTCCATCGCGACGAGGAGCTGCAGGTGTTCCTCGTACCGGTCGATCATCGCGTCGAATGAGAAACGGGCCGCCGAGCGACGGGTGAACGCTCGATCACACTGTGCGGCATCGCGAATGGCATCGGCAAGAGCTGCCACCGTGACGTCAGCCGCGATCGCTCCGGCGCCGGACACGACCAACTCTGGAAGAGCTCCATTGGGGAACGCGGCTACCGGGGTTCCGCTGGCGAGCGCTTCGACCCCGGATAGTCCGAAGGGCTCCGCCCACAGCGGCGAGGCGACGAACACCGACCCTGACGCCAGGAAGTCACTGAGCTGGGAATGAGGGATGTGACCTCGGTACCGAACATGAGCACCAAGGCGGGGGACGATCTCCGTCTCGAAATATTCCGGGTGGGAAACGGGCCCAGCGAATTCGATATCGAACCCGGCCGAACGAGCAGCATCGATGGCGCAGTGGAGACCCTTCTCAGGGGTGATCCGCGCGGCCCATACGGCGAGACCCGGGACCGGGGCCCGGTCTGGAGTCCATCGATCGAGGTGGATGCCGTTGTGGACGACAAGGACCCGGGGTAACAGCGCTCGCCACGCGTCCGCATTCGTTGCCGACACTGTGACGTAAGCGTGTTGCTTGCTGGGGACCCAGTCCGGGTCGCTGATCACCGCGTTCACGTCGCGCAGCGTCGGCGGGGTGTGCAGGATGGAGAGCATCGGGAGATGCCGCATGAACGAGTACGGCAACGCGCTCAGGGAATTGTTGATGACCGCGTCGAACCCGGAGGACTGGATCACCTCGATGCTGTGGTGCACTGCTTCGGCCAGGAATCCGGCCTGTTCCTCCCTCACCAACCGCGACGCGGCGTACACGAACTCGAAGTCGCTGGGGACAAGCGGATACACGGTGGCCCGGGAAACCGAGCCGGCTTTCGCGAACAGCGTGACGTCGTGCCCGCGATCGGCAAGAGCATCAGCGAGCAGGGCAGTATGCGCCTCGGTCCCGCCTTCGAAAGGCTCCGCGATGGGGTGGTGCATATGACTCAGGATGGCGATCTTCATATCTTTTGTTCTTCCTGCTCGCTGATGACCCCGCCGGCCGAGGGCGACGCCCTGATCCAGTCGCCTGACAGGGGATCGCGAGCGACGAGTCTCAGGTCTTCGAATGCCGATAGCCACCCCGACATGGGCCAGAAACCCCAGCGGCGAGCGAACACCCGACCGTTCGCGAGGATGTCGTCGAGATGCTGCACGGGTGGCGATTGTGTCTCGTGATACTGGTGGAAGGCCTCCGCGCCACCCACCCATCTGAAGGGAACATGTGCGCGCAGTGCGGCCTGGGCGAAATCTGTGTCTTCTGCCCCGTAACCCCGGTATTCCTCGTGAAATCCGCCCACGGCGGCCCAGGTGTCGACAGTGAGCGCGAACGACAGCGACCAGAACAAAGCGGGGTCGGCAGGTTGCGCCTCACCGGCGCCGAGTCTGGGGCGGAATTCGTGGAAATGCGCGACGTCGGACCGCCTGTGATCGAAGGCCGATACCGTCTCGGGGAGGTATCCGACTGCGCCGCCCAGCAGGGAATCCGGGTATGTCTGCGCCGCGGCGGCGTATGCCGCGATCAGCTCCGGGGCAGCGACACAGTCGACGTCGAGGAATACGAGCAGCTCTGCGGAGAGTTCGATGGCTCGCCTAGCGCCGAGATTGCGGGCCTCCGCGACGGGAAGACGGTGGTCGGGACTGCTGAGGGTGACGATCTCAGGGTGCGGCTGCATCCGGGGGAGCCAGTCCTGGACAGCGGGCTCGTCCATTGCCACGACGACATAGCAGTGAGGTTCGACGGAACTCGAGCCGAGACCCCGATGCTGGTTGATCAGATGGTTCTTCCGGCCTGAGACAGTGGTGACAACTCCGACCCTCATGCGGCTGACCCGGTCGCGACGTGATGGGTGGGTCGCGATGTCATTGTGACGACACGGCGGACGACGTCTGCAGCACGCGCCGCCGCCAAGCCGTCCATCCAGGGCAGCCAGGACCCGCCGTCCATCGCACGCGCCCTGTGGATGTCGGCCGCGCGATCACGACCATCGCCGGGATTGCTGATGACGACGGGAAGGGCACTGGATGCCAGTGCCTCAGCCATGTAGCGCTGTTCCCGATGCGGCCGCTCTTCAGGAACGAG
The DNA here is from genome assembly GCF_015752305.1 of Salinibacterium sp. CAN_S4. NCBI lineage: Bacteria > Bacillati > Actinomycetota > Actinomycetes > Micrococcales > Microbacteriaceae > Salinibacterium > Salinibacterium sp. CAN_S4. The sequence continues at coordinate 140,341 of NZ_JADOVB010000004.1, read as the reverse complement.
GATGGCGGGCACGCGACTCGCCGCGATCTCGGCGATCGCGTTCTGTCCGCAGTGAGCGAAGACCACGGACGCGGAGCGGAGCGTACGTTCCACAGTCGTCTCGGATTCCCCAGCGAGTCGCACCCAGTCGAGCCCGGGCGCCGCAGCCATGGACTCGGCCACAACCTGATCCAGAGCGCTCGCGCCCCGACCTCCCGAGCCGTTCATGACGGCCAGGTGCGGGAGCCGGCGTGGGGTGCCGGGGTTTACCGGGATGCGGCTGATCGCACCGACGAAGTCGATGCGGCGCTCTACCTCAGGGTCGACACGAAGCGCTCGTATTCCCGACATCCAGGGCGCGATGACGGCAGTCGATAATCCGAACCCCAGGGTGTGAGCTCGATCCGTCCGGTCGCCGGGTTGCGCGACGGTGATCACGGGCACGCCGTGGATTCTCACGAGAGTCGCGACTTCGACCGAGACGTCGACAATGACAGCCGCAGGTCGAGAGTCGGCTATCCAGGCAGAGACTGCTGCGGCTCGCTCGCGAAGACCGGGTGAGCCGATGGGAACCCAGTGCAAAGCGCGCCCCGCATCCGGATCGACCGGATGGGCGTCGGTATCGATAGGGAGCTGCAGCCACGGCTGGGCCCAGTCCGTCGGTCGCGGAAGAGAGGAAAGAACGGTAACCGGTTCACCCAGGGCTGCGATGATCGCCCGTGCCCGATGGAGGTGACCCATTCCCTGGTGATGGACGTAATAGCCGATCACGCGGCGGACGATTGCAAGGTCATACATCAAAAATATTCTCGGCAGACCGGGGATGGAATCCCTTGACTTACCCGTCGAATAACGGCAGAGCTCGCCAGCCGCACGGCCTCCTCTCGAGATGACGCGAAGCGTCGTTATCCGGAGCAGATAACCGCTGGTTGCGTCACCTCGGCGATGGATGTGAGGCGCGGCGGCGGCCGCGCGGGGGCCGGCTGCGCGGCTAGCGGGTGGCCCTGCGCGAGCTGATGACTCCGGTGTCGAAGCCGAGCAGGTGCAGACCGCCGTGGAACCTCGCGTGCTCGACCTTGAGGCAGCGGTCCATGACGACCGTCAGCCCTTTCGATTCACCGTAGATCGCGGCATCCTGATTCCAGATTCCGAGCTGGACCCAGACCGTCGTCCCGCCGATCGCGAGAACGTCGTCGATGACGGCGGGGATGTCGCTGGCCTTGCGGAACACGTCGACGATATCGGGCACCTCGGGCAGCGAGGCGAGATCCGGATACGCTTTCTGGCCGAGAATCGTGTCGGCGTTCGGGTTCACAAAGTACACCCGATAATCGCCGGACTGCTGCAGGTAGGTGCCGACGAAGTAGCTGGAACGCGCCGCGTTGGGCGAGGCTCCGACGATGGCGATCGACTTCGCCTTGCGCAGGATCGCGAGCCGCTGCTTAGCGTCGGGTCCGACCCAGGTGCGCTGCGACTTCAGGAGTTTCGCGAGCGGCGAGTTCGCGGGCAGCTCGCACGTGAGCCCGTTCGCGAGCTGGGTGGTCTGCACTTCTGCTGTCGACATCGTCAGCCCTTCGTTGCTTCGGTCAAAGCCTGGTCGAGGTCGTCAACAATGTCTTCGGGGTCTTCTATTCCGACGCTGATGCGCACCACGCCCGGCAGCACACCGGCATCGAGCAACTGCTGTTCGCTGAGCTGGGCATGAGTCGTCGATGCGGGATGGATGACCAGGGTTTTCGCGTCGCCGATGTTCGCGAGGTGGCTGGCGAGGGACACGCTCTCGATGAACTTCTGCCCGACGGCGCGGCCACCCTTCACCACGAACGAGAAGACGGATCCAGCGCCCTTCGGTAGGTACTTCTGCGCACGCTCGAAATGCGGATGCCCCGGGAGCCCCGCCCAGAACACGGTCTCGATGCGCGGGTCGGCCTCGAGCCACTCCGCGACGATGCGGGCGTTGTCGACGTGGGCCTGCATCCGGAACGGGAGAGTCTCCACACCCGTCGCGAGCAGCCAGGCGGAGTGGGGGGCGAGCGCCGGCCCGATGTCGCGCAGCTGCTCGGCGCGCAGCCGGGTGAGGAACGCGTACTCACCGAAGTTGCCGTGCCAGTTGAGGCCGCCGTAGCTCGGCACGGGCTGGTCGAACAGGGGGAAGTGCTCGTTGGCCCAGTGGAACCGGCCGCTCTCGACGACGACGCCGCCGAGGGTGGTGCCGGCCCCGCCGAGGAACTTCGTCGCGGAGTGGGTGACGACGTCGGCGCCCCACTCGATCGGGCGGTTCAGGTACGGGGTCGCGACCGTGGAGTCGATGATCAGCGGCAGGTTGTGGGCGTGCGCGACGTCAGCGAGTCCCTCGATGTCGGCGATCTCACCTGACGGGTTGGCGATGGTCTCGGCGAAGATCATCTTGGTCTTCGGCGTGATCGCGGCGGCGTAGTCGGCAGGATCGGAGGAGCGCACGAACGTGGTGTCGACGCCGAACCGGCGCAGCGTGACATCCAGCTGGGTGATGGAGCCGCCGTAGAGATTGGCGCTCGAGACTATGTGATCGCCGGCGCCGGCGAGTGACGCGAAGGTGATGAACTGCGCGCTGAGCCCGCTGCCCGTGGCAACGGCACCGAGGCCGCCCTCGAGGGAGGCGACGCGCTCCTCGAAACTCGCGACTGTCGGGTTGGCGAGGCGGGAGTAGATGTTGCCGTACTTCTGCAGGGCGAATCGGGCCGCCGCATCCGCCGTGTCATCGAAGACGTAGGCACTCGTCTGGTAGATCGGCAGCGCGCGAGAGCCGGTCGCAGCGTCGGGGATGTTGCCAGCGTGAATTGCGCGCGTGCGGAAACCATACTGTTTATCGGTACTGCCACGATCAGCCATGGCTTCAGGCTACAGAAGCGCGCGATCAAAAGGCCTGTGCGGCGTAACAGAACGCCACGCTAGCGCCAGGTCGGCAGCCACCAGTGCGCCGCGAGCCAGAAATAGTCGAGGCGCTGGCCCGTCCACACCGGCCAGAAGAACGCACTCACCGCGATCGCGGCGACCAGGAAGATGACGACGACCCGGATGCCGCTGAGCCGCCGCCAGCTCGGATTCCTGGCGCTGCCCAGCACGATGCCCATCACCGCGACGAGCGCGAGGATCAGGTACGGCTCGAACGCGATCGTGTAGAACTGGAACACCGTACGGTTCAGGTACAGCAGCCAGGGCAGGTAGCCGGCACCGAGGGCGGCGAGGATCAGCCCGACGCGCCACTCCCTGAAGCGCACCAGCCGGTAGACGAGATAAAGCGCCGCAGCGGTGCCCGCCCACCAGATGATGGGGTTGGCGATGCCCGAGATGGATTCGCCGCCCGACGCATCCCCCTGGTAGTACATGCTCGTCGGCCGCACGAGGAACAGCCAGGTCAGCGGATTCGCCTGATAGGGGTGCGGGCGCATTTCTCCGACGTGATAGTTGTAGACGCTCACCTCGAAATGCCAGAAGCTCTGCAGGCTCAGCGGCACCCAGGAGAGCGCGCCCGTCCACGCGTTCCCCGCGCCTTCGGCCCACTGCCGGGAGTACCCGCCGGAGGTGACGAACCAGCCCGACCACGTGACGAGGTAGGTGAGCACGGCAGCCGGGACCATGAGCAGGAAGCTCACCGGGCCCTGCTTGAAGATCGTGCCGCTCAGCCAGAACGGGATGCCGGCCTGGCGACGGGCGACCGCATCGACCGCGAGGGTGTAGACGGCGAGCGCGGCCAGGAAATATAGGCCGTTCCACTTGATCGCGGTCGTGGCACCGAACGCGACGCCCGCCGCGATGAGCCACGGTCGCCACCAGATCGCGGGGCCCCAGTCTCCGCCCTTGCGTTCCAGCCAGCGGTCGAGCCTGGCCTTGCTCCAGCCCCGGTCGAGCAGGATCGCGATGAAGCCGAGCAGCGCGAACAGCATCACGAAGTTGTCGAGCAGCGCGACGCGGCTCATCACGATCGCGTTGCCGTCGATCGCGAACAGCAACCCCGCGATCGTGGCCAGCAGCGTCGAGCGGAACAGCATCTTCGCGACCACCATGAGCAGCACGACCGCGACGGTGCCGGCCAGCACCGTGGCGATGCGCCAGCCCACCGGGTTGTCCGGTCCGAGCCATCCCATCCCGAGCCCGATCAGCCACTTACCGAGCGGCGGATGCACGACGAAGGCCGGGGCACTCGTGAAGATGTCGGTCTCACCCGCGTTGAATCGCGTGCCGGCCTCGGCGGGCCATGACCCCTCGTAGCCGAGATTGAACAGCGACCAGGCATCCTTCACATAGAAGGTCTCATCGAAGACGAGCGACGCAGGATGCCCCAGGCCGACGAGTCGCGTGAGCGCGGCGATCACGACCACGAGTGCCGGCGCACCCCAGCTGAACGCCCTGTGCACGGCGACGGACTGCCGCAGCCACCAGTCGTCGATGCGGGTGCCGGCGCCCGCGACGATGGCGTCGACGTCGCTGGAGGTCCGGGTGGTCATCCCAGCAATCATAAATGTCGCGGGTGTTCTGGCGCGCTGTACCCGGGCTGGGAGAATGGGCGGGTGATCATCCTCGCGGCAACACCGATCGGCAACCTCGGCGACGCCTCACGGCGACTGATCGAAGCGCTCACCAACGCCGAGGTCATCGCCAGCGAAGATACCCGCACGACCATCCATCTCATGCGTGCTCTCGGCATCGAGAATCGGCCGCGACTGATCGCGCTCCACGAGCACAACGAGAGCGAGAAGGCCGCCGAGATCGTCGAGCTGGCGATGACGGTGGATGTGCTTGTCCTCAGTGACGCGGGAATGCCGGCGATCAGCGACCCGGGTTTCCCCCTCGTCGCCGCTGCGGCCGCCGCCGGGGTCACGGTCACGGCGCTGCCGGGGCCGAGTGCGGTGTTGACCGCGCTGGCCGTCTCGGGATTACCCACCGACAGGTTCACGTTCGAAGGGTTCCTGCCGCGCAAATCCCGCGTGGCGTACTTCACGGCGCTCGCACGGGAAGAGCGCACGATGGTGTTCTTCGAGAGCCCCAACCGGCTGCCCGCGGCGCTCGCCGACCTCGCGACGGCACTCGGTGCCGACCGCAGGGTGGTGGTGTGCCGCGAGCTGACGAAGCTCCACGAGGAAGTGGCGCGCGGCAGTGCCGCCGAGGTGGCCGAGAAGTTCAGGGATGGCGCTCGCGGAGAGATCTGTCTCGTCGTCGAGGGCGCGACCCCCGCGACCTCCGATCTGCCGACCGGAATCGCACAGGTGCTGAAACTCCAGTCGGAGGGGTCGCGACTGAAGGAGGCAGCGACCGAGGTCGCGGAGGCCACCGGGCTGAGCCGTCGCGACCTGTATGAAGGCGCGCTGGAGCTAAAAGAATCGCGCCAGCGTTTCCGCGACGCCAGCGCCGACTGAGCCTGCGAAGGAGGGTCAACCAGAGCAGGGAAGACCGTCCGCGACGCTCTTCCAAAAAAACTCCCCCCCACATGTATCACCGGCCCTTCGGCGTGCTCCTATCGAGCATCCACCACGAGAAGGACCCTCAGATGCCCGTCGTTATCGATCCAGAGATCATCCGCCCGTATGACGGCCGGCTGAGCGTTCTCGCCCTGGGCGAGCGCAGCGATGCCGGCGCCGAGCGCGTTTTCGAGGTGGCACGCAGCGCCTCACCCGATGCCGAATTCCGCGACCTGGCCGACGGCATCCGGGGCGGCTATGTGGATGACCGGCTCGTCGCCTACGTCGACTCGACGTCCGGCGACTCCCGTACCTTCCCGCGGCTCGACCTGCTCGACGCGGCACGCGGTCTCGACCGGCTGGCCCGACGTTCCGCCCGTGAACTGATGGACGACGATGGACTCTTCCCGGCTGATGACACCGCTCGAAACGTTCTCGATCCGCAGATCCTGCACGGTTCGCGGGGCACGGTACGACGGGTCAGTGAGACGTCCGATTTTCTGGCGATCAGCCGGATCCAGCGCGTGGTCGACGGCATCCCGGTCGTCGGTGAGGGGTCCCAGTCCACGGTGACCGTCTCCGGGGCGGGGCTCGAAGGGATCACCCATAACTGGCGGGCAGCCAGGGTCACGGACGAGTTGTCCGGTGCCGATATCGACGCCAGGCGGGTCGCTGAGTCGATCACCGACTCCCTCGCCCCGGCAGCGCAGCGACGTGACATCCGTGTCGAGTCTGTCGAGCTCGTCTACTACGACGGCGACAACGAACTCATCCAGCCGGCCTTCCGCTATCGGGCGATCTTCGATCAGGATGACCGCCTTCCCGCCGCGCGACTGACGGGGTTCGTGCCCGCGATCGATGCCGTCGATCGCTTCCCGATCGCCATACCGACTCCCACCCGCGAGCCGAGAGTGCCGAAAGCGTTCACGACCGGGCTCCGCTCGAGCCTTCGACCGATTATCGGACGCTATGTGGTGCGCGCAGACAACGCTGGCTGGGTGACGAGTGCGAACAGCTTCCTGGCTGGCCTTCGCTCGGCAACACCGTCGACCGGAATCTCGCCGATCGACCGGCAGTACTTCTGGGCAGAACCGCGGCTGTTCACGAGCGAGAACCGCGACTTCGTCGACGCCGTCCAGGTGGCGTTGACGGAAGTGCACGGCGACTGGAGCCTGTTCTCCACCCTTCGCAACAACGCGGACTTCGTAGACCTGGCCGATGTCCCCGCCGATGGTTACGGCGGTGCGTCAGGGGTGGGTTCCCTCGCCTATTGGATCCTGCATTCCTGCGCGGTCATTCCGACCTCCTTCGATTCGACGACGTCATACGACCCCTGGTGGAAGATCTTCAACGGCATGCGGGCTGCACTCGGTTATCGCACAGAGATGTGGATCAACGACGAGATCACCTACACGTTCGGCAGGTTCGCCGGACTCGGTGCGCCGATGGTGTCGAACTGGCTCTCGACGGTGATCACCGATGATTCGTACACGCCGGTGTCGACCTATCTCGAGGATCGTCATCACACGCCCGGTGTCACGCAGCCCATGGGGCGGCCGTCCGCCGTCACAGTTCTCGGGCACGCGGATGACACCATCTTCCAGGTTTCCGCCCTTCCGCGCCCTTCGGTGCTGCAGCAGTGGTGGTACGGAAATTGAGCAGGTGACGCAATGTGCAGTGCACTCTTGCCGGGCGACCGTCAGGGGATCACAATGCCTAGCATGAGCAACGCCGACCTCACCCCTGTTCGGCCGCAGCATCCAGAGACGAACCCGACCAGTCTCTGGAATGCTGCGGCCGACACATTCCGCGAGTGGCGGTCGGGGGAGCCATCCGCGATCGACAGGCTGGTGGGCCTGATGTCCCCGGTGCTCTGGCAGGTCGTGAGGGCGTACGGTCTCTCCGAGGAATCCGCGAAGGATGTCGTGCAGAGCACCTGGCTGGCGTTGCTGCACGGCGGATCCAGGATCTCCGACCCGCAGGCGATCGGCGCCTGGCTCACGATCACCGCCCGACGGGAGGCGTGGCGCACGCAAAAGCGCAACGCGTCGAGTGTGTCGGTCGACGACGAGATTCTGGAGTCGGTGGTCGCGCACGGGACGTCTGCGGAACAGCAGGCGATGGATCGGGACAGCCACCGTCGACTCTGGGCTGGAGTCGCGAGCCTCGACGAACGCTGCCAGCGACTGTTGAGGGTTATCGCCTTCGATGACCACCCCGACTACGCCCGAATCGCGACCGACCTGCACATGCCGGTGGGCAGCATCGGCCCCACCCGGGGGCGCTGTCTCGACAAACTGCGCCAGTCCCTGAGCCGCACGGGAGGTGCGCCGTGATCGAACCAACCAACGCCGATCGAGAGCTGTTCGCAGAGTTGCGTGACATGTGGGAGCGCGAAGACCCGATGCCGGACGGTCTTGTCGAGGATGTCCTGGTCGCGCTCGCCGTGGCCGACCTGGCCTCGGAGCTGACGACTCTCCGTCTCGTGAGCGACTCCAGCGAACTCGTCGGCGCGCGAGCGGCCGAGGGTGCGCGAGTGCTGCAGTTCACGAACGCCGAGTCTGTGCTCATGTTGCGAGTGAGTGAGACGGATGCCGGCGCCCTCCGCATCGATGGCTGGATGGTTCCCGCGCACAACGGAATCCTGCAGCTCGAGCGGGACGCCATCGTGGTCGAGTCGACGACGGCGAGCCCGGAGGGCCGTTTCGAGTTCAGGACGGTGGCGGCGGGAACCGCGCGCCTGATAGTCGCCGCCGACGATGCGGCATCCACATCCATCTTCACCACCGAATCCTTCACGATCTAGGAGACCCATGGCCATCCGCCCGTCACAGAGCTTTGATCGCAGCGGGGCCAGGGAAGGGCCGGGAGCTGACGACTGGCGCCGTCGCTATGACCGGGAGCGACCGAGGGGCGTGGTGCTGGCTCCGGCGTCCCCGGGAGCGGACGGCTACGCGGTGTACCCGACCGCGTATGTGCCGGACCGCATCCTCGTGTCGACCCTGCTCGACGACGGATCGCGGGTCTTCGACCTCGTGAGGGATGTCGCCGAACAGTTCGGCTGGACTCTCACGCCGGACAAGTCGTTCGACGCCGGCAGGCTCGAGCTGGACGAACGCGAACGCGGTGAGCGGCTGTCACGCTACCCGTGGGCGTCGGGCCCGCTCGGGATCGAGAGGTTCATCATCGAGGCGAAGGGCCAGGCCGCCGCTCCCGATGCGTGGCGGCTTCTGCGCGGGGCGAGGCTGCGCGAGACCGAGCTGGCCGGCGGCAGCCTGGTCGGGATCGGACTCGATCACATCCTCACCGTTCATCGCGCCCCGGGAGACGGCTCGACCGGCTCGGGCTCGTTCCAGTCGACGCCCTACCATTCGACCCCGTATCACTCGACTCCGTACCATTCGACTCCGTACCATTCGACGCCGTACCACTCGACTGCCGGCTTCGACCCGGCCACGGGAGCGGAACCAGCAGGTTCCTACCTGGCCCAGGGCTCGGGAGGGCGCCAACCTGTGGCGATCGTCGCCTCCGCGCCGCCCCGCACGACCTCGGTTAAGGAGAGGGTGATCGTCGCGACCCTCGACACGGGAATGGGCGCGCATCCCTGGCTCGATCGCACCCGCTGCGACCTCACCGGACTGCCGGCCATCGGGTCGACGGATGCCGCGGACGATCCTGAGTCGAACCCCGACCTCATCGGCCCGCTCGATGGGATGACCGATGTGCTGAGCGGCCACGGAACGTTCATCGCCGGACTGATCCACCAGCACGCGCCCGATGCCGACATCGCACCGTGGCGGGTGGTCGGACCCGACGGAACGATCGATGAATCGGATGTCATAGCCGCACTCCTGGCGATCGCCTCCCTCATCGGGTCCGCCGTCGACGGGGCGCAGTATCCGGCGCTCGCGATCGACGTGCTGTCCCTGTCGCTGGGGTACTACCACGAGACCCCGGAGGACTCGAAGATCGACATCACCCTCGCCGAGGTGCTGCTGCGCATCCGGCGGGCCGGCACTGTCGTCGTGTGCTCCGCGGGAAATGACGCCACGGCCCGACCGATGTTTCCCGCCGCGTTTGGCCCGTGGTCATCGACGCCGTCGGCAGGGGTTCCGTGGATCGCCCCTGACGACTCTGCGGCGCAGGATGCCGCTCCCCTGGTCTCGGTCGGCGCCCTCAACCCGAACGGCACGACCGCCCTGTTCAGCAATACCGGGCCGTGGGTGCGGTGCTACGCGCCAGGGGCATCCGTTGTCAGCACGGTTCCGCTCATCGACGGAGGCGCGCAGCCGATCGCGCGCACCGCCGCGGCAGGGCGGAAACGGGAGACCGTCGATCCCGACGACTACAGCGCCGGATTCGCGGTCTGGAGCGGCACCTCATTCGCTGCCCCGGTGATCGCGGGGCGGATTGCGGCGGCGCTGCACGGTGTCGAACCGAGGAACGGCGGCAGGGCGGGAAGGGTGGCGCGAGCGATCGAGGCGGCCGCGAAAGTCGTGTCAGAGGCATCCTGACAGCGGATTGACGGCTGCGCCATACTTGACGCATGCTGTCGGCCGCGACGCTGTACCAGCGCGGGGTGGACCTGGGTAACGCCGGACGCCATGCGGCCGCTCGTCGCGAGTTGCTGCGGGCGGCGGAGCGGGATCCTGATCCGGATCTCAAGGCCCTCATCAGCGGAATCCTGGCGTACATCGAATCGGAGACCGGCGATCCCGACGCGGGAATCCTGCTGTGTGGGCGGGCTCTCGCGGATGTGCACATCACCGCGCACACTCGAGCAGTGCTCGCCGGCCAACTCGGCCTCATCGAGCTGCGGCGCGGCAACTCGGCAGCAGCCCTGGCGCATCTTTCCGCTGCCGCTGCCCGGCTCGGAGCCGACCCGGCGCGCCAGGGTCGTGTGCTGCTCAACCGCGGGCTGGTGCGCCTCGATCGCGGTGAACTGTCCGCGGCGCAGGGTGATTTCGAGCGTGCAGCAGAGGATTTCCGTGCGAGTGGGGAGCCCGTCGAGGAGGCCAAAGCGACGAACAACCAGGGTTATACCGCGATGCTCGCGGGTGACCTCGTGACGGCCATCCGCCTGATGGACAGGTCGAGCCCCGTGTTGTCGACACTCTCGCCAGTCTCGGCGGCGGTGGGGGATGCCGATCGGGCCGAGGTGATGCTCGCGGCGGGAATGACGACGGAAGCCGTGGCCCTGCTGCGGGCGGTCGTGCGGACCTATGGCGGGCGTCGACTTCGGCAGGCCCAGGCCGAGGCCGAACTGGCTCTGGCCCGGGCTCTCGCGCTCGAGTCGCCGCAGGAAGCATCGGTCGTCGCGCGGCGGGCTGCCCGGCGATTCCGCGGCCGGGGCAGCGAAACGTGGGCGGTGCGAGCCGACGGTCTTGCGCTCATGACGGCCATCGCCGGGGGACGTGGCGGCGTGGCGGTGGAGCGCGCGGCGGCACGGTCGGTGCGGGCGCTGCTCGGCATCCGGCGCCTGGATGACGCGGCAGCGCTGCACCTGCAACTCGCGCGCGCACAACTGCGCAACGGCAGGGCCAGTGACGCCAGGGCGACGGCGTCCCGGGTGCGCCTCAGAGCCTCCGCCCCGATCGGTACCCGGATCCTGAGGGAGGAAGTGCGGGTGGAGCTCGCCGAAGCCGCGGGTTCGGCGAGCGCCGTCATGCGGCGAGCGGCTGCCGGCCTCGACCAGTTGCAGGAGTGGCAGTCCACCTTCGGAAGCATCGAACTGCAGAGTTCCGCCCGCGTGCACGGCCGGATACTGGCTCATCAGGGGGTGCGGGCTGCGCTGTCGACGGGCCGTCCCGAGGTCGTGTTCGACTGGTCGGAACGGGTGCGACTGCTGTCCAGTCGCATCGCCGGCGTGCGGGCTCCCGCCGACCAGGAGGCAGCCGATGAGCTCGCCGAACTGCGATTGATCCGTGCATCCTCCCCGTCTCCGAGAACCGCGGCCGCCCGTCGAGAGTCCGAACTGCGGGATCGGATCCGTCGTCGCCACTGGACAGACGAGGCCAGCGGCGCGGTATCCCTGCGGGCGAGTCTCGCTGACACCGAGGGTGCGCTCGCGGACGACGGGGCCGTGCTGCTCGCCCCGCTGTGGACGGCTGATGGTGCCAGCATCCTCGTCGTCTCTGCGACGTCGAGTCACCTCGTGGACCTGGGGCCGCTCCCGACGGTCGCGGGTGACATCGACGCACTGCGAGCCGACCTCGACATGTCGGCGCTCTCACTCCCGTCGGATCTCCATCGCGCGGTGTCGACGTCTCTCGACGCGCGACTGGCGCGGATCGACCATATGCTTCTCGCGCCGGCGGCGGCCATGCTGGGCGATGCCCATCGAGTCGTGATCACTCCTTCCGGAGCGTTCGCCGGGATCCCGTGGGGAATGCTGCCGACCCTTGTCGGCCGGGCCGTCACAGTACCCGATTCCGCGACAGGATGGCTGGCGGATCGGGGTCGCGGCGCCCACATCCTCGACACCGGATTCGTGGCCGGGCCGGGGGTGTCCCGCGCTGTCGAGGAGGTGCGCGCGTCGGCGGGGCGCTGGACCGGGAGCGTGTCGCTCACCGGTGCGGATGCCACGGCTGATGCGGTGTCTCGGCTGGCCGGCAGCGTGAACCTGCTCCACGTTGCCGCGCACGGCAGGCATTCCGCCGACAACCCCCTGTTCTCGGCATTCGAGCTGTCGGATGGAGCCTGGTTCGGATACGACATCGACCAGCTGCAGGACGTGCCGTCGGTCGTCATCCTGTCGGCGTGCGAGATGGGTCGGTCAGCGTCCCGCTGGGGGCTCGAAGCTCTCGGGATGTCGCGGGCCTGGTTGCACGCCGGCGCGCGCACCGTGATCTCGTCACCGGTCGTGGTGTCGGATGACGTCGCGGCGATCCTGCTGCAGTCCACCCACGAGTACCTAGCGATGGGCAGACCTCCAGCGGAAGCTCTCGCTGCGGCCAGTGGCGAGACAGGGATCTCCGCGCCCTTCCTGTGTCACGGCTCTGGCTGGTAGTGGCGGCGGGTGTCCTCGCGCTGCCGGGCCCCGCACGCGGTAACACGCACACCGCGCCCGGTACGATTGACCTATGGCCGCCGGCGACTCCTTCTACATCACGACGCCCATCTTCTACGTCAACGATGTTCCCCACATCGGGCACGCGTACACGGAGGTGGCTGCCGACGTTCTCGCACGCTGGCACCGGCAGCGTGGGGACGACACCTGGTTGCTCACGGGCACCGACGAGCACGGCCAGAAGATCCTGCGCACGGCCGTCGCGAACGACACCACGCCGCAGGCCTGGGCCGACAACCTCGTCGAGAACGCGTGGAAGCCGCTGCTGGAGACGATCGACATCCGCAACGACGACTTCATCCGCACCACCGACGAGCGTCACGAGAAAGCCGTCTCGACGTTCCTGCAGAAGCTGTACGACGATGGCCACATCTACTCCGGCGAGTACGAGGGCTATTACTGCGTCGGTTGCGAGGAGTACAAGCAGCTCGACGACCTCATGGAGACCGCCGACGGCGATTACGCGGGCCAGCTGGTCTGCAAGATCCACAGCCGCCCCGTCGAGGTGTTGAAGGAGAAGAACTACTTCTTCAGGATGAGCGCTTTCGAGCAGCCGCTGCTCGACCTCTATGAGAGCCGCCCGGACTTCGTGCAGCCCTCGAGCGTGCGCAACGAGATCATCCAGTTCGTGAAGCAGGGTCTCGCCGACCTGTCGATTTCCCGCTCCAGTTTCGACTGGGGCATCAAAGTGCCATGGGACGACACCCACGTCGTCTACGTCTGGTTCGATGCGCTGCTCAACTACGTGACAGCGGCGGGCTACGGCGTCGACGACGAGCTGTTCGCGCGCCGCTGGCCGGCCGTGCACATCGTCGGTAAAGACATCGCCCGCTTCCACGCCGTGATCTGGCCCGCCATGCTGATGGCGGCCGGGCTCGAGGTGCCGCGCGCCGTATTCGGCCACGGCTGGCTGCTCGTCGGCGGCGAGAAGATGAGCAAGTCGAAGCTGACCGGCATCGCGCCCACGCAGATCACAGACACGTTCGGCTCCGACGCGTTCCGCTACTACTTCCTGTCGGCCATCACCTTCGGACAAGACGGCTCGTTCAGCTGGGAAGACCTCAGCGCGCGGTACCAGTCCGAGCTCGCCAACGGTTTCGGTAACCTCGCGTCGCGCACGATCGCGATGGTCACCAAATACTTCGACGGCCGGATTCCGGATGCCACGGCAGACGACTCCATCACCGGACTCGCCGAGCGTGTCACAGTGGCTGCGGATGCCGCGATCGACCGTTTCGCGATCAACGAGGCGCTCGCCAGCATCTGGGAGCTCGTCGACGCCCTGAACGGGTACATCACGGAGCAGGAGCCGTGGGCACTCGCCAAGGATCCGGCGAACCGGGCCAGGCTCGAACAGGTGCTCGCGACGGTCGTGCACGGCCTCGGCACGCTCACCGTGCTGCTCTCGCCAGTGCTTCCGAAGGCGACATCCACCCTCTGGGCCGCGCTCGGGGGAGTCGGCAGTGTCGACGACCAGCGGGTCGACCGCGCGTGGGAGTTCGAGGCAGGCTCGAGCGTCACGCCGCTGGCAGCCCCGCTCTTCCCGCGCATCGAGCAGACAGACACCGAAGGAGCCGCGTGACCGAAGCGCACATCCGGCATCGCCAGACCGAGGGCCCACGGGATCTCGAGTATCCGCCGCTGCCCGAGGCGCTCGTCGTCGGCACCTACGACAACCACACCCACCTCGAGATTTCCGACGGTGGCCCCGGTGGGCAGCTGGACTACCACGAGCACCTCGACCGGGCATCCAGCGTCGGGGTGCGCGGAGTGGTGCAGGTCGGCACCGACCTCGAGACCTCCCGATGGTCGGCGGATATCGCGAGCGTCGAGCCGCGCGTGCTCGCCGCTGTAGCACTGCACCCGAACGAGGCGCCGCGGTACGACGCCGAGGGCACACTCGATGCGGCGCTTGCGGAGATCGACGAGCTTGCCGGTCGGCCGCGCGTGCGGGCCATCGGCGAGACCGGGCTCGACTTCTATCGCACGGGGGAGGATGGCCGTGACGCCCAGTTCCGCTCGTTCGAGGCGCACATCGAGATCGCCAAGCGGCACAATCTCGCGCTGCAGATCCACGACAGGGACGCCCACTCCGAGGTGATCGAGACGCTCAGGCGCGTCGGAGCTCCCGAGCGCACGGTATTCCATTGCTTCTCCGGCGATGCCGAGATGGCGAAACTCTGCACGGACAACGGTTGGTACCTGTCGTTCGCCGGCACCGTGACGTTCAAGAACGCCGGCGGGCTTCGCGATGCCCTCTCCGTGATCCCGCGCAGCCGCATCCTGATCGAAACCGATGCGCCGTACCTCACCCCCGACCCGCTGCGTGGTCGACCCAACGCGCCATACCTGATCCCGTATACGTTGCGGGCGATGGCGGCCCACCTCGAGACCGAGGTATCGATGCTCGCGGCACAGATCACCTCGACGACCGAAGAGGTCTACGGCCGCTGGGATGCAGAACCCGTCACCGCACCGGATGGCCCATTCGCGGACCTCGCGTGAGCGGCGCGCTGCTCGGACCGGTCGAGATCCGCGAGCTGGCCGAACTGCTCGACATCCAGCCCACCAAAAAGCTCGGGCAGAATTTCGTCATCGACGCGAACACCGTCAGGCGCATCGTGAAATCGGCCGGGGTGTCTGCGGGGGAAACCGTGGTCGAGGTCGGCCCGGGGCTCGGATCCCTCACGCTCGGCCTGCTCGAGACCGGTGCCTCAGTCGTCGCGGTCGAGATCGACAAGCGGCTGGCCGCACAGCTGCCCGCCACGGTGTCGAAGTACCAGCCCGAGGCCGAACTGACGGTCATCACCGAGGACGCGCTGCGCGTCACTGAGCTGCCGGACGACCCGACGGTGTTCGTCGCGAACCTGCCCTATAACGTCTCGGTGCCGGTGCTGCTGCACTTTCTCGAGCGATTCCCGACCATCGACCGCGGGCTCGTGATGGTGCAGGCGGAGGTCGGCCAGCGCGTGGCAGCGGGGCCAGGGTCCAAGGTCTACGGCAGTCCGAGCGTGAAAGCGGCCTGGTACGGCAACTTCTCGACCGCGGGCCAGGTCAGCCGGCAGGTGTTCTGGCCGGTGCCGAACGTCGACTCCATCCTCGTACGGTTCGAGCGGCACGAGCAGCCCGGAACCGAAGCCGAGCGGCTCTCCACGTTCGAACTCGTGGATGCCGCGTTCCAGCAGCGGCGCAAGATGCTCCGTCAGGCGCTCTCCGGTGTGCTCGGCGGCTCGGCTGGCGCGTCATCCACCCTCGAAGCAGCCGGGATCGCCCCCACGGCCCGCGGCGAAGAGCTCACGGTCGCCGATTTCCTCGCCGTGGCACGGGCTCGCGGCTGAGACCTCCTCGTGTCGCGCGCTAGGTTTGACTCATGACTTCCGGGCCAGGTTCGACCATGGTGCACACTCGGGCACCGGGCAAGATCAACGTGTTCCTGAAGGTCGGCTCGCTGCTCGACGACGGATACCACGATGTCGCCATCGCGTACCAGGCCGTCTCCATCTACGAGGATGTCCGCGCCTACCCCGCCGACGATTTCTCGGTATCGGTGACGGGAACCGTCGAGCTCTCCAGGGTGCCGACCGACGGCTCGAACATCGCCATCAAGGCCGCCCGACTGCTCGCGCGTCGCACGGCGTTCCGCGGCGGTGTGCGCCTCGAGATCGATAAGCACGTTCCCGTGACGGGCGGCATGGGTGGCGGTTCGGCGGATGCCGCGGCCACCCTCCTCGCCTGCGACACCCTGTGGGGCACCGGCCTCCCGCGCGAAGAGATGCTCGAACTGGCGAGCGAACTCGGCGCCGACGTGCCGTTCTCGTTCACGGGCGGCACGGCGATCGGCACGGGTCGCGGCGACCAGTTGAGCCCGGCTCTGGCGAAGGGCACATTCCAGTGGGTGCTCGTGCTCGCCGACTTCGGGTTGTCGACCCCCGAGGTCTACCGGGAGCTCGACCGCCACCGTGATCGCCACTCGCAGGACATCTTCCCGGCATCCTTCGCTCCGTCGGTCGATGCGAACGTGCTGCAGGCGCTGAGGGCCGGCGACCCGCACATGCTCGCCGAGAGCCTCCACAACGACCTCCAGGCTCCAGCGCTCTACCTCGAGCCGTCGCTCGCCTCGGTCATCGAGCTGGGCGAGCAGAATGGCGCCCTTGCCGGGATCGTTTCGGGCTCGGGGCCGACCGTCGCCTTCCTGACGGCGGACCTCGACTCCGCGTTGGAGCTGCAGATCGCGCTCAGTGCCGCGCGACACACCGTGGTCAGGGCGACCGGCCCCGTACACGGCGCCCGCGTCATCACCTGATCCTTCCCCGTTCACACCCGTGCGCGAACTGCGGCATATCGTCCGCAGCGCCGTCGCGACCCACGATCTGCCGCAGTTCGCGGCAGAAGGCGCGGCTACGGAAGGCGCGGCTACGGAGGGCGCGGCTACGGAGGGCGCGGCTACGGAGGGCGCGGCTACGGAGGGCGCGGCTACGGAAGGCGCGGCAACGGAGGGCGCGGCTACGGAAGGCGCGGCAACGGGCGGCGCGGCGACGCTCAGTCGCGGGTGTAGCGCACGACCCGCACGTTGGTGAAGCTCCACTCCTCGGTCTCGCGCCAGCCGATCGAGGCGAGGGCTGCCGTCGTGGCCGGCCGCACGTCGCGGGAGGGGCTCGCGATCAGGTAGGCCACGTCGGTTCCGCTCAGCCGGTCGAGCGACTCGTCGATCGGGGCGCGAGTCTCCCAGAGCTGGGCGGTGTCGGCCGCGGGCGTTCGGATCGTGACATCCACCGTCGATTCGAACTGTTCAGGATAGGAGTACGCGATCACCCTGGTCGTCGCTTTCGCGTGGCCCCAGAGCTCCCCGTAGATGATGGCTGTCGTGCTGCCGGGGCCGTCTGCGGCCCGCTCGGTGGCAATCAGGTCGGCGACCTGCGCCCACGACGAACTCTCTTTAGCCTCGGGCTGTCGCTGCACGACGATTTGCGGAACGGCCAGCACCGCGAGCAGGGCGATGGCCATAACCGCGGCGGGCCGCCAGCGGATCGCATCGATGCCGGCGGCGATTGCCAGGGCCACGAACGGGGTGCACATGGCGAGGTATCGGGGCTGATAGATCGGCTGGTGCACGACGCTGATGACCAGCAGCGCGATGGTCGGCAGGAGCAGCGCCGGCACGACCACGGCGAGAACCGTGCGCGAGCGGCTGCGGATCAGTGCGCCGATTCCCAACAGGATGAAGGCCCAGGATGCCACGGCGAACCATTCGCTCGAGTAGAACCACTGCGACCGCAGTACACCCCGCACCGTGGAGCCGCCGAGCGGCGGGATCCACGACAGCTGCCCGCTCTGGCTGACGACCTCGAGCGCGAACGGGATGCTCGCCGCCCCCGCGATGCCCGCGGAGAGCACCCAGTTGCGCGCGACGCGGCGTGACGCGGCGGTGCGGTCGCTGAGCATCCAGGCCACGGTCAGTCCGTGCGCCACGATCACGAGCGCCAGGTAGATGAAGATCGTCACCGACAGCATGGCGACGATTCCATAGACGATCCACGATGTTCGAGTGCCGACGCGGATCGCGCGCAGCAGCGCGACTGTCGCGAGCACGGCGAGAGTGGCGGTGAGGGCGTACGAGCGACCCTCCGTGCCCATCCACGTGACGCGCGGGATGAGGCAGAACGCGATAGCGGCGATGACCGCAAGCCTCGGCCGGCCGAGCTGGCGGCCGAGGATGACCACGAGGGCGGCGGCGACGCCGACGGCGATGGCGCTGGGCATCCTGAGCGACAGCGGCGAGTAGCCGACCACGTCGAAGATGATGTGCAGGATGGCGTAGTGCAGGGCGTGCACGGCATCGACGTTGCCGACTTCGGCCCACAGTTGCGGCCAGCTGCGGGTCGCGGAGCTGACCGTGGCGGCTTCGTCGTACCAGAGGCCGGGGACCGTGATGCCGATCATCGAGATCGTGAAGCCGAGAACCCCGACGACGATTGGGGTCACCGCGGGGGACCAGAGGGTGCCCAGGGTGCCGACCGACTCGCGGCCCATCGTCGCGGTCATCCCTGCAGGATATCGGTCTGCGCTGAGGCTGTTGCTGGGAGCGTGCGGAACACTCGAGTGCCTCCGGGAATGCGGAAAGCCCCGCTGCGCATGATGCGCAGCGGGGCTTTCCGTGTAGCTGGGGCTGTTATTACGCAGCAGCCTTGGCCGTGATGGTGGCGATGCCGACGACGAGCTCGTCGGTGACAGCGTCGGTGCCGAACGTCTCGTTCAGCAGCGCAGCGGCGTCCGAGCTGATCAGGACCGTGGTGCCCTGGAGCACAGCGTTGCCATCAGCGTCGGTCTCGAGCGGGTTCAGGGTTGAACCGTCGAGGTTGAAGATGAAGATGTCCTGGCCGACCTCTTCACCGTTGGCGGTGACGGTGCCGGTGAGGCGTGAGGTGCCCGGGTCGATCTCGAAGTCGCTGAGGCCGACGACGATGTCACCAGCGGTCAGCGTGATGCCGGAGCCATCGTGATTGATGAGGCCCTGGACGTACGGGCGGTAGGACTCGTTGGGGTCGTAGTAGTCGACGTTTCCACCGGTGATCGGGAAGATGAGCGAGCCGTCGACGAGCGTTGCGGTTCCGGTCACTCCGGGGGTCAGGCCGAGGCTCGTGAGGGCGTCGACGAAGCCCTGGTCGAGAGCAACTGCGGTGCTTTCACCGTCGAGGGCCGGGATCGAGGCCAGGGGCTCCGGGTCGGCTTCAACGGAAGGAGCGGTGGTCTCTTCGGTCTCGGCTGCAGGAGCCGAGCAGCCGGCGAGGCCTGCAACGAGGAGGCTGGCGGTGGCGAGTCCGAGAGTTACTTTCGAGAACGTGCGCATTTGTTCAATCCTTTGTTTGGTGTGGGTTGTCTTGGTGTTGATGATGGTTCGGGCCCCTACCGCGAATCAGATTGGAATGAGTCTGTTCCGTTATCTTTCTGTTACAAACTGGGATCGAGATCCGCGTGATTCCGCGATTTTTGCTCCGCCGAAAGGATGCCGGAGCGCGGTCCGGAGCCGAGCGAGTGCTCCCGGCCCCGCCCGGTGGATGGTCATAGCGACGATCAGGATGATCGCCAGAGTGACCGTGAGCCGTGCCAGCTCGACCGAGGGGATGAGCAGCCGCTCCGTCAGGGCGAGGGGAACGGCGAGCCATTCCCAGCGTCCGGTCATGGCGATCATGGGCACGAGCAGCAGCGCGTACCAGGGGTAGCGCGGGGTCACGATGAGCAGGGTCACACCGATCATGACGAGCTGGGCGAGCCACGGGTCATCCGGATTCGACTTCCACCAGGTCAGTGCGGCAGTGATCAGGATGAGCACTGCGGCCACGACGAGGGCGGCGGAGCCCGGCGCCACGAGCGAGATCATAATGAAGCGGGTGCCCGTGGTGTAGCCCTCCTCGCTGAGATAACCCGGAAGGTAGCCCAGCACGTCGATGCCGCTCGCCAGTACGTACGGCACATAGAGGAGTGCGAAAGTGCCGACGGCAGCGAGGGTGACCGTGACCGGGTTGCGCTTCAGCAGAGCGAACGACCCGATCGCCGGGATGAGTTTGACGGAGATGGCGATTCCGAGGGCGATTCCGCCGAGCAGCGGTCGACGCACAGAGACGAGGAGTGTTGCCACCAGAAGGAAGAGCGCTCCGACGATGTCGATGTGGGAGTTGGTGACTCCCTCGGTGGCGACGAGCGGGCACCACCCCCACAGGGCGGCCCACCGCGGATCACGACCCCGGGCAATGAGCTCCCGCAACAGGATGACCGTGGTGCCGAGGCTCACGAGCAGCCCGAGCAGCTGCATCGGCCAGTACTGGGGCCCCAGCCCGGTGAGTGCTCTCACGCCCGCAAACACCAGCTCGCTCGCCGGCGGGTAGATGGTGGTCACTTTCGCGCGGTTGATCGCCGTGCAGATCACGTCACCTGACCCGGGCTCTTCGACCTTCATGATGCGCGGCCCCGTGCAGCCCTGCTCACCGTCGCTTCTGACGACCGACTCCGGGAACAGCCACTCGGTCCGCAGGCTCGAGAGGGCGGGATCCGCCGGCACATAGTCGTACGGCGAGATCCCGGCGTTCTGCACTATGCCGTCCCATGCGTATCGCGCGGAGTCCGTGCTCGTGTTGGGTGGCCCTGCCATTGCCGCGCCCCCGATCGCGACGGAGCCGACGAGCACGAGCACGATCGCCGCGCGGGTGCGCACGGCACGCAGGGACAGGAGGGAGACGGCGAACACGATCCAGAGCCCTGCCGTCACCCATACCAGGGCTTGGAGGTCACCGGTCTTATCGTCGTAGTAGGGGAGAACGGTGATCGACAGAGCGGTTCCCGCCGCGGCGACGGCCAGGAGCAGGCAGGTCAGCAGAATTCGCACCACTTCATCCTGTCTGATCTGATGGCCGCTACGAACCATACTGAGACAGAGGGTTTTCACGTCCAAAGGGGGTCGCACGTGCTGCTGAAATGGCAAGTCCAACGCTTACTGCACCACACGCGACACTCGCTCGCGGCACCATCCCGCAATCCGCGGGCCGCCGTCGTGCTCGGTCGTCTGCTCGGCATCGCGTTCCTCATCTGCTTCGCGACGGGGCTCTACAGCCACTTCATCCAGGAGCCGCAGCCGTGGATGGTGTTCCTCACGAGGCCGATCTGGATCTACCAGGTCTCGCAGGGCATCCACATCACGGCGGGCATCATCTGCTTCCCGCTGCTGTTCGCGAAGCTCTACACGATCTTCCCCGAGCTCTTCAAGACACCGCCGGTGCGATCGTTTCCCCACTTCCTGGAGCGGGCATCCATCGCCCTGTTCGTCGCATCGTCGCTCGTGCAGATCACCATCGGCCTGCTGAACACCTACCAGTGGTACGCGCTGTTCCCCTTCGCGTTCCGCCAGACCCACTACGCCCTGTCGTTCGTGATCATCGGATCGCTCGCCATCCACATTGCGATCAAGCTGCCTATCATCTCGCAGTACTGGCGCAAGCGGGACGCCGTCACGGCCGATGGCGAGATCGTCGAGCACGCGCCTGCTGACGACGTGACTGCTCCGGATGAACTGGAGCGCCTCACCGGAAAGGGAGAGTACGCCGGGGTCACCGGTCGCATTTTCCAGTGGATCGACTCCAGCCCCGCGCCGCGACCGCAGACCAGCCGCCGGGGATTCTTCGCGACCGTCGCCGTGGCATCCGCTGCCCTGGTCACCCTCACCGCCGGGCAGTCGTTCCGCGTGTTCGATGCCACGAACCTGTTCGGGCCCCGCAAGAACGATGTCGGGCCGCAGGGCCTGCCCGTGAACCGCACCGCGAAGCGCGCGAAAGTGCTCGAGACCGCGACCTCGGCCGACTGGCGGCTGACGGTCAGCAATGGTGACTCCACGAAGTCGTTCAGCCTCGCCGACCTGCGGGCAATGACCCAGTACGAGGTCGTGCTGCCGATCGCCTGTGTCGAGGGCTGGAGCCAATACGCCACCTGGCAGGGCCCGAGGCTCAAAGACCTCATCGCCTCCGTCGGAGCCGATCCGTCGTCGACCGTGCGACTCACCAGCCTCGAAGAGGGCAGTTCGTACGCCCAGACCACCATGGGGCCCGAATTCGTTCGGGACGACCTGACCCTCATCGCGCTCGGCCTCGAGGGTGAGCCCCTCGACATCGACCACGGGTATCCCGCCCGGGCGATAGCGCCGGCCCGCCCCGGCGTGCTGCAAACTAAATGGCTCAGCACCCTGGAGGTCATGTCATGAGCAACACCACTGCACCAGAGCCTGTTCTGGCCGGCCGGATGACCGTGACGAGGCGCTGGCAGACGGGGCTCATCCTCCTGGGCATCGCTCTGCTCGTGGTCGGGGCGATCACCCTGCTGAACGACGTCTCGCCGAACGACTACATCGGCATCGCCATCTGGTTCCTCGGCGCACTCGTGATCCACGACGGCATCGCGTCCTTCGCGATCTTCGGCGTCAGTGTCGTCATGCGCAGGGCATCGCGGAAGATTCCGCTCGCCGTCATCGCGATCATCCAGGGAGCACTCGTGATCGGCGCGATCTTCTTCGTGATCGTGGTTCCCGCGATCCTCAAGAAGGACATCGGATCGGCCAACCCGTCGATCCTGCCGCTCGACTACGGCCTCAACCTCGTGTTGTTTTACGCGGGCCTGGCGGTCGTGACCGCCGCGGCGATTGCGGTCTACCTGGTCTTGGCGAGGCGGCAGAACGCACGCCCGTCGAGCTCCCAGGACTGAACGAGCTGCAGGCCGAGGCGGTCGAGCATCAGGCTCAACCGGTCGAGGCCGATTTCGGCCCAGGGGAATGAGTCGCTGCGGTTGCCGTGGGAGTCGGCGACCTCGGCGAAGTAGTGTTCCTCGTGAGCCGGGTCGGCGTTGAGCTCGATGACGATCTCGCCGGAGGCAGACAACAGGTCGCGACAGCGGGCCAGCAGGCTCGGGATGTCACCACCGATGCCCACGTTCCCATCGACCAGCAGCGTGGTCTGCCACCTGCCCTCACCGGGCACCCTGTCGAACACCGAGCCCCGGTAGAACGAGCCACCGAGGCTGTTCGCCATCTCTAGGGCGGCTGCGGACACGTCGATGCCGACGGCGTGCATGCCGAGATCCATCGCGGCACGCACCATACGGCCGGGGCCGCATCCGATGTCGAGCACGGGGCCCGTCACTCGTGACAGCAGGCTGAGGTCTGCGGCATCGGCGTCGGCGTTCCAGCGCGACACATCCATCGTCACGCGCGTGGTCGAGCGTGTGCGGGTGTCGCTCAGGTAGAGCAGTTCGCCGGCCCGAAGTGCGTTGGCGTAGGGCTCGGCGCCGCCGGCGCCGAAGGTCGTGGCTGCGATGCTCACGAGGTCACCTGCTCGAACTGCTGCAGGGTGCGGGCGAAGAGAGTATGGGGGGCGATGGCGGCGACCTCGCGAGCCGAATCGATGGTGTCGACGTCGGTGAGGGTGGGGAGCGTGCCTACCGTCAGTCCGGCTTCGTGCAGTCGGGCGAGCTGGGCTGCGCCCGTGTCATCCTTCGACATCTCGACGCCCCGGATCAGGTCGCCGCGCGGTTCGCGCATGCCGAGAGCCCAGAATCCGCCGTCGCCGGCCGGGCCGAACCACGCATCGACGCCGGAGTGCTCGTCGATCGGCCAGCCGCCGAAAGCCGGGGCGAGGTCGTCGGAGGTCAGCTGTGGAGTGTCCATGCCGATCAGCAGCATCGGTTCATCGCACTCGTCGAAGATCGCGCCGAGGCGGAGGTCGAGAGTGCCGGTTGTTTGCCCAGTCACGTCATAGGATTCGGAGCGCTCGGGCAGGCGGTTGCCGTCGAAGAGCAGGATTCTGCGGGTCGCTGGCAGCGACTCCATCGCGCGCAGGGTGTCGTCGATCGCGGCTGCGGCCAGGGTCGCGGCCTGCTCGAGAGTGAGGGGCGGGTGGAGTCGGGTCTTCGCCTTGCCGGGAAGCGGCTCTTTGGCGATCAGGACGAGAGTGGTCACAATCGGTTGTTCGGAGCCCTCCGCTGAGCCGCTAGGAGTCTGGACATATCTTTTACCGCGACGATAGTGCCCCTCACGGTTCCCGTTACTTTGGAGCGCCCGACCCTGGGCGCGTAGGGGGTGTCCACTTCCGTAATGCGCCATCCCGCATCGTTCGCCTTCAACACCATCTCGAGCGGATAGCCGCTGCGACGATCCTGCAGTCCCAGCGCGACGACAGCTTCGCGATTCGCCGCCCTCATCGGGCCGAGGTCGTGGAAAGCGATGCCCGTCGCCCGTCGCATCAGGAAGGCGAGAGCCCGGTTGGCGATACGGGCATGGATGGGCCACGCGCCGCGCGTGGTCGGCCGTCTGCGCCCCAGCACGAGGTCGCTCGAACCGGCCACCACGGGGTCGACGACGAGCGGAAGGTCGGCCGGGTCCATCGAGGCATCCGCATCGCAGATCGCGACGATGGGGGCTGTCGCCGCCGTGAGCCCGGCGTGCGCAGCCGATCCGAATCCGCGGACGGACTCCGTCACGACGAGCGCGCCATGTTCTCGAGCCACGGCCGCGGAGTTATCGGTCGAGCCGTTGTCGACGACAATCGCGCGGTAACCCTCGGGCAACCTCGACAGCACCCAGGGCAGGGCTCCCTCCTCGTTGAGGCAGGGGAAGACGACGTCGACGAGGGGAGTGGGGGTGGTCACTGTGCGATGGTAGCGGTGTCTGCGGGTGCCGCCTCATCGCGATGGGAGCGGTCGATGATGAGCGCCCTGATGCCGGCGATGATCGAGGCGAGGATGACGACACCCGCGACGATGTAGGCGATCGGACGCAACTCTGGTTGCGATCCCGCCGCGTAGCCGACGACCGTGATCAGCACGCCCCACGAGACGGCGCCCACGAGGTTCGCGGTGAGGAAGCGCCAGTACGCCATTCCCGCGATGCCCGCGACGGGTGGAACGAACACCCGCCCCCATGGGATGTAGCGCCCCACGACCACGGACCACCAGCCGAACAGCTCGTAGAAGCGCTCGGTGCGCGCGATCCCGGCCTGCACCCAGCGGCCGCGACGACGGCTCAGGTAGGGCCGCCCGAAGTGCCGGCCCAGCACGAATCCGACCTGGTCCCCGGCAAACGCGGCGACGCCCACCCCGATGGCGAGCACCCAGATCGACAGGTCATCATTGGTGGCTGTCGCGATTCCCGCCGCGAAGAGCAGGGAATCGCCGGTGATGAACGGGATGAATACACCCACGAACAGCGCCGTGCCGGCGAAGACGAGCCCCCACACGACGAGGTAGAACGCGATCGGCCCGACCTGCGTCAGGAGGTCGGCAAGCTGGTCCCCGATCGTGGACGTTGCGCTCGAAGCGGCGGGCATGGCGTCCTCCCCGGGGCGTCCTCAGGATGCCAAGACTACTCCGGGCGCGGGAGCGGCGCTCCGGTCATCCATTTCCCCGCCCCTTTTCCGAAATGACGGAGATTTCGGCGATGTGGGCTCACCACGGCCCCGTGGCGAGGATATCCGACGCGAACTCCGTCATTTCGGAAGAGAGAGGGCGGGGAAAGGGGGGGAAGAGGGACGGAGGGAAGCGGGACGGAGGGAGGGAGGACCGGACCCGAGGTCAGGCGACGGGGGGCCGCAGCGGGGCTGTGGCGAATTCACGCATGCCGTCCTCGAAGCTGACGGCGGGCATCCAGTCCAGTTCACTGCGAAGGCGGGCGGATGACGCGGTGATGTGTCGCACGTCGCCGAGCCGGTATTCGCCCGTCGTCACCGGCGGCAGCCCCCCTGAGTGCAGGCTGACCTGCTCAGCGAGTTCGCCGATGGTGTGAACGGTGCCGCTGCCGACGTTGAACGCGCGGAAGCTGCCTGCGCTCGCTGTGGACGCCCACTCGAGGGCGGCGAGGTTGGCTGTCGCAACGTCCCTGACGTGCACGAAATCGCGACGCTGGGCGCCATCCTCGAACACTCTCGGCGCTTCGCCGCGCTCGACGGCGCTGCGGAACAGCGACGCGACCCCGGCGTACGGGGTGTTTTGCGGCATACCGGGGCCGTAGACGTTGTGGTACCTCAGGGCGACGGCCGTGCCGCCGGTGGCACGGGTCCAGGAGCTCGCGAGGTGCTCCTGCGACAGCTTCGACGCGGCATAGACGTTGCGCGGGTCGAGTGGGGCATCCTCGTCGATGAGTTCTGGCGTGAGTCTGTTGCCGTCGGCGTCGAGCGGGTCGAATCGACCGGCATCGAGGTCGGCGACGGCGCGGGGCGCGGGGCGAGTGAGGCCGTCCGGTCCCGAATACGAGCCCTCGCCGTAGACGACCATCGAGCTCGCGACGACGAGTCGGCTGGTTCCCGCGGCCGTCATGGCGGCGAGCAGCACGGCCGTTCCGAGGTCGTTGGATCCGATGTAATCCGGAGCATCGGAGAAGTCGACCCCGAGCCCGACCTTCGCGGCCTGGTGGCAGACGACGGTGACGCCATCGAGGGCGGATGCCACGGCAGCGGCATCGCGCACGTCGGCGTGCACGAACTCGACTCCTTGCGGCACCACGGGGGAACCGCCGTGCACGTCGGCCCGCAGCGAGTCGAGCACCCGCACGGTCTCGCCGCGCTGGAGCGCTTCGGCCACGATCGCGCCGCCGATGAAGCCCGCGCCGCCGGTGATGAGCAGGGTCATGATGCGGTCCGTGCGAGCACCGCCGCGACCTCGGCTGGCGCGATCAGCTCCCGGGGCGCATAGTCCTCGGGGATGGAAGCGACGACCGATTCGAGCGCGGCGATGATGCGCGGCTGCGCCTCGGCGAACCTCGCGAAGACGAGCTCTGCGCTCAGTTCCTCGTCGGCGGGGGCGGCATCAGCATCCGTGACGTAGGCGATGTTGACGGTGCCGATGTTCAGCTCGGAGGCGAGCGGCACCTCGGGGTAGAGGGTCATGTTCACGATGTGGGCTCCGGCGGCACGGAACCACTGCGACTCGGCGCGCGTCGAGAATCGCGGGCCCTGGATCACGACGACGGTGCCGGTTGGCACGGCGATACCCGCGAGCGCATCCTCGGCGGCCTCGTGCAGGGCCGGGCAGAACGGGTCGGCCGACGAGAGGTGCTGCACCGAACCCTGGTCGTAGAAGGTGTCTGCCCGACCGGTGGTGCGGTCGATGTACTGGTCGGCGAGCACGAGGCTTCCCGGCGGATAGTCGGGGCTGACCCCTCCGACCGCTGCCGTGGAGACGATGGCCTTGACTCCGATCGACGCGAGCGCCCAGATGTTGGCGCGGTAGTTGATGAGGTGCGGTGCGGCGGTGTGGCCTACCCCGTGGCGGGGGAGGAACGCGACTCTGCGGCCGGCGAGCACACCGGTCGTGACATCCACTGCTCCATAGGGCGTCTGGATCCCCAGGATCTCGGACTCGGCCGGGTCGAAGAGGGAGTAGAGGCCAGACCCGCCGATGACGGCGATGGATGTGCTGGTGTTGGTCATGGCTCAAGTCTGCCATCACCGTTCCTTGGTAGATTCGAGCCCTATGCCTATTCCCTTCTCCCTTCCCCTCATCGACGACGATGTCGTCGCCGAGGTGAACGACGCGCTCACGGGCACCGGCTGGCTCACCACCGGCCCCAAGGTGCGCCAGCTCGAAGCCGAGATCAGCGGCATCACGGGCACCCCCGTGCTGTGCGTCAATTCGTGGACCTCCGGTGCGATGCTGATGCTGCACTGGTTCGGGGTCGGCCCCGGCGATGAGGTGATCATCCCCGCGTATACCTACAGCGCGACGGCGCTCTGCGCCATGAACCTCGGCGCGACGGTCGTGATGGTGGATGTGGACGACGACTTCACCGTCTCTGCCGACAACATCCGCGCGGCGATCACGCCCCGCACGAAAGCTGTCATCCCCGTGGACATGGCCGGCTGGCCCGCCGACTACGACGCGATCAAGGCCGTGCTCGCAGAACCGGCGGTCGTTGCGCAGTTCTCCGCGTCGACCGAGCGCCAGGCAAAGCTCGGGCGCATCCTGCTCATCTCGGATGCCGCCCACTCGATCGGCTCCACCTATAAGGGCGAGCCCAACGGCCAGCAGGCGGATGCCGCGATCTTCTCGCTGCACTCCGTGAAGAACATCACCACCGGTGAGGGTGGCGCGATCTGCGTCAACCTGCCGGCGCCCTTCGACAACGATGCCGAATACCTCTTCCTGCGCGCTTTCGCGCTCAACGGGCAGACCAAGAGCGCGTTCGAGAAGAACCAGCCAGGCGCGTGGCGCTACGACATCATCGACCAGGGCATGAAGGTCAACATGCCCGACATCGGGGCGGCGATCGGACTCGCGCAGATCCGCAAATACGAGTCGACCCTGCTGCCCGACCGCAAGCGCATTTTTGCGCGATACCAGGACGGATTCGCGGGCCGCGAGTGGGCCGCGCTGCCCGTGTCGAAGAACGCCGAGCGCGAGAGCTCGTGCCACCTCTACATGCTGCGCATTGCCGGAGCCGACGAGACCGCCCGCGATGCGATCATTCAGGCGATCGCCGACCGCGGCGTCGGCGTGAACGTGCACTACATCCCGATGGCGATGCTCACGCTCTTCAGGAACCGCGGATTCGACATCGCCGACTACCCGAAGACATACGAGCTCTACTCGAACGAGATCACCCTGCCGCTGTACAACGGGCTCACCGACGAGCAGGTGGATGAGGTCATCCGTGTGGTGATCGAGTCCGTCGAACAGGTGCTGTGATGTTCGATCTCGAGACCTTCATCGCGACACACGTGACGGGCCGCGACGAGTCACTGTTCGCTGCCGACCTGGCCGCACACGAACCCGAGCTGCGCGCCGCGATCGCCGGTCGCTCCGTGCTCGTGATCGGTGGCGCCGGCACCATCGGGTCGTCGTTCATCCGCGCGCTGCTGCCGTTCGAGCCGGCGCGACTCTACGTCGTCGACCTCAATGAGAACGGGCTGACCGAGCTCACGCGCGACCTGCGCAGCACTTCGGGCCAATTCGTCCCCGACGACTTCAAGACCTATCCGATCAGTTTCGGCGACCCGGTCTTCGCGCGGATGATGCGTCGCGAGGGCCCCTTCGACGTCGTCGCGCACTTCGCCGCCCACAAGCACGTGCGCAGCGAGAAAGACCGCTACTCGATCGAGGCGATGGTCGAGAACAACGTGATGAACACCGTCGCGCTGCTCGACCTGCTGCTCGAACAGCCGCCAGAGCACTTCTTCTGCGTGTCGACCGACAAGGCTGCCAACCCCGCCAACGTGATGGGCGCCTCCAAGAAACTCATGGAGGAGGCGGTGCTCGCCTACTCCGCGAGGCTGCCTGCCGTCACGGCCCGCTTCGCCAATGTCGCGTTCTCCAACGGCAGCCTGCCCGCCGGATTCCTCGAACGCGTCGCCAAAGCGCAGCCCCTGTCTGCCCCGCACGACGTGCGCCGCTACTTCGTCTCGCCCGCCGAGAGCGGCGAACTGTGCCTTCTCGCCTGTGTGCTCGGCGCGCCGGGAGACATCTTCTTCCCCGAGCTCGACGAGCCCAGGATGCTCACCTTCTCCACCATCGCCGACGCCCTGTTGCGCGACATGGGGTACACGCCAGTGCCGTGCTCGAGTGAAGACGAGGCCAGGGATGCGGCGGCGCGGCGTTCGCCCGAGGATCCTGCGTGGCCGGTGTACTACTTCGCCTCCGAGACCTCGGGGGAGAAGCCATTCGAGGAGTTCTTCACCGCAGACGAGAACGTCGACCACGAGCGCTTTGTGGCGCTGGGAGTGATCGCCGGCACGACGCGCAACGATGTGGCGAGCATCCGGTCGACCGTCGCAGACCTCCACACGCTCTTCTCCAGCCCCGAGCTCACCAAGGGCGCCATCGTCGAAACCCTCACCAGGCTCGTTCCGAGTTTCCAGCACGTGGAGACCGGCAAGAGCCTGGATGCGAAGATGTGACAGTGAGCCGATTCTTCAAGAGGTTCTTCGACGTGCTGGTGGCGGCCGTCGCGCTGCTGATCCTGACCCCGCTGCTGCTGCCCGTCATGATCGCGCTCAGGCTCACGGGCGAAGGCGAGGTGTTCTACCGTCAGCGGCGCATCGGTCTGCACAACGACGACTTCAACATCCTCAAGTTCGCGACGATGCTCAAGAACAGCCCGAACATGGGCACGGGAAGCCTGACCGTGCGCGGCGACCCTCGCGTCACCCCGCTCGGGCACGGGCTGCGCGCGACGAAGATCAACGAATTGCCGCAGTTGATCAACGTACTCGTCGGCGACATGAGTTTCGTGGGACCGCGCCCGCAGATGCAGGTCGACTTCGACGTGTATCCGGGCCCGGTGCGTGAACGCATCTACGAGGTGCGACCGGGAGTGACCGGCATCGGGTCGATCGTGTTCCGTGACGAGGAGCGGTTGCTCTCGCGCGACGGCATCGACCCCCGGGAGTTCTACAGCGACAAGATCGCGCCATACAAGGGCGCGCTCGAGATGTGGTACCTCGACCACCATTCCCTCTGGCTGGATGCCCAGCTCATGCTGCTCACCGTCCGCGCCGTGCTCCGACCGGAGTCAGACCTCGTCTACCGCCGCTTCCCCGACCTGCCGGCACGCCCGCACTGGATGGACTGAGCAGTCCTTACAAAACGCTGACTTCTGCCGGGATCCCGGCACTTCGCGCAGTGTCACGGGCTAGCATCGCGACTATGGATAGCAGGCGCATCACCCTCTGGGCCGCGGTCACCGGCGTTCTCGCCGCCGTCGTGACGCTCGCGATCGCGGAGGCTTTCGCCGCATTCATGGCTACCCCCGGCAGCAGCCCGCTCTTCGCCGTCGGCTCGGCCGTCATCGACCTCGCGCCCAGCTGGGTCAAAGAGCTCGTCATCTCGCTGTTCGGCACCGCCGACAAGATCGCACTGTTCGTGGTTCTCGGCATCCTGGTGATGATCCTGGCCATGGTCGTGGGCGTGCTGCAGTTCCGCCGGCCGCCGTGGGGCTCCGTGCTGCTCGCCGTGGTCGGTGTGGTCTCGGTGGTCGCCGTCGCCACTCGCGCAGGATCCTCAGCCCTGTGGGCGTTGCCGTCCCTCGCCGGGGTTCTCGGCGGCATCCTCGTGCTCCGCGCCACCTCGAACAAACTCCACGACTGGGTGGATGCCTCGGCGCAGGCTCCCGCGCCCATCACTCCCGGGCTCTCCTCCTCGAGGACGGCAGCGCGATCGGCCCTCACCCGTCGACGGTTCTTCATCCTGCTCGGGGGCACCGCCGCCGGAGCCGTCGTGATCGGACTCGGAGCGCGCGCCCTCAACGCCGGGACGGCGGCCGTCAATACTGTGCGCCAGGCACTCGTGCTGCCGGCGCCCGCCACAGCGGCTCCTCCCATTCCTGCCGGGGCCTCGCTCGATATCCCGGGGATCACAGCGCTTATCTCGAGCAATGACGGCTTCTACCGCATCGACACCGCGCTCCAGGTGCCGGTCATCGATGCGTCCACCTGGAAGCTCAAGATCACCGGCATGGTCGATAACGAGATCGAGATTGGCTTCGACGAACTGCTCGCCCTGCCCATGACCGAGCACGTGGTGACCCTGATGTGCGTGTCGAACGAGGTCGGCGGTGATCTCGTCGGTAACGCGACCTGGCTGGGGTATCCGATCAGAGAACTGTTGAACAGGGCGGGACCCCAGCCCGGCGCAGACATGGTGCTGTCGACGAGCATCGACGGATTCACCGCTGGAACTCCACTCGATGTGCTGCTCGAGAAAGACCGCGAATCGCTCCTCGCGGTCGGCATGAACGGCGAGCCGCTGCCCATCCAGCACGGATTCCCCGTCCGGATGGTCGTGCCGGGGCTGTACGGATACGTCTCAGCCACCAAGTGGGTGGTCGAGTTGCGCGTCACGACCTTTGCCGCGGACATGGGTTACTGGACCCCGCGCGGCTGGGACGCGCTCGGGCCCGTGAAGACGGCATCCAGAATCGATGTGCCAGCGAGCGGATCATCGGCTCCCGCCGGAACGGTCGCGATCGCGGGCGTCGCCTGGGCCCAGCACCGCGGCGTCGAGGGCGTCGAAGTGCGCATCGATGACGGCGACTGGCAGCCCGCGACGATGGCCGAGGCGATCTCGATCGACACCTGGCGCCAGTGGTATCTGGAATGGGATGCGCCCGCCGGCAACCACACCGTCGCCGTGCGCGCGACGGGTGCGCCGGGCGACACGCAGCGCGAAAACAGAATTCCTGTCGCGCCAAACGGTTCCGAGGGCTTTCACACCATTACAGTGAACATCACATAACCTGTCCCCTTTACTGGGGTGCACGAATTGCATCCCAGTCGCCGTACAGTGGAGTCTGGCGCGGGGGCGCCCTATATATCGGGGGACAGATGACAAGCACGGTGCAGGATCGGGCCTTCCCGACAGATGTGCCTGCCGTCACCCTGGAAAGCGACGCAGCAGAGGGCAATCGTCGCGCCCAGGGTTGGCTCATCGCGATCGGCGCTTCGGCGCTGCTCTGGACCGGCATCATCGTGGCGATAGTCGGCATCGCGGGTCTCGGGCGCTAGTCGCGGGTTTCCCCGCGCGGCTGCATCCATAGCCCGTATGGTCCCGGGTCACTCCGATCGGCTGAAAGCGCACTTTTCGCCCCGAACGGCCCGCAAGTGGGCAAAAACTGCGCTCCGAGATGGCGCATTCGTCCCGGAAGAAGCGATTGTGGACGAATCGAGTCGGCGCTGCTGCGATCGGGCACACTCTCGTGGTGCGTGCATCCTCTCCATTACCAAGCGGGCTTGGCGAGACCTTCTCGGTTGTGGATGCCGAGCGCGCCGGTGTGTCGCCGAAACGCCTCAGAGCACGCGACCTGGCCACGCCGTTCCATGGTTCACGGGCGATTCCGCTCGAGCCGGATGCCTCGGATCCGTTCGAGTCTGCTCGGCGGGAGCTCATCCACCGATGTCGTGCCTACCGCACAGTTGCCCCGCCCGAATTCTGCTTCAGCGGTGTGACGGCGGCCGCTCTGTATGGCATACCCCTGCCACGGCGGATCGCCGAAGATCAGGTCGTAGACGTCAGCGTGCCTGTCAGCCACCCCCTGCCCCGCCGACGTGGTGTGCGCGGCCATCGACTCACCGATTGGCGGGTGCGATCATTTCTCGGGATGCCGCTCATCCAGCCGGCGATCGCCTGGGCCCAGTTGGCGTCGTGGCTGACCCTCGACGAACTTGTCATCGCAGGCGATCACCTGGTGCGGCGTAAGCGGCCGCTGGAGACGCTCGACGCGCTGACCATTGCCGCCACAGGAATTCGGAGGGGCGGTCTGCTTGCTCGGGCAGCCTTGCTGGACGTGAGGAAGGGCACCGATTCCCCGCGTGAATCCGAGACCAGGCTGCTACTCGTCCGGGGCGGGTTGCCCGAGCCGATCATCGGGCACACGGTCTTTCATGACGGATACTTTGTGGGAACCCCGGACCTCGCCTACGTCGACGAGAAGATCGCGATCGAGTACCAGGGCAGCGTGTATCGGCTCGACAAGGACGTCTTCGAGGATGACATCATCCGCCGCGAGCTGTTCGAGCGTGCCGGATGGAAGGTTATCCTGATAACCGCCACCAGGTTGCGCCGACCCGCGTCGTTGGTCGCAGAGGTCGGAGCCGTGCTGCGCGAACGGTTCCAGCCGGTATGAGAGCGCACTTTTCGCCCGCAACACTGAGAAATAGGGCGAAAACTGCGCTTTCAAGTAGAGGGTGACGGCACCGCGCGCTTAAAACAGTGCGAGGGGAGCGGTGGATGCCACGGCACGGCGCACGATCGCCGGGCCGAGCGTGAGCGTTCCGCTGGTGAGGGGCTCGCAGCGCATGCCGCCGCGCTGCCGGAGCGCCCGGTGGGCGCCCGGAGCCAGCACCACATCCATCCAGGCGCAGGGATTCGCGGGGCGGTGGGCGATCAGCGTGACGGGGCCGTGCCCGCTGTCGATGCTGAAGGTTTCGCCGCGCATCGCATCGATCTCGAGCCCGCGCACGATGATGTTGCGGCGGGTGTCCGCCGCGAGCAGGGGGCCGGTGCCGAGGGTCCGCGCGACATGCTCCACCGATTCGGCGGCCATCACGGTCACCGAGGCGGTGACGTGCGCCCGCTGCCCGAAGTGCCGGTCGCCGACGATACCGAGGCCCGCCCGCACCTCGATGGAGTCGTGCAGCTCCCTGGCCGTGGCATCCATTGGTCCATCGGATGGCCTGCCCTCGTAGCGGTGCTGGGGCGAGGCGAGCAGCAGTTCGATCGTGACCCGAGTCTCGAACGGTAAGTGCACCCGACAACGCTACCCTCCGCGCGCGGATAGGCTTGCCCGAATGGCACACCTTCTGGGCGCTGAAGCGCTGCACCTCGAATATCCGACCCGCGTCATCTTCGACAAGATCACGATCGGGCTCGATGAGGGCGACCGCATCGGCATCGTCGGCCGCAATGGCGACGGCAAATCCACCCTGCTCAGGATGCTGGCGGGCCGGCTCGAGCCCAATTCCGGCCGTGTCACGCGCCGGGGTGGCGTCACGATCGCCATGCTCGACCAGGCCGACGAGCTCGACGACTCCCTCACGGTGCACCAGACGGTCATCGGGGACATCGACGAGCACGTGTGGGCCGGGGATCCGCAGGTACGGGATGTGATCGCGGGCCTCATCGCCGACATCCCGTGGGAGGCCAGCGTCTCCGACCTCAGCGGTGGCCAGCGCAGGCGTGTCGCGCTCGCGGCGCTGCTGATCGGCGACCACGACGTAATCTTCCTAGATGAGCCCACCAACCACCTCGACGTCGAAGGCATTACGTGGCTCGCGCGGCACCTGAAGCGGCGCTGGTCGGCGAACGCCGGCGGTCTCGTGGTCGTGACTCACGACCGGTGGTTCCTCGATGAGATCTGCACGGCCACCTGGGAGGTGCACTACCAGCTGATCGAGCCCTTCGAGGGTGGATACGCGGCGTACATCCTGCAGCGGGTCGAGCGTGACCAGATGGCGGCGACGATGGAGTCGAAGCGCCAGAACCTCATGAAGAAGGAGCTGGCCTGGCTGCGTCGCGGAGCCCCGGCCCGCACCGCGAAGCCCAAGTTCCGCATCGATGCCGCCAACGAGCTGATCGCGAACGAGCCACCGGCCCGCGACAGCGTGAGCCTCGCCTCCATGGCGATGCAGCGCCTCGGTAAAGACGTCGTTGACCTCGAGAACATCAGCGTCTCGTACGGCGACAAGAAGGTGCTGACGGATGTCACGTGGCGCATAGCCCCGGGCGAGCGCACCGGCATCCTCGGGGTGAACGGCGCGGGCAAGAGCACGCTGCTGTCGCTCGTGGCCGGGAGCCTGCTGCCGACGAGTGGCAGGGTGAAGCGCGGAAAGACCATCAAGGTCGCGACCCTCACCCAGCAGCTCGCGGAGCTCGAAGACGTGTGGAACGACCGCGTCAGCGACGTCATCTCCCGCCAGAAGAGCACGTACATCACCGGTGGCAAGGAGATGACGCCGAGCCAGATGCTGGAGCGCGTCGGTTTCGCGAGCGCTCAGCTCAGCACGCAGGTCAAGGACCTGTCTGGCGGGCAGAAGCGACGACTGCAGCTGTTGCTGATCCTGCTGTCAGAACCGAACGTGCTGATCCTGGATGAGCCGACCAACGACCTCGACACCGATATGCTCGCGGCCATCGAAGACCTGCTCGACACTTACCCCGGCACCCTGCTCGTGGTCAGCCACGACCGGTACCTCGTGGAGCGCGTCACCGACCAGCAGTACGCCGTGATGAATGGGGCGCTGCGCCACCTGCCGCGTGGGGTCGACCAGTACCTGGAGTTGCGCACCGCCCAGGACAAGGCATCGTCGAGCACGTCATCCTCATCCAGTGCCTCGAAGGCCGAACCGAAGCTGGGCGGCGCGGAATTGCGCACGGCCCAGAAGGAGTTCGCGGCCGCCGGTCGCAAGCTCGAGAAGTTCACCGGCCAGATCGCAGAACTGCACCTGAAGCTCGCGACCCACGACCAGGGTGACTACGTCGGCCTGGGTGAGATCTCCAAAGAGCTGCAGTCTGTGGAGGCTGCACAGTCGGCCCTCGAACTGCGCTGGCTGGAGCTCGAAGAACTGCTCGGCTAGCGCCGGGTACGGGAGAATGGTGAGCGTGTCACACGATCACGCGAGCCGGACCTCTGCGCACAGCCACGGCTCCGGGTCGAGCCGCGGCCGCCTGGCCATCGCCCTCGGCATCACGTCGGTCGTGCTCGTCGCCGAGGTGATCGGCGCGATCGTGACCGGCAGCCTGGCGTTGCTGGTGGATGCCGCACACATGCTCACGGATGCCGGTGGCCTCACCATCGCCCTCGTCGCCGCGACCCTCGCCGGGCGACCCGCCACGGCGAAGCGCACGTGGGGGTTCGCCCGGGGTGAAGTCCTCGGTGCGACGGCCCAGGCGGCCGTGCTGCTCGCGGTGGGAATTGTCGTGGTGGTCGAAGCCGTGCAGCGCCTGTTCGATCCGCCGGAGCTCGCGGGCGACCTGCTGGTGGTCTTCGGTGTGATCGGGCTGCTCGGCAACGTGGCATCCATCGCCGTGCTGGCGAGCCAGCGGGGCAAGAACCTCAATATGCGCGCAGCGTTCCTCGAGGTGGTCAACGATGCGCTCGGTTCGGTCGCCGTCATCGTCGCGGCGCTCGTCATCCTGCTGACCGGATTCCAGTTCGCTGATGCCATAGCCGCGATCATCATCGGCGCGCTGATCGTGCCTCGTGCCGTGTTGCTGCTGCGAGACTCGACGAACGTGCTTCTCGAATCGACACCGAAGGGCGTCGACCTCGAATCCGTGCGGGGGCACCTGCTCGAACTCGAACACGTCATCGGCGTCCATGACCTGCACGTGAGCCAGATCGCGACGGGGTTGCCGGTGCTCACCGCGCATGTCGTGGTCGAGGATGGCTGCTTCTACGACGGCCACAATGCGCAGATGCTCG
The DNA here is from genome assembly GCF_015752305.1 of Salinibacterium sp. CAN_S4. Taxonomy (NCBI): domain Bacteria; kingdom Bacillati; phylum Actinomycetota; class Actinomycetes; order Micrococcales; family Microbacteriaceae; genus Salinibacterium; species Salinibacterium sp. CAN_S4. The sequence continues at coordinate 103,419 of NZ_JADOVB010000004.1, read as the reverse complement.
ACTCACTCCAGCACTGCGTGGCCGAGCACTTCGACGTGCAGATCGAGCACTCCACGTTCCAGCTCGAGCCTGCCGGCCACGGCGCCCACGAGCATCCGACCCACGACTAGCGCTGCTCCCGGGCTTTCCCCTTTCATAATTCAGGAGGTGGTGGGGCGGCTGGGGCCAGAGTCGAGTTGTGAGGTCACATCAGCCCCGTTCTCCCCACCACCCACACAACCTCCGGAATAATGAAAGGGGGGCAGTCAAGGGTCAGAACAGCGGCCACGGCACCGCGGGCATCGGGCCCTGCGGTTCGGGGAAGACCGCTGCCGACCGCAGCCTGTCGCACCGCTCGCCGAGTGCCGCGATCTCCTGTGCGGTCAGCAGGGATGACAGTGCTTCGCCGAGGTCGCCGGCCAGGGCATCCTGAACCCGCGCGACGCCGGCCAGTTCGTCCGGGGTCAGAGGCTCGCCCATCCATCCCCACAGCACTGTGCGCAGTTTATGTTCCGTGTGGAAGGTGAGGCCGTGGTCGCAGCCGTACCGGTGACCGCCCTCGACAGGCAGCACGTGGGCGCCCTTGCGGTCGGCGTTGTTCACGACGATGTCGAAGACCGCCATGCGGCGCAGCGCTGCGGAGTCCTCGTGGATGAGGGAGACCTCCTCGTCGTTTTCGTCACTGCCGTCGAGCACGTGCCGCCACCCCGTGTCGGGCACGGCATCGGCCGCAACGAGGTCGACCGGATCCTCGTCCGGCGCGCACTCCTGCCAGAGCTGCACCATGCCCTCGCCGGCGGGGCCGTCGCGCAGCCACGTGCGGGGCACCACGTTCCAACCGAATGCCTCCGACACCAGATGGGCCGCCACCTCCCGGCCCGCCAGGTCACCGTCGGGAAAGTCCCAGAGCGGGCGTTCGCCGGCGATCGGCTTGTAGACGACCCTGGTTCCGTGGATGCTCGCCAGGAAGGTCGCGTTCGACGCCGTGGTGATGCGTCCCAGCAGTTCGAGTTCACCCGAGAGGAGGGCGTCGCCAGACCCGTGCATGTCGGCGCCAGGCGACGGCATCGTCACTAGCCCTCGGAGAGGATGCAGTCGTGGCCGTCCGGGTCCATCGGTTCGCCGCAAAACGCGCAGAGCGGCCGACCGGCGCCGACAACCTCGAGAGTGCGCTTGGCAAACGCCCTCGCAGCCCCAACCGGGATTCTCAGCAGCAGCATCTCCGGTGGTTCGATCTCGATCGAATCGAGACTCGAGAGGTCGGTATCGGCATCCACCTCGATCTCGATGATCGGGAACGCCTCGATGACGAGCTGGGCCGTGGCATAGTCCCAGCCGAGACTGATGCCACCGGTGCGGAACTGCTCATCCACGGGCTGCTCGAGCGGATCGTTGTCCACGAGCTCGACCGGGGTCGTCGCGGGGACGCTGAACGGATTTCCCTCGGTCGCCATGAGCCCGTCGAGCAGCTCGTCGATCTTCTCCGCGAGGGCAGCCGACTGTCCCTTCTCGAGGCCGACGCTGACGATGCGGCGTCCCGATCGAGCCTGCAGGTAGAAGGTGCGCTGCCCGGGGGCGCCCACCGTGCCGATGACGACGCGATCCGGCCAATCGAGTTCGTGTACGAGTGTTGGCATCTGTTAACTCTACGATCCTGCCCGAGCCGCAGGCTGGGTGCCGGCGCCGCCGCCGACGGGAGCATCGGCCGCCGGGGCGGTGTGCTGCAGCCACGAGAGGTCGCCAGCGTCTGAATTGGTCGTGACGACCGTCGGGCGCGTCGAGCCGTAGCGGATGATGGAGACGGATGCCGGAGCAACCGTGATCCGCTGGAACAGGTCGAGGTGCATGCCGAGCGCGTCGGCGAGCACCGACTTGATGATGTCGCCATGGCTGACGGCGACCCAGACGGCGTTCGGCCCGTGTTCGGCTTCGATCGCGGCATCCCACCGACGGATCGCGCCGACCGATCGAGCCTGCATCGCCGCGAGTGATTCTCCGCCGGGGAAGGTCACCGCCGACGGCTGGGCCTGGACCACCGTCCACAGTGGCTCGAGGGAGAGTAGCGAGAGCGGCTGGCCCTGCCAGTCGCCGTAGTCGCACTCGGTGATGGCGCTCTCGACGGCCGAAGTGGGCGCAGCCGATTGCGCGTCCAGGATGTGCCCGGCGGTCTGCGCGCACCGCTCGAGCGGGCTCGCGACGACCGCAGCCAGGGGGACGTCGGCGAGCCGTTCGGCGGTGCTGATCGCCTGGGCCCTGCCGACCTCGTCGAGGTCGACACCGGGGGTGCGACCCGCGAGCATGCCCGACACGTTGGCGGTGGTGCGTCCGTGCCTCACGAGGATGACTGTGGCCATGGATCGAGCCTAAGCCGTGTCGCCTGTGCGAGTGGGGTCAGCGCAGCGCAGGCACCCCGGCGGCCGTGGCGATGGCGACGGCGCCGAGGGACATCGCGGCGATCGCGATCCACGAGATGGCGGCCACGGCCAGCGGCCTGGCCCCGGTGCGCACCAGCGCGCCGACGCGGATGGCCGCTCCCAGCCCGAACAGCGCCATTCCGAGCAGCACCAGCTGGATGAGGTCAGCCACCTGCAGCACCACGTCGGGGATGGGCACGAACGTACGCAGCACCACGGCAGCCATAAATCCGACGAGGAACAGCGGCACGAGCGCCGGTCGTTTTCCCTCGCCGTCCCGCTTCAGCACGAGACCGGCGATGGCGATCATCGGCGCGAGCATCGCGACCCTGGTCAGCTTCACGACGACGGCGATAGCGAGGGCGGATGCCCCGGCGATCTGTGCCGTCGCCACGACCTGTCCCACGTCGTGCACGCTTGCCCCCGTCCACATTCCGAACTGTTCGGCGTCGAGGCCGAGCACCGGCTGGAGCGCGGGCAGCAGCGCGATCGCCAGGGTGCCGCACAGGGTGACGAGGGCGATCGGGGTCGCCTGTTCCGACGCCTTCGAGCGCGTCACCCCGCTCATCGCCCCGATGGCGGATGCGCCACAGATCGAGAAACCGGCGGCGATCAACAGCGGCTGGTCACCCGGCAGGCGCAGCACGCGGCCGAGGCCGAACGTGATGGCGAACGTCGCGATGACGATCAGCACGATCATTCCGAGCACGAGCCAGCCGAGACCGGCAATGTCGACGAGGCTGAGTTTCAGCCCGAGCAGCACGATTCCGATGCGCAACAACCGTCGGGCCGCCGTGGCGAGTCCTGGCGTGAACACCGCGCGCGCTCCCGGGGACCACGGCAGCGAGGTGAACACCACGCCCAGCACGACGCACGCCGTCAGGGTGGGGATCCACGGCAGCGCGAACTGCGCGAGGCTCGCGAGGCCGAAGGCTGCGAGAGCGAGCGCCAACCCGGGCAGCACGGCGACGAGTCTGCTGGTGAGGGTCGAGCCTTCAGTCAAAGTCGAGGCTCAGCTTGCGCAGCAACGCACTGAGGCGTTCCTGTTCGGCCTTCGGCAGCGACTCGAGCAGCTCGTGTTCCGCGACGAGCAGCGTCCGGATCGCGGCATCCACCCGTTCCCGGCCCTCGGCGGTCATGATGACCAGGATGCCGCGGCCATCGTTCGGGTCGGTGCGTCGTTCCACGAGCTCGCGGGTGACCAGCCGGTCGATGCGGTTCGTCATGGTGCCGCTGGAGACGAGGGTCTGCTGCAGCAGCGCCTTGGGGCTCAGCTGGTACGGGGCACCGGCGCGACGCAGCGCCGAGAGCACATCGAATTCCCACAGTTCCAGATCGGATGCTTCAAACGAGGTCTTGCGCGCCAGCTCGAGGTGCCGGGCCAGTCGGCCCACACGCGACAGCACCTGCATGGGGGAGAAGTCGAGGTCGGGCCGCTCGCGCGACCACCCGTCGACGATGCGGTCGACTTCGTCGCTGGTGGGCATCCACCAATTATCGCTGGTGTGCTGCCCGGCCGCATGCCTGCCCGAGGTGCTACCCGGCAGGCCGCCGATGTTGTCGGCAACGGTCTGACAGGTGAACGACGACTTATGCTGCAGAAAAGACTGTGCGAACTGATGCGCGAGCGTCAGAAGCGCCCACGCGGTGCGCGCGACGCGCTGGCACCATGGTGAGGTGAGCACGGATCGAAGCCTGAAGTCGCGCCTCGGCGCGGTCACCACCTCGGCTATTCTCGCGATCTTCGTGGGCTCACTCACCCCCGCCGGCGTCGCTGCGGCGCCCGCGTCACCGGCCGTCGTGCGATCCACAGTCGTGTGCACGACCGACGCCTGCGACGGCGGACTCTGGCAGGCCGCCAGGGGCACCGCAGACCAGATCTCTTACTGGGGCATGGGCGCCGGGCACAACTGCACGAACTACGTCGCCTGGAAGCTGATCTCGAACGGAGTCGGCCGCCCCAACATCGGCCTCGGCGATGCGGGCCAGTGGGCGGAATCCGCGATCGCCAACGGCATCGGAGTCGACAGGGTTCCCGCTGTCGGTGCCGTCGCGCAGTGGAATGCCTACGCGTCCAACATGGGGATGTACGGCCACGTCGCCTACGTCGAGAAGGTCAACGACGATGGCACGATCCTGATCTCCGAAGATGCGTGGCGGCCCAACAACATGGGCGGCCCGCTGACCTTCAAGACTGTGGATGCCGCGACCGTCTCGAACTTCATCCACTTCGGTGATAAGTCCCGCTGGATCCGCGAGGTCACCTTCGAGGTGCCCGTTCCTGTCACAGTGGCGCCGGTCGAGGAGCAGGTGCTGCAGCCGGGCGACGTCGCCCCGAGCATCCCTCCGCAGCAGGAGCCCCGTCCGAGCTTCGCCCTTCCCGGCGAGGCTCCCGCGAACCCGTTCATCGTTCCCGCACCGCTCGGTGGCGCCTCAGGGTGGAAGGCGCCGGATGCCCAGCCGACGGCCCCGGAATCGCCCCCTGCGCCCACCCCCGCCCCGGCCGAGCCCGCGCCAGAGCCGACCACGGCGCCTGAGCCCGCTCCGACGGAACCCGCGCCCGCGCCGGCACCGGTGGACCCGACCCCGGTGCCGACCGAGACTCCGACGCCCACCGCCACGGAACTCCCCCTGACGGGCGAGCCCGGAGCGCCGGTATGGCAGGAGCGCAGCACCGGGCTGCTGAAGCAGCCGAGCGCCATGAGCGCCGTGGCCATGCGGGCGGTGGAGGCACAGGACAGCGTCACGGGCCTGCCGGTCGCGGCATCCACCCAACTTGTCTTCGCCGACAACGGCACACTCAGCACCGCCACGAGGACGACCGACGGATGGGTCGTCACCGACACCGGCGTGCCGTCACGCAGCGAAAAGCTCGTGGCCGTCGACATGGGCGGCGCGTGGCCGCAGGTGGTGTCGATCGACGACGGCCAGTTGGTGCTCACGGCGGCGAGCAGGTCGGGCTGGCAGAAGATGCCGACCGGTATCAAGGTCAGTGGCGAGATCGCTGCGCTCGACATGGGCGGACTCTGGCCGACGATCATGGTCTCGCAGAACGGAACGCTGTTCCAGGTGCGCCGCGGCATGGAGGGCTGGAAGGTCACCGACACCGGCATCGCGGTCACCGGCGCGATCACGGCCGTCAACGTGGGCGGTTCGCTGCCCCAGGTCTTTTCCCTCGAGGACGGCGAGTTGCAGCAGGCGTGGGGCGACTCCCTCGGCTGGCACCAGAAGAGCACGGGCATCGAGGCGGCTGGCGCGATCTCGGCGGTGGTCGTCGGCGGTGCCGTGCAGGTCATCCTGAACGAGGATGGCGTCGTCAACCAGGTCTGGCTCGACAGCAGCGGCTGGCACAGGGTCTCGACGGGGATCAGGGCTGGCACCGAGTCGACGCCGGTGGATGTGGGGCTCGACTACCCGCTCATCATCCAGGCCGGATAATTCCGGCCGCTGCGCCCGGTCAGCGGGTGCTGATCTGGCGGAACTTGCGGATCGATGCAGGTACGAAGATGACGAGCATGATCGCGATGCCGGCGAGCACAGTCAGCACGGGGTTCTGCTGGGTCCAGACGTCGGAGGTCGGCGCGCCTTCCGGCACGTTGCCGAACAGTTCACGGGCCGACTGCACAAGGGCGGAGACCGGGTTGTACTCGGCGAAAATCCGCAGCGGGGTCGGCAGCGTGTCGCTCGGGACGAACGCATTCGACAGGAACGTCAGGGGGAACAGGATCAGGAAGGAGACGTTGTTGATGACCTCGGGGCTGCGCACGCTCATCCCAATGAACGCCATCACCCACGACAGTGCGTAGGCGAACAGCAGCAGCAGGGCCACCGCGGCGATGGCTTCGAGCGGGCTGGAGCGGATGCGCCAACCGACGATGAAACCCGTCGTCATCATGACGATCATGGAGATGGTGTTGATGAGCAGGTCGCCGTTCGTGCGGCCCACGAGCACGGATGACGGGCTCATCGGCAGGGTACGGAACCTGTCGATGATGCCGTCTTTGAGGTCGTTGGCCATCGCCGAACCCGAGTATGTCGAGCCGAACACGACGGTCTGGGCGAAGATGCCCGCCATGATGAACTCGGTGTACGTGCTTCCGGGGATGTCAATGACGCCGGCGTAGACGTAGGTGAAGAGCAGCACGAACATGATCGGCTGCAGCGTCGTGAACACCAGGATGTCTGGCACACGCTTGATCTTGATGAGGTTGCGACGGGTCGCGATCCAGCCGTCGTTCAGCCAGGTGGCAAGCGACGCGCTGTACTGCTGCCGGGGGGCATCCGCGGTCATTTCTTTACCTTCTTCTTTGTGTTCTCCGGCGACTCGTCTTCCAGAGTGGCGACGTGGCCGGTGAGCCTGAGGAACACGTCGTCGAGTGTGGGTCGACGCATGCCGGCATCGAAGAGCTGGATGCCGCTGCTGCCGAAATCCGCCAAGATACGCTGCAGGGCGGCCGGGGCATCATCCGCGGTGACGGTGAGAGCACGACCGTCGGAGGTGACTGTCGGTTCACCGGAGCCGTAACGCGCCAGGATCTCGCGGGCGGCGGCCGAGTCATCCGCGCTGACGAGGCTGAGCTCGACCCGCTGGCCACCTATAGAAGCTTTCAGTTCGTCTGAGGTGCCCTTCGCGATGACCTTGCCGTCGTCGATCACCGAGATGCTGTCGGCGAGCTGGTCGGCTTCTTCGAGGTATTGCGTGGTCAGCAGCACGGTGGTGCCTTCGCCGACGAGGGTGGTGATGATGTCCCACATGCCGAGTCTGCTGCGCGGGTCGAGACCGGTGGTGGGTTCATCCAGGAACAGCACCCTCGGCCTGGTGACGAGGGCCCCGGCGAGGTCGATCCTGCGGCGCATGCCGCCACTGAAGCCTTTGACCGGCCGGTTCTGCGCCTCGGTGAGATCGAAGAGGGCGATGAGTTCTTTAGCGCGGGCCCGGGAGGTGCGTGCGCCCAGGTGGTAGAGGCGGCCGACCATATCGAGGTTCTCGAAGGCCGTCAGGTTCTCGTCGACAGCCGCGTATTGGCCCGAGACTCCGATGATCGGGCGGATGCGCTCGGGGTTCGCGATGACATCGATTCCGTCGATGATGGCGGTGCCGGAGTCCGGGGTGATGAGGGTGGTGAGCACCTTCACTGTCGTCGTCTTGCCCGCGCCGTTCGGGCCGAGCAGGGCCGTCACGGTGCCCTGGGGCACGGCCAGGTCGAGACCGTCGAGGGCATGGACGGGGGATGCCCCGCGTGGGGTGTACGTCTTCTTCAGGCTGTCGGCCTCGATGAAACTCACGCGGCAGATGTTACTCGTCGCCAGCGACATCCGGCCATACGAATTCGGCCTCCCCGTGCCGCCCTCCGGCATTCGCACAGGGGTAGCTGTGAAGATGGAGTGTGCTGACCACCACCACTGACCCTGGCGACCTCGGCGGAATCGTCGGATTCGCGGCCGGCCTGATCGACGCCATCGGCGAGTGGGGCGTCGGCCTCTTCACCTTCATCGAGACGGTGTTCCCCCCGATTCCGAGCGAGGTGATCCTGCCTCTCGCGGGCGTTCTCGCCCAGCAGGGCAGACTCAACATGGCCCTCATCATCGTGACGAGCACCCTTGGCGCCTACCTCGGTTCCCTCGTGCTCTATGCGCTCGGGGCGAAGCTCGGCGTCGAGCGATCGATCAGGTGGCTCTCGAAACTCCCGCTCGTCGATCGTGAGGATTTCGAGAAAGCGACTGACTGGTTCACAAGGCATGGCAGGCCGGCGGTGTTCTTCGGGCGCTTCATCCCGGGCATCCGGAGCCTGATCTCGATACCGGCCGGTGCTGCAGGTATGCCGTTGCTCACCTTCACCATCTTCACCGTCGCCGGCAGCGCGATCTGGAACGGGTTGCTGATCGGTCTCGGAGCCGCTCTCGGCACCCAGTACCACCTGATCGACGAGTACTCCTCATACCTCAACTACGCCGTGTATGCCGCGTTCGCCGGAATCATCGTGTGGCTCGTGATCCGTCGTGTGCGTCGCAGGCGGGTGTCGAACTAAGAGCTGGCGCCGATGGTGCAGGTTCCACCGTTTGAGACTGACGACCATGCATCGCCGCCGCCACCGAACTGGGTACCGAGGTCGGTCAGCGCGAAGCTGCAGTCACTGAAGGTCACACCGGCCGCAGCCGTGAATCCGTAGCGCTGGCTCGTCCAGCCTCGGAAGGTGCCGTTGTCGCCCTTCATCCCGAGCGCGATCGCTCCGTTACCCAGGCTCGAGAACGACTTGGCGTCGGCACACGGCGTCGTCGCCTCCGCGGTCTCACGCAGCATCCCACGCCCGACGACCGGCACAGTGCCCGGGGTCGGCATGACCTGAACTGCGGCATCCGAGGGCCATTCGGCGGTGGATGCGGCCGTCGGCACCGCGCTGATGTTCGCCCGGGCGAAGCTCCACGCTTCGGCCGCGAACAGGTCGGCGTTGTAGGTAGCTCCGCACGATTCGATGAAGGCCCCCGGCAGCGTCTGGTTGGGCACGTCATCGAAGGAGATCGGCTGGCGCACGCGCATCTCGAGCTGCAGCTGGGCGCCATTGGGGGCCGTCGCGATTGACTTCACGATCAGTGTCGTGTCGGGCTCGATCTCGCCAGGCGGCACTGCCGTGGGGGTGTCCTCCGGCGTCGGAGCGGGGACGTTCGATTCCTCGGGAACCGGGGTTGGTGTGGGGGTCGGCGCTGCGGTGCAGCCGGCGAGGAGCAGCAGGACGGGGACTGCGGCGAGGACGGTGCGCGATCTCATAATGCGCACATCATAGGGTCGGCTGGTAACGACTTATCGACCGAAAGTTAACGGCAGCAGTCCGGCCCCGGAGCGAGCCACCCGGTCGGTCTGGCAGACTTGACCGGCACGCATGTGCGGTCCGCCTTGGTGTAATGGCAGCACGACAGCCTTTGGAGCTGTTAGGTCTAGGTTCGAGTCCTGGAGGCGGAGCCGGGAGGGGTTCCGATAACTACGGGTTCATCCGCTCAGTTGTGATCTGGTCGAGGTTCGAGTAGGCGAGAGCTGAATTTTCCTGCGGCAACGATCGAGATGCTTTCGTAATTGTGATGGTGAGCAGAAGTTGCTTACGACACATACAGTGGCCCCATGTCCAAGCTGTCCGTCGCCGTTGCAAGCTCCTTTCTGACGATTGTGCTCTTGAGCGGATGCGCCGCAACCGGTGGTGTGCCTGCCGCAGAGCCGACAGCCACGCCCACGGCGGTGCCGACTACAGATCCCACCGAGATGCCCGTCAACCGATTCGGCCTCGACTGCGCGTCGCTCATAGGCGAAGACGACTTCGCGGCAATCTACGGCGAGTCTCTTTCCTTGAACCCCAGCGATTATTTCCGCCCCCGCGCAACGGAGGCGCTGATCGCAGACGGGGCCCTCGTTTGCTATTGGGGCGAAGGGACATACATCGGTGCGGGTGCGCCCTACCTCGAGATTCTTGCTGGTCCGAGCGACGGAGTTGTGACCGGCGATTCTCCAGCCCGTCAGGAGGTGTCGTGCTTCGGCAGCCCATCGAGCGTCAATTCATGTGTCTGGAACCGCATCACCGAGGAGGTGTGGCTTTCTGTGACGTTTCACAACCTTCTTGAGAACCAGGTTGACGCGATTCAATCCGACCTTTACAACTATGTCGTGACGCCTCGGCCTGGCTCGAATAGTGAGCTACTGGTATCGAGAATTTCCGACCAGCTTTCGGCAGGGCCGGCTGACCCTGTTCGTGCATCCCGGGGAACACTTTCCTCTTGTGATGCGATCGTGAACTGGTCCGCAGTCGCCGCTGAACTGGGTCTTTCGCAAATTTCTGTCGAGCCAGTAGAAAATCAGAGCCTTGCATGGTTCAAGGAGGCTGGAATCGATCCGGCTGATCGTCAGTCTGTCCGAAGCTGCTTGGCCACTTTCACTGATCCAACAGACGTCAACTCCGGTCGCGCCGACACCTTTCTCACGGCCGTCCCCGGCGGTGAGTGGGTCGAACGCAGCGGACTGCGTGCCGGCTGGGCGGGCGAGGAATGCAGCGAGTGGGAGGGGGCGCGCACGTGTCACCTGAGCATGATGGTCGGCTCGACGGCCGTGATGGTCAGCGTCGATCAACTGGTGGACGCAGTCCCCGGCGGTACAGGTGCCTCGGTCGTCGCGTCATTCCTCGGCTGACGCCACTACGTCAGCGAGGCCTGGAGGCGGAGTCGGATGTACCCCGGGCGGTACCCCGAGACATCCATTGTTCACCTAAAAAAACGCTGTTGTATGCGATTGCGACGCGACGCGTTTAGTGCCTGAGATTTGACTGCTCTCGCCTCGCTACCCGATGTCGAGGCTCCTGTCTCAGTAGAAGGTGGCCTGACAATGGCTGTTGGTCCTCGCATAGTTTTCGTGCGCTTCCAAAGTGCCGAGAGCCCCAAGCTAACCCCTTGGATTACTCACGTTTCGCGGGTTGTCGGTCGCACGCCGCGAGCCATCGTGCCTGTCATCGGAGACAGCCGCATTGTCTGGCAACTGGTGTCTGCGAACAACCGCGAACTGGCCCGCAGCGTGGATGTCTACGGCACCTTCGAGTCAGCAACCGCCGGCGCCCAGCACGTCGTCGATTCGAGCGCCGACTCGGTGGTCGAGCAGGTGAGCGAATCTGGCCGCGGAGTGTACGGCTGGTACTCCACGGTCGATGGCGTACCCGTGATGACGTGCGCTCGATGGTACGTCACTGATCGTGACCGCCGCCACTCGATCGAGATCGCACGCAAGGCCATCGCCGCCGCGACCCTGCACACCGGCGCACGACTCAACCTGCCTGCGCTGATGGGAGGCGACCTTGGCCGACAGCGATAAGACCCACACCACGGTGCTCGAGGTTGCCGAGCCGGCAACTGAGGCACTCCCCGTTCCCGAAGACAAGCCCCGCAAACTGTCGTCGAAGATCGACCGGCCGGATGCCGCGTTCCGCTGGATCGCGCGAGGCGGCGGCACCATCGTGGTCACCGTCATGTCGCTCGTGGGGCTGTTCCTCGCCTACCAGGGCTTCACTGCGCTGCAGGTCGCCGGGCCGTCGTTCCTCACCGAGCAGGCCTGGGACCCGAACTCGGGAAAGTTCGGCATCGCCGCGGTGCTCGCCGGAACTTTCTTCATCGCCCTCACCGCGATCGCCTTTGCCCTTCCTCTCGCCCTCGGCACCGCGCTGTACATCAGCGAATACGCGCCGGCCAAGATCAAGAACGGTCTCGTCACGATCGTCGACCTCATGGCGGCCGTGCCCAGCGTGGTCTACGGACTGTGGGGCGTGTTCTTCCTCAGCCCCAACATCATCCCGGTCTCCCAGTGGCTGTCGACCTATCTCAACTGGATCCCGTTCTTCCGCGTGAATGGCTTCGACACGAACGACCCGCTCGCCAGCCCGACGGTGTTTGCGGCATCCACCTTCATCGCCGGAATCGTGGTGGCGCTCATGGTCGCGCCGATCACCAGCTCGATCATGCGCGAGGTGTTCACACAGGCGCCGATCGGCGAGCGGGAGGGTGCCCTCGCGCTCGGTGCGAGCCGCTGGGGCATGATCCGCAACGTGGTGCTGCCGTTCGGGCGAGGCGGCATCATCGGTGGCACCATGCTCGGTCTCGGCCGGGCGCTCGGCGAGACCATCGCGGTGTTCCTGATCATCTCGCCGGTGTTCGTGATCCAGCCGAACATCCTCGAGAAGGGCGCGAACTCGATCTCGGCCCTGATTGCGCTGCGCTACAACGAGGCGTCGGTCTTCGAGATCTCCGCTCTCATGGCAGCCGGTCTCGCCCTCTTCCTCATCACTCTCGTCGTCAACTTCGTTGCATCGACGATCATCGTGCGAAGCCGCTCAGGGAGCCAAAGCGACTGATGTCCACCATCGAACTGACCGAAGCACCACCCACCGTCGAGCCGACGAGTACTGGTCCACGCACGTGGACCCGGGACCCCACCATGGCGACACCGCTGGCGAAGGACGAGCCCCGCCGGTCCACCGCGACCATCCGCACGGTCGACGTGATCCGGATGCTCGGATCCGCCGCCGCAGCGATCGGACTCACGTCCTGGCTCTACTTCTTCGCGCTTCCCCTGCAGGGGGAGCTCGGTTTCGTGCTGATCTCCTACCTGATCTTCCTCATCCTGTTCGCGATCCTGACCTCGTTCGACGAGAACCGGATCACGGTGAAGGATCGCCTCGTCGCCGTCTTCATCCAGTCGCTCGCGTTCATCCTGTTGCTCGCCCTGTTCTCCGTCGTCATCTACACCTTCGGTCGCGGCCTCGCGCCGCTGGGCAATCTCAACTTCTTCACCGAAGACATGAGCAACGCCGGCCCCCTGGACCCGCTGACCGAGGGTGGCGTCATCCACGCCGTCGTCGGAACGCTCATCATGATCACCATCGCGCTCGCGATCAGCATTCCGCTCGGCCTGCTCACGGCCGTCTTCCTGAGCGAGTTCCCCGGCCGATATGCGAGCTTCGTGCGCACCATCGTGGAGGCCATGACCGCCCTGCCGTCGATCGTCGCCGGCTTGTTCATCTACGCCACGATCATCGTCTTCCTCGGCTTCAACCGTTCGGGATTCGCCGCGTCCCTCGCCATCACCGTGATGATGTTGCCGATCATCATCCGATCGGCCGATGTCGTGCTGCGGCTCGTGCCGGGAAACCTCAAGGAAGCGTCTCGAGCCCTCGGTGCCTCGACGTGGCGCACGGTCTGGAACGTCACTCTGCCGACGGCGAAGTCGGGGCTCACGACGGCCATCATCCTCGGCACCGCTCGCGGGATCGGCGAGACCTCGCCGGTGCTGCTGACCGCAGGGGCGACGACGTTCCTCAACCTCAACCCGTTCAACGGGCCCATGACGTCCCTGCCGCTCACGACCTTCACGTTCGTCAAGTCTCCCGAGCTGAACATGGTCGCCCGTGGATTCGGCACGGCAGCCGTGCTCATGGTTCTCGTCGTGATCCTGTTCGCGCTCGCCCGCGCCATCGGGGGCAGGGGAGCGGGCCAGCTCTCCACGCGCCAGCAGCGCGCGCGGGCGAGGCAGTCCCGTGATGACGACTACCGCTACCGCAGTCGTGAGCTCGGGCTCGATCGCACCCTCGGAGGAGCGTCGCGCGGTTCACCGTTCGCGCGGCTCGGGATAGGCCGACCACGATCAGCGAAAAAGACCACAGCCAGTCCAGCACCGACCAGGAAAGACGAAGATTCGTGAACATGACGCTGCCCCTGCGCCGGGGCATCCAGGGCACCATCGTCGCAGTGATCGTCACCGCTTTGACACTGGGATCCAGTGTTGCCAGCACCACTGCGGCCCAGGCCGAGGTCGGCTCTGAGTACCAGTCGGTGCAGGGCTCGGGATCGAGCTGGTCGGCGAACGCCCTCGACCAGTGGATCAGAAACGTGTTCGCGAACTATCGCTGGACAGTCTCGTACACCAACAACGGATCCACCGCGGGTCGCACGCTGTTCTCCCAGGGCTCCATGGATTTCGGTGTCTCTGAGATCCCCTACGCCCTGAGCGGCAGTGATGCGCCGGACCCGAGGCCGAAGCGGCAGTTCGCCTACATCCCCATCGTCGCCGGTGGCACCTCGTTCATGTACAACCTCGCCATCGGCGGCCAGCGGGTGACGAACCTCCGGCTGTCCGGAGACACCCTGGCCAAGATCTTCACCGGCGTGATCACCAAGTGGAACGACCCCGCGGTGGCGAAGGACAACCCGAAACTCACGCTCCCCGCCATCACCGTGGTTCCCGTTGTACGCTCCGACGGCTCCGGCACGACGGCCCAGTTCTCCGCGTGGATGCGCTCGCAGCATCCGGACATCTGGAACGCGTACTGCGCCAAGGCCGGCCGCTCGAACTGCGGCATCACCTCCAACTACCCGGTCGTCCCGGGCTCGGCGTTCGTGAGCCAGCAGGGTTCAGACGGCGTCGCCGGATTCGTCAAAGGCGATGCGGCCGGGGCGATCACCTACGTCGAGACGTCCTATGCGCTCAACGAGGGATTCCCCGTGGCCAAGGTGCTGAACAGCGCCGGGTACTACACGGAGCCGACGGCATCCAACGTCGCAGTATCCCTGCTGGCCGCCGTGATCAACTCCGACGAGACGTCCGTCGACTATCTCACCGCCAACCTGGGCGGTGTCTACGGCAACGGGGATCCGCGCACCTATCCGTTGTCGTCCTATTCCTACATGATCGTGCCGACGGCAGTCGAAGGAAACTTCTCGCTCAATAAGGGGCGGACGCTCGCTGACTTCGTCTCCTACTTCCTGTGCGAAGGCCAACAGCAGGCCGAGGTGCTCGGCTATTCACCGTTGCCGGTCAACCTCGCCTCCGCGGGTCTCGAGCAGGCCCAGAAGATTCCCGGGGGAGACCCCCAGAACAAGACCATCGCCAGTTGCAACAACCCGACATTCTCCCCGGATGGCACCAATAAGCTCGCGAACGAGGCGCCCCAGCCCCAGGCTTGCGATAAGCAGGGCGCTGACCAGTGCCTCACGGGCACCGGCGGAGCGGCAGGAACCGTCACCGCGGACAGTTCGTCCTCCGCTTCGGGCGGTGGCTCGGCAGCAGCAGGCGGAACGGGTGCAGCGGGAGCGGCAGGTGCTGGCGGCGCGGCAGGAGCTGTCGGGTCGGGCGGGGCGCCAACAGCCGTCGACGGAAAAGCAGTCGGACTGACCGCCGGAGGAGACCCGATCGTCGCGGGCTCGCCGATCGATCTCCCGGGTCGGGACCTGTCGCTGAGGACGCTCGCGTTCATGCTGCTTGCCGCCATGGCGGCCATCGCCCTCGTCGTTCTTCCCCCGATCGTGGCCCGTCGGCGGGCTGCAATGGTGGGCATTCCTCGGGGTCCGACGAAGCGGAGGCCCGCGGGTCAGATGCAGTTCCAGAAGCCATCCCGGAATCGGCTGGGAATTCCGAAAGTTCATCTCGGTGTCCCCTTTAGGAAACGTGGTAGTGCCGCAGCTTCGAAAGGTGACTCATAACGTGCTCTCTGTGATGCTCCCCCACCCGAAATCGCCAGCACGACGCAGCCTCCGGCGCGCCGTGGCGGCAGTCTCCGGTGCACTCGTCACGCTCGTAGTGATGGGCCTGGTCGTGGTCGTTCCCCTCGACGCGACGCCCGCTGTTGCCGCGACATCCACCAACTCCGAACTAACCGTCGCATGGCAGGGCGACCTCTCCCCGGCAAAGGATTTTCAGCCGAAACGCGATAAGACGGACTCGTTCGCGAGAGGCAGTTTTTCCGAATTCGACGACATCAAAGTCTCGGTGTCACAGACGCAGGGGATCGTCGACCAGACGGTCCGCGTGACCGTCACCGGGTTCAGACCAACGATCAGCTCGACGCAGAGCCAGGACGGATTTGCGGCAGATAACGCCAAGAACTATGTCCAGGCCATGCAGTGCTGGGGGCCAGACCCGAAGGCCGCCGACTTCAACGAGACCTGCCAATGGGGCGGTCGAGTGGATGGCACCGGCGTCGGCGACTCGGTGATCGCCGATAACCTCGGCCGGGTCGGCCCGCTCGACAACGACTTCGGAAATCCCACCGACCACGACGTTCAGTTCCGCACCGCGGGCGGCACCGAGGTCAGCGGCAAGCCGCGCCTGGTCGACGGGCTCACCCAGTACGACATGCTCAACTACTTCAGTTCATCCACCACCAATGAGGTGAACGCCGCTCGCATCGGTTCTGACGGCTCGGGATACTTCGACTTCGAAACGCAGTCGGCCGACTCGGCCCCGCAGTTGGGTTGCGGTTCGGCCAAGAACCCGAGGTGCTGGCTCGTCATCGTTCCCCGCGGTACCTACTTCGGTGGCGACGGCGCCAAGTGCAGCGGCATCACTACAAGAGATGGCGACCCCTTCACAAAGGGAGACAGGAACGTCATCCAGGGCGGAAGCCCCGTCAACGACCAGTGCGACTATTTCGACAACCGCATAGTCGTTCCTCTCGACTTCAGGCCGACGGGTGCATCGTGCGCCATCGGCAGCACGGAGACCAGGGTGATCGGTTCGCAGCTGATGACCGCGGCGATGAGCTCATGGCAGCCGTCGCTCTGCACGACCGTCAAGTCGACCTTCAGTTTTTCCACCAACTCGGATGTGCTGGCGCGTGCCCAGTTGATCGAAACCGGGGCGAACTCGCCAAACATCGCCTACAGCGGATACCCGGTGAGCCCGGGCGAACTGACCACGGAGACTCAGCGCACGAACCTGTCGAAGACGACGATCTCCTACGTGCCGGTGGCGGTGTCGGCGATGGTGGTCGGATTCGTCGCCGAATCCCCGTCGGGTCGACAGGAAAGCCTTGTCGTCTCGCCCCGGCTGATGGCGAAGTACCTGACGCAGTCCTATCCGTTCCTCGTTCCGCAGTCGACCTCGAGCCAGGGCCAAAACGCCACTCACCTCGGAGCTGTCAACCAGACCTACACGAAACCGTTCCAGGATCCCGAGTTCAAAGCGTTGAACCCCACGAATTACTTCCAGTTCCAGTACGTCCCGTCCCTCGTGCTTCCAGGATCCAAGTCCGACGGCATCAAGCAGGTATGGCGGTGGATCCTCGCAGACGCCGATGCCCGCGCCTTCCTCTCCGGCACGAAGGACCCGTGGGGAATGACGGTGAACCCGTACTACCTGCCCAGGGGCGCTGCGACGACCACCATCCCGTGGTACCTGAGCGAGGCCAAGGAATACCTCGAAACTGCTACGACACGGGAGGTTGGACTCAGCAAGCTCGACGGCTCCCCGCGCAAGCTGGTCGACGAGCCGGCTGATGACTTCTCGAAGTACGACCAAACCGTCATGCCCCTGAAGCTCTCGACAGAGCGCTCACGTTTCGACTCGATCCAGTTCGCGCCGTACGCAGATACCTTCCTCTCCGGTGCTCGCCAGGCGTTCCGCGCAGACTCGCGAGCGAAGACGCTCTGGGACCCGAACTCCGTCAACGCGGTGGGAGAGAAAGGGGACTGGAAGTCCAACGGCGCCCAGATCCCCGGCCAGCGTTTCATCATTACTGTCACCGACAGTGTGTCGGCTCAGCGGTGGGGCATCAGCACGGCGAGCCTGACGGTTCCGGGCACCGTTGTCACGGCTGCGACCCTGCCTGCTGACGTCAAGACGGTCAGGCCCACCTCCGAAACGGTGACGAAATCGCTGTCGGCGGTGGAGCCGACCAGCCTCGATTCGATCAAGCAGATCAACCCGGCCAAAGTGGGGGCTGATGGATGGCCGATGACCATGATCACCTACGCCGGGGTCAACCTGACGAAGACCCAGGTCGAGCCGCGCAAGACCATCTCGGCGATGTTGAAGCAGGTCACGACGAGCGGACAGATTCTCGGCACAGCGCCGGGCGAGCTTCCGGAAGGATATGTCCCCCTGACTGACGAGTTGAAGGCTCAGGCCGTCGCCGGCATCGCCCAGATCGACTCGTACGTCGCACCTCAGCCCACGTCGACTCCGGCACCGCCCAAGCCGGCATCGCCGTCCAACGGCATTGCCCAGGATCCGTTCGAGGCGGCAACCGACTCGGGGGCTGCTGCAAGCGGTGCCGCAGCCGACCCGGCCGTGGTGGCCGGTGTGGACGAGCTTTCCGCGGCCCGGACGAACGCCTCGTCCACCGACCCACTACTTCTCTCCGGCCTGGTGATCGCTCTGGTCATCGGTCTGGCGGGATTGCTCGTCGCCCCCGTCTTGCTCAGAGGCAGAGGTTTCTTCTAAACACCCGAAACTTCCTGTGCGTTTCGCTCCGACGCATAAGAAAACCCCTCATCGAACCGCAAAGCCAATGAGGGGCTAGTCCATCCGGACTGAACTGCAGGGGCACCATACCAAACGAAGGTTGGAACACAATGCTCAAAAAGAACAAGCTGCGCCTCGGCGTGGTGGCAGCTGCTGCCGCCGCGACGATCGCTTTCGGCGCAGCGGCCCCCGCATACGCAGACCCGATCGGCTTCAAGCCGCTCAACGGCGCGGGCTCAGACACCACTCAGGATGTTCTGAATGGCGTCGCAACGGTTGTCACCTCGATCGGCTCTTACGACGCGACTGGCTCGGCAACGATCCAGACCACGTCGGGCGGCCCGACGTTCAACCGTCCGAACGGCTCCACTTCCGGAGTCCAGGCTCTCAGTGCGTCGATCAACAACACCGGCGTTCGCACCTTCCCGGCTTCGGGTGGCGTGAGCATCACCGGCCAGATCGACTTCGCTCGCAGCTCGAGCGCACCGAGCAGCTCGTTCGTCGGAACGGACCTGACCTTCATTCCCTTCGCCCGTGACGCCGTCACGTACGCAGTGAGCCAGGCCAGCGACTTCCCGCGCGACATCGCCCTCGGAGCCGCTTCGCAGGATGCCGTTTCGCCCGCGCCGTTCACGCTGCGGAACATCTACCGCGGCGCAGTCACGTCGTACACCGATGGCGACTTCAATCCGGTCACGATCCGTCCGATCATCCCGCAGGCAGGATCTGGCACCCGCTCGTTCTGGCTCGGAGCTCTCGGACTGACCGAGACGAGCATCATCGGAACCCCGACGACCGACATCGGAAACACCGCCCAGGAGCACAACGGAACGTACATCCGCAACGCCGGTGACATCGCGCCGTTCTCCATCGCGCAGTACATCGCGCAGGGTAACCACGGTGCACTGCCGACCAACGTGATCGAGCGTCGTGGAAACATCGCGCTGGGCGGCGTTGACACGGTCAAGCCCATCCTGCTCACCCCGGGTGGTGGCGTAGAGCTCAACTCCTCCTTCCCGATCAACCGCCTCGTGTTCAACGTCGTGCAGTCCTCCCGCCTCACCGGCACGTCGACCGCAGACACCCTGCTCAAGAACACCTTCTCAGGAACGACTTCGTCGGTTTGTGCGGCTACCGCCCAGATCAAGCAGTACGGATTCGGCACCATCGGCTCTCTCTGCGGCAACACCACCACCTACAAGCAAGCCTTCCGTTACTAACCCCCGATAGAAAAACGAAAAGGACCCTGAAAGACATGAACATCTCTAAAAAGATCGCAGCGATCGCGGTTGCCGCGGCGCTCACTGTCGGAGGCTTGACTGCTGCCCAGTCCGCTTCGGCTGCCGAAATCCCCGGAACCCTCGCAGTCACGCCGACCTCAGGTAACGTCTCCGACACCTACCTGTTCGACAGCATCAGCCTGAGTGTCGGAGCAGTCGCTCCGAACAACCTGCTGGCCGGTACCTTCGCGTACCAGGGTGGCGTTGAAATGGGATCGCTTGCTAACGCCCGTAACGCTGGAAACGTGCCCGCAACGGCCGGAACAAGCGGCCTGAACGGTCAGCCGGCATTCCACGACCGCTCGATCAGCCCGACGAACAACTTCGTCAGCAACAAGCAGCTGACCGCGCTCACCACCCCGCTGGTGACCGGAGACTGGGAGCTGCGTTGGTACTACTTCGCATCGACCACCGCCCCTAACCGCCTCACGGACCCGTACGTCAAGCTCGCCATGACGTTCGATGCCGCGACCGGCAACTGGGCAGTCAAGGCCGCCACGGTTCCGGCAGTCACTACCTCGACCTCGCTGACGGCTCTCGCCACCGGCTCGGCCGTAACGCTGACCGCGACCGTGTCCCCTGCCACCGCCGTCGGTACCGTCACGTTCTTCGAGGGCTCGACTGCTGTTGCGTCGAACGTCGCGATCAACGGTTCAGGAGTCGCCACGGCGAACCTCCCGACCGTTGCCGACGGCTCGCACACCTACACCGCGTCCTTCGTTCCGACGAACGTGGCGAACTTCACGGCGTCCACCTCGGGCACCGCGACGGTTCAGGTCGGTGGCGTCCAGGCAACCACGAACGTCACCACGACGATCCTCGCCGGTGCTGGTGGCGGAGTTCTGACGCTGACAGGTGTGCCGGCGACGGTTGCACTCGGTACCGCAACGCTCGGCGCCGGAACGCTCAACGCCTCCGGAACGCTGAACGCTGTTGTCACCGATTCGCGCCAGCTGGACTACCCGGCGTGGAGCCTCACCGGCCAAATCGGTGACTTCACGTCAGGCACGAAGGTCCTCTCGGGTAAGTACCTGGGTTGGACCCCGGCTGTCACCGGTGCTCCGAACTCGGTTGCCGGCGCGGTTGTTGCTCCGGCTCCGGCTACGGTCAACGGCCTGAAGACGATCAGCACGCTGGCCACCGGTGCTCCCAACGATGTCGAGGTCAGCAACGTTTCGGCGCTGCTGCAGCTCAAGGCACCGAAGAACACCCCTGCCGGTAACTACTCGGCAGTGCTCACCCTGACCCTCATCTAGGTCAGTCGCTTCATCGGCGGGTTGGGCCAGCGCAGCGTTGGCCCGACCCGCCATTGTCATCCTTCCGGGCGGATACGGTTCCCGAATCCGTCGTTAACGTTCCGTTCATACCCCGCTCGCTTCGCACTGATTGGCTAACCCGGATGTCCCGAATCACCACCCCCGCTTCCCTGCTTCTGGCCACGGTTTTAGCCCTGTCGCCGTTGGCTGTTTCGGCGTTCGCATTTGCGTCGACTCCCACTGCGGTGGCGGCCGACGGTGACATCACCTGGAGCGTGGAGCCCGCCCCCACGGCAGAGGGCGGTCGGCGCACCTTCGACTACACGACCGATCCCGGCACGCAGATCAACGACACGGTGCTCGTCACGAACCAGGGCACCACCGCTGCCGAATTCCTCATCTACGCGACCGATGCGCGGAACGAGCTCGAGACCGGAGCATTCGGCCTGCTCAAGCGCGAAGAGACTCCCATCGATGCCGGGGCGTGGATCACGACCGGTATCGACAAGATCACCCTCCAGCCCGGTACCGAGGCGAGCATCCCTTTCACCGTTCTCGTTCCCTCGGATGCCACTCCCGGAGACCACGTGGGCGGCATAGTCGCGGCCGTGCTGACCACCGGCAACGAGGATGGCGCTGCGGTCGTGCTCGAGCAGCGCGTCGGTGCCAGGGTCTACCTGACGGTGTCGGGAATTCCGGATGTCGGAGTCGAGACGAGCGGTTTCGTCGCCGGCTACACGGCCGAGTTGAACCCCTTCGCCCCGGGGACGATGTCCGTCACCTACGACGTGCGCAACACCGGAAACGTGCGGATGGACGTCAACCAGAAGCTGCAGATCACCGGCCCGTTCAGCATCCCGCTGGGTGAGATCACGCCGGAGCCGATCTCGAACATCCTTCCCCGGCAGTCCGTTCGGGTGACCTCAGAGGTTCCCGCTGTCGCCGCGCTCCTGCTCGCATGGTCGAACGTCACCCTTGTGCCGGGGGCCATCGGCACGGCCGGAACTCCCGTCGGAGACACCGCCACTGCTGGCGCGTCTGCGGTACCCACGAGCCCCGTCGCTGCCGATCCCGCCGTGGATCCTGCCGCTGCACCCGACGCCCCTGTGGTCGAGACGGAGGAGGCGCTCGAGTTCCTGCCCGTGTCATCCTCGGCCTTCTCACTCGCCGTGTCGTGGACGCTGCTCGCGCTCGTCGTGATCGTGATCCTCGCGATCTTCCTCGTCTACCGCTACGTGACCGGCACACGCGACCGCCTGTACGACGCCATCGACGAAGCAGCCGAGGCTGCGCGGGCCGAAGCGCTCAACGGCCAGGGCGGCACGGGGGCTCAGACAGTATGAATCGACTGACCGCCCTGGGAATCACTGCGCTGATCCTCATGTCGAGCATGCTGCCGACCCTGACCGAGGGCGGCAGCGCCGTCGCGGCGACCTGCCCCGGAACCAGTTCATCGCTGCCGGTCACCGTGACCATTCCCGACATCGGCCAGTCCGGCGGAGGGGACGTCGCCGGGCCCACACCGACGGCCTGCGCCACGACACCACCGCCCGCGACCGGCGGAAGCGGCACGACGCCGGGCGGATCCGGTTCAGGATCGGGTAGGCCAGGCTCGGGTTCAGCTGCAACACCTGCCACCCCGGCCGGCACCTCGGGCGAGGTGGTCGCGCCAATACCGCCAGCGACCCCCTCGGAGAATGCGTCGAAGCTCGAACTCGACCCAGAGCGCATCTCGGCAAACGAATGGATGACCGCCACCGGCACCGGTTACAACGCGGGCGAGAACGTGCAGTTCGTGCTCTATCCCGGCGCCGAGGTGATCGACAGTTACGTGGCAGATGCCACGGGCAACGTCACCGCGCGCTTCAGGATCCCCGAAGAGACCCGATCCGGTTCCCACGTGCTCGAGGCGACGGGCTGGGTTTCGGAGAAAGTGTCGAACGGGGAGTTCACCGTCGTGACCCCCGCCGGAGCCGGCGCCATCCCCACGCTCTGGTGGGTCGTCATCGTGTGCGGATCACTGCTGCTCGGGCTCATCGTGCTCGCGATCTACTTCCGGCGCAGCATCGGCCGCGCGTTCCGTGGCGGGCCCGACACGGTGGGGAGCACACCGTGACCCTGGTGGCAGAACCCGAGGTGGATGGCGCGGCTGGTGCCGAGGCATCCGTCGAACCGCCCACGCCGAAGAAGGCGCCCCCGGCGAAGAAGCCGCCCAGGGGACTGCCGATCTGGCTGCGCAAGCGTCCCAACCGCCCGCGTAATACGCGGCCAGCTCCGACCCCGCGCGACATCCGCTGGTGGGTCGGAGTCGTCTGGCTGCTGCTGTCGGCCCTGCTTCTCGGCTTCGTGACCCACGTGACGATCATCGGATCGCTGCAGCACTCCCGGGCGCAGTATGTGCTCTATCAGGATCTGCGCACCGAACTCGCGCTCGCGACCACTCCACTCGGCCAGCTCGATGTCGACGGCAAGCTCGTACCCAATGGCACCCCGCTGGGGCTGATCAGCATCGACCACCTCGGAATCAACGAGGTCTACGTGCAGGGAACCACGCCCAGCGACCTCACCGAAGGGCCCGGACATCGCCGCGACACCGTCATGCCCGGCCAGGAGGGCACCAGCATCATCATGGGCAGGCAGGCGACATACGGCGGCCCGTTCGGTTCGTTGAGCGCGCTGGTTCCCGGGGATGAGATCGTCGTGACGACGGGCCAGGGCAAAGCCACGTACACGGTGTTCGGCGTGCGTCGCGACGGTGACCTCCTGCCGCAGCCCCTGGAATCGGGCGAGGGGCGCCTCGAGCTGATCACGGCGAACGGGGTTCCGCTGGCCCCATCCGGAGCCCTGCACATCGACGCGTCTCTCGAATCCGACGTCAACCAGACCCCTTCGCCGGTGTTCACGAAGGAGGTGCTCGATCCCTCAGAGCTCGACCTCGGAACGGATTCGACGGGCTGGTTCCCGCTGCTCTTCTGGCTGCAGTGGCTCACCGTCGCCGTCACCGCCCTGCGCTGGGTGCGGGGTCGCTGGGGCATGTGGCAGACGTGGATGATCGCCGTCCCCGTCGTGCTCGCCCTCGGGGCCGCGACCGCCGATGCCGCGATGACGCTCCTTCCCAACCTGCTCTAGCCCGACCCGAGGAAACGACATGGACGAACCGACGAAACCCACCCGCACTGCGGCATCCGCGCGCGCCAACAGCACGGTCACCTCCAAAAAAGCCACTACGCCGCGGGCGAAGGGCGCAGTGCAGCGCAAGCCCGCCACGGCATCGACCGCAACAGCGAAGAAGTCCACCGCCGCTCCCCGGACGGCTGGGTCGAAGACGGCTCCAAAGGCTTCCACACAGCAGGTACAGGCTTCGGTCGAAGCCCCACCGGCACCCGTCGACGACACGACAACAGACGTGCCCACCATCACCGGCGTAATGAAGCGCCCCGAGCTTCCCGAGACGCAGTGGCAGGGTGGCGAGCTCGCCTCGAACACCCCGCCGCCGCTTCCGGACGCGCCCCTCGCCGTCCTGCAGGCGAACTCGATCTCCGCCTGGTTCGGCGACCGCAAGGTGCTCGACCGCGTCGACCTCACTATGGAGGCGGGCAAGGTCACGGCGCTCATCGGCCCGTCCGGCTGCGGCAAGTCGACGTTCCTGCGCATCCTGAACCGGATGCACGAGATGATTCCGTCAGCCTCCCTCGCGGGCGAGGTGCTGCTCGATGGAGTCGACATCTACGACGCCAACCGCAGGCTCACCCAGGCGCGGCGCGACATCGGGATGGTGTTCCAGAAGCCGAACCCGTTCCCGGCGATGTCGATCTACGACAACGTGATCGCCGGCCTCAAGCTCACCGGCATCTCGGCGAGCCGCGACACCAAAGACCAGCTCGTCGAGTCGAGCCTGACGAAAGCCGGCCTCTGGAAAGAGGTCCGCGACCGGCTCCGCCAGCCCGGCGGCGGCCTCTCCGGTGGGCAGCAGCAGCGACTGTGCATCGCCCGCTCGCTCGCGGTGCGCCCACGAGTGCTGCTCATGGACGAGCCGTGTTCGGCGCTCGACCCGACATCCACCCGTGTCATCGAGGAGACGATGCTCGAGCTCGCCAAAGAAGTCACGATCGTGATCGTCACGCACAACATGCAGCAGGCCCAGCGTGTGTCTGACAACTGCGCGTTCTTCCTGGCCTCGCTCGGCACCCCCGGCGCGATCGTCGAACAGGGCGACACCGAGGTGATGTTCTCCGACCCGACAGACCCGCGCACCCTCGACTACGTCAATGGCCGATTCGGATGATGCCCGCGGCGCCGGATCCGTTCGCCGAGTATCACCGGGCCGGGCGCAGGATCACGCTCACGCGGGTGATCCCGGCCGTGATTGCCGCGCTCGCCATCGGCACGGGGCTGGGCTTTCTCGCCGGTAATACTCCCGCCGCCCCTCCGGCGGCCGTGGAGCAGGCTTCGCCTGCCCCGTTCGCGGCCCCCGCCCCGGACGCCGTGGAGCCGCCGATCGTCGCAGCCCAGCTGCCGCAGCCGGCTGCGCCAGCCGGAGCGCCTGCGACGGAAACACCCGCTCTTCCGACCCTGGCGACGACCGGGCAGGGTGAGTGGTCCATCGCGATCGACACGACGGGGTACCAGGCCGAGATCGACCAGTGCCTGTGGGTGCGGATGGACCTGGGCGTGCACGCGCCCATCGTCGGCAAGCACAACTACTGCGGCGGTGACATCGTGCTCGGCATGTCCATCGGTGACACCGTGACCCTCTCCGGGGTCGGCCTCGACGGCACCTACACCGTGATCGCGGCCAGGGACGCGCAGGCCGGGGACTACGCGAAGGTCGCCACCGACGGGCTCGGCGGCTCGGTCATCCTGCAGACCTGCTACTGGGGCGATAGCGGGGCCGAACGGTTGGTCGCGCTCGACCGGACATAGCGACCACCGCCGCGACATTCACCGCCGAGTGTTCCGCTTCTGCTGGCACCACAGCGCGCCAGCCCGCAGAAGCGGAACACTCGGCGGCTATCGCGTCGCGTCACGGGCAAGACTGAGCCGTCGCAGTGCGAGACAATGGCAGCATGACTGACCAGAACCTCGCCGTCATCGTTCTCGCCGCAGGCCAGGGCACCCGCATGAAGTCGTCGCGCCCGAAGGTGCTGCACTCCATCGCGGGCCGAAGCCTCATCGGGCACGTGCTCGCCACGGCGCGCGAGCTCGAACCCAGCGTCGTCATCGCAGTCGTGCGCCACGAGCGCGACACCGTGGTCGCCTCGATCTCAGAACTCGCGCCCGACGTCATCTTCGTCGACCAGGACGACATCCCGGGCACGGGCAGGGCCGTGGAGGTCGCGCTCGAAGCGCTGCCCGAGGGCTTCGATGGCGACGTGATCGTGGTCAGCGGCGATGTTCCGCTGCTGGATGCCCCCACCCTCGCCGCGCTGATCGCCGAGCACCGCGCCGCCAGCGCGGCCGCGACACTGCTGTCTGCCGTACTCGATGACGCCACGGGCTACGGCCGCGTCATCCGGAACGAGGACGGCGCACTCGACCGCATCGTGGAACAGAAAGACGCGACAGACGCAGAGCGGGCCGTCACCGAGATCAACTCCGGAACCTACGTGTTCAGCGTGGGGGAGCTGAGGGTGCAGCTTCCGCTCGTCGGAACCCAGAACCTGGCGGGCGAGAAGTACCTCACCGACGTCGTCGGGATGTTGAGCGCGAGCGGATCCGTCGTGACTGCCGTGCCCGTGAGCGACGGCTGGATGGTCAGCGGAGTCAACGACCGCGTGCAGCTGGCCGAGGCATCCCGCCGCATGAACGACCTGATCGTGCGCCGCTGGCAGGTGGGGGGTGTGACGGTGCAGGATCCCGCGACGACCTGGATCGACGCCGATGTCACCCTGGCCGAAGACGTCGAACTGCTGCCGGGCACCCAGCTGAAGGGCGCCACGCTCATCCAGCGCGGAGCGACTGTAGGTCCTGACACCACGCTCGTCGACTGCGAGATCGGCGAGAACGCCGTGGTCAAGCGAACGGATGCCACGCTCGCCGTCATCGGCGCCGGTGCCAGTGTCGGCCCCTTCGCCTACCTGCGTCCCGGAACGTATCTCGGTGCAGACGGCAAGATCGGCACCTTCGTAGAGACGAAGAACTCGACGATCGGCGCCGGAAGCAAGGTGCCGCACCTCAGCTACATCGGCGATACCACCGTGGGGGAGCAGTCGAACGTGGGCGCCGGCACCATCACCGCCAACTACGACGGCGTTAACAAGAGCGCCACCGTCGTGGGTTCCCACGTGCGCACGGGTTCGCACAACGTGTTCGTGGCCCCCGTGACCATCGGGGACGGCGCCTATACGGGAGCCGGCACGGTGGTGCGCAAGGATGTGCCGGCGGGATCGCTGGCGATCACCGTCGCACCGCAGCGCAACATGAGTGGATGGGTCGAGGCCAACCGCGCAGGAACTGCAGCAGCGCGAGCGGCGGCCGAGGCATCCGGCACCCCGGAGGTTTAGCGACAGGTCTGCGCCGATAAGATTGGCGAAGACAAACGCCGACGATGTGTCGGCAGAGAGCGGGGACTGTGTCCGAGATCAAGATCACCGGACAGAAGAGGCTCGTCATCGTGAGCGGCAGGGCCCACCCGCAGCTCGCCATCGACATCGCCACCGAGCTCGAGACAAGCATCGTGCACACGGATGCCCGCACCTTCGCCAACGGTGAGATCTACGCCCGCTACGACGAAAGCGTCCGCGGGTGTGACGCGTTCGTGATCCAGTCGCACACCGACCCCATCAACGAGTGGCTCATGGAGCAGCTCATCATGGTCGACGCCCTCAAGCGCGCCTCGGCCAAGCGCATCACCGTCGTCTCGCCCTTCTATCCATACGCCCGCCAGGACAAGAAGGGTCGCGGCCGCGAGCCGATCAGCGCCCGTCTGATCGCCGACCTCTACAAGGCGGCCGGCGCCGACCGGATCATGAGCGTCGACCTCCACGCCGCCCAGATCCAGGGATTCTTCGACGGGCCCGTCGACCACCTCTTCGCGATGCCCGTGCTGCTCGAGCACTTCCAGCGGATCCTCGATCCCTCCACCCTCACCGTCGTCTCGCCGGACATGGGCCGGGTGCGGGTGGCAGACATCTGGAGCGACAAGCTCGGTGCGCCGCTCGCCATCATCCATAAGCGTCGCGACCCGCTCATCCCGAACAAGGTGACGGTGCACGAGATCGTCGGCGACGTCGCTGGCCGCGTCTGCCTGCTCGTCGACGACATGATCGACACCGGCGGCACCATCGTGAAGGCGGCCGAAGCGCTCAAGGCCGCCGGCGCGACGAAGGTCGTCGTTGCGGCAACCCACGCGATCTTCTCCTCTCCCGCGCCAGAGCTGCTGCAGCACGCCTCCATCGACTCGGTCGTCGTGACAGACACCCTGCCGATCCCGGAAGAGAAGCGCTTCCCCACGCTCACCATCCTGCCGATCGCTCCGCTGCTCGCCCGCGCCATCCACGAGGTCTTCGACGATGGATCCGTGACGAGCATGTTCGACGGAGCCGCGTGACCATCTCCACCCCTCGCCCCTGGCTCGCCTCATACGCAGAAGGTGTTCCGGAGGAGCTGGAACTGCCCACGGGTTCGCTGTACGACCTGGTCGAGGCATCCATCGCCGAGTTCCCCGACAACGTCGCCCTCGAGTTCTTCGGTCGCGAGACCACATATGCCGAGATGGGCATGCAGATCGAGCGAGCCGCGGAAGGCCTCAGGCTGCTCGGCGTGCAGAAGGGCGACACCGTCGCACTGGTACTGCCGAACTGCCCCCAGCACATCGTCGCGTTCTACGCGGTGCTGCGCATCGGCGCGATCGTCGTGGAGCACAACCCGCTCTACACCCCGCGCGAGCTGCGCCACCAGTTCGAAGACCACGCCGCGAAGGTCGTCATCGCGTGGAACAACGTCGTCGGCACGATCCAGGCCTTCCCGGCCGATGTGGCCGTCGACACGATCATCTCTGTGGATGTCACGCGCGCGATGCCCTTCGCAACGAGGGCGCTGCTCAGGCTGCCGATCAGCAAAGCCCGCGAATCACGCGCAGCGCTGACGACGAGCGTCCGCGGCACCGTCGTGTGGGATGACCTTCTGAAGTCTCAGCCGATCAAGCCCGAGATCGTCCGCCCGGACGCGGCTGACGTTGCGCTCATCCAGTACACCAGCGGCACCACCGGCAGCCCCAAGGGCGCCACCCTCACCCACCTCAACCTCACGATGAATGCGGCCCAGGCCAGGGCTTGGGTGCCGACCGTCACGCGTGGCGAGGGTTGCGTGGTCTACGCGGTCCTGCCGATGTTCCACGCCTACGGGCTGACCTTGTGCCTGACGTTCGCGATGAGCATGGGCGCGCGCCTTGTGCTGTTCCCGAAGTTCGACCCCGACCTTGTGCTCGCCGTCGCGAAGAAGCGCCCGGCGACATTTCTGCCGGCCGTGCCGCCGATTTACCAGCGGCTGCAGGCCGCCGCCTACGAGAAGGGTGTCTCGCTTCAGGGCATCCAGATCTCCATCTCGGGAGCTATGCCGTTGTCGGCCGCGGTAGTCGAACCGTGGGAGCAGGAGACGGGCGGATACCTCGTCGAGGGCTACGGACTCAGCGAGACCAGTCCCGTGCTGATGGCCAACCCCGTCGGCCCCACCAGGGTCGCCGGTACCGTGGGTCTTCCACTGCCCAATACCGAAGTGCGGGTCGTCGATCCCGAGAACCCGACCGTCGATCGCGCTCCGGGTGAAGAGGGCGAGCTCATCGTGCGCGGCCCCCAGGTGTTCTCCGGGTACTGGAAGAAGCCGGATGAGACGGCTGCCGTCTTCGTCCCGACCTCCGACGACGGTGCCGACTGGTTCCGCACCGGCGACATCGTCACTGTCGACGAGGCAGGGTTCGTCCGCATCGTCGACCGCATCAAGGAACTCATCATCACGGGCGGCTTCAACGTCGCGCCGAGCGAGGTCGAAGACACACTGCGGGCGCATCCGGATGTCTCGGATGTCGCCGTCGTGGGCCTGCCGAGCACGCACAGCGGTGAGGATGTCGCCGCCGCCGTGGTGCTCGTGGCCGGCGCGAAGCTCGACGAGGAGTCGATCCGCGACTTCGCGAGGTCGAACCTCGCCGCCTACAAGGTGCCCCGTCGCGTCTACCAGGTCGACGAACTACCCCGATCGCTCATCGGCAAGGTGCTGCGTCGCGAGGTGCGCGAGAAGCTGACCGCTCTCTAGGAGTCGCTGGTCGACACGTCCGGGCCCGCCGGCAGTCGCGCGCCGCCGGGGATGATCCCCATGCTCGCCAGCAGGGTCTCGGTGCCGCCGAAACCGACCGCGTAACAGTTCCAGCCCATGCCGGAGGCGCTGACCAGTTCGAACCTCGCCGAGAAATTCACCGCTTCCGGCGAAAGATAGCTCGTGTAGATCGCGCACGATCGCTGCGCCGTGTTGTTGGCTGTCGACACGCCGATCAGGATGCCCGGCAGCACCAGCCCGATGAGCCCGACGACGACCACCACCCGCATCACGGTAAGCAGGTGAGGGCTGCGCAGCGGCCTGTCGCCGTGCGGTTCGTAGCCGGCGAGCTCCGGCTCGTCGTCGTACTCGGGGGAGTTGTCTGCGGGGGATGCCATGGCCATTCCATTGTGTCACCCGCGGCTCCGCGCCATCCATTATTCAGGAGGTCACGTGACTGGAGTGACTTCTGCTTCACACGAGGTCGCACCTGCCACCTCAGCAACTCCAGCCCCACAACCTCCTGAATGATGAAAGGGAGTTAGTGCGAGCTGCCCGCCGACTCGATCTCGCTGCGGTCGCCGCTCCACAGCGTGTGGAAGGTGCCATCCTTGTCGATGCGCTTGTAGGTGTGGGCGCCGAAGAAGTCGCGTTGGCCCTGCACGAGGGCGGCGGGCAGGCGGTCGGCACGCAGTCCGTCGTAGTAGGCGAGCGACGACGAGAATGCGGGAGTCGGGATGCCGGACTGGGCGGCTCCGGAGACGACCCGGCGCCAGGCATCCTGTGTCCTGGCCATCACGTCGACGAAGAACGGCGCGGTCACGAGGGCGACGAGGCCGGGGTTCTCGGCGTAGGCCTCGGTGATGCGGTTCAGGAAGCGCGCACGGATGATGCAGCCTCCGCGCCAGATCTTCGCGATCTCACCCTTCTGGATGTCCCAGCCGTACTGCTCGGCGCCGGCGACGATCGCGTCGAATCCCTGGCTGTATGCGATGACCTTGGATGCGTAAAGCGCGAGCCGCACGTCTTCGATGAATGACTCGTCATCTCCGGCGACCTGCGACGACGGGCCGGGCAGCGAGGCGGCGGCGTCGCGCTGGGCCGGCTTGGACGACAGCGAGCGGGCGAAGACTGCTTCCGCGATACCGGAGACCGGAATACCGAGGTCGAGGGCGGTCTGTACAGTCCACACTCCGGTGCCTTTGGAGCCGGCCTGGTCGAGGATCACGTCGACGAGTGGACGCCCGGTGTCGGCATCCACCTGCTTGAGTACCTCGGCGGTGATCTCGATCAGGTAGCTCTCGAGCTCGCCCTTGTTCCACTCGGTGAAGATCTCGGAGATCTCGGCGGGAGTCTTGCCGGTTCCGCGGCGGATGAGGTCGTAGGCCTCCGCGATGAGCTGCATGTCGGCATACTCGATGCCGTTGTGGATCATCTTCACGAAATGGCCGGCACCGTCGTGGCCGACGTGGGTGACGCAGGGCTCACCCTCGGCGACGGCGGCGATGGACTTGAGGATCGGGCCGAGCGTGACCCACGACTCGTCGGAGCCGCCGGGCATGATCGACGGCCCGAGCAGCGCGCCCTCCTCGCCGCCGGAGATCCCGGCGCCGACGAAGTTGATGCCGGTCTCGCGCACGGCCTTCTCGCGGCGGATCGTATCGGTGAACAGCGCGTTGCCGCCGTCGACGATGATGTCGCCCGGCTCGAACACGGCCAGCAGCTCGTCGATGACAGCGTCGGTGCCCTTGCCCGCCTGCACCATGATCAGCGCGGTGCGCGGCTTCGACAGGGAGGCAGCGAATTCGGCGTAGGTCTTCGACGCGACGAATTCGGCCTCGGGGTGCTCGGTGAGCAGGGTCTCGGTCTTCTCGTAGGAGCGGTTGAAGATCGCCACAGAGTTGCCTTCGCGGCTGGCGAGGTTGCGGGCGAGGTTACTTCCCATCACTGCGAGTCCAACAACGCCGATATTTGCCTGTGCCACAGTGTCTCCTTGAGAAAAGCCAGTCGAGGGGGAAGTGCGAGTTGAGGGGTAGTGCCGTGTGAGGCAGAAGCCGACTTCTAGGCTAGACCGTCCGGCTAGCCTGAGATGGTGAGCACACCACGGATCGTCGTCATGGGGGTCAGTGGCTCCGGTAAGTCCACGATCGGTGAACTGCTCGCCGAACGACTCGGGATCCGTTTTGTGGATGCCGACTCCCTGCATCCGCCCGCCAACGTCGCCAGGATGGCGGCGGGACATCCGCTCACCGACGCTGACCGCTGGCCGTGGCTCGCGGTGGTGGGCGACGTGATCGCGGCAGCACCGGCTCCGGGAATCGTCGTGGCCTGTTCGACGCTCAAGCGCAGCTATCGCGAGGCGATCCTGAAACAGGCGGGGGATTCGAGATTCGTGCATCTCCATGGATCTCCCGAGTTGCTCGCGCAGCGGATGGGGCACAGGGAGGGCCACTTCATGCCGACATCGCTGCTCGGCTCCCAACTGGCCACTCTCCAGCCGCTCGACGCCGGTGAACCCGGCGTGACCGTCGACATCGCTCCGGCACCTGCGGCGATCGTCGATCGCATCGTGCGCGAACTGTTCGACTAATCACCCCGCGTCACTCTTGCGCGCCGGAGCCCGCTCGTTAGTCTCTGACTATGGTCAGAACCGCCCTCAGTGTCGTGGTCTCGCTGGTCGCGACTGCGCTGGGATACGCGGCGCTCTGGCAGGGCGGTGCCGTGCTCATGAGGGAAGCCGTGCGATTCGACCGGACCACGGATCCCCTCGCGCTGCCGCTCGTGGTCGGGGGGCTCATGCTTCTCGCGGTGGCCATGCTGAGCGTGGCGATGTCGTCGGTCGGGGTGATGACCGTGGGCGTGATCCATCTGCTGTTCGGGCTCGTCGCTGTGCTGGATCCTTCACTCCCGTTCATCCGACTCATCGCGCAGGCGTTCGGCAGGGATTCGACGGTGGGCGATGGAATGCTCTACTCGGTCTCCACCGGCATCGGCATGCTTGCCGGGATCGTCTTCGTCGTGACCGGGCTGGCAGCGCTGACCGGTCGCTCGCAGAAGCCCGGTGCCGTCGCGCGTGCCGCCAGCGTGATCGTGGCGATCGTCGCCGGACCCATGGGCGTGCTCCTCGCCTTCATGGGGGGCGGGCTGGTCTACACCGACCTCGTCGTGCTCGCGACCGGGGGGTTCAACCCCACGGGAGCCGTGCTGCTCCTCGTCGGGACCGTGCTCGTCGGCCTGGCTGTGCTGACCCTGCGCTGGTCGTCAGTCGGCCTTGCCGTGCTCGGCCTGGCGATAGCGGGGATCGGTTTCTTCGGGCTCGCAGAACCGGGGCAACTGGCATCCATCGCCGGTCAGGTCTCGAGGGAGCTGAGCGTGACCGTGCAGTTCGCGGCTCCGAACGGCAACCTCGCCCTGCTCGGGATGCTGCTGCTCGCGGCCGCCTTCGGCACCCTGCTGCGCTCCCGCCGCTGGCGATGACCGGCTGGGGGTTCGCCCCCGAATCCGTGTAAGATCGTGCACTGAACTTCGGCGAGGGAACCTGCGGGTTCCGTTATCGACGCGGCGGGTGAGTCACTGATCTTAAGTGCATTGGGCTTTTCCTCACGCTGGCAATCATGCGTTCGAGTTGAATACGATCTGGGCACCTGCCCGTTATGGAGAACATCATGGCTAAGAAAGCCGCACAGTCTGAAGACACCAACTACCTCCTCACCGAGGTGCGCGACACGTTCGGCAAGGGCGTAGCCCGCAAGATCCGCGCGCAGAACAAGATCCCCGCGGTCATCTACGGCCACGGAACCGAGCCGAAGCACGTCACCCTGCCCGGCCACGAGACCGCGCTGATCCTGCGTAAGTCCAACCAGGTTCTCGAGCTCGACATCCAGGGCACCATCCAGCTCGCACTGGTCAAGGATGTGCAGAAGGATCCGGTTCGCCAGATCATCGAGCACATCGACCTCATTGTCGTCCGCAAGGGCGAGAAGGTCATCGTCGACATCCCCGTGCACGTCGAGGGTGAGCCGGTTGCAGGAACCACGATCAACCAGGACGCGAACACCGTGTCGCTCGAGGTCGAGGCAACCCACATCCCCGAGAACGTCGTCGTCTCTGTCGAGGGCCTCAAGGAGGGCTCGCAGATCCTCGCGAAAGACCTCACGCTGCCGACCGGCGCCACGCTGGTCACCGATGAGGAGACCCTCATCGTCGGCATCACCGGCGAGGTCGAGCAGGACCTCGGCGACGAGCCGGAGACCGAAGAGGGCGCCGAGGGCGCAGAAGCTGCCGAGGGCGACGACGCCGCTGCCGAGGAATCCGAGTAGTCCGAGGGTTTCGGCCGATCTGGTTCTCACGTAAGGCGCAGCCTGTGGATGACCTTTGGCTTGTAGTCGGGCTCGGTAACCCCGGGCCCGGCTACGCCGGAAATCGCCACAACGTCGGCCAGATGGTGCTGGCCCAGCTCGCCGACCGGCTGTCGTCGAGCTTCAAGAACCACAGGGCCAACGCCTCGGTTGCCGAGGGCCGCAGCTTCCCGGCTGGGCCTAAGCTCGTGCTCGCCAAGCCCAATACGTTCATGAACGTGTCGGGCGGGCCGGTCGCAGCGCTGCTGCGTTTCTACAAGATCGAGCCGTCCCGGCTGATCGTGCTCCACGACGAACTCGACATTCCGTTCGACTCGGTGCGCCTCAAGTTCGGCGGCGGTCACGGTGGTCATAACGGCATCCGGGACATCATCGCCGCCACCGGCACCGGGGACTTCACCAGGGTGCGCATCGGGATCGGCAGGCCGCCCGGCCGCCAGCCTGCTGCCGACTTCGTGCTGCGCGATTTCACGGGCGAGGAGCGCGCAACCCTGCCCAACCTCCTCGACGAGGCGGCGGACGCCACGCAACTCATCGCCACGGACGGGCTCACCGCAGCCCAGCTGAAGTTCCACACCGCGCGACCGTAGTTCGCCCGCCGACGGCCGGCGCCCCGCCGCAGCCCCGCGCAGCCGCTGCCCGCGCAGCCGCTGCGTTCATAACTCCTGCAGTTCGCCTGCCACCGGCCGGCGCGTGCGCGGAGTTCCGGGGTCATGCGCGATCGCGGGACGCTCCCTGCAGGAGTTACGAACACCGGGGGTGAGCACCGGGGCGGGCAACGGGGGCGGGCAACGGGCACCGGTGGGGTCGGGCGCCTGGCCGCGCGACGGCAGCTCGCACGCAGCCCGCTGTCAGTGGCGCGGCGTACACTTGTCCGGTGATACTCGAAGGATTTATCCCGGCCCTTTCGCGCGCCCGGACGTTCGAGAAAGCACTTTCTCTCGGCGCCAGAAGCGCCGATTTCTCTCTCGTCGACGGGCTCCGCGCCCCTCTTCTTACCGGACTCCTGTCGCGCAAGGGCGGCCCTCGGGCGCTGCTCGCGGTCGTGGCGACGGGTCGGGAATCCGAGGCGCTTCGTCGATCCCTGGCGAGCTACCTGCCGAGCGCCACGATCGTCGAGTTCCCGGCGTGGGAGACCCTGCCGCACGAGCGGTTGAGCCCCAGTTCGGAGACGGTGGGCAAGCGCATTGCTGCCCTCCGTGCCATCCGCAACTGGACTGCCGGTGACCAGAAGACGCCGTTCGTCATGGTCGCCAGCGTGCGGGCGGCCCTCCAGCCCCTGGCCGACAACCTCACCACCATCGAACCGATCTCGCTCGTGAAGGGCGGTCGCGGCTACGACCTCGCGCACCTCAGCCGCCGCCTCGTCGACCTCGCGTACGCGCGAGTCGACATGGTGACCAGGCGGGGCGAGTTCGCTGTGCGCGGCGGCATCGTCGACGTGTTCGCGCCGACCGACGAGCATCCGCTCCGCCTCGAATTCTTCGGAGACGAACTCGAGCAGGTTCGCGAATTCTCGGTCGCCGACCAGCGCTCCCTGCCGACGGAGATCACCGAGGCCGAGCTGCCCCCGAGCCGGGAGATGCTGCTGAGCGACAGCGTGCGCCAGCGTGCCCGCGAGATGCAGCACGAGTTTCCCAGCCTGTCGACGATGCTGGCCAAGATCGGCGAGGGAATCCCGGTCGACGGCATGGAGTCGCTCGCGCCGGCGCTTGTCGACCGGCTCGTGCCCCTCACCCACTACCTGCCTCAGGATGCCGCGATCGCTGTGCTCTCGCCGGAGAAGGTTGCGACGCGCGCGGTGAATCTCGCCGAAACGAATCGCGAGTTCCTCAGTGCAGCGTGGAATGCCGCGACCGCCGGAGCCGAGGCTCCGATCGACCTGGACGCTGGCGACTTCGTCACTCTCGCAAGGCTGCGCGAGTCGGCCGGCGACCGCCTGTGGTGGACGCTGAGCGCGTTCGATTCCGGCGCGCTGGAGCTGGGAGAATCGCGCCAGCGATTCAGCGACGCCAGCGCCGACGAAGCTACGCTTCGTCGGTTCGAAAAGGAGCTCGAGGCGACGGGCCTGGAGTCATATGTGCGCGTCGAAGCTCGCACCGTCCCGAACTTCGCGGGCCAGCCGGACGGTGCTCTCGGGCACGTCGGCGAGCTTCTGCGGGATGGCTGGTCGGTGGCCATCGTCTCCGAGGGCGCCGGTCTCGTGGAGCGCACGGCCAACGTGCTTGCCGAGCATGAGCTCGCCGGTCGCGCGGTGGACGAGTTCCCCGCGAAGGCCGAACCGGGCGTCGCATACCTGGTGCAGGCATCCATCGACCAGGGTTTCGAGCTCGCCGATATCAAGCTCGCCCTGTTCAGCGAGAGCGAGTTCTACGGTCGCACGGCGGGCTACGACACCCGGCAGGTGAAGAAGCTCGCGAGCCGCCGCAAGAATGTCGTCGACCCGCTGCAGCTCAAGGCCGGCGATTTCGTGGTGCACAACACTCACGGCATCGGCAAGTTCGTAGAGCTCGTGCAGCGCGAGGTGTCGACCGGTGGTCGCAACGCGATCAAGACGCAGCGCGAGTTCCTGGTGATCGAATACGCGCCCAATAAGCGTGGATACCCCGGGGACAAGCTCTACGTTCCCACCGACCAGCTCGACCTCCTGAGCCGCTATGTCGGTGGCGAAGCCCCGGCGCTGAGCAAGATGGGCGGCAGCGACTGGGCCGCCGCCAAGGGCAAGGCGCGCAAGGCCGTCAGGGATATCGCCGTCGAGCTCGTGAAGCTCTACAGCGCGCGAATGGCGTCGAAGGGTCATGCCTTCGGGCCGGATACTCCGTGGCAGCGCGAACTCGAAGAGGCTTTCGCCTTTGCGGAGACCCCCGACCAGCTCACCACCATCGACGAGGTCAAGGCCGACATGGAGCGGCCGATCCCGATGGATCGCCTGCTCAGCGGAGACGTCGGCTACGGCAAGACCGAGGTCGCCGTGCGCGCCGCGTTCAAGGCCGTGCAGGATGGCAAGCAGGTCGCGATGATAGTGCCGACCACGCTGCTCGTGCGCCAGCACATGGAAACGTTCGCCGAGAGATTCGCCGGATTTCCCGTGCACCTCCGCGCGCTGTCCAGGTTCCAGACCGACAAGGAATCGAAGGAGACCATGGCGGGCATGGAGGACGGCACGGTCGACGTCGTCATCGGCACGCATCGCCTGCTCAGCAAGAACATCGCGTTCAAAGACCTCGGTCTCGTCATCATCGACGAGGAGCAGCGCTTCGGCGTCGAGCACAAGGATGCGCTGAAGAAGCTGAAGACCAACGTCGACATCCTGGCGATGACAGCCACCCCGATCCCGCGAACCCTCGAGATGGCGGTCACCGGCATCCGGGAGATGTCGACGCTCGCGACGCCTCCGGAGGATCGCCATCCGATCCTCTCCTTCGTCGGCCCGTACTCCGACCGGCAGGTGGGTGCTGCGATCAGGCGCGAACTGTTGCGCGAGGGCCAGATCTTCTACGTGCACAACCGCGTCTCCAGCATCAACAGGGTCGCCAACCAGCTCGCAGAGCTCGTGCCTGAGGCGCGGATCGCCGTGGCCCACGGCCAGCTGCCCGAGCACGTGCTCGAGCAGGTCATGGTCGACTTCTGGGAGCGCAAGTTCGACGTGCTCGTCTCGACGACGATCATCGAGACCGGGCTGGACATCGCCAACGCCAACACCCTCATCATCGACAGGGCCGATAAGTACGGGCTGTCGCAGCTCCACCAGTTGCGCGGTCGGGTGGGTCGTGGCCGCGAGCGCGCGTACGCGTACTTCCTCTACGATGAACTGAAGCCGCTCACCGAGACCGGGCACGAGCGACTGAACACGATCGCCGCCAACAACGAACTCGGCGCCGGCATGCAGATCGCGCTCAAGGACCTCGAGATCCGTGGAGCGGGAAACCTGCTCGGCGGCGAGCAATCCGGGCACATCGCGGGGGTGGGTTTCGACCTGTACCTGCGGATGATCGGCGAGGCCGTCTCGACCTTCCGCGGCGACGTGGCGGAGGGGCAGACCGAGCTCAGGCTCGAGTTGCCCGTCGACGCGCACATCCCCGAGGACTACGTCGAGAGCGAGAGGCTCAGGCTCGAGGCGTACCAGAAGCTGTCGACGGCGTCGGCTCCGGCAGCGACAACCGACAGCATCGACAGGGTGATGGAGGAGCTCACGGACCGTTACGGTGAGCCGCCGGAACAGGTCGCCAACCTCATCGCCGTCTCGCGACTGCGCCGCATGGCGCAGAAATCCGGGCTCAGCGAAGTCGTGGTCATGGGCGACAAGCTGCGGATCGCGCCGGCGAACCTCGCCGACTCCATCCAGGTGCGGCTGCAGCGCATGTACCCGGGAGCGCGCTACCACGCCGCAGCGGCCGCCGTTCTGGTGCCATTGCCGCCGGAACCCACAGACACCCAGCTCATCGCCTGGACCACCGACCTGCTCGTGGCCATCTTCGGTGCCGAAGTAGTGGCATCCGAAGTAGTGGCATCCGAGGGGGCGAGCGCGGAGGAGGCCTCTCCCGGGGCAGCTGTCTGACGTGGGGTGGGTCACTGTCCGGGGCGCGCGCGAGCACAACCTGAAAGAGATCGATATCGACATCCCGAGGGATGCCATAGTCGCGTTCACGGGGGTATCGGGTTCGGGAAAGTCGTCTCTCGCCTTCGGCACGCTCTATGCGGAGGCCCAGCGACGCTACTTCGAGTCGGTGGCCCCGTACGCCCGTCGGCTGCTCAACCAGGTCGGGGCGCCTGACGTCGACGAGATCACCGGGCTCCCTCCCGCCGTTGCGCTGCAGCAACGCCGGGGCGCTCCGAGTTCCCGCTCCACAGTGGGCACCATCACGACGATGTCCAATCTGCTCAGGATGCTGTACTCGCGTGCAGGGACCTATCCGTCAGGCGGCTCGCACCTCGCGGCCGAGGCCTTCTCCCCGAACACCGTGGCAGGGGCATGCCCCCGCTGCCACGGGCTCGGGGTGGTGCATGACGTGTCCGAAGAGCTGCTCGTGCCGGACGACTCCCTCAGCATCCGCGACGGGGCGATCGCGGCGTGGCCAGGAGCGTGGCAGGGTGCGAACCTGCGCAGCATCGTGCATGGGCTCGGGATCGACATCAAGAAGCCGTGGCGCAGGCTGTCCCGCGCGGATCGGGAGTGGTTGCTCTACACGGATGAGCAGCCCTCGGTGATGATCGAGCCCGAGGAGGGCCGCGTCGATCACGGCTACTACGGCAAGTTCTGGAGCGCACGCAAGCATGTGATGCACGTGATCGCTCAGTCGCAGAGCGAGCGGATGCGCGAGCGTGCCCTGCGATTCGTGCAGAGCATCGCGTGCCCGGACTGCGGCGGAAGCGGCCTGCGCCCCGAAGCGCGCGCCGTCACGTTCGCCGGGCGCACGATCACCGATATGAACGCGGTGCCGCTCGCCGACCTCGCCGCAGCCCTGCGCGAAGGGTTGGTGTCGGTCGAGGCGTCCCCTCGCGGAGAGACCGGCGGTGCCGCCAGCCGGATCGCGACCGATGTCATCGGCCGGGTGGACGAGTTGCTCGCCCTCGGGCTCGGCTACCTCAGCCTGGGGAGAAACTCCACGACGCTGTCCGGAGGCGAATCGCAGAGACTGCGGATCGCGACCCAGTTGCGGTCGGGACTGTTCGGGGTGATCTACGTGCTCGACGAGCCGTCGGCGGGCCTGCACCCGGCCGACGCTGAGCCCCTGCTCGACGTGCTGGAGAGGCTCAAGGCATCCGGCAACTCACTGTTCGTGGTGGAGCACGACCTCGACGTGGTTCGGCGCGCAGACTGGGTGGTCGACATCGGCCCGGGCGCGGGGGAGAGCGGCGGACACGTCGTGTATTCGGGCCCGGTGGACGGGCTCGAGAACGTTCAGGAGTCGGTCACGGCCCGCTATCTCTTCCCGACAATGGCGAGGGCTGCGCACGAGCTGCGAACGCCGACGGGATGGATAGGACTTCGCGGCATCAGCCGCCACAACCTCCGTGATGTCACGGTCGACGTGCCGCTCGGCGTCATGACCGCCGTCACGGGAGTGTCGGGCTCCGGCAAGTCCACCCTCGTGACGCAGGTACTGGCGCAGGTGGTGCGCGATCGCCTCGGTGCAGGGGTCGACGACCCCGACGAAGCCGCGCTCGAGCTCGACGTTGCCGGCGTCTCCGGTGTGGAGGCTGTCGACCGGCTGGTGGTGGTCGACCAGCGGCCCATCGGCCGCACGCCGAGATCGAACCTCGCCACGTACACCGGCATGTTCGACGTGGTCAGGAAGGTCTTTGCGGCGATGGATGAAGCCCGCCGACGCAGGTACAGCGCCGGCCGATTCTCGTTCAACGTGGCCGGCGGTCGTTGCGAGACGTGCCAGGGCGAAGGATTCATCTCCGTCGAGCTGATGTTCCTGCCGGGCACCTACGCGCCCTGCGACACCTGTCACGGCGCGCGGTACAACGCCGAAACGCTGGAAGTGACCTACCGCGGCAGCACCATCGCCGACGTGCTGGGGATGACCGTCGACGCGGCAGCGCTGTTCTTCCACGACACCCCTGCCGCATCCAGAAGCCTGGAGACCCTCCGTGAGGTGGGTCTCGGCTATCTGCGGCTGGGCCAGCCGGCCACGGAACTCAGCGGCGGTGAAGCGCAGCGGATCAAATTGGCGACGGAACTGCAGCGCGCGAATCGTGGTCACACCCTTTACCTGCTGGACGAACCCACTGCCGGGCTCCACCCCGCAGATACCAGGCTGCTGCTCGACCAGTTGCAGAGACTCGTGGACACCGGGAACACCGTCGTCGTGGTCGAGCACGACCAGGCCGCCATCGCCGACGCGGACTGGGTGATCGACCTGGGGCCGGGAGGCGGAGACAGGGGCGGCACGATCGTGGCGGCCGGCGATCCTCACGAGGTGGCGAGCGGGACCGGTGCCACGGCACGTCACCTCGCGGCCTGGCTGGCCCGCCAACCGGCTGCAACGGGGTAGGCGATCCGGCATCCGGTCGCGACATCCACGCATCGGAGGTTGCGTCCTCGCGTAAGCTGTACCTGTCGCAACTGGCGTTGAGATGGGCAACCATCGGGGAGCGACGGTCGCTGGTGTCTCAGCGGCAGCAGCACGATTGGGCCGTACGCCTGGGCTCAACGGATACCTTTGTTCTATCCGTCGAGTGTTTTTAGGAGCGCCCATGTCTGACACCTTCACTTCACCCCTGGCCGAAGTCGATCCCGAGATCGCGCAGGTTCTCGAGCAGGAGCTCGGCCGCCAGCGTGGCACGCTCGAGATGATCGCGAGCGAGAACTTCGTGCCCCGCGCCGTGCTCGAAGCGCAGGGCTCGGTGCTGACGAACAAGTACGCGGAGGGCTACCCCGGCCGTCGGTACTACGGCGGTTGTGAATTCGTGGATGTGGCCGAGAGCCTCGCGATCTCGCGCGCCAAAAGCCTGTTCGGTGCCGCATACGCCAACGTCCAGCCGCACTCGGGCGCCTCGGCGAACGCGGCCGTGCTGTCCGCTATCGCCCAGCCGGGCGACCGCATCCTGGGTCTCGAACTGGCCCACGGCGGCCACCTCACCCACGGCATGCGCCTGAACTTCTCCGGCAAGCTCTATGAGGCGCACGCCTACGGGGTCGACCCGCAGAGCTTCCTCATCGACATGGACGTCGTGCGCGAGAAGGCCCGCGAGGTCAAGCCGCACGTGCTCATCGCCGGATGGTCCGCATACTCCCGCCTGCTCGACTTCGCCGCGTACCGCGAGATCGCCGACGAGGTCGGCGCGAAGCTGTGGGTGGACATGGCCCACATCTCCGGGCTGGTCGCGGCCAAGCTTCATCCATCGCCCGTGCCCTACGCCGACGTCGTCTCGTCGACGGTGCACAAGACGCTCGGTGGCCCGCGCGCCGGGTTCATCATGACCAACGACCTCGAGCTGCAGAAGAAGATCAACTCCAACGTGTTCCCCGGCCAGCAGGGTGGGCCGCTCATGCACGTGATCGCGGCCAAGGCGACCGCGTTCAAGCTCGCCGCTGAGCCCGAGTTCATCGAGCGCCAGGAGCGCACCATCCGTGGCGCGCAGATCCTTGCCGAGCGACTCACCGCACCCGACGCTGTGGCCGCCGGAATCGACGTGCTCACCGGAGGAACCGACGTGCACCTCGTGCTCGTCGACCTGCGCAAGGCACCGATCCACGGCCAGGAGGCAGAAGACATCCTGCACTCGGTCGGCATCACCGTGAACCGTAACGCCGTGCCGTTCGACCCCCGCCCGCCGATGACCCCCTCGGGGCTCCGCATCGGCACCCCGGCGCTCGCGACCCGCGGCTTCGGCGACGTCGAGTTCACCGAGGTGGCCGACATCATCGCCCAGGCGCTCAAGCCGGCACCGGATGTCGCGGCCCTCCGTGCGCGCGTGCTGAAGCTGACCGACGGCTATCCCCTCTACCCGGGCCTCGAGAGCCCGGGATCCTGGCACTGATGACTGCGGTCAGGCTCGACGGCGTCGCCACAGCGACGGCGGTCAAGGCGGAACTCGCCGAGCGCATCACCGCGCTCACGGCCAGGGGCGTCACTCCCGGCCTCGGCACCCTGCTCGTCGGAAGCGACCCGGGCTCCCTGTCGTACGTAGCGGGAAAACACCGCGACTGCGCCGAGGTGGGCATCGAGTCGATCCGGGTCGACCTGCCCGAGACCGCGACAGCCGACGAGGTCCGCGCCGCGATTGCCGACCTCAACGCGAACCCCGCCGTGACGGGTTACATCATCCAGCTTCCGCTGCCGGCAGGGCTCGACGAGAACGCGATGCTCGAGCTCATGGATCCCGATAAGGATGCCGACGGCCTGCACCCGACGAACCTCGGGCGACTCGTGCTCGGCGTCGGCGGGGAGATCAACTCTCCGCTGCCCTGCACGCCGGCCGGAATCGTCGAGATGCTGCAGCGCTACGACGTGCCCATCTCGGGTCGTCACGTCGTCGTCGTCGGCCGAGGGCTGACCGTCGGTCGCCCGCTCGGCCTGCTGCTGACGCGCAAGGGACTGGATGCCACGGTCACCCTCACCCATTCGCGCACCGTCGACCTCGAGAGCTATGTCCGCAGGGCCGACATCCTCGTCGCCGCGGTCGGGGTTGCGGGGCTCATCCAGCCCGAATGGCTCAAGCCTGGCGCGGCGGTGCTCGACGTCGGAATCACCAGGGTGGTCGATCCGGAGACGGGAAAGGCGCGGCTCGTGGGCGATGTGGACCCTGCCGCGGTGGAGGTCGCGGGGTACCTGTCACCGGTGCCCGGCGGAGTCGGCCCCATGACCCGTGCCATGCTGCTTAAGAACGTCGTTGATGCTGCTGAAAGGAACGTCTCGTGAAGCATTTCCCCTGGGGTCGATTCTGGCTCACCATCGGAGTGATCGTCGCTCTCGTCGGCATCGTCTCGTTCACGCTGAAGTACCTCGAGGTCTTCTAACCCCTTTCATTATTCCGGAGGTTGTGTGGCTGGTGGGTGTGTTGGGGCGAGAGTGACCTCCCGGGTCACGTCAGCCCCGCCAGACACACCACCTCCTGAATAATGAGCAAGCAGCAGCAGGCGCGGCGGCAGCAGCAGCAGCAGCAGCAGGGGAGTGGATGCCGCGGCTCAGCGGTCGCGCTGGGCTCCGTTCGAGGCGGTCACCGTGAACATCGTCGGCTGGCCGAATCCGTGCTCAGCGAACGCTCCATCGATAGCGACCTGGATCCTCGAGATTCCGGACGCAGGCACCAGGGCGATGGCGGCACCGCCGAAACCGCCCCCGGTCATCCGCGCCCCGATGGCACCGTTCGCCTGCGCGGTCTCCACCGCGAGATCGAGCTCGGGCACCGAGATCTCGAAGTCGTCGCGCATGGAGAGGTGCGAGGCATCCAGCAGCTCGCCGATGGCGGTGGGCCCCTCGGAGCGCAGAACCCTGACCGTGTCGAGCACACGCTGGTTCTCGGTCACGATGTGACGCACGCGACGGAAGGTCTCGTCGTCGAGTGTCTCCCTCGCCCGTGGCAGGTCGTCGACGCTGAGATCGCGCAGCGACGACACTCCCATGCCGGCGGCTCCCGCCTCACATGATGCGCGCCGGTCGGCGTATCCGCCGGTGGAGTGGTCGTGCGA
The DNA here is from genome assembly GCF_015752305.1 of Salinibacterium sp. CAN_S4. Lineage (NCBI taxonomy): Bacteria > Bacillati > Actinomycetota > Actinomycetes > Micrococcales > Microbacteriaceae > Salinibacterium > Salinibacterium sp. CAN_S4. The sequence goes on along the minus strand of NZ_JADOVB010000004.1, from coordinate 58,979 downwards.
CACCCCGGTGTCGATGATCAGCAGCTCGAGTCCCGCCTCGGCGAACCCCAGTGCAACGAGCTCAGACTCCAGGCTGCGGCAGTCGAGGAAGACGGCGTGGTCGTCGCGGCCGAGCAGGGACGCGGACTGGTCCATGATGCCGGTCGGGGCTCCGACCGCCTTGTTCTCGGCGAGCTGGCCGGCTTTCGCGAGGGTGGGACGGTCGAGGCCGAGCTGCCAGACCTCGTCGAGCGCGACGGCGACGGCGCTCTCGATGGCGGCGGATGACGAGAGCCCGGCACCGACCGGCACCGTCGACTCGATGTAGAGGTCCACTCCCGGCACGGCGGCCAGGTCGGCGCCGGCCTCGCCGAGTGCCCAGGCGACCCCGAGCGGATAGGCGGACCAGCCCTCGAGCCGCGACGGCGTCAGTTCGGCCAGCGGGATGCCCGCCATCTCATCCGCGAACTCGCTCGCCACATTCATGCGGGAGTCATCCCGGATGCCGAGCGCGACGACCGTGCGCCGGTTGATTGCGAACGGAAGCACGAATCCCTCGTTGTAGTCGGTGTGCTCACCGATGAGGTTCACCCGGCCGGGAGCAGACCAGATGCCGAGCGGCGTGTAGCCGTGAACCTGTTCGAAGCCTTCTGTGACGTCGTCCCTGATGTCGCTCATGCGCGATCGATGCCTTCCCTGATGAATGCTGCAGTCTGCTCGGGGAGGATGTCGCCGATCCACGCGCCCATCGCCGCCTCGGAGCCCGCGAGGTATTTCAGTTTAGTTTCGGCCCGTCGGGGGCTGGTCACCTGCAGCATGAGCCGGATGTCGTCGCGCGCAACGGTGACGGGAGCCTGGTGCCAGGCCGCGATGTACGGCGTCGGGGTGTCGTACAGCGCGTCGATGCCGCGCAGCACCCTGAGATACATGCCGGCAAGTTCGGCGCGCTCCGCGTCGTTGGTGGCGGCGAAGTCGGGGATGTGCCGGTGCGGCAGCATGTGCACCTCGATCGGCCAGCGGGCCGCGAACGGCACGAAGGCCGTCCAGTGCTCGCCGCTCAGCACAACCCGGTCTGAGGCGCCCTCGAAGTCGAGAATCGACTGGAAGAGGCCGGGGCCGAACTTCTCGATCGAGGCGATGACGCGTTGCGTGCGCGGCGTGATGTACGGGTATGAATAGATCTGGCCGTGCGGATGCCGCAGGGTCACGCCGATCTCCTCGCCACGGTTCTCGAACGGGAACACCTGCTGCACCCCGGGGATCGCGCTGAGCGCCTCGGTGCGGTCGGCCCAGGCCTCGATGACGGTGCGTGCGCGCGATGGCGTGAGGGTGCCGAACGATCCTTCGTGCTCGGGGCTGAAGCAGACCACTTCGCAGCGGCCGACCGAGGGCAGGGAGCGACCGAGTCCGATCTCCTCCAGCAGGGCTGGATCGAACGCATCGTGGGAGGGGCCGAATGACGGCGACCGGTTTTCGAACACCGCGACGTCGTAGTTGCTCGGCACCTCTGACGGATTGGCGGGGCTCGCCGGTGCGAGGGGATCCTGGTCGGCGGGAGGGAGGAAGACACGGTTCTGGCGCGCAGCGGCGATCGAGATCCATTCGCCCGTCAGGGGATCCTGCCGCATCGTCGCGGTGGCGGGGCGTGGATCGAGCACTCGCGAGTCGACGGCGCGCTCGGCCGGCAGGGTGGAGTCGGCGTCGTCGAAGTAGATGAGCTCGCGACCATCGGCGAGCGTGGTCGGGTGTTTCGTGATTCCAGCCATCAGCATGGTATTACGATATCGAAAGTTGACCTTTCGACATCGGAGGAATTCGTAAATGGTACTCCCAGTGCAAGCGCGACAGCATGAGCTCGAAAGACTGGTCACCGAGCGCGGCTTCGTCAGGGTGACCGACGCGAGCCTGGAGCTCGGCGTCAGCGAAGTGACAGTGCGCGCCGACCTCAGCACCCTCGAGCGCCGCGGCCGGGTGACGAGGGTGCACGGCGGCGCGATGCCAGCGGGCGCCGCCGAGCCCTCGCTGGAGACGGCGCTGGACCGGGACGCCGCGGCCAAGGTCGCGATCGGTCGCGCAGCTGCCCACCTGGTCGGCAACGGCGACAGCATCTATGTCGACGCCGGCAGCACGTCCATGGCCTTCGCCCTCGCACTCGTCGACCGTCGCGACCTGCATGACGTGGTGATCGTCACGAGCGGACTCACCATCGCGCTCGCCCTCGAACCCGCCATTCCGCGCCTGACGGTGCTCGTCACCGGCGGGACCCTCCGGCCGCTGCAGCATTCGCTGGTCAACCCGTTCGCGGCGTCCATGCTCGACACGCTCATCCTGGATCTGGCGTTCATCGGCTGCAACGGGGTGCATCCCGTCGAGGGAGCCACGAACATCAACCTGGCTGAGGCTGAGATCAAGTCGATGGTGCGCGCGCGGTCGCGACGCGGCATCCTGCTGGCGGATGCCACGAAGCTGGGTCGAACGGCGCTGGCAGCGATCGGTGGCCCCCGTGAGTTCGACACCCTCGTCACGGCGGGCATCACCGACGACACCGTGGTGGACGAACTGCGCGGAGGCGGAATGACCGTGATCGTCGCCGATAAGCTGACCGCGTGAACCAGCCATCCACCGCCCCGACCGGCGAGCAGTTCGAGATCACCCGCGCCGGAGCGACGGCGATCATCGCCGAAGTCGCAGCGTCGCTTCGACACCTGTCGATCGACGGCACCGACCTGACCGAGTCCTACCCCGACGACGCGACACCTCCTTTCGCCGACGGCATCGTGCTGGTGCCGTGGCCGAACCGCATCGAAGACGGCCGGTGGCTGCTCGACGGCAAGACCATGCAGCTCGACCTCACGGAGCCCGATAAGCACAACGCGATCCACGGTCTGCTGCGCAACACTGCGTACCGGCAGGTCGAGCGCACCGAGGGGTCCGTCACGCTCGGAGCGGTCATTTTCCCGCAACACGGATACCCGTTCCACCTTGCGACGTCCATCACCTACGAACTCGTCGACGGCGGTCTCGACGTCACCCACACCATCGAGAACCTGTCGCTGACGAAGGCCCCGGTCGCCGTCGGAACCCATCCGTTCCTCAAAATCGGCGACGTGCCGACGGGGCAGCTCCGGCTGACCGTGCACGCATCCACGTACTTCGAGGTGGATGGCCGGCTCAACCCGCTCGCCGAACGCCCCGTCGACGGCACGCGGTTCGACCTGCGCGAACCGAAGCTCGTCGGTGAACTTACGCTCGACACCGCGTACGGCGCCGTGGAGACAGTGGATGGCGTGAGCGCCGTGCTGCGCGCTCCGGACGGCCGCGAGGTGCGACTGCTCCAGGATGCCGATCACAGGTTCGTGCAGGTCTTCACGACCCCGATCTTCCCGAAAGACGGCGGGCTCAGCCGCGCGGTCGCGATCGAGCCGATGACCGCTCCGCCGAACGCGTTCAACTCCGGGCAGGGGCTGCGGTGGGTGGAACCCGGCGAGACGTGGACGCTCGGCTGGGGCATCCGGTACTCTGGGTCACACGAAGGGGAGTAGTTCCCAGCGCGAGTGCAGGTAGGGCGGCTCGCGTGGAGTGAGACATCGACATACTGGCTCGTCACGATGACGGGCCCGGTGCTCCACCAGCGGCATCATTCTGATCCGCTGGCGAACGAGACCTTCGGTCAGTCAGACCTGGCCGGAGTCGTCGTACCCTGATTCCGGCATGGTCCTCACCGAAGGAACCCGCCATGAGCGACACCGTGCACGACCGCGCCGCCCCGAGCCCGTCCGATCTGCGCCGCTGGCGTAAGTACCTCGCCGCCGAACGCGCTGAGGCGGCCGTCTACCGTGACCTCGCGTCGCGGCGCAGCGGCGAGGAACGGGACATCCTGCTGGCGCTCGCCGAGGCCGAAGGCCGGCACGAGCAGCACTGGATCAGGCTCCTCGGAAACGACGTGGGTCATCCGCAAACCGGTGATCTACGCACTCGCTTCCTGGGGTTCCTCGCCCGCCGATTCGGTTCGGTGTTCGTGCTGGCGCTCGCCCAGCGGGCCGAATCGCGATCGCCCTACGAGGCAGACAACGACGCGACCGACGCGATGGCGGCGGATGAGCGCATCCACGAGGAGGTCGTCAGGGCACTCGCCGCTCGGGGCCGCCAGCGGCTTTCCGGCACGTTCAGGGCCGCCGTGTTCGGTGCCAATGACGGTCTCGTCTCCAACCTCGCGCTCGTGCTCGGTGTGGGGGCCGCCGGAGTCGACACCCGCATCGTGCTGCTCACCGGAATCGCTGGACTGCTCGCCGGAGCGCTGTCCATGGGGGCCGGCGAATACGTCTCGGTGCGCTCGCAGCGTGAGTTGCTGGATGCCACGACTCCGAGCCAGGAGACCGGTGACTCTGTGCCCTTCCTCGACGTCGATGCCAACGAGCTGGCCCTCGTGTACCGGGCCAGGGGCATGAGCGTCGATGACGCCACCACCCACGCCGCAGAGGTAATCGACGCAGCGGCCGTCGGCGGTCGCTCGACTGCTCCCGTTCTTCGGCCGCAGGATCACGAAGCTGTCGGCTCTGCGATCGGCGCTGCGCTGTCGAGCTTCTGCTTCTTCGCCTCCGGCGCCATCATCCCGGTGCTTCCGTACCTGTTCGGCGCCGAAGGGTCGACCGCCGTGATCATCTCGGCCGTGCTGGTCGGGCTGGCGTTGCTGGGCACCGGAGCCATCGTCGGGCTGCTGGCCGGGGCATCCCCGTTCAAGCGCGCCCTGCGCCAACTGGCCATCGGGTTCGGCGCTGCCGGCGTCACGTACCTGCTGGGCCTGCTCTTCGGAGTGAGCGCGGGCTAGTATCGCGCATAATCGAAGGATGATCTCCACCGCCCTCGCTCGTGCCCTGCGCGATTCCGGACTGACATGGCGCCCGAAGGCCGGCGACGCGTTTCGGATCGACAGGGTGGAGGCCGATGAAGAGGTCTACATCCTCAGCGACATGACGGTCGAAGCTCACGATTACGGCACGGGAACGGTACTCGGCTTCAACGGCACCACCGAGTGGGCGTTGGATTCCGTAGCGCTCGACGACGCACTGTGGCTGCCTCACGAACACCAGCTGCGGCAGTTCCTGGCCGCGACGTTCCGCTCTTTGACGGTGCGCGATGGCTTCGTAGTGCAGATGGAAGCGGAAGGCCAGCTTCATGATTTCGAAGCGGATGACGCGGCCGACGCGTATGCGCGCGCAGCACTATACCTGCTCGACTCCCTCGCCGTATAGGGGCCACAAGGTTCCCAGCCGACGCCTGTAGGTTCGACGGTGACCGCAAAGGCGCGCTCATGTAAACCGGAACCACACAGTTAGAAGGAGCCTCACATGCGCCCCCAGTACCTCGTCATTGCCGTCATCGCGCTTGCCGCTTACGTTCTCGGTGCGAAGGCTGGCGAGAGCCGATACAACGAGATCAAGAAGGTCGCCACCCGTTACTGGAACGACCCGCAGGTGAAGAAGGCCCGCAAGAAGGCCAAGAAGGCCCGTGACAAGGCCCGTAAGGCTGCAAGCAAGCAGATCCACTCGTTCAACCGGTGATCCGGCCTCGCGCGGCGCGTGTGCAGTGCACACTGATGCGCGCCGTCGCTGCGGGAGACAGCGCCGCTTTCTCGCGGCTGTACGACATCCTCAGTGTTGCCACGTACACGGTCTTCCGTCGTCATTTTCCTGACCAGGCTGAGGCAGACCTCGCGATGAAAGCGATGTGGTTATCGGTGTGGCAAAACGCCAGCACCCTGAGTCATGCGCCAGGAACTCCATCAGAAAAGATCGTCGCGATCGCAGAACACTGGGCGCGGTCCCGGGTGGCCAGCGCAATCTGAGTTGACCGCTGTCTGAGTTGACGACTGTCAGGTCGCTCGCATCGAGTTGATCGCGTCGACGACGGCGACAGCACCGTCCTGATCGACTGTTCCCTCGACCCCGAGGGCTGCGAATCCGAAACTCACGAGCAGCGGCTGAGGGATCGGCCGCACATCGAGAGCCGCCCCGATTCTCTGTCGGCCCCCGAGCGAGGAGAACGACACAGCCGAGACCTCTCCGATTTCCGACCACTGGATCAGAATGAGCTCCTTCGGGCGCACGCCTGTCGACCACACGGAGATGCCCCGGTCGTCGACGACCGACATAACCCAGGAGTCCGGGATGTTTTCGGTGTTGTCTTTGCGGTACTGGTAGGTCTCGAGGTGGGGCGCGGCGGTCAGTTCGCGCAGCGCCAGGAAGACGAGGGCTTCAGGCCGTGAACGCTGCATCCGCGAGACAGCCATCCCTCTCAGAAGGGGTGCGCCGCCCAGGCCGAGGAGCAGGAATCCGAGGCCGATGGAGGCGAGAGTGAAAGACGGATTCCACGGTTGGCCTGAGACGGCGAGCACGGAGACCCCGGCCGCGACGACGAGAACCACCGCCGCGATGGTCAGGCTGGCGATTTTCGTCGATCGTGCGGCGCGCCGGGCCTGAGCGGCTGCCACTCGTGCCCTGGCGCTCCCGATCGGGAAGGTTCGGGGGCGATCGAGCAGTCGGATGTCGTGCGCGCTCATTCGATGTCCCCCGTGCTGCGACCCTGACTGCTGTCACTGTCGATCATGAACCAGGCGGACGTGCTTGCCGATGTGCGGCACACCCTGTCATCGATATCGGGTACAGGGTGTGCCGCGGAGGCGAGCCCGGGCCGGCCCCGTCACGGCACGATCACGGCGCGACCGCGGATGGTGCCGGCGTGCAGCTTCTCGTAAGCGAGGGGCGCATCGGCGAGGGAGAACACTTCGGTCTCGACGGTGATCCTTCCGGCGCGGGCGAGATCCAGCACCTCCATCAGTTCTGCCCGTGTTCCCCAGTACGGTGTGCGGACGGCGACATCGTACGGCACGCTCCCGAACCCCACGGGGAGCATCCCGCCTCCGATGCCGACGATGGTCAGGTCGCCCTCGACAGCAACCACCGTGCTCGCCAGCTCGACCGTGGGTTGTGCGCCGACGAAGTCGATGACGACGCTCGCTCCCAGCCCTCCGGTGAGGCCGCGGATGACGGATGCCGTGTCACCATCGCTCAGCATCGCCTCATCCGCCCCGACAGAGCGTGCGAGTTCGAGTTTTTGCTCGCTCAGGTCGACCGCGATGACCCTGGCCGGCGTCATGGCTTTGAGGATCTGGATGCCGACATGGCCGAGTCCACCCGCGCCGATGACAACGGCCGTGGTTCCCGCCACGAGTTTCGGCAGCGACAGCGTGATCGCGTGATACGGAGTCAGCCCCGCATCCGTCAGGGATACGTTGGCGACAGGGTCGAGATCGCCGAGCGGGACGAGGTGCCTTGCGTCGTCGATCAGCAGGTAGTCGGCCATCGATCCGGGCGCGCCCAGCCCGGGCGGCTGGATGCCGAGGCTCGCCGCAGCGGTGCAGTAGTTCTCCTTGCCCTGCGCGCACATGTGGCAGCGGCCGCATCCCCAGGGGCCGTAGACGGCCATCGATTCTCCGAGCGAGACACCGGTCACGCCGGCGCCGATCGCCTCGACCGTTCCGGCGCCCTCGTGCCCGAGGGTGAGGGGCAACCCGAAACCGTAGGCGTCGTACTGCTCCTGGGGCAGCCCCATGAGGAACTGGTCGGAGTGGCAGACGCCGGCGGCAGAGACTTTCAGGAGGACCTGGCCGGGGCCGGGTTCAGGCTGGTCGACCTCGACCAGGACGGGGGCGGATCCGATGGCTCGATACTGGAGTGCTCTCATGGCTTCACGATAGATCGCGGCATCCGGATGCGCCCGGGCCGAAAGTCCCTATCCCGGCCCGGAGCAGCCCCTAGAAATCTTCGTCGAGGATGTCGGGGTACACGTCGAGGGGAGCCTCCCACTTCGGTATGACCGCCACGGGCGCTGGCATGTTGAGCAGCACGTCATGGCTGATCGATCCCAGGAAGAATCCCGCGATGGCTCCGCGCCCGCGTGAACCCACCACGACGAGGGAGGCGCCACGTGCAGCGCGAACGATCGCCACGGCCGCAGAGCCGGGGTGGAGTCCCTGGGTGACCGAGAGGTGTGGATATGCCCGCTCGATCCTGTGGGCAGCCGTCGCAAGCAGCGAGCGATTCGTGGTCATGATCTCTTCGACGATGATCGCGGGCGTCTCGACGGAGGTGGGTGCTGCGGTCCAGGTGTGCACGATCAAGAGGCTGGACTTGCTGTGCGATGCCTCGGCTGCGGCGAAGTCGAGAGCCTCCTCGGAGATGGGGTCGTTGTCCCACCCGGCCACGACCTGTCCTTCGCCCGGTACCCAGTTCACGGGAACCACGACGGTCACGCACGACGACTGCCCCGCCACCTTGAGCGCAAGGGTTCCGTGCACGATCCCGGCGATGGGTGAGGTCTTATTGGTGCCGATGACGAGCAGGTCTGAGCTCAGGCCCGCCGTGACGAGCGCCTCATGGGGGAGGCCGCGCAGAATCGTCGTCGTCACGGCGAGACCGGGCACCGCAGCGCGAACCCGTGCTTTCGCCCGATCGAGCGCATCCTCGAAGGGCGTGCGATAGTGCGACTCTGCCCCGGTCGGAAGCTCAGAATCCAGCCCGACCGCGGCGACGATGTCGAGCACCAGCTCTGTCGACCGCGTGCGGTGGATGACCCACTCGACGGCAGCGTCGCTGGCCGGTCCTCCGTCGACGGCGACGGTTACTCTCTCAACCATTGTTCTCTCCTCTGCCTGTGTATACCTGTACTCAGCGTGTGCGCGAGACGAAACGGCGCCCCGTGATGGACGTCGGCGTGATCCGGATGTAGTTCCACTTCGACGACGAGGTCATCGTCGTGAGGTCGAGAACTCCGGAGTCGACGATGTCCGTGTCGTACGACATGCGCTCGGCCACACCGTGCAGCACGACGCTCCAGTGGGTGCGCCACCGGCTTCCGTCGATCTCGAAGGCCACGGATGGCGCCTTGACGATGTCGACCAGCTTCGAACCGGGAGCGCTGCGAAGGTACACAGCGTGATCCTTGACCACGAAGTTGACCGGGAAGATGTCGACGCCATCGCCTGCCTGCACCGCCAGCCGGCCGATCGGCGCGCGTTCGAGCAGCGCCCAGCTCTCGTTCGGGCCGAGCTTCTCGACCTGCGGTGTCTCTTCCGGCGTCAGCCAGGATCTGCCGACCATCAGTTGCCCTCTCTCGTGGCTATCCACTCCCAGCCTGTGACCTCCGGGCTGTCCTCGCCGTGTGCGTAGGCGAACGCGCGCAGGCGGGAGCGTTCATCCTCGAAGAATTCGATGAGGCTGCTGTAGCGATCCTGCAGCCCCGGGATACGGCGGATCACGTCGATCGCGATCCGGTACCTGTCGAGGTCGTTCATCATGAGCATGTCGAACGGCGTGGTGGTCGTACCCTTCTCGCGGAATCCGAGCACATGGAAGTTGACGTGATTCGTGTGCTTGTAGGCGAGCTGGTGGATGAGGCTCGGGTAGCCATGGAATGCGAAAATGACGGGCTTGCTCGCGGTGAAGATCGAATCGAAATCACCGGTCGACATGCCGTGCGGGTGTTGCTCTCTGGTCTGCAGCCGCATCAGGTCGACGACGTTGACGAACCGCAGCGAGATGCCGGGGATCGCGTCGCGCAGCAGCGCCACCGCGGCCATGGCCTCGAGCGTCGGCACGTCGCCGGCGGAGGCGATGACGGCATCCGGTGCAGTGCCGGGCTGCTCGGTGCCCGCCCAGTCCCAGATGCTGATGCCGCGCGCGCCGTGGGTTCGTGCCTCGGTGAGGCTGAGGAAGGTGGGTGCCGGCTGCTTGCCGGCCACGATGACGTTGACGTGATCCCTGGTTGTGAAGCAGTGCTCAGCCGTCACGAGGAGGGTGTTCGCATCCGGCGGTAGGTAGACCCGCACGATGTCGGGGCTCTTGTTCACCACGTGGCCCAGGAATCCGGGATCCTGGTGGGAGAAGCCGTTGTGATCCTGTCGCCACACGTGTGAACTCAGCAGGTAGGTGAGGGATGCGACCGGACGGCGCCAGGGGATCTCCTTCGCGGCTTCGAGCCACTTCGCGTGCTGGTTGAACATCGAATCGACGACGTGGATGAACGCTTCGTACGAGCTCATCAGGCCGTGGCGACCGGTCAGCAGGTAGCCTTCGAGCAATCCCTCGATCAGGTTTTCACTGAGGATCTCGATCACGCGACCCTGGCGCGCGAGGTGCTGATCGGTGGATTCCGTGCTGCCCATCCACTGTTTGGCGGTGACGTCATAGACCGCATCGAGGCGGTTGGATGCGGTCTCGTCCGGGCCGAAGATCCTGAACGTGTCGGGATTGAGCCTGGTGACATCGGCGAGCCATCGACCGAGCACGCGCGTGGCTTCCGCCGTCGCGCCCCGACCGGCCGAGACATCCACAGCCACGGACTCGAGCGGAGGCAGGTGGAGGTCGGTGAGCAGTAGTCCTCCGTTGGACGCGGGCAGGGCACTCATCCTGTGTTCGCCGCGAGGTCGGATCGACGACAGCATCGGCATGGGGGATCCGTCAGCGGCGAACAGCTCCTCGGGGCGATAGCTGAGCATCCACTGCTCCAGCATGGCGAGGTGCTCGGGGTTCTCCCTCACAGCCGCCAGCGGAACCTGGTGCGCCCGCCAGGTGCCTTCCACCGGCAGCCCGTCGACCTCTTTCGGCCCTGTCCAGCCCTTGGGGGTGCGCAGGATGATCATGGGCCAGGCCGGGCGAGGTGCCGGCTGCGGGCTCCGGGCCGCCCGGCGGATCTCGGCGATGCGGTCTGCCGCATCCTCGAGGGCATCGGCCATCGCGGAATGCACCACCATGGGGTCTTCGCCGTGGAAGCCGCCGGAAACCAGGATCGGGTCATAACCGTATCCCCGGAACAGATCGAACAGTTCGGACTCAGGGATGCGGGCGAGCACCGACGGGTTGGCGATCTTGTACCCGTTCAGGTTGAGGATCGGGAGCACCGCGCCGTCGGTGTCGGGGTTCAGGAACTTGTTGAGATGCCAGCTCGCGGCGAGCGTGCCCGTCTCGGCTTCGCCGTCACCGATCACGCAGGCCACGATGAGGCCGGGATTATCGAGCGCGGCGCCGAAGGCGTGCACCAGCGAGTAGCCCAGCTCACCGCCTTCGTTGATGGATCCCGGTGTGCCGGGGGAGGCGTGCGAGGGGATACCGCCCGGTGCCGAGAACTGGCGGAACAGCTCGAGCATTCCCGCGCCATCCTGGGTCACCGCAGGGAACAGCTCGGAGTATGTCTGGTCGAGCCACGTATTGGCCACCATGGCCGGCCCGCCGTGCCCCGGTCCCGCGATGTACAGGACATCGAGGGATCGCTGCACGATCAGGCGGTTCAGGTGGGCATAGATCAGATTGAGCGCGGGCGAGGTGCCCCAGTGCCCCAGAAGTCGCGGTTTGATGTCTGCCGGGGTCAGGGCTTCGCGCAGCAACGCATTCTCGCGCAGGTAGATCTGGCCGACCGTGAGGTAGTTCGCTGCGCGCCACCACGCGTCGACGACATGCAGGGGTGCCTGAGTGGTGAGAGCAAGTTCGTGGTGTGCGTCGGGGCTCGTCATACCTCGACGGTAACGATCGCGACCTGCCCGCTACAGGGTCGAAGGTCCCACCGTGCGGACGCGACCGGACGTGTGCTGTGGGTCCTTACTCGTGATGCGGCACGACGAGAACCGGACACTCGGCGCGATGCGCGCAGTGCATACTGACCGATCCGAGCATAAGGCTGCTGAAACCTCCACGCCCTCGGCTGCCGACAACCAGCATGAGCGCATCGCGGGATGCGCGAGTCAGAATGACGGTGGGCTGTCCCAAAACACCGATGTAGTCGACGACGACCCCGGGATGACGGCTCGTCACAGGCTGGGTTTCGGCCGTCAGTCTCTGGCGCACAGCCTCGGACACGTCGAGATGTGACGCCACAGCGCCGTCTTTCCACAGCTCTCCGTGGGGCGCGCTGTCGATACTCCAGGTTCGGATGATCGCCACCGGAACATCGAGGTCATGAGCCAGTTGCAGGGCCTCGGTGAGCGCTCGGTCGGCACCATGAGAGCCATCGTGACCCACCACGATTGATCCCGGAGTCACACTCGGAATTGCGATCTCGCCCGGATGCGCAGGGCGTGGCTCGATCCGGGTCGATGCCTCCGGTGTTCTCGGTTCGTGAACCACGAGCACAGGCTCGGTCGACTGGTGAAGGCACGCGTTGCTGACCGACCCGAGCAACAGGCCGGAAACGCCGCCCAAACCCCTCGACCCCACCACGAGCATCCGGGCAGCAGTGGATGCCTCGCACAACAGATCAGCGGGTGATTGAGATCCCGACCTGAAGTCGATCGACACATCGGGGTGCTCATCGACGATCGACCGAGTCTCGCTCACGAGTTCATCGAGAACCTGCTCGGTGAACTCGGCAGCCGGTGTGGCGTCTTCGAGCGTCTCGGCGAGGTAGGAATTGCGCGCGTGAGCGCCCCAGGACCGGACGACAATCACCGGAGAATCCAGCCGTTCGGCAAGGTCGAGCGCGAGTTCGAGTGCGTGTCGTGAGCCGGTGGAGCCGTCATCGCCGACGACGAGAGGAAGGGATGGAGTGGTCATGACTCCACCCTCGCGGGCGTATGCCTCGAAGGGTAGGGCCCAAAGGCCCTTATTTCGAAGGAGAGCCCTAATCCTGCTTCGACTCCAGATGCAGCACGGCGGCCTGGGTGCGCCGCTGCAGGCCGAGCTTGCTGAGCAGGCCGGAGATGTAGTTCTTGACCGTCTTCTCGGCGAGGTTCAGCCGCTCCCCGATCTCCCGGTTGGTCAGACCCTCGGCGATAAGGGGAAGGATCTGCCGCTCCCGCATGGTGAGTGACTCGAGCCTGGGGTCTGCCTCGTGATTCTCGCTGATCCGCTGCACGACCCGCTGGTTCAGCGCCGGGTCGAGAAGGGAGCGCCCTGCGGCTACGGCTCGGACCGACTCCACGAGACCGCTCCCCCTGATGTCCTTGATGACGTAACCCGAGGCGCCGGCGAGCACGGCGGCATAGATCGCTTCGTCATCGTCGTATCCGGTCAGCATGAGGCAGCGTGTGCCGGGCAGGGAAGAGCGGATGTCGCGACAGACGTCGATGCCGCTCCCGTCGGGCAGGCGCACGTCGAGCACCGCGACATCCGGAGCCGTCGCCCGGATGCGCCCGATCGCCTGCGCCGCGGTGGATGCCTCGCCGACCACCTCGATATCGACCTCAGCACTCAGCAGGGCGTTGATTCCGCGGCGCACCAGCTCGTGATCGTCGAGCAGGAATACCCGGATCACGGTGTCGCCTCGATGGGGACGGACCAGCGCAGGCGTGTGCCGTGGTGATCGGAGTCGAGTGTGAAGCTGCCGCCGCGATCGAGCGCCCGATTCTCGAGGTTCATGACTCCGCTGCGGCGGGTCGAGCCCTTCATGCCGCGGCCGTCATCCGTGATCGCCAGCGTCGCCCAGCCGTACTGGACGGTCAGGTCGATGGAGACGGTGCGGGCCTCGGCGTGCTTGACGACATTGGCCAGCGCCTCGCGCGTGACAGCGAGCACATCGTCGGCGAGAGTGTCGGTGATCATGAGATCGACGGGTCCGGAGAAGCTGACGGTAGGAGTTTTGGAGAGAGGGGAGGCGAATTCATTGGCGAGATCGATGACCGCGTGTCGCACGGCCGGGCTGCCTTCCCTGGTCGAGGTCGACAGCGCGAAGATGACGGTGCGAATCTGCGAGATGCTGGCGTCGAGGTTGGTCACCGAGGCCGAGATCCGGTCGGCGACGTCGCCCTGGGTCTGTCCGGCGATGTTCTGCAGTTCGAGCCCGGTGGCGAAGAGTTGCTGGATGACGTGGTCGTGCAGGTCCCTGGCGATCCGTCCGCGATCCTCCAGCAGCGCCACCTTCTGGCGGGCGGCCCGAGCGGCGGAGATTTCCATGGCGACGCTCGCCTGACCGGCGAAGTTGGCTGCCATCTCGAGGTCGGCTCGAGCGAACCGGGGGCGACCGGCCACGCGCGCGACGAGCAGCACTCCCCGGCCCGGTGCGGCGAGCGGCACGGCCATGACGGCGCCCAGATGCTGGGCATTGCCGGGTAACGGCTGCAATCCGGCCCCGTCGTCGACCAGCCGCGGTTGCCCCGCCTCGATGACGCTCGCGATGATCGAGCTGCCGGCATTCAGGGTGATTCCCTCGATGCGCTCCTCGTCGATTCCCCGCGCCGTCGTGACGACCCATTGGCCGGAATCGTTCGTGGGCTGCAGCACCCAGACGATGTCGGCCTCGGCGAGGGTGAGCATCCGTGCTGTCAGGATGTTGAGGCTGTTGCCCTCGTCGGTCGATACGAGGGCCGCCGTGATCTCTGCGGATGCCGCGGCCCATGCCTGGCGTCGGTGTGTCTCGGCAAAGAGTCGCGCGTTCTCGATCGCGATCCCGGCGGTGGCGGCCAGTGCGACCACGAGCTTCTCGTCGTCGTCGCTGAATTCTCCCGACGACTGGTTGCTCAGGTAGAGATTTCCGTACACCTCGTCGCGCACCCGGATCGGCACGCCCAGGAAGCTCGCCATCGGTGGATGGTGGGCGGGGAAGCCTGCGGATCGTGGATCGTCAGCGAGCCTCGGTACCCGGATGGGATGGGGATCGTCGATCAGGGCGCCGAGCAGTCCATGGCCCTGGGGGAGGTGGCCGATGTGCTTGACCTGGTCCGGCGTCATGCCGACGTTGATGAATTGTTCGAGTCCGCCGTCCGGAGACAGCACGCCCAGTGCGCCGTACTGGGCGCCCACGAGGTTGACGGCCACACCGACTATGCGTTCGAGCACCACCGGGAGATCGAGGTGGCCGATAATCGCCTCGTTCGCACGGAGAAGCGCGCGAAGACGCCCCTGCGTGGCCAGATCCTGAAGTTGATCCACGACACACCCCGGCTGTGCGCTCAGGAGGGTGATCCTGTTCCAGGCCTCCGAGCCCGAGCTTACGCGCAGGGACGGTGGGGGACCAATGGCCCTATCTCGGCAGGCTGGCACGGGTGATGCTCGATGGGAAAGGTGGCGGTAAGGCATGGTCGAAACCACACTCGTCGAAACCACACTCGTCGGAACGATAGTTGTCGGAGCGAACGACTCGGGGCCCAGTCGCGCCGCAACCGATTGGGCGATCGAGCGTGCGGGGGCCCGAGGGCTGTCCGTTCAGCTTGTCCACGTCCTCGACGAACGGTGGCTGGGGCTGGGGGCTGCCCGCGACACCACGGTGCGGGACCACGCGGCAGCCGTGCTCGATGCCGAGCTCGAGCGCCTGGGAGCCGACCGGGTCACGCCACCGGTGCGCGGTCGGGTGGTGACGGGCCTGCCGCCCAGGGCACTGCTCGACGCTTCCGTCGGTGCCGAGCTGCTGGTGATCGGCACCCATAAAACCGGTTTCACCTATGGCCAGTCCTTCGAATCGAGCTTCCTGGGGATCGTCATGCGGGCTCGTTGCGCCGTGGCGATCATCCCGGAGTTCCACGCGCGCTCCCGTCGTGGCGTCGTCGTGGCGGCGCAGGTGGATACCGGCGGTGAACCCCTCGTATCCGCCACTCGCGAAGCCGTGCGGCTTGGAGAGGAGCTGCTCATCGTCTCGGCCTGGGGCGCGGCCTCGGTGGCCGGGCGGGGGGAGGATGGCAGGGCCGCACGGCTCGAGGCAGCGGCATCCACCGCTCGGAGCATCGATTCCGGAGTGACGGTCAGGGCACGCCTGTCGACGAGTACCGTGTCTGAAGCACTTGTTTCGGCGGCGGCCACGGCGAGCGCACTGGTGCTGGCCAGACCGGGCGCCGACCCGGATGACCCCGCCATCGCCGTCAATCATGACGTCTTCGCGAACATCTCGAGCCCTGTGATCGTTCTTGGGCGCCAGCCCGGAAAGTCGTCATGACCCGAAGCGCCCGCCAGATTCCACGACTCAACTGGCACGAGACCCAGGCGCAGAATCTCACGAGGGGTGAGCGCGCCGCAGACCGCATGCGCAACGTCATGGGCAGTTGGCGATTCGTCGCCGGGTTCATCGGGTTCATGATTCTCTGGGCCCTGCTCAATTCGCTGGGCGGGGGGTGGGATGTGTACCCCTTCATCCTGCTGAATCTCTTCCTCAGCATGCTCGCGGGGCTCCAGGGTGCGATCCTGCTCATCGCGGCCAAGCGGCAGGATGCCATCGCAGCAGCCCTCGCCTCACACGACTTCGACACCAACGTAGCGGCGAAGATCGACATCGAGACCCTGCTCGAGATCAATCGCCGGCAGCTTCTCATGATCGCCGAGCTTCATTCGATCCTCGTTGCCAGCAATGAGAGAAAGGGCAGCATCCCCGAAGATGCTGCCCTTCCTGATTCCTCCTAGAGGAGCCGCTCTCTAGAACAGCCAGTGCTGGGTGCGCACGATCGGCAGCCTGCGCCACGCCGCCCCGAAGCCCCAGGTGTCTCCGGCGGCCGTGGTGGCGACCACGATCAGCGCGAGGGCGTAGATGATGTGGTAATCGACGGCGGGATTGGTGGATGCCGCTCCCG
Source organism: Salinibacterium sp. CAN_S4 (assembly GCF_015752305.1). NCBI lineage: Bacteria > Bacillati > Actinomycetota > Actinomycetes > Micrococcales > Microbacteriaceae > Salinibacterium > Salinibacterium sp. CAN_S4. The sequence goes on along the minus strand of NZ_JADOVB010000004.1, from coordinate 42,460 downwards.
CGGTGAACGGCCACTCAGCGAGGTACATGAGCACCATGATGACGGTGCCGGCAACAGCGCTGATGCGCAGGCCGATGCCGAGCATGACGGCAAGACCGATGCCGAGCATCCCGAGCATGAAGAGCACATCGGTGGCAGGGCTCGCGATGCCGGCGAAGAAGGGCTGCAGCGGGCCCGTCACGGCCTCGCTCCCGAGGAAGCCCTGGCTGGGTGTGCCTCCATTGACCCACGCGCGTTCGGCGGGGGTGGAGAACCCGAGACCGAAGGTCTTGTCGAGAAAGGCCCACAGGAAGATGAAACCGGTGGCGAGGCGCAGCAGGGCGAGGCTGCGGCGCGCAACCGGTCGGTCGAGCGCCGCTGTGCTTGCGAGGGGCGTCGCGGCAGCGGTATCGCGAGCCGCGGGGGAGGTGATGGTGGTCATGGCATTCCTATCGTTGGGGGGCCGGTCGCGGTCGACGACCGGTAGTGGTGCAGGGCCCACTGTGGCGTGACGCTGCCGCCGCGGTTAGTGCCGAAGGTCCCGTGGGTTCGGGGCCGTGACGACGGGGGTGCCGGGACTTTCGGCCCTGTGACAGGTGGTGCAGAAACGTCACCATGAATCATGGATGAGAGGACATGACTGATGACTGAGAAGCTCACTGTCGCGGTCGACGGCGAACCGGCGAGTGACGCCGCGGTCGCATGGGTGATCGATCGCGCTACCCACGTCGACCTGTCCCTGGAGATCACCGCTGTCATCGCGTTGAACGTGGAACTGCCGCAGGGCGCGGTCAGCCGCACGCCCTATGAGCACGCCGTGGCGCAGGCGCGAGCCAGCGTCATCCTCGTCCACCCCGACCTGCCCCTGGTGACAAATCTTCGCCATGGAATCGTGCACGATGAGATCGTCGCCGCGTCCCGACGCTCCGACCTTTTGGTGATCGGATCCAACCGGCCGTCGGCGCTCGCCGGCATGATCAACGGCACCCTTCCCCTCCGAGTCGCAGGATGGGCCGGATGCACCACGATCGTCGTCCCCGCCGGCTGGAGGGCATCCACCGGTCGCATCGTGGCCGGCTGGACCGATGACGAGACGAGCGACCGTGCCCTGGATTTCGCGGCTCGAGAGGCGGTCAGGCGAAAGGTGGGGCTCACGATCGTGCACGCGTGGAGCGCGCCGCCCTCGGGATCCCTGGTGCCGTCGACTCCGCCATCGATCGTGCAGGATCTCGCCACGGCTCATCGCGGACTCCTCGCCGAGGCCGTCGATCGGATCACCCGCGAGTTTCCCGAACTGCAGGTGTCTCACTCCCTGAGCTCGGGGTCGGCCTCGGCGGCGATCATCAGGGCCGCAGCGGGAGCCTCACTCGTGGTGATCGGTTCGCGGGGCCGCGGAGTTATCGCGAGTCTCATTCTCGGTTCGGTCAGCCATGACGTGCTGATGACCATGCCTACCGTCGTCGCGGTGATCCCGCGGGAGGATCACCATCATGAACCTCACTGATCATGAACCCCGCTGACCCGAACCCCACTGACCTGAACCGCGCTGGGGCGTTGTCCGAGTGATGCTGCGCTACAGGTTCATCTGGGCGACCCTGCTCGTGGCGGCAGTCGCGGGGATCCTGCTTCTCACGCCGTGGGCGGCTGCCGCGCAGTGGGTGGCCAGCGCCTTTGCAATCCTGATCGCTGCCCGCAGTGGCTGGTCGATGGTGAAGTCGCTGCGAAGCGGCACCTGGGGTATCGACATACTGGCGGTCGCGGCCATCGTCTCGACGGTCGTGATCGGCGACTATTGGGCGGCACTCGTCGTCGTGCTCATGCTCATGTCGGGTGAGGCCCTGGAGGATTTCGCCGCCCATCGCGCGCGAAGAGAGCTGACGGCGCTCATGAGCCGGGCGCCGAGGATCGCGCACAGGGAATCCGGGAGCGAGGTCGACGACGTTCCTGTGGATGTCGTGGCCCCTGGCGATATTCTCGAGGTGAAGCCGGGGGAGGCGGTGCCGGTCGATTCCGAACTGCTCTCCGATGGCGCGTTTTTCGACCAGTCGTCGATCAACGGCGAGAGCCTGCCGGTCTGGATATCGGCGGGCGGGCAGCTGCTCAGTGGCGCGGTGAACACCGACGACGTCATCAGGATCCGAGCGACCACGACGGCGAAACTCAGCCAGTACCAGACCATCGTCGACCTCGTGCGTGGCGCTGCCGACAGCCGTGCGCCCTTCGTGCGTCTCGCAGACCGGGTGGCGATTCCGTTCACCATCGGCGCCTTCGCCCTCGGGATCGTTGCCTGGATCATCTCGGGTGACCCGGTTCGGCTGGCCGAGGTGCTCGTGGTAGCGACGCCGTGCCCGCTGTTGATCGCCACTCCGGTGGCGTTCATCGCGGGAATGAGTCGTGCCGCTGCCCGCGGTGTCATCGTCAAGGGAGGTGGCGCACTCGAACAACTGTCGCGTGTGCGCACCGCCGCATTCGACAAGACGGGCACTATCACCCAGGGCATTCCACGGGTCGACCGGATCGACTCCCTGGGTGACGGCGACGAACAGGTGTTGTCGCTGGCGGCTGCCCTCGAAACACATTCTGCGCACGTGCTTGCGCAGGCGATCGTGGATGGCGCCGAAGATCGAAGCCTCGACCTGCCGGCTGCGGCGAACGTCACAGAGGTGGTCGCGATGGGTCTTCACGGGCTCCTGGACGGCACGGAGATCGCCGTCGGGAAGCTGGCTTTTGTCGCCCCCGACACGGAGCAACCGTGGGCTGCGCTCGCGGCGGGCGAGACGGCGGTCTACGTATCGCGCGCGGGCACGCTGATCGGCCGCGTCGTGCTGACCGACCGCGTGCGACCGGAGGCCGCCGAGGCGATGGCGCGGCTGCACGAACTGGGGGTGGAGCGCACCCTCATGCTGAGCGGCGACGCCCAGGACACCGCGGCCAAGGTCGCCAAAGGCGTCGGGATCGACGACGTGCGAGGCGGGCTCATGCCCATCGACAAGGTCGAAGCCATGCGTTCAATGCAACCCCGACCCGCGATGATGGTCGGCGACGGGGTCAATGATGCGCCGGTGCTGGCTGTTGCCGATGTGGGGGTGGCCATGGGCGCCCGCGGGGCGACAGCGGCGAGCGAATCCGCCGATGTCGTGGTTCTCGTCGATGATCTCGGTCGTGTTCCCGAGGTCGTGTCGATCGCCCGGCGCACCGTCAGGATCGCCTATCAGAGCATCGGGATCGGGATAGGGCTCAGCATCGTGCTCATGCTGGTCGCATCGGTGGGCGTGCTGCCGGCGATCATCGGCGCTGCGCTGCAGGAGGTCGTCGACGTCGTGACGATCCTGAACAGCCTGAGGGCCGGACGGCATCAGCCCGTCGGCTCCCGCGAGGGGACCTTCGCCCCTGTTGCCCAGGTGAGTGCACAGTGATGATGACAGAGTGAGTGAGTAATACCCACCACTCGGCAGGAGAGAAACATGACCGACATCAAGAATGTGACAGTGCTGGGAACCGGAGTGCTCGGCTCCCAGATCGCGTTCCAGACCGCGTTCAGCGGGCTCAGCGTCGTGGCGTACGACATCTCGGATGAGGTACTCGAGACGGCCAGGGTGCGGTTCGCCGGCCTGGCCAGGACGTACGTCGATGACGGCGTCGACGGCGCAGGTGACGGCAAGGCGGCGGAAGCTCTGTCTCTGGTGCGATTCTCGTCCGACCTCGCCGACGCGGTCAAGGATGCCGACCTCGTCATCGAAGCCATTCCCGAGATTCTCGATATGAAGCGCTCCACCTACGCGGAACTCGGTCGGGTCGCCCCCGAGCACACGATCTTCGCCACCAATTCGTCGACGCTGCTTCCCAGCGACATGAAGGATTCCACGGGCCGACCCGCGCGGTTCCTCGCCCTGCATTTCGCCAACCACGTGTGGAAGTTCAACACTGCCGAAGTGATGGGGACGGCAGATACCGACCCGGCGGTGTTCGACGAGGTCGTGCGGTTCGCGTCATCCATCGGAATGGTGCCGATCCCGATCCACAAGGAGAAGGCCGGGTACGTGCTCAACTCGCTCCTGGTCCCGTTCCTCAACGCCGCAGCGGGGCTCGCTGCCGGCGGATACGCCGAGCCCGCCGACGTCGACAAGACCTGGCGCATCGCCACGGGCGCCCCGATGGGTCCCTTCCAGATCTACGACGTGATCGGGTTGACGACGCCATACAACATCCTGTCCCACGGTGATGACAGGTCGAAGGCGCTCGCGGCCTGGCTCAAGGAGAACTACATCGATAAGGGTCACCTCGGAATGGCGAGCGGCCAGGGCTTCTATACCTATTCCGCCTGACCCGCGCGCGAACCCGCGAACCACACCCCCGGCGCGCCAGCCGCAATCATGATCGAAAAATCGGAGTAGTGCACACCATGGAATGGATCGTCGACGGATTACCCATCCACCCGCTTCTCGTGCATTTCGTGGTGATCGTGGTGCCGCTGGCAGCGTTGTGCGCGGTGCTCTCTGTGCTGTGGCCGGCCGCTCGCCACAGGCTCGGCATCGTGACCCCGCTCGTGGCGCTCGCCGCACTCATCGCTGTGCCGATCACGGCTGAGGCGGGCGAAGCGCTGGAGGAGCAGATTGCCGAGACGAGTCTCAGCGAAGCGCACACAGAGATCGGAGGCGACCTGCTTCCCTGGGCGATCGCTCTCTTCGCCCTCGCAGCCCTGCAGTGGGGGTGGTTCAGGTTCTTCACCGGAGACGGTCGGTGGGCTGGTCGCGTCACCTCTGCCACCGTCAGCAGGGTCATCTCGATCGTGCTGATCGTCGCCGTGGTGGCGGTCGGCATTGGCTCAGTCGTCGAGATCGTGCTGATCGGTGAGTCGGGCGCGCGCGCCGTGTGGGACTCGCGTCTCGGCTGAGCCGGGGGGAGGAGTTGAGCGCCTCAGTCGGCCCCGAATGCCAGATAGTCGGCAACGAGTTCCGACAGCAGCGCCGGCGGGACCTCTGAGAATCGCACCAGCTCGCCTCGACCCTTGCTCGTTCGGCGCACGGTAAACGCGCCCAACTCGATAGGGATGCTGGTCTCAGGCAGCGAGCTTCCTGAAAATGCGACGACCCCTTCCAGGCCCGCCTTGTCGAATCGCTTGACGTACTCGTCGAAACTCGCGCCATCGCCGGTCTCGCCGCGCGTCCACTCGCGGGCTTTCGCCCGCGACCTGAGTTGGAATGACTCGGAGGGAGATCCCTCCAAGTCGAAGCGCCGTGACTCGGTTCCGTCGATCTCCAAGGCGGGCGCGTCGAACTGGTCGAAACCCAGCTGCACTTCTGACGGCATCTCTTTCCAAACTGCGATCTCCGCAGGCGAGAGAGTGGTCGAATGGGCCACGCTGATCCGGGCATCCTGAGTGATGTCGATTGCCAGTCCCGCGGATGTGCGCACGACACCCGAGAGGTCGGGCCGTCCCGTGGTCCCGTCGATGTGCCAGACGAGACCCGTCACCAAGATCCCCACGATGGGATGCTCGAGCAACAGTTCGCTCCACTGGGAGCCGTCCCACTCCCGCCGAAGACACATCGCGTCGTAGAGGCGTCTCTGCTGCGTAGCCACCACGGAAGCGAGTTCTTTCCTCCTGGCAGCCCATTGGACTTTCACAGCCGGCGCATGGAGATCGTCCTGCCGGGGGGAAGGAAGGGCGCGTAGGGCTTCTCCCTCTGCAGTCTCGAGACTGAGTTTCAGACCGGTTCCGAGCCGGGCGACAAAGGTGCGTGAGCCGTAGTCGAGCCGCATGGTGCGATCACGGTCAAGACCGGCGGTGGGGATCATGCGGTCAGCAAGCTCATCAGGGCTCCAGCCGCGCCGAGTGGCCACCTCCTCGATGAGGGCTCGAGCTGCGGCCTGAACCGAAGCCGTGCGGTGCCGGCGCCCGGTCGCGACGAGCAACTGCACGGGGGCGGGCTCGTCAGAGAGTGACAGCAGCACGAGGAGCGCCTCGATCTGGGCGCGCTTGAGGTGTTGCCGTCGCATGAACTCTCGGGCGATCGCGGCGAGTTCCGCTCCTGGGACGAGGCAGGCGAGCGCGAGCATTCCCTTGTCTGAGATCGCACTCGGGGCGGATGCCGACAATCTCTCGCGCTTCTCCTCGAACAGATCGAAGAGGTACTCAGCGTGCTCGTGCACCTCCGGGTCGCCTAACCCCATCATCGACAGCACCCGCGCGAGCTGGGTGATGGCGGAGAGCGCACGGTTCATCAGCTTCTCGTCGTCGTGGTTGCTATCTCTGGCAAGCCAGGCTGCGAGAACGAACCGACCGAGTGACGCAGCGCTCGCACTGTCGAGCGTGCGGACGTAGAGGGGAAGCAAGCCGGCTCCTGCAGGGTCTTTCAGTGTGAACGCGAGAGTGACCCACCACCTCATCACCGAGGACGGTACCGTGGCACCGTCGAGATACCGGGCATCCGGCACCTCGTCGAAAGGGAACCACATCAGCCCTTTAGGGGTGGCCTTCGCGAGCCCGGCAATGGCTTCGGCTTCGAGCGCGGCAGGCCGAAGATAGTCATGGATATCGCGCCCGAGTCGCTCGAGTGCCGCGAGAATCGTCGCGCGAACGGCGGGGGTGCGTTCCCTGTCGAACTGGCGCGACAACGCCTCCAAAGCCCATTGGCCTCCGAGATGCTCGACCCACACCGCGGCGGCGATCCGGCCCGCCGTGCTGGTCGCTCGCAGCGATTCCTCGGCTATTCGTTCCGCGAGCCCGTGGTTCTCGAGCACACGTTGAGCGATTGCCCTGTGGGTCTTTGTGTCACCGATCGCGAGTTCCGTGACCACTGGCAGATATCGTGCGGCCAACACGCGAGACACCTCGAGAATCGCGAGTACATCGCCCCTGTGATCGATGGTCGGGTCGGGACGGGCACCAGCGTCCAGACCCAGGATCACATCGAAGACGTGAGGATACTCAGCCATGTACTCGACGAACTGGATCGGCGCGAGCATGGGACCGGCCCAGATGCTGGTGAGTGCGAGTCGAGCGACAGTGCTGTGGGCATCCTTCTCGGTGTGGCCGGACCGCACCAGAACATCGACGGCCGGACGCACATCCGAGGTTCCACGCTCGACCCATGCCCGGTGACTCGATGCCTCCCGGTCGGGTCTTGCTGACACTCGTACGCGATGGACCGCCCGCAATCCGAGGATTCGCTCGCTCACGCCCTGGAATCTGAGCGGCTCGAGGAGATCGCTGCCGGGGTGGGGAGCTTCGCCTGAAAGGTATTCCACGATGGTCGGCAGTGCGGCCAGTGTGGCGTCGATGCGCGCGATCCATCCTTCGTACATTCTGATGGCGCTCGAAGAGTATGACCCGGGGAAGTGAGTAACCGATTCAGCTGTGGCCATCGTCATGTTCGCGATCACCCGCTTCTGGGTTTCACGGAAGGCGACCAGAGCACTGCGGATCGAGTCGACGGATGCGCCATCCAACGGTTCGTCGGGCCACGGCACCATGGGCGTGAGATCGGGCGCGGTGGGAGTCTCAGACAATTCGTAGATTGCCAGTCGCTGGATGGACCGGTCGATCGCGATCGATCCGGGTCCACCGCGGGACAGCGCACGCTCCAAAACCCCGATCGCAGCTGCGCGGTCCGGGATCCGTTCGATGGCAGCGATGACCCGCCCGCGGTGGGGCTCCGTTGTCGTTGCGATCAACGGCTCCAGTACCGCGACCTGAGTGTCGACCTGCAGTGAACCGACGACGGCCAGCGCGGCCGCGCGAAGTGGGGCGCCGAACGCAATCGCGCAATACGCGAGCACATCGGCCTGCGCGGCGGCGATCGATGGTTCGATCGACGCGAGTCTCACGACTTCCAGAAAGGCCTCCTCGCTGAATCCTTCCAGGCGCGATCGCAGCGCCTCCGGGTGGGCGGCTACAAACTCGGGGATGCCCGGAATCGTCTGCAGGCCCCGCACCGAGTAGCCATCGGATCTCCGAGATGTCCCCACGAGGAGTTCGATCACGAGGGCGGGGATCGCGTCACTCCGCACCCCCTCGAGCGCGAAGAGTGCCCGGATGCGGTCGATAGTGATCGATGTGAAGGCGGGGGCGGACTGCGCTGGACCAAACGCAGAATCCCTCGCATCAGTGATTACCGCCCAGATGGACGCCGGCACATCCCGCGGCCAGGGATACCACGAGGGCTGAGTAGCCACCAGAAGCCGACCGAGCCGCACGATGATCTGGTCGTCTGCGCGATCGATGGCATCGAGGTGACGGTAGAACTCGGACCGCGTGTGCGGTCTGATGGCGCTGAGCGCCAGTCTGTGTTTCTCACGCAGCCGGGACGGGAACCGAGCGTCGGTGCCGATGAACACGTAGTCCATCACGTTCTTCCGCACGCGGGGATCGAGCTCACTGAAGGACTCCGCCAAGAGGGTGCGGGGGTCGACGATCATCACAGCAGGCCGCCTCGCGTTTGGGAGTTCGCCTCAATATTTTCAGAATGCGGCGGAAGTGCCACCCTCCAGTAGTGGGGGTGCTGACTCCCGAGCCCGAGTCTGACGACATTTCCCTCTTGCACATAATTAGTTCGTAAGCTTTACTAACAAACATGACAACGAGGTTCAGCACCGGCCGAGCACTGCGACCGACCACCAAACTGCTCCCGGAGCACGCCCGCGGACACAACCGTGCTCTCGTGCTGCAGACCGTCTACCGCGTCGGGCAGCAGAGCCGGGCCGACATCGCCCGCGAGACCGGCCTGACCCGCGTCACCGTATCCGATCTCGTCGCCGAACTGATCGCCGAGGGCCTCGTGATCGAGACCGGGCAGCGCGAAGATGCACGACCGGGCAAGCCCGCAACGCTTCTCGAACTCGACCGCACGGCGTTCCAGATCATCGGCATCGACCTCAGCGAATACGCCATCTTCCGCGGGGCCGTGCTCGACCTCGATGGCCAGATCATGCACCGCGCCGAAGTCCCGCTCGGTGGTGCCACCGGAGCGGATGCCACGGCGCTGGTGATTCAGCTGACCGAGTCGCTCGTGGCCCAGTCGACGCTGCCGATCCTCGGACTCGGCGTCGGATCCCCCGGTGTCGTTGATCTCGCGGGCGTCGTGCTCTCGGCCCCCAACCTCGGCTGGCTGGGGGAAGACCTGCAGGGCATCCTGTCCACCCACTTCGGGCTGCCCGTCGTGGTAGCCAATGACGCGAATGCCGCTGCGCTCGCCGAGCACAGCTTCGGTGACGCCGACAGCGACATGATGCTCGTCAAGGTCGGCCACGGCGTCGGCGCCGGGCTCCTGCTCGACGGAACACCACTCTTCGGCAGCCGGTTCGCGGCCGGCGAGATCGGACACGTCGTGGTCGGCACCGACGGTGGCCTCGAGTGCGTGTGCGGAAAGCACGGCTGCCTCGAGACCTGGCTCGCGACTCCTCGACTGGAGAACGCCATCGCGGCCGCCCCCGAGTCGCGCACCGAGATTTTGACGGAGGCCGGCCAGCGCCTCGGCATCGCGCTCGCCCCCGTCGTCGGCGCGCTCAACCTGGCCGAGATCGTGCTGAGCGGTCCGACAGAACTTCTCGATGGCCCGCTTGCCCTGGCGACCATCGAGACCCTCCGCAGCAGGACGATGGCCGAATTCCACGGCGATCTGACGCTGCGGATGACAACGCTCGGTGAAGACATCGTCATGCGCGGCGCCGCCGTCATGGTCCTCTCCGCGCAACTCGGGGTCTCCTGACCCCACGCACCACTGCCCGCACCACCCCATCCACAGAAGGAAGACACAATGAAGCGAAAGATCGGACTGGTCGCAGCAGCGACCGCCGCACTCGTCGTTCTCGCCGGGTGCTCCGCTCCGGCTCCCGCCGAGGAATCGGCCGACGGCCAGAACATCACCCTCTGGCTCATGGGAGGTGACACCCCGGATACGCTGCGTGACTTCCTTAAGACAGAGTACGCAGACGCAACCGGGGGCACCCTTACCGTTGAGCAGCAGGACTGGTCGGACGCCCTTTCGAAGCTGACGACAGCGCTACCCGATACCGAGAATACGCCCGACGTGACGGAGATCGGCAACACCTGGTCGCCGACCTTCACGACAGTCGGTGCGTTCAGCGACATCAGCGACATGTACGGCGAGCTCGGTGGCGACAAGCTGCTGCCCTCCTTCGTCGAGGTCGGTGCCGTGGACGGCGCGAATTATGCGCTGCCCTACTACTTCGGTTCGCGCTACATTTTCATGCGCAAAGACGTCTGGACTGCTGCGGGCCTGGAGGTTCCGACGACCCTCGCGCAGTTCAACGAGGATGCCGCGAAGCTGAAGACCGACACCCAGTCCGGTTTCTACATCGGTGGCGAAGACTGGCGCAACGGCGTGTCATGGGTCTTCGCGAACGGTGGGGAGCTCGCCACCAAGGACGGCGACACCTGGACGTCGACCCTCTCTGACCCGAAGACGGTCGAGGGTCTCACCCAGTTGCAGACCCTGTACACGGATGCCTCGCTCGCCCCGGTCACCGAGGCCGACAGCACCCCGTGGGTCAACATCAACAACAACGCCGCCACCGGCGCCCCCGAGGCGGCGACCATCATCGCTCCGGGCTGGGCGCACTGGTCCATCGGTGACCTGACCCCCGACCCGAAGGACAGCACGAAAACCGTAGCGACGTGGAACGACGCCACCTTCGGCAGCTTCGTGCTTCCCGGTGTCGATGGCGGAGCAGCCCCGGTGTTTGCCGGCGGCTCCAACATCGCGATTTCGGCGGCCAGCAAGAACCAGGCCGGTTCTCGCGAGCTGATGAAGATCATCTTCTCCGAGGAGTACCAGAACATGCTCGGCGAAAACGGGCTCGGCCCGGCCAACCTGGACTACGCCTCATCGCTCGGTGACGACCAGTTCGCCACGGCCCTCTCGGAGTCGGCTGCCAACTCGAAGCTCACCCCCGCCGCTCCCGGCTGGGCCGCTGTCGAAGGCTCGGGCCTTCTCGAGGAGTTCTTCGGCAAGGTCAATGGCGGTGGCGACATCGAGGCGCTTGCCGCAGAGTACGACGCCAGGATCGACGACCTAATCAACGGCTGACGCTGTCAACCCGGGCTGGGCGACGTGCCAGCGTCGCCCGGCCCGCACCATCCACTTCTCTGCGCTTCCGACCCACCCTGCCGAAAGCCCACTCTGCCGAAAGCCCACTCTGCCGAAAGGAGGACCAGCCATGTCTGCTGACGCTCTCACCCGCACCAACAACCGCCGCGGCATCCGTGCCCCGCACCTGCTGCTCATCCCGGCGATAGCGATCCTCCTGCTCGGCATGGGGTATCCGGTGATCTGGCAGATCGTCACATCGTTCCAGGAATATGGGCTGAAACAGCAGTTCGGCCAGGCCGCGCCCTTTGTCGGCTTCGACAATTACGTCACCCTCGCCACCGACCCGCAGCTGTGGGTCGTCGTCGGCAAGTCGCTGGCCTTCTGCCTGGTCACCGCGTTCGTGACGCTGGGCATCGGAACGCTGCTCTCGCTGCTGATGTCGGCCGTGACGAAGACGGCGAGACTCGTGCTGCAGGTGGCGCTCCTGCTCGCCTGGTCGATGCCCGTCGTCTCGGCCATGACAGTCTGGATCTGGCTGTTCGACCGCCGCAGGGGCGCGATCAACTACCTGCTCGACATGGTCCCCGGCGTCGATATGAACCGTTTCGACTGGCTGTCGACGCCGTTCACGTTCCTGCTCGTCGCCTCCATCATCGTCGTGTGGATGAGCGTGCCCTTTGTCGCCTTTTCCGTCTACGCCGGGCTCACCCAGGTATCAGACGAAGTGCTCGAGGCCGCGCAGCTCGACGGTGCGACGGGCTGGCAGCGGTTCTGGGGGATCATCCTCCCGATGATCCGCCCGGTGATCTCGATCGTGCTACTGCTCCAGCTGATCTGGGACCTGCGCGTATTCACCCAGATCAAGCTGCTGCAGGATGCCGGCTCCAAGTCGGGCGATTACGACCTGCTCGGCACCTACATCTACAAGCTCGGCACGAGCGCGCAGGACTTCGGGATGGCCTCGGCCGTGTCGATCCTCGTGCTCGGCATTACCATCGCCGTGAGCTGGTTCTACATCCGCAGCCTGCTGAAGGAGGACGCAGCGTGAACCGCCGTCTCGCGAAGGGGCTCCTGAGCGCTCTTGCCATCGTCATCGCCCTGGTCTGGGTGTTCCCGGTCTACTGGATGGTGAGCTCGTCGTTCATTCCCACGGCGATCCTGCAGTCGTTCATCCCGACCTTCTTCCCCGTCGACGGAACGGTGAGCAACTACGCGGGCGCGATCGCCGATGGTGCGTTCTTCAGCGCCCTCGGCATGAGCGTCGCCATCACCCTCACGGTCGTGCTGTTCTGCATAGTCTTCGCGTTCCTCGCGGCCGTGGCGATCAGCCGGTTCCGGTTCCGCGGTCGCCGTAGCTTCGTTCTCGCCGTGCTCATCGTGCAGATGCTCCCGGCCGAGGGGCTCTTCATCGCCCAGTACAAGATGGTGGCGAGCGTTCAGCTGCTCGACAGCGTCATCGGCGTCAGCGTGATCTACATCGCGGCCGTCGTGCCGTTCACCATCTGGATGCTGCGCGGTTTCGTGGCTGGCGTCCCGGTCGACCTCGAGGAGGCCGCGATGGTGGACGGGCTCAGCAGGTTCGGAGCCTTCATGCGCATCACGTTCCCGTTGCTCGCACCCGGGCTCGTGGCATCCGGTGTCTACGCGTTCCTGCAGGCCTGGAACGAGTTCACCGTCGCCCTCGTGCTGCTGCCCTCCGAGGCGGCCCAGACCCTGCCGCTGTGGCTGCGCGGCTTCGTGCAGGCCTCCGCCACGCGAGAGACCGACTGGGGCCAGGTCATGGCGGCGTCCACGCTCGTCGCCGTGCCGGTGATCATCTTCTTCCTCATCGTGCAGGGCCGACTCACCTCGGGACTTGTGAGCGGGGCGGTGAAGGGATGACCGACACCCAGCTCCACGTCGACACGGCGCTCGCGGCCGGCAGCGCGCTGCGCATCGGCATCGACATCGGCGGCACCAAGACCGATGCGGTGGTGATCGACCCGACCGGCACCATCGTGCAGCGACTCAGGCTTCCCACCGGCTTCGGTCCGGATGCCGTGCTCGAGACCGCGGTCGCTGCCGTCACCCGGCTCGCCGACCTCGCGCAGACCGGAGTCACGAGTTTCGCCTCCATCGGTGTCGGAATCCCCGGAGCCGTCGACAATGGCACGGGCCGGGTGACCCACGCCGTGAACCTCGGGCTCGAGGGGCTCGAACTGGGTTCGGAACTCACCCGCCGGCTCGGGCGACCGGTGCGCATCGACAACGACGTGAACGCGGCGGCGCTCGGGGCGTTCCACCTATTGGAGAAGCACGAGAGCTTCTCGATGGCCTACCTCAATCTCGGCACGGGACTCGCCGCCGGCATTGTCATCGACGGTCGGGTGTGGCGGGGTTCGCGAGGTACGGCGGGGGAGATCGGCCACATCCCGGTCGACCCGCAGGGCCCCGAGTGCCCGTGCGGCCAGCGTGGCTGCCTGGAGATGCTCGCGTCAGGCTCCGCGATTGCGCGCCAGTGGCCGACCGACGATCCCAAGCCGGCCCGTGCGCTCTTCGCTGCCGCAGCCGCGGGCGACCCCGTGGCCACGCAGGTCAAGACCAGGTTCGTCGAGAACGTCGCGGCCGCGGTGCGGATCCTCGTGCTGACCGTGGACGTCGACAGTGTCGTCATCGGGGGCGGGCTGTCGTCGCTCGGCCCGATCCTCCTCGACGAGGTCAGGGCTGTGCTCAGCTCGTGGGAGGCCGCGTCCGGATTCCTCGCCTCCACCGGCCTCAGCGGCCGCGTCGCGATCGTGCCCGTCGACTTCCCCGCGGCAGCCGTGGGTGCTGCGTTGGTGGGGGTGGCCTGATGGCCGAGGTGGTGATCGTCGAATCGGCGGATGCCGCGGGCGAGGTGGCTGCGGACGCGATCGAGCGGCTCGTCCGCCGTGACCCCCGGGCCGTCCTCGGGCTCGCGACGGGTTCGACCCCCCTCTCCACGTGGACCGCGCTCGCGGCCCGCAACCTCGACCTGACGCAGGTGCGGGGGTTCGCGCTCGACGAGTACGTGGGGCTGCCGGCGGGGCATCCTGAGTCGTATCGCGCCGTCATCACGCGCGAAGTCGTCGAGCCACTCGGGCTGAATCCCGGCCTCGTGCGTGTGCCGGCCGACAGCGGACCCATCGAGACCGCAGGGGACGACTACGAGTCGGCGATCATCGAGGCCGGCGGGGTCGACCTGCAGATCCTGGGGATCGGGCGCACCGGGCACATCGGCTTCAACGAGCCCGGATCGTCGTTCGCATCGCTCACCAGGATCAAGACGCTGACCGAGCAGACGCGGCTCGACAACGCGCGCTTCTTCCACTCGCCGGAGCAGGTGCCCATGCACTGCATCACGCAGGGGCTCGGCACGATCCTGCGAGCCCGCCACCTCGTGCTGCTCGCGTTCGGTGCTGCGAAGGCGAAGGCGCTGGCGGGAGCAGTGGAGGGCCCGCTGACCGCATCGCTGCCGGGCTCCGCCATCCAGCTGCACCCGCGGGTGACAGTCATCGTGGATGACGCGGCCGCCGCCGAACTGGAGCACGCCGACTACTACCGCTACGCATGGAACAACCGCCCGGAGTGGGAGCGGAACTAGCGCCGCGACCCTTTCCGTCGGTCCGAGCTGCGGCCTCCCGTCGCTGACGCACCTCGAAACTCCAGCCATTGCGCGCGGATGGCGCTCCGCGGTGAATACTGGAGTCTCGAGACCCTGCGCCGACTGCTGGCGCGCGACCGGGGCTGAGGTGCGGCACCATCATCGTTCCGAGCGCTTCGAGGGGCGTGAGCTAGATGCGCGCTCCGTCGGCCCACACTCCGGTGACGTTCCACTCGTGGTCGAGCAGCACGGCGTCCGCGGCGAAGCCCGGCGCCAGCAGGCCGAGGCGGTGGCCGTGGCGGTGGTCGAGGCCGAGAGCCCGCGCCGGCGTGAGGGTGAGCGCCGTGACCGCGTCGACCGGGAGGATGCGGGCATCGGCGATCGCGTGCCTGAGGGCGGCATCCTGCGTCAGGGTGGAACCGGCGATCGTCGCCGTCCCGCGGATCGTCGCGAGCCCGTCGCGCACCGTCACGTCTCGCGCTCCGAGCGTGTAGTCACCGTCGCTCGAGCCGGCGGCGGCCATCGCATCGGTCACGAGGGCGATGCGGCCGGGCGCTGCACCGAAGGCGAGGCGCACGACGCTCGGATGCACGTGCATCCCGTCGACGATCAGCTCGAGGGTCACCCGGTCGTCGTCGAATGCGGCCACCACGGGGCCTGGCGCTCGGTGGTGGATGCCCGGCATCGCGTTGAACGCATGGGTGAGCATGCGCGCACCGGCGTCGAAGGCCCGCTGCGTGAGAGCTTCGTCGGCCAGAGTGTGGCCGACCGCGACCGCGACCCCCGCCTCGACGAGAACGTCGATCGCCTCAAAGGCGTTGGGGAGTTCGGGGGCGATCGTAATCTGCCGCAGCGTGCCGCGGGCCGCGTTCAGCAGCTGGTCGACGACCATCGGAGAGGGTTCGAGCAGATGCTCCAGGCCGTGCGCGCCGCGATTGCCCGGCGCCAGGAACGGACCCTCGAGGTGCGAGCCGAGCACGAGCGGATCCGCGGCGGCCGCAGCCGCGACCACCTCCAGGTTCGCGAGCAGCTCGTCGAGCGGGGTCGTGACGAGGCTGATGACCGAGCGGGTGGTGCCGTGCGAGCGGTGCATGGCGAGAGCCGAGGCGAGGGCATCCGGTCCGCCGTCGTAGGCGAAGCCGCCGCCGCCGTGGCCGTGCAGGTCGATGAACCCCGGGACGAGCCAGTGTCCGCCGACGTCGACCGTCTCGGTCGCGAAGGGATGCTGCGGTCCGCTGCCGGTCGTCGCTATGGTGTCGCCGTCGACGAGCATCCAGAAGTCGTCGACCTGCCCGTGCGCGTCGAGTTTGCGCGCGGAGTGGAAGAGGGTGCTCACGGTGCTCAGGCTACGCCGCCGTGGTGGATGCCGAGGGCATCGAGAAGCTGGACGAACCTGTCGAGACGCTGCCGAAACTCGACGGCGTCGCGCTTTCCGGCTGGTGACCACGCGATCTCCGCGATCGAGGCGATCCGGGGGAACGCGAGGTATTCGACGTCGCCGATCGTCGCCGTCGTCTCGCTCCACAGCGGGGCCTCGACGCCCAGCAACTGCTCGTCGCCGATGCCGGGGATGATCGCGGCCGGGTCCCAGTCGTACGAGTCCGCGACCGATGTCGGGCCGTTCGCCCACACCAGCCCCAGCTCGGTGGCGTCGTCGTATTTGATGTCGAGGTAGGCCACATCCGCCGGCGACATGATGATCTGGCCGCCCTGCCTCACGAACGAGAGGGTGTGCTCGGCGGCGCCCTCCTGCGGGGTGGTGAAGCTCCAGTACTGCCCGATCGTGCCGGCAGGCAGCGCCGTGCTTCGGCCCATCTCGTGCCAGCCGATGAGGGTTTTGCCGTACCGCGCCGCGATCGCGGTCGCCCGCTGGATGAAGTACAGGAAGTCGTCGTCGGTCGTCGACAGAGACTCGTCGCCGCCGAGGTGCAGGTAGGGGCCGGGCGTCAGGCCAGCGATCTCGCGGATGACGTCGTCGACGAACCTGTAGGTCGTCTCGCTGCGGATGGCGAGGGAGCTGAAGCCCACCTCGATGCCCTCGTACGGCTCCACCGGCACGTCGCTGAGCTCGGGGTAGGCGACGCTCGCGGCGTTCGTGTGGCCGGGCAGGTCGATCTCCGGCACGATCGTGATGAACCTGGATGCCGCGTACAGCACGATCTCGCGGTAATCGTCTTTCGAGTAGAAGCCGCCGCCGCGCCCTCCGATCTCCGTGGTCGCCCCGGCTCGCGTTAGCTCCGGCCATGAGTCGATGTGGATGCGCCAGCCCTGGTCATCGGTGAGATGAAGGTGCAGGTGGTTGAGTTTGAGCAGCGCTATGTCGTCGATGTACTTCTTGACGGCATCCACGGGGAAAAAGTGGCGGGCGACATCGAGCATCGCGCCGCGATAGTGGAACCGCGGGTGATCGTCGATGCGGGTGATCGGCAGCTCGGCGCTCGTCACCCCGGTCGCCTGGTCGGCGGGCAGCAGCTGGCGCAGCGACTGCACGGCGAGAAAGAGACCGGCGGCGGTGTCGGCTTCGGCGCGGATGCCGCCGCTCGTGATCTCGAGCGAATAGCCGCCCGGCGCGGGTGATGCCGCCAGCGCGAGGTCGATCGTCGGATCACCGGAGACCGCGAGCCCCAGCACTTCGGCGGCGTAACCGGCTGTGACGGTATCGCCGCCGACCGTCGCGGAGCTCGTGAGGGTGAACGTGCCCGGGCCGTCGACCCGGCTCACGGGCGCGGGGATGACTGTCGTCACATCGGTCCAATCGCTGGGCGGCCGTAGTTTGTCAGGAGTCCTAACTAACTATCGGTCCATTCTGCCAGAGATGAGGCCGCTGCGGTCGGATTCCGGCTACCCGGCGGCGATAGCCCGGCCCAGCGCGTCCCCGGACGCCCACGCTGTCGCCACCGATGAGCGCTCGCCCCAGGCGTCACCACACACCCCGATGCCGTCGTCGAGCTGGAACGGTTCGGCGTGCTGCGACGTCGGCCGCGCGAAAGTCCAGCGGTGCGCGAACGAATGCAGCGGTGCATCCTTCAGTGACAGCAGCCTCTGCACCGCCTCGATGGCCGGAGCGATCGCGCGATCAGGGTCGTCGAGGTGCTCGAGGGCGAGCTCGGCGGTCGTGTGCGCGACGAGCACGTTGGCGCCGTCGCCGCGTCGGTCGCCGTCATCGGCCAGCGACGACAGCGTGGGGGCATCGTTGACGAAGGCCGCGTGGAACGGTTCCCACTCGCGGCTCGCCCACTCGAGCACCACAGCGATGCTGGGCGCCCAGCCCGAGCCGTCATCCAGCTTCTCGCGAAGAGTGGATGCCTCGTCGAGCAGCCGCCGCGCCTGCGGGTCCGGCATCGCGAGCACCTCCGTGTCGTAGCGCTCGCCGTCTGCCTCACCCGGTGCAACGTGCTCGATGGTGATGCCCTGCTCGACCTCAAGCCCGGTCGCGAGGTCGACAACGAGCCCGCGGAGTCCGCTAGGGGCGGCGTACCGCATCGGCCCGGTGCTGGAACGCTGGATGCCGTCGGGCCCGGCCACCGCGATCGTGTCGGTCCACGGGCGCGCGAGACCGCGCTCCACCCAGCCATCCACCACGCCGGCAAACCCCGAGCCGGGCTCCGCCGTGAAGTACGCGGCCCCGAGATCGACGGTACGACCGTTGATCGTGCGGCTGGCCATCCGGCCTCCCGCCCTGCGGCCGCGATCCACGATGCGTGCCGTGATCCCGGCGCTGCGGAGGGCCTGGGCGCAGGCGACCCCGGCAATGCCGGCGCCGACGATGAGAACTGAAGGTTTTTGCATCCCTTCATCCTGCCCCGTCCCGACGAGCGCGGGCTACCGGTCGCGGCACAGGTTCGACCCAGGGCACCCCTGGTCCCGTCAACGGCTCCAGACCCTCATGTCGCCGGTGACAGCATCCGGAGCCGGGAGTACGGTGTGGGCATGGCTGAACTCGTGGTCAGACCGCTCACGTCGGAAACCTTCCCTGCCTGGCTGGCGCTTGCCCAGAAGCACAACGGCGTGTGGGGAGGCTGCTACTGCTCGTACTTTCACGGCGACACGCAACAGACAGTCAAGAGCGAGTACGACGGGCCGACGTTCAAGCGGCGACTCGTCGAAGAGGGTGTCGCGCACGCCGCACTCGTGTTCGAGGGCGACAACGCGATCGCCTGGTGTGAATACGGCAGCCCGCTCGAGCTGCCGGGCATCTACCACCGCAAGCAATACGACGCGGGCGACACTCGGCCTGCCCCGTGGCGCATCACCTGCTTCTTCGTCGACCGGGACCACCGACGCTCAGGAGTAGCACGGGTCGCGCTGGATGGTGCGCTCGAGCTGATCGCGCAGGCCGGCGGCGGCGAGGTGGTCTCGTTTCCCAACGAGCTGCGCCCCGACAAGAAGACGTCGTCGTCGTTCCTCCACAACGGCACGAGGGCCATGTTCGAGAAGGCCGGATTCACGTTCGAGCGTCACATCGGCACAAGCAAGACCGTGATGCGCCTGACGGTTCCCCCGGCTGACGGTATCCGCAGAGAGTAGCTTGGGGGCATGGCTTCCCGCATCAGCGAACTCGTCCTCGATTGTCGTGACCCCGAACTGCTGGCCACCTTTTGGTGCGAAGTTCTGGATTTCGTGGTGCTCGATCGAGACGGCGACGGATCCCTCGAGATCGGGCCGCGCGACGGCTTCGGCGGTGCCCAGCCCACGATCATCCTGAGCCCCAGCAACGAGCCGCGGATGTCGAAGTCCCGCCTGCACATCGACGTCAACGCGACCGACCGTGACCAGGATGCGGAACTCGAGCGCCTGCTTGCTCTTGGTGCGCGCGTGGCAGACATCGGCCAGACGGGAGAGGAGTCGCGGCACGTGCTCGCCGACCCGGAAGGCAACGAGTTCGGCCTGCTGAAGACGCGCCTCAACCCGCTGTGAGTTCTCGCTTCGAGACTTTTGCGCGGCGGCCCTCCGAGCCTCGGCATGGCTGATTCAGCTAAGTCCTCTTGATTTCAGCAGGCAACGGTCCCGTAGCGCTCTTCGTCCCGACTAGCCGACAAACCTGTTGCTCTTTCCTAGGTTGCATGGCTCGCAAAGAGTCTGAAGGTTCTCTGGAACAGTTCGCCCGTCGCGGCTAACGGGAATGATGTGGTCCACGTGCAAAGTCGCCCCGTTGGACGCGGATGCTCCGCACATGCGACAACGGTAACTGTCTCCGCGAAGGATTGTCATCCGCAAGTGGTCCGTCATGAGACTGCGCTCTCGCCGGCGCAGAGCTTGTGTTGTTGACTGGCGTGCTCGGGTCGCTTGCGGAAGTTGGAGGCCGTGTGTCAGCTGATCGAAGTCCCATGAGAGGCTCCGAGAATACGAGTTCTGCCCCTTCGGGCTCGTGTATTTGACGACGGAGCTTACGCGCGCCATCGGCACAGGGTATTTGAGCTTTCGCCGGCGGAATTGCTTCATCTCGATAGAGGTGAACCGCGCCTCCTTGACGCTGGGATGACCGCTATTCCCTAAAAAACGATCTCCTAGGGACTCGAAGTCGCGGTCATAAATGCTGAAACAGATGGTCGCTGCAACTCGAAGTTCAACCTCCTGAACAAACCACTCTTCATTGTCCAAGACGTTAGAAGCCATCACAGCAGGGAGATCTTGGCGATCGAATCTCTGTTTCGAGGTTGCCCTCATGGTGAACGACTGAGAGATCGGAGGTCGTTGATCAAGAGACGCGCGAGCGCTCGCATTGAGATCCTCGAGTCGGCGCAATGCTTCGCTCGCCTCGGAGATCCGCTTCCGCTCTCGCACGATGAGGAGAAGCCAGATCAGGGCCAGTGAGGCCACAGCTGCGGCAGCAATCAAAAAGACGGACGTCTCAGGGGACATAATCCGTTCTCCGATCGGACGGCGGGCCGCTTTTCCGTCTTATCCTCACGTTATAGGGCGAAGGGTTTCGGTGTTCCCCCCAGAGATGGGGTGGCTTGCGGTCAGAATCGCAAGTCGACGAATGGCTCGACGCCCCGCTAGATATGTCTCACCCGGTGGGCTCGCGGAGGATCGAACCCGGGACCCGCGGATCTAAGGACGGAACCGGGGAGTTTTTTGGGGTGTTGCCGGTGCCCAACTTCCCTCCATTCACAGGCATTTTGAGTGACGTGGGTCACGTTGCGATGATCACAATTTGATTCAGTTGTCGGCAAAATCTGGGCACGGGAGGCATGTCCGACCACGGCCTAGGATTGGCCCGTGCACATGCCCACGCGAATCCTGGCGAAGTCAGCGCCGGTGCAGCTGGGCGCAGACGGCGCTCAGCTGTCGTTCGTCCGTCCTGACCCGGCGAAGCCTGGGCAGACAGGCGATCGGCGCCTGCGGCTCGACGGAGTGGACGCGTTCGACCTGAGCTTCTGGTGCGGCACGTGCCCATTACTCTTCGAGCGGATGGGTGGGGCGAACGAAACCCTCTCGAATGACGAGATGCAGTCCCTGCTGAATCGTGGTCTCACCTCGATCGATCGAAAGGTCATCAAGGCCGCCTCGAAGATTCTGCCGAAGGGCCGCTATCTGCCCATGCTCCTTTCGGTTGACCCGACTCTAGTGATGCCTTTTTCTAAAGGCGACTACTTCGCGAACGAGCAGGTCGCTCATCGCGGAGTCGAACCATTCTGGGGAATGCCGCACAACGTTCGTACGCCCTACTACCGGGGCGACACCTGGCAGGTGGAACACGAGAGCCTGTTCGAGTTCATCGTTCCGATTGTGCCTCCATCATGGAACGAGTCCTCGCGAGTTGACGACTATGAAGCGCGCTTTAGGGGCGGCGAAACCCCGACCGTCCTGGCGCTCTCGGTTGTCGATCGCACCCAGCCTTCGGACGGCTTCGATGCGCATTCGGGTCTCATGCATTTTGTTCTCGACGGCCATCACAAGCTCGAGGCGGCAGCTCGCGTCGGTTCGACCGTGACGCTCTTGTCGCTCGTCGCAGTCGACGACAGTCTCGTCGGCACGGATGATCTAGAGCGACTACTCGGGATGATCGCGACGGAGGAGCGTTAAGAGCTCATCCTCTGGACTTACTTGTCCAGGTCGGCGACCGTCGCTTCGGCGTCCTTGACGAGCAGGTACATCGCACGCTTGCTAGCGGGCGGCACGAGCGTGAAGCCGAACTTCTCGTAGAAGCGTTCCGCATCGCTGTCTAGGGCGTCGACGATGAAGGCCCGTGCTCCCAGAATGCGTGAAGCTTCGATCCCTTTGAGCAATGCGTCCTGGAGGAGCGATGCGCCAAGGCCTCTACCCTTGAACGCCTGGTCGACTGCGAGGCGGCCGATCAGGATCACACGAACCGGGTCGGGCATGTTCCTCGTCACCTTGCTCGGAGCATCCTCTTGACGCAGCGAGCTGGCGGACAAGCAATAGTAGCCGGCGATCGTGTCAGTCTCGCTGTCGATGGACACGAACGTCCGTGATGCCCCCGTGGCTTGGTTCTTTATCGCACGTAAATTGAGCCAGTTATTGAGGCTCTGTTCACCACAGTCGAACTTCGAGACGTCGTCGGACGCACCTAGCGGTCTGGGGCTGCGAAGGCTCAATCCTCGAACACCGAGGGTCGCTTCAGGAGGTCAGCCAATCCGCTGACCGGCTTGGCGGGTCGGTCAAGGATCTCGTTGAAGGCATCCCAAGACTTCTTGGACATGCGTAGGTCGCGTTCAACGCGGATGATCTGCTCGGCTTCTTTCACGAGAAGCGGTATGGAGAAGTCAGTTACAGACCGCCCTGAGAGAGCCGCAGCCTGCTCGATCTCCGTCTTTTGCTCGCGAGTGAGGCGCAGTTCAATACGGTCGGATTTGGTGAGAGCCATGTTTCTTACTGTACGGCAATTATCCGTACAACGGATAGTCGTGTAGCGACTTGGCAGATTGCGCAAACCGCTCGGTTGGTCCCTCACCCGTCGCGAGGGACCAAACGAGGGGTTCGCTGGGGTGGTCGTTCGGGTGGTCACCCAAAGCGACAGCAGACCCGCTCGATGATTCGGACTGCTCAGCGGGGCCCACGACTGGTTCTTTTGCGTGCGGGCCCACATCGGCGACGCGATCATAGTTGATGGCTAGAAGGAGTTGGGGCAGGGTGACCGCGTCACCATCATGGGCCCGCCGGGGCTCGACTCCCCTACTGAGCCCCCGGCTCATTGCGCGGTATTGGGGGAGGGGGATGTGCAGCGACGGCGCAATGATCCGGACTGCTCAGCGAGGGCCCACGACGGGTTCTTCTGCGTGCGGGCCCACAAACGCGACACGGTCAGGTGCGCGAGGGGACGAGTTGAGGGGATGGTGACCGCGTCACCTTTGTGGGCCCGCCGGGGCTCGAACCCGGGACCCGCGGATTAAAAGTCCGATGCTCTACCAACTGAGCTACAGGCCCTACCCGTCAAGCGTACCGTGGAGTTATGGCCGACGATTTCCACAAGCCCACCCAGTACTCCGGCGATAAGTTCGACACCTTCGAAGGCGGAGAAGACCCGGCGCAGATCATGCGGGTGGCCCACGACACCGCGAATGCGCTGCTGAGCCGCGCCAGGGCCACCGACGACACGGAGGTCATCGAACGGCTCGTGGCCTACACCGACGCGAACGGCATCGACGCGCTCGCCGAACTCTGGGCACGCTCCAGCCCGCGCAGCCTGCCCGGCGCCCTGTGGCGCATCTACCTCATCCGGGTGCTCATTCGGCAGGATGCCACGGGCACCAGTTTCCTGTTCCAGCGAGGCCTCGACATGCTTCCGACCATTGACGCTCTCGTCGCCGGAGCGCCGATGCCCACGGGTCCCGACGAGATCACGGCCCTCGCCGACCAGATCCTGCGCGGTCTCTTCCGCGGGGACTTCGCGATAGCCCTCGACCGAGCCGCATCGTTCAGCCGCATCCTCGCCGCGGGCTGTACCAGCGCTGCGGATGACGCGGACCCGACGAACCCGGAGCGGGCCACCGAGCTGACCACCCGGGCCGACCGTCTCGCGCTGACGGCCGACGAGTTCGCGGCGTGTGCGCGGCTGTATCGCGCGGGCAATCTTGAATAGGGAACCTGAAGCAGGGCATCCACAACTGGACGCGGCATTCAGCGAACGTTGCTAAAATATTCGAGCCGGGCCGCGGTAACCCCGGGCTCCACTAATAGCCGCTTCGAGCGGCCTTGCGCCGAGAGGCGTTCTGCGGTCCGGCACCACTCCCGGTAGGCGACTCACCCCGCCTCACCCCGGTCGAGACCAAACTCCTCCCGCTACGGCCACGAATACCCTGTGATCCGATGCAGCAGGGGAGGTTAAGTGTCATGCTGGAGACCATGTCTCAGGAGAATGACGTTTCGGCCGGTCCCAACGCTGGGCGCGCCGCTGCTGCGAGCCAGCAGGATCTCCTCGAGCGCGTAGCAAACGGTGACCAGTTGGCGTTCAGCGAACTGTACGACCAGATCTCGCCCCGAGTCTTCGGGCTCATCAAGCGACTTCTGCGTGACCACTCCCAATCGGAAGAAGTGACGCAGGAAGTCTTTTTAGAGATCTGGCAAACCGCAACACGCTTCGATCCGAATAAGGGTGCAGCAGCAACGTGGATTCTCACGATGGCCCACCGCCGAGCGGTAGACCGGGTGAGATCCTCACAGTCGTCACGCGACCGCGACACCCGCATCGGAATCCGTGATTACAGCCCCGAATACGACAATGTCGCAGAAACAATCGAGGTCCGCATCGAACACGAAAGGGTGGAGAAGGCAATGTCACGACTTACCGAACTACAGCGCCAGGCTGTCTCCCTTGCGTACTACGGCGGATTCAGCCACAGCGAGGTGGCAGCACAACTGAGCGTGCCGATCGGCACGGTCAAAACACGACTGCGCGACGGCATGATCCGCCTGCGTGATGAGTTGGGGGTGACATCGTGACTCCCCGAAAGCACGACGTCGAAAGCCTGTCGGGGGCATACGCCCTTCATGCACTGAGCGACGACGAGACGAAGCTTTTCGAAGCCCACCTCGCCGAGTCTGAAGAGACCCGCAACGAGGTCACCGAGTTGACGGATACCGCCGTGCTGCTCGGCATGGCCATCGACCCGGTCGCGCCTCCCGCATCCCTCAAGCAGGGCATCATGGCGCAACTCGCTTCCACGCCCCAGCTGCCACGTGAGGAGCCCGTAGAGGCTCCCATCCACATCAGCAGCTTCACCGGTAAGGCTGCAGCAAAAGCGCAGGCTCGCTGGTTTTCGAAGCCGCTGACGGCACTCGCAAGTGTTGCTGCCGCGGTCATCCTGATCATCGGTGGTGGCGTCGTCGTCAACACCGTCAACGACAACTCGTTCCAGCAGGCACAGGCGAACCAGCTCGCCGCCATCGGATCGGCCAGCGACACCCAGCGTGTCGACACCGAAATCGACGGCGGAGGCTCGGCCACCCTGATGTGGTCGGAAGAGCTCGGCACCTCGGCGTTCATCGCCGAAGGCCTGCAGGCGCTCGAGTCCGGCAAGGTCTATGAGCTGTGGTACATCAACGACGAGGGTCCGCGTGCCGCCGGCACGTTCAGCATCGACGACGACGGCAAGGCCTGGCGCGTGCTCGATGGTGAACTGCAGAGCGGCGATGTCATCGGCGTCACCATCGAACCACGGGGCGGCTCGGAGTCACCGACCACGGCCCCGGTCATCAGCATCCAAAGCGCCTGACCTGCACCAGCGCCTGACCTGCACCAGCGCCTGACCAGCACGTCAGCCTGACCTGCAGCCCAGTCGCACAAAGGCCCCCGAGTGATCGGGGGCCTTATGCGTGCGTCAGACGGTCGGGATCAACCGAACTTGCCTGATACGTAGTCTTCGGTGGCCTGCACGCTGGGCTTCGAGAACATCGTGACGGTGTCGTCGTACTCGATGAGCTTGCCCGGTTTGCCGGTGCCGGCGATGTTGAAGAAGGCCGTGCGGTCCGAGACGCGCGAGGCCTGCTGCATGTTGTGGGTTACGATCACGATCGTGAACTCCTGCTTGAGCTCCTCGATGAGGTCCTCGATAGCGAGCGTCGAGATCGGGTCGAGTGCCGAACACGGCTCGTCCATGAGGATCACCTCGGGCTCGACGGCGATCGCGCGGGCGATGCACAATCGCTGCTGCTGCCCACCGGAGAGACCGGAGCCGGGAAGTGCCAGGCGATCCTTGACCTCGTTCCAGAGGTTGGCGCCCTGCAGCGACTTCTCGACGAGGTCGTCTCCGTCACTCTTCGACATGCGGGTGTTGTTGAGCTTCACGCCGGCCAGCACATTGTCACGGATCGACATGGTGGGGAACGGGTTCGGGCGCTGGAACACCATGCCGACCTGGCGACGCACCAGCACGGGGTCGACACCGGGGCCGTAGAGGTTGTTGCCGTCGATCAGCACCTCACCCTCGACATAGGCGCCGGGGATGACCTCATGCATACGGTTGAGCGTGCGCAGGAACGTCGACTTGCCACAACCGGAGGGTCCGATGAAGGCCGTCACGGTGCGGGGTTCGATTTTCAGGGTGACATCCTCCACGGCCTTGAACTTGCCGTAGAAGACGTTGAGGTCGTTGACTTCAATGCGCTTTGACACAGGTTTCCTTTTCTTGCGCGCCGCTTAGCGGCCGAGCTTGGGGGAGAAGATGCGGGCGATCAATCGGGCGATCAGGTTCAGCGCCATCACGATGAGAATGAGGGTCAGCGCGCCCGCCCAGGCGCGGTCGAGGTAGACCTGCACGTCGGTGCCGGGCTGCGCGTACTGGTTGTAGACGAAGACGGGCAGGGTCATCATCCGGTCAGAGAAGATGTCGTAGTTCATGCTCGTTGCGAAGCCCGAGATGATCAGCAGCGGTGCGGTCTCACCGATTACGCGCGCGATGGCCAGCGTGACTCCGGTGGTGATGCCTGCGATCGATGTGGGGATAACGATCTTCAGGATGGTGAGCCATTTCGGCACACCGAGCGCGTAAGAAGCTTCACGCAGCTCGTTGGGAACGAGCTTGAGCATCTCTTCGCTGGACCGCACAACGACCGGGACCATCAGGAGGGATAGTGCGACAGCCCCACCGAAGCCGAATCTGATTCCGGCGTCGCCAGTGATCAGTGCGAAAAACGCAAACGCGAACAGGCCTGCGACGATGGAGGGAATGCCCGTCATCACGTCCACGAAGAACGTGATTGCGCGCGCCAGCGCGCCTCGACCGTACTCCACCAGGTAGATGGCAGTGAGTAGGCCCACGGGAACAGAGATCAGCGCCGCGGTACCCGTGATGAGCAGTGTGCCGGTAATCGCATGAAGCGCTCCACCGCCCTCGCCGACGACGTTCCGCATCGAGCTGCTGAAGAAGAGCGGATCGAAGCGGACGAGGCCGCTCGCCACCACTGTGTAGATGAGCGAGATGAGCGGGAGCAGCGCGATGATGAACGCCGTAGAGACGAGTGACGTGACCAGGCGGTTGCGCGCCTGTCGTGCACCCTCGACCAGGTAGGCGATCACGAAGATCACGATGTTGAACAGGATTGTGCCGACGAAGATCGCGAGCACGATGTTGAATTCGGCTGATGTCGCAGCGGCGAGTAGCGCGAAGAAGGCTGACGACACGGCCCAGCTCGCCCCGAGCATAAGCCATGGGGCCCAGCGCGGAAGGCGCCCGGTCGTGAGTGAGTTGACGATCCCCGTAGAAGCAGTCGTGGTCATCAGTTCGCTCCAGAGAATGCCTTGCGGCGGTTGACGACAAATCGGGCTAGTGAGTTGATCACCAGGGTAATCACGAACAACACAAGGCCTGTGGCGATGAGCGCGTTGACTCCGAGTCCGTAGGCTTCGGGGAAGTTGAGGGCGATGTTTCCGGCGATCGTATTCGAGTTTGCCGATCCGGTCAGCACGAAGCTGATCAGGACCGCCGGTGACAGCACCATCGCAACAACCATGGTTTCGCCGAGTGCGCGACCGAGGCCGAGCATCGCTGCCGAGATGATGCCGGGTCGACCGAAGGGGAGCACCGCCATCTGGATCATCTCCCAGCGTGTGGCTCCCAGGGCGAGCGCTGCTTCCTCGTGCAGCACGGGAGTCTGCAGGAATACCTCGCGCGAGATCGCGGTGATGATGGGGAGGATCATCACCGCTAGCACGATAGCGACCGTGAGGATGGTGCGGCCGGTTCCTGAAACGGGGCCGGTGAAGAAGGGCAGCCAGCCGAAGTTGTCCACGAGCCACGTGTACAGCGGCTGTACCGCCGGTGCAAGGACTTTGATGCCCCAGAGCCCGAACACGACAGACGGTACCGCGGCGAGCAGGTCGATGATGTAGCCGAGCCCCTGCGCCACTTTGCGCGGTGCGTAATGGGAGATGAAAAGTGCGATGCCGAGTGACACCGGCAGGGCCATCAGCAGGGCGAGGAATGCCGCCCAGACCGTGCCGAAGGCGAGAGGGGCAACGTAATCCCAGAAGCTTGCCGGAGCACCCGGTAGATCGGCAGGATCAGCCAGCAGCGCAGGGAGGCTCTGCGCGAGAAGGAAAACGGCGACCGCGGTGAGAGCGGCGAGAATGATGCTGCCAGCGACGATGGTGCTGCCGGCGAAGATGCGATCTGCAGGCCTTGTCTTGGGCTTGCGTACCGCAGGTGTGGTGGTCATCGCAGTCGTCCTGGGCCCGTCTGTCTCGTATTTGCTGAACTTGTCTGGAGCCATTGTGGCGGTCGAGGGAGCCGATGTCACTAACGCTGGCCGAGTCCCTCAAGCCTGTCGGGCTACGACCGCCGCGCGATGCGCGGGGCCGCAGCCCGACAGGGTGGGGATGTGTTACTTGATGACGTCGATCGCGGCGGTGACGCGCTCGAAGAGAGCGTCGGAGATCGGAGCCGAACCGGCACCCTCCTGCGCAGCGGCCTGGCCCTCAGCGCTGGCCATATAGGTGAAGTAGGACTTCACGAGCTGCCCCTGTGCCTCGTCGAGGTAGGTCTCGCAACCGACCAGGTAGGCGACGAGCACGACCGGGTACGAGGCGGTGTCAGGTGTGCGGTCGAGTTCGAGCGAGAGGTCGAAGTCGGGACGACCATCGATGAACGGCGATGCGTCGACGACAGCAGCTGCGGCTTCCGGCGAGAACGGCACGTATTCGTCGCCGACCAGAACCGACACGGTTCCGAGGTCACCGGCGCGCGATGCGTCCGCGTACCCGATGGTGCCGGTGCCGTTGGTGACCGCGTCAACGACGCCGGAGGTGCCCTGTGCGGCCTCGCCACCCTCGAACGGCCATACGCCATCAGCCTCAGCCGTCCAGATCTCCGGAGCGGCCTGGTTCAGGTAGTCGGTGAAGTTCTCGGTGGTACCCGAGTCGTCCGAACGGTGAACCGCGGTGATGGGGAGAGCGGGAAGCTCGACGCCGTCGTTCTGCGCGGCGATCTCCGGGGCATCCCATGACGTGATCGCGCCGGAGAAGATTCCAGCGAGCGAGGCTGCGTCAAGGTCGAGGGTCTCGATGCCCTCGAGGTTGAAGATGACGGCGATAGGCGAGATGTAGAGCGGGAGCTGCACAACGCCGCTATCGGGAGCGCACGATGCGAAGCCGCCTGCGGCGACCTCTTCGTCGTTGAACGCGCGGTCGGTACCAGCGAAGTCGCTGCCGCCGCCGAGGAAGGTCTCGCGGCCTGCTCCTGAACCGCTGGGGTCGTACGTGATCGTGAGGTCGGGGTTAGCGCTCTGGAATTCGGCGATCCAGGTCTCCTGGGCTGCGCCTACTGCTGATGAGCCTGCGCCGACAAGGGTGCCGGACAGCGTCTCAGCCGACGCCTCGTCGGTGGGGGTGCCACCCTCGTTTGCTGCGCACGACGAGAGGAGGATCGTTCCTGCGATGGCGACCGCGCCGATGGAGGCGAGGCGCTTGTACCGGGAAAGTACAGAGTTCAAAGTTGTGTCCCTTTCAGGAGGTTTCGCTGGGATTACAGGGTGTGGGCCGGTGCGACCCAAGGAAAGAACTTATGCACGGCGATTGACCGAGATCGACACCTGAGGTGAACGGAAGGTTAACGCTCGTCAAACAACCGGCGTTCAGGCTGGGGTGTGGGTCTCGACCGCGACGATCCCGGCGGCCTTATTGGCGCGGGAGAGGTGCAGCACAGTGAAGTCGCCGGTGTCGAGGGATGACGCGGACTGCAGTGCGTTATCCATCGACGTTCCCGACTGGTGGGCCACCTCGGCGATGAGCCTCGGAAGCACCGGTCCGTGGCTGCACAGCACGGTGGTCACGCGCTTCTTCAGTCGCCGAGAGGTCACAGAGGGCACGTCTGAGGTGCCGTTCTCTAGCGCATCCTGGCTGATCCGGTCACTCGGCTTGACCTCGATGCCGGTGAGGGCGGCCAGCGGTGCCACTGTCGCGAGGCATCGGGCAGCGGTGCTGCTCATGATCTTCTCCGGTCCGAACGCGGCTATCCCTTTGGCGATACCCGCGGCCTGGTCGCTGCCACGGTGCATGAGCGGCCGCGTGGCATCCGGGCCATCCCAGGTCGACGGAGGAACGGCCTTGCCGTGGCGGACGGCGATGATCGCGAACGTGCGCACACAGTCGGCGTCGAGCAGCTTCTCGAAACGGTCGAGCACATCGAGGTCGTGCGGGTACGTCAGTTTCTTGCGGGCCTTTGCCACGGGCAGCCACTCGACGGCGGCGATCTCGTCGTTGGGCTGGAACCTGGCGAGCTCGAGGGCGTGGTCATCCACTTCGGCAGCCCAGTAGTACACGACCTTGTCGCGACCGCCCGGCAGCGTGTAGTCGACGGTTCCCAGCGGCGGCCCCAGAACGATGCCCAGGCCCGTCTCTTCCCGGATCTCACGCACGGCAGTTTCCGGCAGGGTCTCCCCGGGGTCGAGCTTGCCCTTGGGCAGCGAGTAGTCGGAGTGCGTCGCCCGGTAGACGACCAGCACTTTCGCTTTGCCGTCGACGATGCGCCAGCACACGGCGCCTGCCGCGAGCACGGGCGGTGCTGACACGCTCAACGGCTGCTGCTGCGCTTGCGCTGGGAGACCTGCTTCATGAGCACATTCTGCAGGTCCTGGAGTCGGCTGCCGTCTTCCGCGAGGTGGTGGCGTGTCCATGACCCGTCGGATTCCAGCCACCACGACGAGGTCTCATCAGACAGCGCGAGATCGAACTGCTGGTCGAGTTCGGCGAGGTGGGCCGGGCTCGTGAGTCGCACGAGCGCCTCCACCCTGCGGTCGAGGTTGCGGTGCATCATGTCCGAGCTGCCGATGTAGACCTGAGGGTCACCGTTGTTGTGGAACGAGAAGATGCGCGCGTGCTCCAGGTATCGCCCGAGCACGGAACGCACAGTGATGTTCTCGCTCAGGCCTTCGACGCCCGGCCGGATCGAGCAGATGCCGCGCACCACGAGTTCGACCGGCACGCCGGCGTTGCTGGCGCGGTAGAGCGCGTCGATGATGGCCTCATCCACGATCGAATTGAGTTTGATCCGGATGCCCGACGGCAGCCCGGCCTTCGCATTCTCGGTCTCGATCCTGATGAGCTTGAGCAGCCCTTTGCGGAGGTGGAGCGGGGCCACGAGCAGCCTCTTGAACTTCTTCTCGATGGCGTAACCGGAGAGTTCGTTGAACAGCCGCGTGAGGTCTTTGCCGACGGTGCCGCTCGCGGTGAGCAGCCCGAGATCCTCATAGATGCGGCTCGTTTTGGGGTTGTAGTTGCCCGTGCCGATGTGGCTGTAGCTGCGCAGCACCCCGTGCTCCTGGCGCACCACGAGCGCGAGCTTGCAGTGGGTCTTCAGCCCGACGAGGCCGTAGACGACGTGCACGCCGGCCTTCTCGAGCTTGCGCGCCCAGTTGATGTTCGCGGTCTCGTCGAACCTGGCCTTGATCTCGACGAGCGCGAGCACGGCCTTGCCGGCCTCGGCGGCGGCGATGAGGGCTTCGACGATGGGGCTGTCGCCGCTCGTGCGGTAGAGCGTCTGCTTGATGGCGAGAACGTTCGGGTCGGCCGCGGCCTGCTCGAGGAATGCCTGCACGCTCGTGGAGAACGATTCGTAGGGGTGGTGCAGCAGGATGTCCTGCTTGGCGATCGACGCGAAGATGTTGGGTGTCGCATTCGGTTCGCTCGGCAGCAGTGCGACGGCGGTCGTGGGCACGTGGCGTGGGTACTTGAGCTTCGGTTCGTCGATCTTGGTGAGCTGGAAGAGGCCGCCGAGGTCGAGAGGAGCCGGCAGGCGGTAGACCTCCTGCTCGGTGATGTCGAGCTCGCTCATGAGGAGGCCGAGGGTCACCTCATCCATGTCGTCGGTGATCTCGAGCCTGATCGGCGGGCCGAATCGACGGTTCAGGATCTGCTTCTCGAGGGCTTTGAGGAGGTTATCGGACTCGTCCTCGTCGACCTCGAGGTCTTCGTTGCGGGTGACCCGGAACTCGTGGTGCTCGAGGATCTCCATGCCGGGGAACAGGTCGCCGAGGTGGTTGGAGATGAGGTCTTCGAGCGGAATGAACCTGAGCAGCCCACTCTTGTCATCCGGAAGCTGCACGAACCGCGGCAGGTTCTGCGGCACCTTCAGGCGCGCGAACTCCTCCTTGCCGTTCTTGGGGCTGCGAACCCGGATGGACAGGTTGAGCGACAGCCCGGAGATATAGGGGAACGGATGCGCGGGGTCGACGGCCAGCGGCATCAGCACGGGGAAGATCTGGGTGGAGAAAATCTCGTCGATGCGGACGCGGTCGGCGTCGTCGAGGTCGGCCCAGGTCTCGATGTGGATGTCTGCGGCGTCGAGGTCGGGCTTGACGAGGGTGCGGAACGCCTGCGCGTGACGCTCCTGCAGCTCGTGGGCTTTCGCGCTGACGAGATCCAGCACCTCGACCGGCGCACGTCCCACGTTGGTAGGCACAGCGAGACCGGTCAGGATGCGTCGCTTGAGACCTGCGACGCGCACCATGAAGAACTCGTCGAGGTTGCTCGCGAAGATGGCGAGGAAGTTCGCGCGTTCCAGCAGGGGGAGCGCCGGGTCTTCGGCCAGTTCCAGTACACGCTGGTTGAACGCGAGCCAGCTCAGCTCGCGGTCGAGGAAGCGGTCGGGCTCGAGAGTCCCGTCGTCGACACTCGATGACTCGTCGAGGTCGTATTCGTCGAGCGAGTCTGTCGCGTCTGCGGCATCGGTGAGGCTGTGGGAACTGTCCATCTGCCCATACTGTCACTCACTCGTGAACGTCGGATTAACTGGGCGCCGCGCCGGGCGGGCTCGCGCTGGGCTCGCGCTGGGCTCGCGCCTGCTGCCCGCTGCCTGCTGCCTGCCGCCCGCCGCTGTCGGCGCTGGCCCCGGCTCGGTGCTCGCCTTCACGTGATGTCAGTTCAGACTGACATCAGTCGCAACTGACACCCTGAAAATACCGACACTGCGCCGGGGACGTTGTGGCCGGCGAGTTCAGGCCTGCGGTACCCAGCGGTACTGGATGTCGACCGACCGGTTCGTGAACCCGAAACCCCGATACAGCTTCAGTGCTGGTGCGTTGTCGCCCTCGACATAGAGGTGCGCCATGCGAATGCCGCGGCCGGCCAGTCGCGCGAGCCCGGCCTCCACGAGCCGCCGTCCGAGCCGCTCGCCCTGCCGGTCCGGGTCGACACCGACCACGTAGAACTCGCCTTCGCCACCGTCGACCTTGAGCCAGCAGAATCCGATCATCGAAGGGCCGTCGCGCAACACGAGGAAGTCGTCGGCGTCGAACCACGACTCCGCCATGGTGGTGTCGAGGTCGGCGCGCGTCACCCTGCCCTGCTCAGGATGCCCGGCAAAGGCTCGCGCGTTCAGCCCCAGCCACGCCTGAGCCTCCTCCGGCAGCCGGATCGGCGCGATGGCGGCGCCGTCAGCCCGCGAGTGTTCCGTTTCGGCGACCCGAGTCGCTGTTTCGGCGACAGATCCGGAACACTCGGCCGGGACGACGGCCTCGAGGTGCAGCAACTCCCGCACCGGCTCGAGCGCGTGACTCGCGGCGAGGGCCCGCGCGCCGGGGTGGTCGCCGTGCGACCAGAACAGCAGTTGCCCCGGGGCCGCGGTCGTGAGGTGCTCGAGCATGCGCGTTCCGAGGCCTCGGCGGCGGGCATCCGGATCCACGACGAACTCGACTGACTCGGCCGTGACGATCGCGGCGGCGCCATCGAGCCATTGCAGGTTCGCTGTGCCCTGCGCGAGTTCGACGAGAGCGCCGTCCGAGAACGGAGGCGATCCGTCGGCAGCACGCGCGCGCCCGACGAGCGACTGCAGGCTACTGCGCGTTGGCGAGAGCGGGTCGCTCATTATCGTCGTCATAGACATTGAAGCGATATCCGACGTTCCGCACGGTGCCGATGAGCGACTCCAGGTCGCCGAGCTTGGCGCGGAGCCGTCGCACGTGCACGTCGACCGTGCGGGTTCCACCGAAGTAGTCGTAGCCCCAGACCTCGCTGAGCAACTGTTCGCGCGTGAACACCCGCGACGGGTGGGTGGCGAGAAAGCGCAGCAGCTCGAATTCTTTGAACGTGAGGTCGAGCGGGCGACCGTGCACTTTCGCCGAGTATGAGGCCTCGTCGATGACGACTCCCGAGGCCTGGATCTTCGACGAGCCGGCGTTCTGTGCCTGGCGACCGAGCGCGAGCCTGATGCGAGCGTCGGCCTCGGCCGGGCCTGCGGAGACGAGGATCACGTCGTCCACACCCCAGTCTGCCGAGACCGCCGTCAGCCCACCCTCGGTGAGGATGAGGATCAGTGGCACGGTCACACCCGTGGTGGTGAGGATCTTGCACAGCGACTTCGCGCTGGCCAGATCCTGTCGGGCATCCACGAAAATAAGGTCGCAACTGGGCGCGGAGATCAGCGACGCCGGGGACGCCGGAATCTGCCTCGTGCTATGGCTCAACAGCCCCAATGCGGGAAGGACTTCAGCGTCGACCGCAGAGGTCAAAATCAACAGCTGCGCCAACGTGCCTCCAAAGTGGTGGGGATAGTCTATCGGGCCATCGAATACCATGGCAGATATGAGGTGGCAGGCAGCAAGCGTGATCCCGGTGTGGCTCATCGCGCTCGTGGGAGCCGTCGTAATCGGCGTGGTCTCGCCCCGTGACGAATACTTCACCTGGCTCGGAGTCGTCGCGGCCGCTGCGGTGATCGCCACCTTCGCCCTGCAGCTGGCGACGAGGCGTCCCGAGGGGTTCGTCGTGCGCGCGATGGCGAGCATCGGCGTGAGCGTCGTCATCCTCGCTGTGGCGACCGGTGCGACCCTGCTCTTTGGATAGGATAAGAGGATGCTGCTCGCACTCGAACTCTTCTTCGTCGGCCTCCTCGTGCTGGCGACGCTGTCGATCGGATTCGTCTCCGTCGTCGTGCTGTACAACCTCTTCCGCGGCCAGCGCTGAGCTGGTTCAGCCAGAGCGGAAAGGTGAGGCACAGTGATTGAACTGGATGCCACCAACCCGGCGGAACTCGCACCCATCTCGTGGCTCATCGGGCTGTGGGAAGGTACTGGCATTGTCGACTACAAGGTGGGCGACGAGACACGCTCCCTCGAGTTCGGCCAGCGGCTGAGCTTCACGCACGACGGCCTGCCGCACCTCAACTACAACTCGTACACGTGGCTGCTCGATGAGGATCGCACCCCCCACGTCACCGAGACGGGCTACTGGAAGCTGACCAGGCCGGCGCTCGAGGGCGACCCGGGTCCGGGGCTGCTGCCCGGGATCGGACCTCGACCGTTCACGACGGCGCGCGCGGTCGAGACCCTGCGCCGCTCAGACGGCAGCTTCGAGATCGAGGTCTCGATCGTGCATCCGGGAGGCGTCAACGAGTTCTACCTCGGTCGCGCCAACGGTCCGCGCATCGACCTCTCCACCGATGCCGTCATGCGCACCGCCAGCGCCAAGGAAT
Source organism: Salinibacterium sp. CAN_S4 (assembly GCF_015752305.1). Taxonomy (NCBI): domain Bacteria; kingdom Bacillati; phylum Actinomycetota; class Actinomycetes; order Micrococcales; family Microbacteriaceae; genus Salinibacterium; species Salinibacterium sp. CAN_S4. Next base: position 6,962 of record NZ_JADOVB010000004.1, on the reverse strand, counting down.
ACGCGGCGGCGACCAGGCTCTACGGACTCGTCGACAACCACCTGCTCTGGGCGTGGGATATCGCCGCCCTCGGTCAGGACCTTCGCACCCATGCTTCGGGAAGGCTCGCTCGTGTCGAGTAGTTTCAGCGCAAGGCCGGGAGCCGTCGGCGACCCACCGCAGCATTACGGCAACCCGCTCGGCGAGCAGAAGGCGCTCGCGAACGGCGAGGCGATCGTCGACCTCTCCGACCGTGCCGCCATCACGATCACGGGACCGGATCGGCTGACGTGGCTCGACTCGCTCACGTCGCAGTCCGTTGCGAAGCTCGCCCCGGGGGAGTCGGCCGAGACGCTGCTGCTCGACCCGTCCGGTCGACTCGAGCAGGCCATCCGGCTGGTGGATGACGGCGAGACAGCCTGGCTGCTCGTCGACGCCACCGAAGGCCCGACCCTCGCCGCCTGGCTCGACCGCATGCGCTTCATGCTGCGCGTCGAGGTCGCCGACCGCACGGCAGACTTCGCGACGATCGGCACCCTCGGTTCGCCCGACCTGCCCGCTGTCGTCACCTGGCACGATCCGTGGCTGGATGGCCCCGGCCACACCTATGCAGCGTCGAGGCCGGATGCGCCCTGGACGTACAGCGAGGTGCTCGTCACCCGCGACGCCGACCTCAGCGCGTTCCCGGCGGCAGGATCCCTCGCGCTCGAGGCCCTGCGCATCGCCGCCTGGCGTCCGCGGCTCGTGACGGAGGGCGACGAGAAGTCGATCCCGCACGAGCTCGACTGGCTGCGTTCGGCCGTTCACCTGTCGAAGGGCTGCTACCGCGGCCAGGAGACCGTCGCAAAGGTGCACAACCTCGGGCATCCGCCGCGCCGGCTCGTGATGCTGCACCTCGACGGCTCGGATGGCGTGCACGCTGCTGCCGGTTCGCCGGTGCTCGTCGGCGATGCCGAAGTCGGTCGCGTCACCTCGGCAGCGCTGCACTTCGAGCTCGGGCCCATTGCCCTCGCCATCGTGAAGCGCAACGTCGACCCCGCTGCGGAGCTCGTGGTCAGGGTGGACGAGATACGGATCGCCGCCGCCCAGGAAGTGATCGTGCCGACGGATGCCGGTGCCTCCGCGAACGTTCCCCGCCTTCCGCGACTCGGTGCCGTGCGGCGTTGATTCGCACGACATGACCGATTCCGCTCCGCTTCGTCGCCTCGCCCGGCGGGTGCACGTACGGGTCACTGTGCGGTCCGCCGTGCGGCGCGCCACGGAATCGCTGCCCGCGGTCATCCAGATCGTCGCGGCGGCCGTGGCCTCGTACTCGATCTCGCACTTCCTGCTGGGGCATCCGACACCGTTCATCGCTGTAGCCGTGACGATCACCTCGCTCGGCCTCACCAGGGATGCCCGGCCCCGTCGTGTGTTCGACAACGCCCTCGGGGTCGCGATCGGCATCACGCTGAGCGAGCTCATGGTGCTCGTCGTGGGCAAGGGTGTCTGGCAGATCGCTCTCGTGCTGTTCGTGGTGCTGCTGGTCTCTCGGGCATTTTCCCCGAATCCGGCGTTCGCGGTCGCTGCCGCCGTGCAGTCCGGGATCGTCGTGATCGTGCCCGACCCGAGCGGCCTGGCGTTTACCCGCAGTCTCGACGCGATAGTCGCTGGCGTTGTCGCGCTGCTCGCGACCGCGCTCATCCCTCGCAACCCCAACCGCGATGCGTCGCGCGGCCGCCGTCGCCTGTTCGCGACGGTCGATGAGGGCGTCGGCAACGTGGTGGACTGTCTCCGGGACGCGGATGAGGCCGCCGGCGAACTCGGGCTCAACCGGCTGCGGCGCACCCAGCCGCTGATCGACGCGTGGACGACCGACCTCGAGAGCGCGATCGCGGTGGCGAAAATCTCACCGTTCCTGCGCGCGCGGCTGCCCGAGCTGCACCGCGACGTACGCTTTCTGGCCGCGGCTGATCTTGCCGCGCGCCACCTGCGCACCGTCGCCCGTCGAGCCGAGTTCCTCGTGCGCGACGGAGTGAAGCGGCCGGCGCTCGCCGAGATCGTGGCGCGGCTAGCCACCGGACTCCGGCTCATCGGCGAGGAGGCCGACGACCCTCAACTCGCGGGTGCCGCTCGATCATTGCTGACGGATGCCGCCCGCCAGCTCGATCCGGCCGTGATCGTCCCCGACGCCCACCTCACAGACCAGGCCATCGTGCTGATGCTGCGCCCGCTGGTCGTCGACCTGCTCGTGGGCACCGGAATGCCGATCGAGGAGGCACGGGACCTGCTGCCCGAGGTGTAGCGGGACTACATTCCCTCCGAGTGTTCCGCTTTTGTGAGGTGATCCCGTTCCGAGGCCGCAGAACCGGAACACTCGAGGGTGGATGGGGGTCGAGGTGTAGATGGGCTCACCACTCGAAGCCGAGCGGCGCCACCGCATCCCAGTCCACGGTCAGCTCGCCGAGTCGCCACCGTGCTTTCGTGCCCAGGATCGGCCAGCTCTGCTTCATGGATGCCGCCACCGCGGCCCAGCGCTGCGACGGCCCGTACACGCCGAGCGGTGCGTGCACCTGCCACCAGCGGTCCAGGTCGGCGAGGTAGTCGTGCACGGATTCGCCGGGAATGTTCCGGTGGATGAGCACCTTCGGCAGACGTTCAGCGACGATCGACGGCCGGTCGAGTTCGGCGAGGCGCAGGCTCACGGTGAGGCTGCGGGGGCCGGCGGTGGTGACATCCACCCAGCTGGCGACCCTGCCGACCTCGTTGCAGGTGCCCTCGACGAGCACCCCGCCGGGCTGCAGGCGGTCGACCATGCGGTGCCAGTTCGCGAGCACCTCCGATTCGTCGTATTGCCGCAGCACGTTCAGCGCCCGGATGATCGTGGGCCTGTCGCCCGGAACTTCGAAGCCGCCCAGCCTGAAGCTCACCCCGGGCCGCGCGCTCCTGCTGGCTTCGGCCACGCGAGCCTGCGAGATCTCGATGCCGACGACCTGCACGTCGGGTCGTACGCGTGCCAGCCGCTGGTGCAGCTCGAGGGACGTGGTGGCGGATGCCCCGTAGCCGAGGTCGACGACCAGCGGCACGCTCGCGAGCCGCAGTGGCGCGAGTTGCGCGATCCACCGGTCGACGCGGCGCAGCCTGTTGGTGCCGGTCGTTCCGCGCGTGACCTGACCGATGGGCATGGGTTCATTCTCCCGCACCCCCGCCCCGGAGTGCCCGAGTCGGGCTGTTCTCGAGTCGCGCCGTGTGTGCGGGCTGGGGGCATACCGTGCCGATGTTCATAACTCCTGCAGGTCGCGTGCGCGCCGGTAGCTCGTCCGCGGAATTCCGCAGATCGGGGCGTCCCAGTCCGGCCTGCTGCAGGAGTTATGAACATCGGCCTCACGCAACCCGCGGTGTCTGCCGGGTCACGCCAGCCGCCGTCGCTACGCTGGTACCCATGACGCACACCCTCATCCTTCTCCGCCATGGCAACTCAGACTGGAACCAGAAGAACCTGTTCACCGGCTGGGTCGATGTGCGACTCAGCGATCAGGGCGTTGCCGAGGCGACCAGGGCGGGAGAGCTGCTGGCCGAATCCGGTCTCAAGCCCGACGTGCTCTACACGAGCCTGCTGACCCGCGCGATTCAGACCGCCAACCTCGCACTGGATGCCGCCGATCGCGCCTGGCTGCCGGTGAAGCGCACGTGGCGCCTGAACGAGCGCCACTACGGCGCGCTGCAGGGGCTGGACAAGGCCGAGACGCTCGAGAAGTTCGGCCCCGAGAAGTTCATGGAGTGGCGCCGCAGCTTCGACGTGCCGCCGCCCGTGCTCGACGACGATGCCGAGTACAGCCAGGTGCACGACGAGCGTTACGTCGGCATCGATGGCGAGATCCCTCGCACCGAGAGCCTCAAGCTCGTCATCGACCGGATGCTGCCCTACTGGCAGTCCGACATCGTGCCGGACCTCGCGGCAGGCAAGACCGTACTGGTCACCGCCCACGGCAACTCACTGCGCGCGCTGGTGAAGCACCTCGACGGCATCTCGGATGACGCGATCGCCGAGCTCAACATCCCCACGGGCATCCCGCTTGTGTACGAACTCGACGACGACTTCATGCCGACCGGCCCCGCGAAATACCTCGACCCCGAGGCTGCGGCGGCAGGCGCGGCGGCTGTCGCAGCGCAGGGCGCCAAGAAGTGACCTCAGGCCGTTTCACGGTCAGTGCGCTGCTCGAACCGGCGAGCGATTTCTCGCATAACCGGTGGCCGCTGCATCTGACTGTGGTCGGCAATTTCGTGCTCGAAGGCTGCACGTACGACGTGAGCGAATTCCTCGTGGATGTCACGGCCTCCCATCCGCCGCTGACTCTTCTCTGCGGTCAGGATGCCTGGCTCGCGGGGGACAGCCTCGTCACCAGGATCGAGCCGAACGTGGCCCTGACCGAGCTGCACCGCGAGTTGTGCCACGGCCTGCTGCTGCTCGGGGCCAGGTTCGAGGCATCCGTTCAGATCATGCAGCACTTCGCCCCGCACGTGGCGGTGCAGAAGACCGCGCGACTGCGCGAGGGTGACGTGCTGAAGGTCGGCCAGCTTGCGCTGATCGATCGGGCTGCTGGCTGGGATCCCACAAGCCACGAGATCATCGCCCGGGGCGAGCTGCAGGATCTGGCCGCGCTGCGCTAGTTCGCGTTTCGCGAGGGCTACTATTCGCTCATGGTGACCTTGGGGATCGATTCTGCCGCTGGTGGTGCCGGCATCGTCATTGCGATTGTTGTCGCTGTCGTCCTGCTTGTCATCATCGTGATGTTTGCTCGTCGCGGAACTAAAGCTGCGTCCCTGTCTCGCGCCAGAAAGAGAGACAGCGGCGACGGCGGTGCCCCGTTTATCACCGGTGACATCGGTGGTTCGTCGCATCACCACGGTCCGTCTCACCACCAGGGCGACCACGGTGGTTGGGGTGGCGACAGCGGCGGAGGCGACGGCGGAGGCGGTGGGGGCGGCGGGGACTGAGCCCGTGGTGCCGCTTTACTTGCCCGTGATCACGTTCAGGTAGATCCACAGCCCGAAGAGGCCCGCCGCAGGAACCGCGACCCCGCTGAACAGCCTGTCCAGGTACGACTGGCGCTTACGCGAGGCAGGTCGGCGCGACGCAGCAGATCGCGCGCGGTTTCGGGTGGCGTTGGGGCGGGCACGGCCATAACCGACGCGGTCCCGAGCGGAGGGGGCGGGCATCCGCGGCACAGAAACCTTCGAGGGTGCAACGAAGGCGCGCGCGAGATGCGGGCCGACTTCCTCTTCGAGGGCTTCGAATTCACGGGTGATGTGGTGACCGGCCGTGGACTCCGCCGGCGATCGGTGCCACGTTGCCGGACGCACTGCGGCGGCGACGATGCGGGCAACCTGCTCGTCGCTGAACTGCGGACGGTCCATGAACACACGAAACAGTTCAGCGTCGGCCAGTACCCGGATGGCGGGATCATGCTCGCCACCGCCTGCGGGGCCTTTGTGGGTGATCGGTCCAGGATCGACGAATACGATCAGTGCGGTCACGGGGACTGTGAGTCCGGATGCCTCAGACAGCAGGTCGGCAGCGCGACGAGCCTCCGCGGCAGAGTTTCGCACGTAGAACTGTTTGTGTCCGTCGACGAACAGCCCATATCCGTTTACCCAGACCTTCTTGCCCGGGCTGTACTTGGTGTTGATGGTGAAGACGCCCGCGCGGCCGATGACGACCTGGTCGATGTCGCTTGAGCCCTTGCCGACGGGAACCGAGTGGAGCACCGTGTGCGATGTGCCGAGAGAATCGAGGATTGTTCCCACGCGGCGCTCTCCGATGACCCCGCGGTACCAACTGACGGCCTTGTCGTCGACGACGACCCCGTTGGTCGCGGCATCCAACCGGATCGTACCGATGTCCCACTGATGGAGGAGCATGTCGATGAGGGAATGGCCTGGCACTCGTTGTCGAAGATCACTCACGACTCGAGTCTGTGGGAGCGAGGCGAGGGGCAACAGCCCGTGTTCGGGGGTGGGTCTTCGTGCCGGTGTATCCGGCGATCCCCGACTCTGCTCTACTCCGTGCCGGGCTCCTCGCGCTGCCCCTCTTCAGCTGAGCGCACCGAGCGCACCTGATCTTCGAGGTACGCCTGGGCTGGATCCAGACCAGTGCTCGGCGCGGGGGCATCGCTGCTGACTTCGACATCCGGACCCTGCGCCTCGATGATGCCTGTGTCGTCGAACTCTTTATCTGTGTCAGACATTTCGGTCTCCTTTGTGTGAATTCCAGTTCATACCCTTCAGCCGACAATTTTCCAGTCCTTGCGGTTGCTGCACGGAGAGGCAAGTGGTGAAGGCAGAGTTGCGGCCGCTCGCCGATCGCCCGACGTGGTGTGGTGTGTGCAACAGGAAACAGGTCAGCAGAAGGGTGGGCCCGCTGAGGGGCCATGGCTCGGCTTGCGAGGCTAGTGACGCTTTGGGTCCCTCCCGGGGACGAAGCAGCCACAGGCCTGCCATGGCTGCATCCCGTGTTGTGCGCCAACATCCGCCAGCCGAGCAAGACTCGGCGGACGCCGGAGTTTCGCGACTATGAGCGGTCGCCTGCAGGCGACACGCCCGGGATGTGGGTTGGTTTGCCGGGCAGCCGGAGAAGCACGTAAAGTCATCTCTTGTCACCCCAAAGGTGCGGAAAATCAAGTCAGCTTAGCTGCTGGATTTCCGGCCTCAAGTGGGGGCCACCATCCTCCGAAACCCTAGGGTTTCGGTCGAGTCAGATAGCGATCCTGCTCTTGCAGGTTTCGACTTCAGATCTTAGGATGGGAACCCGCTTCATACGCGTGTTAGCCAGTTGTTCTCGCACTGTTCAGGTGCACATCAGCTGACTTGACAGTAGCGCTGTAGCTGGTAAGTTAGACAGGTTGCCTTTCGCTCTGCGGGGGTGGCTGATGAAGGTGTTGCTCTGGGTGAAGCCGTGTTGCGGTGGAGGTCAGGAGCGTCCGATCCTTGAGAACTCAACAGCG